>DATBEH010000049.1:0-5875 GCA_036276175.1 Lichenihabitans sp.
GATCAAAGCCTCGAGCATCCGCTGGGCAAGGGTGGCCCGGAGTTGCACAGCTGGTTCTATCCCACCCGCGCCTTTCGATCGATGATCGGGAAGGAAGGGGGGACCGACGATCGCTTCGCCGACGCGGCGATGAAAGGTTTCGGCGCCTTCATCCTCGGCCGGAACATGTTCGGGCCGGCCGGCAATGATTGGGGCGGGGCGGACTGGAAGGGCTGGTGGGGCGACGACCCGCCGTATCACGCGCCGACCTTCATCCTCACCCACCACGCCCGGGCTCCCATCGTGATGGAGGGCGGGACGACCTTCCATTTCGTCACCGAGGGGATCGAGGCGGCGCTCGCCCTGGCCAAGGCCGCGGCGGGCGACCTCGACGTGAAGATCGGCGGCGGCGCCTCGACGATCCGCCAATACCTGCGCGCCGGCGCGATCGACGAAATGCACCTGGCGGTGTCGCCCATCGTTCTGGGCCGGGGCGAGCCCCTGTTCGCGGGCCTCGACCTGCCGGGCCTCGGCTATCGGGTGACGGAGACGGTCCCGACGGAGCTGGCGACCCACCTCGTACTGACACGCTGACCATAGGCGGGCCGTCAATGTCCGCCATCCACCCAATGCGTCCATCGGGTCTCCGCCACGACCGACCGCCAATCCAGTCTCGCGCATCGGATTGGCATCACCCGCCGGCGGCTATCCCGGTCCGCCCGGCTTCGGCCGTTCCCCGAAGATCGCGCTGCCCACCCGCACATGGGTGGCGCCGAGCTGGATGGCGAGCGGATAGTCGGCGCTCATGCCCATCGACAGGCGCGCGATCCCGTTGCGCGCCGCGATCGTGTTGAGCAGGGCGAAATGCGGCGAGGCCTGCTCGTCGGCCGGCGGGATGCACATCAGCCCCGCGATGGTGAGGCCGAGCGCGTCGCGGCAGCGGCGGATGAAGGCGTCGGCCTCGCCCGGCAGGACGCCGGCCTTCTGCGGCTCCGCGCCGGTATTGACCTCGACGAAGAGTGTCATCGGCTTGCCGGCCCGGGCGATCTCGGCCGCCAGCGCCTCGGCGATCTTCGGCCGGTCGATCGTCTCGATCACGTCGAAGAGTTCCACCGCCTCGCGCGCCTTGTTCGACTGCAGCGGGCCGATCAGATGCAGCTCGAGGCCGGGGAAAAGCGCCCGCAAGCCCGGCCATTTGGCCTTGGCCTCCTGCACGCGGTTCTCGCCGAAGATCCGCTGCCCGGCCGCGAGCGCCGGCGCGAGGGCCTCGGCCGGAAAGGTCTTCGACACCGCCACCAGCGTCACCGACGCGGGGTCGCGGCCGCTGTCGCGTGCGGCCTGCGCGATCCTTTCGCGCACCGCGGCGAGGCGCGCTTCGATGGTGCCGGGATGCGAGTCGCTCTGCATCGGGCATCGATAGCAGCTTTGCGGGTGGTCCAGAAGCCGTGGTCCGCCCGGGCGGACCACGGCAGCGATCCCATCCGGGGCGTGCATCGCGGCACCGAACGTTCTATGTTTGGTCCATGCAAGACACCGATGCCCTGTTCGACGCTTTGCGCCGTTCGGCGGACGCCGAGGCGGTACGCGTCATCGCCGATCTGGTGCGCGACGGCGCGGAGGAAGAGCTGGCACGGCTCAACGCGCTGGCGCTGGCCTCGAGGTGCGGACTCGACCCCGACACGGTGATCGCCGCCCTTCTGCATGCCTCGCGGCTCGGGCTTTTCGAGATGTCCTGGAACATCGTCTGCCCGAGCTGCCGGGGCGTGCTCGACGCCAATGCGACGCTCAAGAGCGTGCGCCAGGAGGCCTATCGCTGCGCCTTCTGCGCGCTCGATAGCGAGGCGGTGCTCGACGACACGGTGGAGGTCAGCTTCACGGTCAGCCCGCGCGTCCGGCGCATCGCCGCGCACGACCCGGGGAGCCTCGGCTTCTGGGACTACCAGCGCCAGATCTTCTTCAGCTCCGGCGTCGCGCTGCCCGCGCTCGACGGCTTCGAGGAGCATGCCGCAAAGGCCATGCTGGAGACGGCCGAGCTCGAGGCCGGCGAGCGGATGATCCTGGCGCTGCAGCTGCCGAGCGCGCCCGTCATCGTGTTCGACGCCGTCACCCACACGGCCAACCATGTCGAGATCGCGGGCGAGCCGACGCGCGAGCGGCAGGATCTCGCCATGGTCTTCGACAGCGTTCCGACCACCGTCGGCCACTCCGCGTTCCGCCCGGGACCGCTGCGGCTGTCGCTCGACAACCGCTCCAAGCAGCGGGTCCTGCCGGGGGTCTTCATCCAGGGCGACGCGCTCGCCGATCTGCTGGGCAAGAGCCGCCCCTACCTGACCGCCAAGCGGCTGCTCAGCAACCAGACCTTCCGCGACATCTACCGGACCGATACGCTCGACATCGACCAGCGGCTCAAGATCATGAGCCTCACCTTCCTGTTCACCGACCTCAAGGGATCGACCGAGCTCTACGAGCGGGTCGGCGACCTCGTCGCCTATGATCTGGTGCGGGCGCATTTCCGCATCCTGAACGAGATCGTCGCCTCCGAGAGCGGGGCCGTGGTCAAGACGATCGGAGATGCCGTGATGGCGACCTTTCCGACCCCCGACCGGGCGCTTTCCGCCGCGCTGCGCATGCGCCAATCCATGCGGCAGATGAACGAGCGGCGCGAGGCCGAAGACCTGATCCTGAAGATCGGGCTGCACGAGGGACCGTGCCTCGCCGTCAGCCTCAACGACCGGCAGGATTATTTCGGCCAGACGGTCAACATCGCCTCGCGCGTGCAGGAGCTCGCCACCGCCGATTCGATCTTCGCCAGCGAGGCGATCCTTCGCCATGCCGATTCGGCCGGCCTTCTGGCCGCCAACAACGTCGATGCCCGGCGCCAGACGCGCAGCCTGCGCGGCATCGGCGATCGCATGCCGGTCTTCGAGCTGACCTGAACCGCCTCGGCGAGGCGGCGTTGAGTCTTCGTCATGCGGATCGGACTCATCCTCGCTCTCGCGTATTTCGCGGCCTCTGCGCTGGCAAATGCGGCCCTGGCGGGCTCGGCGCCGGCGCACCCGTGGGACGACCCGATGCTCCCTCCCGACCGGCGCGCCGTTCTCGCGGTCGCGGCGATGACCCCGGCGGAGAAGATCGGCCTCGTGCACGGCGGCCTCGGCGCGCCGTGGGGCGGCGCGCCCAAGCCCGCGGGCGCGGTCGGATCGGCCGGCTTCGTGCCCGGCGTCCCGCGCCTCGGCATCCCGCCCCTGCAGGAGACCGACGCCGAGCTTGGCGTCGGCGATCCGGGCGATATCCGCCCCGGCGACACCGCGACCGCCATGCCGTCGAACCTGGCGCTGGGCTCGACCTTCGACCCGGCGCTCGCCGTCGAGCAGGGGCGGGCGGTCGGTGCCGAGGCCCGCGCCAAGGGCTTCGACGTGCTGCTCGGGGGCACCGCCAACATCATCCGCGACCCGCGCGGCGGTCGCGATTTCGAGTATGTCTCGGAGGACCCGCTGCTCACCGGAACGCTGGCCGGGGCGGCGGTCGCCGGGGCGCAGGGCAACCGGATCATCTCGACCGTGAAGCATTTCGTGCTGAACGACCAGGAGACTGACCGGGTCGTGCTCGATGCGCGCATCGAGCGGGCGGCCATGCGCGAGTCGGATCTCTTCGCCTTCGAGCTCGCCATCGAGCGCGGCCGGCCGGGCAGCGTCATGTGCGCCTACAACCAGGTCGACGGCGCCTATGCGTGCGAGAACGACTGGCTCCTGAACCGCGTGCTGAAGACGGACTGGCACTATCCGGGCTACGTCATGTCGGATTGGGGCGCGGTCCACTCGACCGTCGCCTCGGCGCTTGCCGGGCTCGACCAGGAGTCGGGCGACCAGCTCGACACGCAGGACTTCTTCGCCGTCCCCTTGGCCGAGGCCGTGGCGCGCGGCGAGGTGCCCGCGGCACGGCTCGACGACATGGTACGGCGCATCCTGCGTTCGGTCTTCGCGGCCGGGATCTATGACGATCCGCCGCGTCCCGGCGCGTTCGATCCCGCGCCCGCCGCCGCCGTGGCGCAGCGGATCGCCGAGGCCGGCTCGGTCCTGCTCAAGAACGACGGCGTCCTGCCCCTGCCGCCGACCCTGCCGCGCATCGCGGTGATCGGCGCTCACGCCGACCGGGGCGTGCTGGCCGGTGGCGGCTCGTCTCAGGTCGTGCCGACGGGCGGCATCGCGTCGAGCGAGCCGGCGCCGGATGGATTTCCCGCGACGCTGACCTTCGACCCTTCCTCGCCGCTCGATGCGATCCGGCGACACGCGCCCGGCGCCGAGGTCGGCTATGCGGACGGCCACGACGTCACCGCGGCGGCCCGCCTCGCCGCCGGTGCCGATGTCGCCATCGTCTTCGCCGACAAATGGATGACCGAGACGGCCGATGCGCCTGACCTCGCGCTGCCCGGCGGCCAGGACGGCCTGATCGCGGCGGTCGCCCGAGCCAACCCGCGCACCGTCGTCGTGCTCGAGACCGGTGGTCCGGTGCTCATGCCCTGGCTGGCGCGGGTTCGGGGCGTCCTCGAGGCCTGGTATCCGGGCCAGCGCGGCGGCGCCGCCGTCGCGTCGATCCTCTTCGCCCAGGCAAACCCTTCCGGACACCTGCCGGTGACCTGGCCGGCGGGCGAGGCGCAACTGCCGCATCCGACGCTGCAGGGCGATCCGAACGGCGCGCCTCGCGGCCCGGTCGGACGTGGCGGCCGCTACGGGCGGATCTATGCGGCGGATTATTCGGAGGGTGCCGCGGTCGGCTACAAATGGTTCGCGACGCGACACCAGGCGCCGCTGTTCCCGTTCGGCTTCGGCCTGTCCTATACGTCCTTCGGCCTTCGCGACCTGTCGGCCGGCATGAAGGACGGGCGGCTGACCGTCGGCCTCACGGTGCGCAATGCCGGCGGGCGCGCCGGCGCCGCCGTTCCCCAGGCCTATGTCGAGCGGCCCGGCGATCCTGGTTTTCCGATCCGCCTCGGTGGTTTCGAACGCGTGGAGCTCGCGCCAGGAGAGGAGCGAAGGGTCACGTTTGGGGTCGACCCGCGACTGCTGGCGCGTTTCGATGAAGCGGGACACGTGTGGCGGATCGCACCGGGCCGGGTGCGGGTGACGGCGGGTTTCGACGCCGTCCATCGCGGCCTTGCGGCCGAGACCGACGTCTCCGCCGCCAGCCTTGCGCCGTGAGGCGCGATGCCGCGCCGCCGGCGCCAGACGGCGTGCGACTTGCAAAAGCTGGTCCCGCCTATCGGGCCGCCTCGCCGCCGCCCGTCCGCTCGGCCAGCGCCGTGGCGCGCTCGACCGCGGCCTCGATCAGCGAACGGCTGGCCCCGAGGGGGCCGATCTCCACCGCCGCCATGTTGCGCATGAGACGCGCGAGATTGCCCGTTGGCCGGCCGGCCGCGTCGAACAGCTTCAGGTCGTCGGTCGGGCGCGGCGCGATTCCCGCCGCGGCGCGCGCCGCATAGGCCTGGATCCGGGCCGTGTCACCCGAGCAGGCGAACGCCCTGCCGGGCTCCGGAGGCGCGGCGAGCGCGCTCAGCGGCAGGGACAGCGGCGTCGACGAAAGCTTGACCGGCGTTTCGCCGAGGCCGACCGCGATCGCCGGCGCCGGGGCGGGCAGGGCGATCAGCCGGTCCGGGATGACGGAGGCCTGCATCCGCACGCGCCGGCGACCTGCGACCCGACGGCCGCGATGGGCCAGGAAGCGGGCGCGCAGCGTGCCGCCGATGCCGTGGACGGCGAGGCGATCGGCGGGCGTGGCGTGCCTCGCGCCGCGGCTGCGGCTCACGACGGGAGCGCCGCACGACGCCGGCGCCCAATGCGACACGATGGCGAGCGCCGAATGGCGGCCGTAATCGATGTAGTAGCGACGCAGCAGGAGC
>DATBEH010000050.1:0-20008 GCA_036276175.1 Lichenihabitans sp.
AGATCTTTCTCGGCAAGTAGGGGCTGCTATTTTTTCAAAATTGGGCGAGGTGATATCATTGGGATGTAATGAGGTCCCTAAAGCACCTGGCGGCACATATTGGATCGATGAAGAGCCGCATATATTTAGAGACGTAGAGATCGGACGAGATTCGAATCAAGAACAAAGAAACGTATTATTACATGATTTTTTAGATAGAATGACTAGACATGGATTTATATCTCAGAACCTTCTGAACAAGGGCGATACGCAAGCACAGATCGAATCAATTTTATCAATTGACGATCTAAAAGAATGCAAGATAATGGACATTATTGAATTTGCGCGAGTTATTCATGCGGAGATGTCTGCCATATCTGATGCCGCAAGGAACGGACGGTCGACGCAGAATGCGACGTTGTTCTGTACGACGTTTCCATGCCACATGTGTGCGAAACACATCGTAGCAGCCGGGGTAACGCGGGTAGTGTTTTTAGAACCGTACCCTAAAAGTTATTCCAAGCAATTGCACGGCGATTCGATCACGTTCGATGTGGAGAGTACCGGGAAAGTTCTATTTGAGCCGTTTATTGGTATATCGCCTCGCCGATATCGTGATATTTTTGAGAAAAAGAAAAGAAAAGATAAAAAGGGTCAGGCGCTCACTTGGTATAACGACGATCTTGCGACTCCAATGATCGAGGATAAGGGTGCCTCATATATACAATATGAGCCCGGGCATGCGTTTAAGGCTATTGCTTTTCTGCAATCCCCAGATTGTATTAGGGGAGAGGCGGATCAACTTTAAAGCCCCGCCATCTTTGTTGACCTCATGACCGGTCCTATTGCTGCTTGTCGCGGTGGTCCCGGACGATCGGGAGGAGATTACCCCACAAGTCTCTTCTCGCTACCATTCAGCCTCTTCCGGCGAAGGCGACGCAGTGAGATAACATTTCTCGTGTATCCAGCGCTCGTTAGTTTGGCAATGATTGCTCGTCCTGCGCAAGACCGACGCAATTAGCGATCGCGCGGAAACGGGATCGTAAGGCAGGCGTTGTGGGAGCCGGCGGCGGGCGGACCGGAAAAGGCGCTCGCGGTCTCCCGGTTGCGCGCAGCGTAATTGACCCCTTAACGCTTTTCATGCTCACTGCCGCCGAATTCGGTTCGAGGCGGATCCGACGCAGCCCGGCAGGACATGTTCACCGATCGTTATCACGCAAGCGAGGCCGAACGCCATTGGCAGGCGGTCTGGGACGAGGCCGGAACCTTCGAGGCCTCCAACGACGACCCGCGCCGGAAATATTACGTCCTCGAAATGTTCCCCTATCCGTCGGGCCGCATCCACATGGGCCACGTGCGGAACTATGCGATGGGCGACGTCGTGGCCCGCTACCGGCGCGCCCGCGGCTTCAACGTCATCCATCCGATGGGCTGGGACGCCTTCGGCATGCCGGCCGAGAATGCCGCGATGCAGAACAAGACGCATCCGGCCGCCTGGACCTATGCCAACATCGCCAACATGCGGGCTCAGCTCAAGCGCATGGGCCTGTCGCTCGACTGGCGCCGCGAGGTCGCGACCTGCGATCCCGATTACTACAGGCACCAGCAGCGCATGTTCCTGGATTTCCTCGACGCGGGCCTCGTGACGCGCAAGAAATCCAAGGTCAATTGGGACCCGGCCGATCATACGGTGCTGGCCAACGAGCAGGTGATCGACGTGCGCGGCTGGCGCTCGGGCGCGCTCGTCGAGCAGCGCGAGCTCGTGCAGTGGTTCTTCAAGATCACCGATTTCGCCGAGGAGCTGCTCACCGCCCTTGATGGCCTCGACGAGTGGCCCGAGAAGGTGCGGCTGATGCAGCGCAACTGGATCGGCCGCTCGGAGGGGCTGACCATCCGCTGGGCGCTCGATCCCGCGACGACGCCTGCCGGGGAGACGGAGCTGCGCGCCTATACGACCCGTCCCGACACGCTGTTCGGGGCGAGCTTCCTCGCGGTCGCGCCCGATCATCCGCTGGCGTCGAGCGCGGCGGCAAACCGCCCGGCGTTGCAGGCCTTCATCGAGGAATGTCGCCGCATGGGCACCTCGGTCGCGGCGCTGGAGACGGCTGAGAAGAAGGGCGTCGACACCGGCATCCGGGCGCGCCATCCCCTCGACCCGTCGTGGGAGCTGCCGGTCTTCGTCGCCAATTTCATCCTGATGGATTACGGCACCGGCGCCATCTTCGGCTGCCCGGCGCATGACCAGCGCGACCTGGACTTCGCGAGGCTCAAGGGCCTGCCCGTCGTCCCGGTGGTCTGCCCGCCGGGAGCCGACCCGGAGAGCTTCACGATCGGCGCCGAGGCCTTCGTCGAGGATGGCCGGCTGATCAATTCCCGCTTCCTCGACGGGATGACGGTGCCCGAGGCCAAGGAGGCCGTGGCGGCGCGGCTCGAGGCCGCCGATCTCGCCGGTGCGCCGCAGGCCGAACGGCAGGTCAACTACAAGCTGCGCGACTGGGGCATCTCGCGCCAGCGCTACTGGGGCTGTCCGATCCCCGTCATCCATTGCGCCGCCTGCGGCACGGTCCAGGTGCCGCGCGCCGACCTGCCCGTGACGCTGCCCGAGGACGTCAGCTTCGAGGAGCCCGGCAACCCGCTCGACCGGCATCCGACCTGGACGCATGTCGCGTGCCCGCAATGCGGCGCCGAGGCGCGGCGCGAGACCGACACGATGGACACGTTCGTCGACTCGTCCTGGTATTTCGCCCGCTTCACCGATCCGTGGATCGCCGAGGCGCCGACCGATCCCAAGATCGCCAACCGGTTCCTGCCCGTCGATCAATATATCGGCGGCATCGAGCACGCGATCCTGCACCTGCTCTATTCGCGCTTCTTCACCCGCGCCATGAAGAAGACCGGCTGGCTCGACATCGACGAGCCCTTCGCCGGCCTGTTCACGCAGGGCATGGTGGTGCACGAGACCTACCGGTCGCCGGACGGGGCCTGGCTGTCGCCGGAGGAGATCCGCATCGAGGGTGCGGGCGCGGAGCGTCATGCGGTCCTCGCGTCGAGCGGCCAGCGCGTCGAGATCGGCGCGATCGAGAAGATGTCGAAGTCGAAGCGCAATACCGTCGACCCGGACGACATCATCGAGACATACGGGGCCGATACGGCGCGCTGGTTCATGCTGTCGGACAGCCCGCCCGAGCGCGACGTGATCTGGACCGAGGAAGGGGTGCAGGCGGCGGGCAAGTTCGTGCAGCGGCTGTGGCGTCTCGTCGGCGAGCTCGCCACCATTGCGGCCGGCGGCGACAACGGCGGCCCGAGGGACGAGACCGGAGACCCGTCCGTCGAGACCCTCGCGGCACGTTCGGTTCGCAAGGCCGCCCACAGAGCGCTGATCGCCGTCGAGGAGGATGTCGAGCGGCTGCGCTTCAACCGCTGCGTCGCACACGTGCACGAGCTGGCCAACGCGCTCTCGGCGGCGCTCGGCGGGGTCGAGGCGCCGGTTCCGGCGGCGAGCCCCCTGGCCCGCGCCTTCCATGAAGCGGCCGCGATCCTGGTGCAGATCTTCGCGCCCTTCATGCCGCATCTCGCCGAGAGCTGCTGGTCGACGCTCGGCCACGCCGGGATCGTTTCCGCGGCGCCCTGGCCCACGGCCGACCGGGCGCTCGTCGTCGAGGACACGATCACGCTGCCGGTGCAGATCAACGGGCGCCGCCGGGCCGAGATCACGGTGGCGCGCGACGCTACGGTTCACGACATCGAGAAGATCGTGCTGCAGAACGACAGCGTGCTCAAGGTGCTCGAGGCGCGGCCGGTCAGGAAGGTCATCGTGGTGCCGTCGAGGATCGTCAATGTCGTCGTCTAAAGCCCGCCCGGCGATGCTCCGGGCTTCGCTCCTCGGCCTCATGCTGCTGGGGCTCGGCGGATGCCTGCAGCCGATGTATTCGAGCCTCGGCGGCAACCTCGGTGCCGAGCTGCGGGCCATCAAGGTGGAACCGGTGCCGGATCGGCTCGGCCACTACCTGCACGACCAGCTGATCACCAACCTCAACGGCACGGGAGAGAGCGTCGCGCCGAAATACCGGCTCGTCCTGACGACGCACGAGTACGTGCAGACCGCCCTCGTCGACACCACGACCCAGCGGCCGGTCAGCGGCACCGTCATCACCAACGTCGATTGGAAGCTGCTGCCGGTCGATTCCGAACGGCCGATCGCCGCCGGCACGGTGACGAGCTCGGCCTCCTACGACCGCTCGGAGCAGCGCTACGCCAATATCGCCGCCTCCCACGATGCGGAGATCCGCGACGCTAGGACGCTGGCCGACCAGCTCACCACCCGCGTGGCCGCCGCCCTGGCGCGCCCGCCACAGGGCAGCAGCGAGAACGACGCCGGCACCAATGCGCTCTCGGCCGCGGCGCCGCCGCACGTGACGACGAACGACAGCGACGTGCAGTGACCGGGTGATCGGGGCCGGAGGGGCCTCGCCATGGTGGCGATCAAGAGCTCGGAGGCCGAGCGCCTTCTCACCCGTGACGTCGCCAGCTATTCGGCCTTCCTGGTCTACGGCAGCGACGTCGGGCTGGTCAGCGAGCGCGTGCGGCGCCTCGTCAAGGCTCTCGTCGACGATCCCGGCGACCCGTTCCAGCTCGTGCGGCTCGGTGCGGACGACGTCGCGCGCGAGCCGACGCGCCTCCTCGACGAGGCGCAGACCGTGCCGCTCTTCGGCGGCCGGCGTGCCATCCTGGCCGATGGGGGCGCCCGCACCATGGCGGCGGCGGTCGAACGCTATCTCGAGGCCTCGAGCCCCTGTCCGCTGGTGATCGAAGCCGGCGCACTGAAGCCCGACGCTCCCTTGCGCAAGCTCGTCGAACGGGCCAGGAAGGCCGCCGCCATCGCCTGCTATCCGGACGGCGAGCGCGAGCTCGCGGGCCTCATCGACGCGGAGGTGGCTGCGGCCGGTCTCGCCATCGAGGCCGACGCCAAGGCGCTCCTCGCCTCGCTCCTCGGCGCCGACCGGCTGGCGAGCCGGTCCGAGATCGAGAAGCTCATCCTCTACGCGCATGGCGGCGGCACGATCCGGGTCGCCGACGTCGAGGCTGCCGTGGCGGACGCCTCGGCCCAGGGGATGGACGACGCGGTCGATGCGGCCTTCGGCGGCGATACGGCGGCGCTCGACGCGGCCGCAAGCAGGCTGCATCTCGGCCCCGTCGAGGCCGGGCTCCTTCTCGGCGCGGCGCTCCGCCATGCCGTGATGCTGCACAAGGCCAAGCTATCGGGCGAGGGGGCGCCGTTTCGCGGAGGCCTGTCGCCGCGCCGCAAGGCCGCCGTGGAGCGGCAGCTCGCGGACTTCGGCGCGGAGGCGCTGGCCCGAATGGTGGTGCGGCTCGGCGAGACCATCGGACAGCTCCGCCGCGACCCACGCCTCGCCCCGGACCACGCCGTGCGAACCCTCTGGGCCGTGGCCCAGGCGTCGCGGCCGAGGCGAAGGTAAGACGGAACGGGACGCGGGCTCACCGGCGCGCGGCGAAAAAATCGCGCAGCAGCATCGCCGCCTCGCGTTCCCGGATGCCGCCATAGACCTCCGGCGCGTGATGGCAGGTCGGCTGCGCGAAGAAGCGCGGCCCATGCTCGACGCCGCCGCCCTTGGGGTCGGGGGCCGCGTAATAGAGGCGCCGCAGGCGGGCGAAGGCGATCGCGGCGGCGCACATGGTGCAGGGCTCGAGCGTGACGTAGAGATCGCAGCCGGCGAGCCGCTCCGACCCGAGCGCCGCGCAGGCGGCCCGGATCGCGAGCATCTCCGCGTGCGCGGTCGGATCGCGCAATTCCAGGGTCCGGTTGCCGGCGACGGCCAGCATGTCGTCGCCTCGCATCACTGCGGCGCCGACCGGCACCTCGCCGCGTGCCCCCGCGGCGCGCGCCTCGGCCAAGGCGAAACCGAACGGATCCGGCGTTTGGTTGCGATCCACGATGCCGGGACCCTCCCGTTTCGGCGCGCGGCCTGCTATCACGGCGCATGACCGACGACAACCGCCATGACGGCAGGGCCGCCCGACCGACCGGCCCGCGCAGACCCGATCGCCGCCCGAGCGGCGCGCCAATGAAGCCGGGTCGCGCCGCGCCTCAGGCGGTCGAGCCGCGCGACGACGCCCGCATCGCCAAGATCATGGCCCGCGCCGGGCTCTGCTCGCGGCGCGACGCCGAGACCTGGATCGCCGCCGGGCGCGTCGCGGTCAATGGCGCCGTCATCGCCAGCCCGGCCTTGAACGTCGGGCCGGCCGACCGCATCACCATCGACGGCATGCCGCTGCCGCAACGCGAGCCGACCCGGCTGTTCCTGTTCCACAAGCCGCGCGGCGTCGTCACCACGGCACGCGATCCCGAAGCGCGCCAGACCATCTTCGACGTGCTGCCGGAAGGCCTGCCGCGTCTCGTCACGGTCGGGCGGCTCGACATCAATACCGAAGGCCTGATGCTGCTCACCAACGACGGCGGCCTGGCGCGCCTGCTCGAGCTGCCCGCGACCGGGTGGCTGCGCCGCTACCGCGTGCGCGCCAACGGCGAGGTCGCGCCGGCGGCGCTCGATGCGCTCGCTCAAGGCGTGACGATCGACGGCGTCGACTACGCGGGGATCGACGCCAAGCTCGACCGCGTGCAAGGCGCCAATGCCTGGCTCACGCTGGGGCTGCGCGAGGGCAAGAACCGCGAGATCAAGCGGGTGCTGGAACATCTGGGGCTCGCGGTGACGCGGCTGATCCGCATCTCGTTCGGGCCTTTCCAGCTCGGCGAGCAGCCGGTCGGCACGGTGATCGAGGTCCGCTCGCGGGTGCTGCGCGACCAACTCGGCGAGACCCTCGCACGCCAGGCCGGGATCGAGCTCGAAGAATGGCCGCAAGCCGCGTCGCGCCGGAATGCCCATGACGTGGCGCGACCCGAACCGCTGCGGACGGAGCGGCCGGTGCCGGGCGCTCGCGCCCATGTGTCGGCCCTGCGCGCCGCCCGCAAGGAGGACGCGACGGAGGGCCGCCGGCGGACGGAACGCAGCGCGACCGCCGACCGCAAGGGTCGCGCCGTCAAGGTCGAACGCGTGTCCTCCACCGCGCCCAGGACGGCGGAACCCGACACGCGCAACGCCCGCCGCTTCTCGCGGGAAAACCGGGACCAGGCAGGCGGCGCGTCGCGGCCCGGACGACCGGCGCGCAGCGACGCCTATGACACGCCGCGCCGCAGCCGCGAGGACCGAAGGGACGGCCCGAATTCCCCGGCCGGTGGTGGGCGTGGCGAGGCACCGCGACGACCGGGGCGTAGCGACGCCTATGACATGCCGCGCCGTGGCCGCGAGGACCGAAGGGGCGGCTCGAATGTCCCGGCCGGTGGTGGGCGAGGCGAGGCACCGCGACGACCGGGGCGTAGCGACGCCTATGACACGCCGCGCCGTGGCCGCGAGGACCGAAGGGACGGCTCGAATGTCCCGGTCGGCGGCGAGCGTGGCGAGGCGCCGCGGCGGCAAGGCGCCGCACGTCAGAGCGACGCCTCGCGCGCCGGGACGGAGCGCAAATTCGGCGGGGCTTCCAAGGTAAAGGTCGGACCCGCGCGCAGCTTCGGCTACAAGGACCGGCCGAGCGGCGGCCTTCCGGGCAGGCCGCAAGGCGGCGACAGGCCGCGCAGCGGCCCGGCCAAAGGGGGCAGTCCGCGCGGCAGCGGCAAGCCGCACGGCGGTGGCGGCCCACGTGGCAGCGGCAAGCCGCAGGGCGGCGGCAGGCGCGGCTGAGGCCTGATCCTTGCGAATCATCGGCGGTACCTTCAAGGGTCGCAGTCTGCGCGGCCCCTCCTCGGCCTCGATCCGGCCGACGGCGGACCGCCTGCGCGAGGCGCTGTTCAACATCCTGGCCCACGCCTACGGCGATCCGGTCGCCGGGGCGCGCGTCATCGACCTCTTCGCCGGAACGGGCGCGCTCGGCCTCGAGGCCCTGTCGCGCGGCGCGGCCTTCGCTCTGTTCGTCGAGGATGGCGCCGAGGCGCGGGCGCTGATCCGTGAGAACGTCGAGGCGCTCGGCGTCGCCGGCCTCTGCCGCATCTTTCGGCGCGATGCGACGAAGCTCGGTGCGGCGGCGGTCGAGCCCTTTGGCCTCGCCTTCCTCGACCCGCCCTATGGGCGCGATCTCGGCCCGGCCGCGCTCGCGGCGCTTGCCGGTGGCGGCTGGCTCACGGCGGGAGCGCTTTGCATCCTGGAGGAAGCGGGCGCGGCCGACATAACGCCGCCCGACGGCTACGCGCTGATCGACCGGCGTACCACGAGCGACACGCAACTCGCGGTCCTCCGCTACCGTGGCGCTTGACCCGCCGCGTGGGACCGCCCTAAGCCACGAGCCAGTATTGCGCATAGTTGGGGAGATCGCATGTCGAGGGACGCCTCAGCGGAGGAATTTGCGCGCCGGCTCAGGACCGTCGCCGGCGAGATCGAGGCGACGCTGGAGAGGCTTCTCTCCGCCCATGCGTTCGCGGGCGAGGTCGCCCGGCCGGCGCGGCTGCTCGAGGCCATGCGCTATGCGACGCTCGGCGGCGGCAAGCGGCTGCGGCCCTTCCTCGTGGTCGAGACGGCAAGGGCTTTGGGCGTCGAAGGCGAGGGGGTGCTCAGGGCCGGCGCGGCTCTCGAGATGGTGCATTGCTACTCGCTGGTCCACGACGATTTGCCGGCCATGGACGACGACGACCTGCGCCGTGGCCGCCCCACGGCGCATGTCAAGTTCGACGAGGCGACCGCGATCCTGGCGGGCGACGCGCTGCTGACCTATGCGTTCGACGTGCTGGCCGACGAAGCGACCCATCCGGATCCCGCGGTGCGCAGCGCGCTGGTGCTCGGGCTGGCCCGGGCCGGCGGACTCGGCGGCATGGCCGGCGGCCAAGCGCTCGACCTCGAAGCCGAGAAGGCCGCGACACCGCTCGGAGCCGAAGCCGTGATGCAATTGCAGGCGATGAAGACGGGTGCGCTGCTACTCTTCGGGGTGGAGGCCGGCGCCATCCTGGGCGGGGCGGATGCCGACGGTCGCGCGGCGCTCGCCCGCTACGGCCGGGCGCTCGGCGCCGCCTTCCAGGTCGCCGACGACATCCTCGACACGGAGAGCGACGCCGCCACCCTCGGCAAGGCGGCCGGCAAGGATGCGGGCCGCAACAAGGGCACGCTGGTCTCGGCGCTGGGGCTCGAGGCCGCCAAGGCCCGCCGCGACGCGCTCGCCGTCGAGGCGGAAGCCGCGCTGGCATCGCTCGGCGGGCGCGTCCGCACCGGCATGCTGGCCGAGGCGGCGCGCTTCACCGTCGAGCGGCGAAGCTGAGTCTCGTCAGGGCGCCTTCGGTCGCGCCGTGTCGTTGACGCCCTCGAGGTCCGGCGCCTGGCCGTAGCTCATGTTCTTCATCTGCCGGATGACACGGTCCATCTCCTCATCGGAGAGGGTCGGCGGTTCGCCGAGCGTGAGTGCCTGGACGTAGAGGCGCGATATGGTCTCGACCTCGATGCCGAGCGCGAGCGCCGAGGCGAGCGTCTTGCCGAGCGAGATCTGGCCGTGCTGGCCCAGCAGGCAGGCGAGCCGGCCCTCGAGGGCCTCGATCGCATTGTCCGACAGCGCCTGGGTGCCGAAGGTGGCATATTTGGCGCAGCGGATGGTGGTGCCGCCGGCGACGCCCGTCATGTAGTGGAAGCTCGGGATCGTCTTGTGATGGCAGGCGAGCGTCGTGGCATAGACCGAATGGCAATGCAGCACGACGTCGATGTCCTGTCGGTTCTGCAGGATGTCGCGGTGGAAGCGCCATTCGGACGACGGCCGGCGGCGGCCCTCGTAGGTTCCCTCGAAGCTCATCTGCACGAGATCCTCCGGCTCCATCTCGTCGTAGGGCAGCGAGGTCGGCGTCAGCAGGAAGCCCTGCGGATTGCGCAGCGAGAGGTTGCCGGCGGTGCCCTGGTTGATGCCGCTGGCATTCATGCGGCGGCAGGTCTTCACCATCTCCTGCCGTGCGGTCAGATCGTTGTAGGTGCTCACTTGAGTCTCCTGGTATTGGCCCGCGCCCGCCAGCGCTCGCGATAGGCGCGAAGCTCCGGAAGAGCGAGGGCGGGCGGGGTTTCGAGGTCGATGGTCGCGGGCGAGGGCCGCGTCTCGTGCGTGGCGAGCAGCGCCGCCCCCGTGACGGTGCCGTACTGATCGAGATTGACGACGACGCGCCTTTGCGGTCGCAGCGCCGCCACGATGGCGCCGAAAAGCGGCTCGCGGACGAAGCTGCCGTCGAGCACGATCGTCGATGTCTCGACGGCGTCGAGACAGCGGTCGGTCAGCAGCGCCGCATAGAGGACCGCGAGGCTGAAGCGGCTCGCGGGATCGTCGGCCAGCGGACCCTCGATGACGCCCTGCCTGGCACTGCCGGGAAACAGGCCGTCGTCGCCGCTGAAGGCGGGCAGCGCCATGGTGTCGCTCGCGATGAGCCGCGCGAGCCGATCGCGCGATGCCGGCCCCTTGGCGCCGCCCGCCACCGCGCTGAACTCGCGCCCGCCCATCGAGAGCATGCCGGGCAGCGGGTTGCCGTGGACATCGGCGTTGCAGCAGAGGCCCGGCTGCTCGATGCCGAAATCGGGCCCGGGCCGGTCGCTGATCGCCACGATCCAGGTGCCGGTCGACACCACCGTCATGTCGGCGAGGCCCGCCGCCTGATAGCGGTAGAGGTTGGCCGATGAATCATGGATGCCGTTCAGCACCCGCGTGCCAGCAGGCAGGCCGGTCCGGGCGGCAAGGTCCGGCTTGAGCGGTCCGAGCGTGGCCCAGGCCGGCCGGTAGGACGGCATCAGCCGCGCCCAGCCCTTGTGGGCGAGGAGCTTCGCCGGCCGCCGGTCCGCCGGGCACCAGAGATGGGACTGGGCCGCCATGCTGGCCACCTCGGAGGCCATCACGCCCGACAGACGCCAAGCCCAATATTGCGGGTTGGCCAGATAGGCTCTGGCACGGTCGAAGGTCGTCGGCCATTCGCGTTCGAGCCACAGCATCTGGCGGGCCATGTGGGCGGTGCCGAGCATGATGGCGCTGCCGCGCTCGCGGAACGAGCCGGCGATCCGCCGGTATTCGGCGTCGACGGCCGCAGGCGGCGCCTGCTCGTAGTCGATCATCGGCATGAGCGCGCGATCGTCGTCGACCAGCATGCCGCCCGACCCGTGGCCGCAGGTGACGATCGCCTCGATGTCGTGGCGCCGGCCGAGCGCCGCGAGACCGTCGAGAAGCCAGTCCTCCATCGCCGCGAGATCGTGATGACGATAGGGCGGAGCGGGCAGAACCGGGTTCGATGCCGAGAGCGTCTCGAGGAGGCCGCCGTCGGGCGTGACCGCCATCAGCTTGAGGGTGGTCTTGCCGACGTCGAAGACCGCGACCGTGCTCATTCGAGGTTCGTATGGTTGGCGCGCATCGCCTCGGCCGAGACGCCAAGCTTGGTCTTGAGCTTCAGGATCATCACCTCGAACAGCAGGAAAAGGCCGCCCTCGAAGACCGAGCCCATGGGCAGGAGCGACACGGCCGTCCCCTGGTCGTCGGCCATGGTCTGGGCCGGCAGGACCAGCACCTCGTCGGCCATCTTGGGCACGCGCCCTTGCGGCTGGGCCGTGATCACGAGCACCTTGGCGCCGGCGGCCTTGGCGACGCCGACGAGCGCCACGGCCGTCGAGATCTCCCCTGTGCCGCAGGTGACGAGGAAGAGGTCGCCCTGGCCGAGCGCCGGGGTGGTCATGTCGCCTGTGACCGACACCGAGCGGCCGAGATGGAACAGCCGCATGGCCAGCCCTCGGATCTGCAGCCCCTCGCGACCGCCGCCGAACACCGCGACATGTTTCGCAGCGGCGATGGTAGCCACCGCACGGTCGACGGCCGCGTCGTCGACTCTGTCGAGGACGGCGTTGAGTTCGTCCAGAGCCTGGCGATACATGCTGGTCACGATGCGTCTCCGTTTGGGTCAGCGCGCCCGGCCCGGCCAGGGCAGGTAGGGCCGGATCGTCTGCACCGTCATCACGGCGATCAGCACGAGGCCCCAGATGGCGGCGGTGAGATAGGGGCTCAGCCCGAACTGGTTGAAGCCCGACGAGATGACCTGGAGGATCGCCAGCGCCAGCATCAGCCCCGAGACCTTGCCGAAGCCGCCGAAGGGGTCGACCCCGCCGAGCACCGCCGCAAGGATCGTGACGAGAAGGTAGGATTGCGCGTAATCGGGGCTGGCCGAATTGAAGATGGCGAGCGACACCGCTGCCGCAACGAAGCACATCAGGCTCGACAGCGTGTAGACGCCGACCAGCACGCGCCGCGTGTCGACGGCGGAATAGCGGGTGGCCTCGATGTTCGAGCCGATCATGGCGCAGGAGATGCCGAAGGGCGTGCGGCGCAGGATCAGGCCGAGGAGGCCGGCCATGACGACGAGGATCAGGAAGGTGACGGGCATGCCGAGCACCGAGGCGTTGCCGACCGCCGCATAGGCGGGTGGAATGCCGGAGAGCGCTTCGCCGCGCGTCAGATAGACGCTGATCCCGTCGATCAGCGACTTGGTGCCGAGCGTCACCAGGATGGGATGCACGCCCGTATAGGCGACGAGCGCGCCGGTCACGAGGCCGATCAGGACGCAGAGCGCGAGGCCCGCGACGAGCGCCAGCACGATCACGCCGAGGACCGCGCCGCCGGAGGCGCCGGGTGCCAGCAGGCTCTTCATGATGAAGACCATGAGCAGCGCGCATTGGTTGGTGGTCGCGATGATGGCGAGGTTGAGCCCGCCGGTGATCAGCGGCACCACCATGGCGAGCGACAGCAAGCCCAGCAGCGGCAGCTGCAGCATGAAGGACTGCAACGTGCCGAAGCTGGCGAAGCCCGGGATCACGGCCGAGAAGATCAGCACGAGAACGACGAAGAGCGCGACGAGCCCCGGCGATCCGCCCGGCAGGCCGCCGCGCAACCGACCCATCATCCCCTTGAGGCCGGTGTCGAGGGACGTGGTCGACAGGTCAGCCACGGGCGGTCGCCCGATCGGGGGTGGCGAGCGCCCGGCTCGGGTTGCGATGGCGGCGGCGCTGGCGCGCGCTCATCACCGTGACCGAGGTGGAGATCAGGATCGTCAGGCCGATGACGATCTGGAAGAAATAGGACGAGACGCCGAGGAGGTTGAGCCCGTTCTGCAGCATCGCCAGGAGCACGATGCCGAGCAGCACGCCCGGCACGGTGCCGATGCCGCCAGTCAGGCTGGCGCCGCCCAGTACCGCGGCTGACAGGACAGAGAGTTCGGTGCCGTACATGGCGTTCGGCACGCTCTCGCCGACCCGGTGCGCCTGCAGCAGGCCGCCGACCGCCGCCATGAAGCCGAGAAAGCCATAGGCGACGAAATGCAGGCGCCCGATATTGGCGCCGATGCGCCGTGCCGCCTCCGGATTGCCGCCCATGGCGTAGAGCTGCCGGCCTGCGGCGGTGCGCGTCATCATGAGCCAGGTCAGGAGCGCTGCAACGACCATCAGGACGATCGGCAGGGTGATGCGGGTCAGGTTGCCGGCGGAATCCTCCGTCTGCCAGAAGGTGATCCGATTGCTCCACCAGTCGGGCAGGTTGTAGATCGACTTGCCGCCCGAGAAATACATGAGCATCG
The DNA here is from genome assembly GCA_036276175.1 of Lichenihabitans sp. Taxonomy (GTDB): domain Bacteria; phylum Pseudomonadota; class Alphaproteobacteria; order Rhizobiales; family Beijerinckiaceae; genus Lichenihabitans. The sequence goes on from DATBEH010000050.1 coordinate 13,607, forward strand.
AGAAGGTCACGCTCATCATGGCGATGGTGGCGATGATCGAGGTGATGCGCACGAAGTGGATCAGCGCCGCATTGATGCAGCCGAGCGCGGTGCCGATCGCGAGGCCCGCGCCGATGGCGAGGATGCCCGGCATGCCGGCCCGGGTCGCCAGCAGCACCGCCACATATTGGGCGACCGAGGCGGTCGCCGCGAAGGAGATGTCGATGCCGCCCGAGACCAGCACGACGAAGAGCCCCATCGCCATGATGGCCTGGACCGAATAGGTCTCGAGCAGGTCGACCAGGTTGGCGAGGGTCAGGAAGCCGGGCGCGAAGATCCCGAAGACGGTGCCGACGACGACGATGACCGCCAGCAGCCAGGCCTCCGGCCGGCGTTGCAGGCGAGCGAGGAGCGAGGCGGAGGCCGTCATGGCGATTCTGAGGCCGCTCGTTCCCGCGAAAGCGGGAATCCAGCGTGAAAGGTCGACCGAAGGCCTTCACCCCGGCCCGGATCCCCGCTTTCGCGGGCATGAGCGGCCGGTGAAGACCCCAGCTTCCGCCATAGGCTCTCAGCCTCACGCATAGATGCGCTCCTCGAGGTCGTGCTCGCTGAGCCGGCCGGGGACCGCCGCCTCGACGATGCGGCCGGCGCGCATGTGGAGCACCCGGTCGCAGGTGGCGAAGATCTCCAGCACCTCGTCCGAAATCAGGATCACGCCGACGCCGTCGCGGGCGAGCGCCGCCACGACGTCGTAGATGCCCTTCTTGTTCTTGATGTCGACGCCGACGGTCGGGCTGTCGAGGATCAGCACCTTGGGACGAGCGGCGAGCCACTTGGCCAGCACGACGCGCTGCTGGTTGCCGCCCGACAGCGTCCCGACCGGCCGGTCGAGGCCGCCGATCTTGATGGCGAGACGCTCCACCCATTCGGCGGCGAGCGCCTTGCGCCGGCCGCCGGGGATGAGCCCGAAGCTGCCGCGCAGGCTCTTCAGCACCGCCAGGACGATATTGTCCTCGATCGACTGCTTGAGGATGACGCCGAGTCCCAACCGGTCTTCCGATACATAGGCGATGCCCGCCTCGACCGCGTCGCGGTTCGACTTGAGGTCGAGCGGCTTGCCGTCGAGCTCGATGGTGCCGCGCTCGGGGCGGGTCATGCCGAAGAGCGTCAAGGCGAGCTCGGTCCGGCCGGCGCCGAGAAGGCCGGTGATGCCGAGCACCTCGCCGCGCCGCAGGACGAAGCTGACGTCCGCGTAGTCGCCCTCGCGGGTCAGACCCTCGACGTCGAGGAGCGGCGGCGCCTCCGTCATGTCGCGGGCCACCACCGCGTGGGAAATGTCGAGGCCGGTCATCAGGTTGCCGATGCGGCGCTGGTCGACCTCGGCGACCGGCCAGGTGCCGACCTTGCGGCCGTCGCGCATCACGGTGATGCGCTCGGCGATCTCGACCACCTCGTCGAGCCGGTGCGACACGAAGACGACCGCGATGCCGTCCGCCTTCAGCCGCGCCACGATGGCGAGCAGGCTCCTGACCTCGGCGCGGGTCAGCGAGGCCGTCGGCTCGTCCATGAAGATCAGCCTGGCCTCCGCCGCGAGGCCACGGCAGATGGCGACGATCTGGCGCTCGGCGACGGAGAGATCCGACACGGTGGCGCCGGGGTCGAGCCTGAAGTCGAGCCGCTTCAGCGTCGCCTGCGCGAGGGCGCGCATGCGGCCGAAGGAGACCGGACGCGCGAGGCCGGCGAGATGGCTCTCGATGCCGATGTTCTCGGCGACGGTGAGGTTGGGGAAGAGCGACAGGTCCTGGAAGATCACCTGGATGCCGAGCGCCCGCGCCCGGCCGGGCGTCAGCGGCAGAACCGGCTGCCCTTCGATCTCGACGGCGCCGGCACTCGGCGGATGCACCCCCGCCACGATCTTGATGAGGGTCGACTTGCCGCAGCCGTTCTCGCCGACGAGGCAATGCACCTCGCCCGCGCGGACGTCCCAGTCGATGTCGTCGAGCGCCTTGACGCCGCCGAAGCGCTTCGAGATGCCGGTGAGGCGGAGAAAGGGGGCGGGGTCGGTCATGCGAACAGTTGCGAGGATTGGAACGTTTTCCCTTCTCCCGCTTGCGGGAGAAGGGTCTCGCGTCAGAGGCCCAGCGCGACCAGCCTCGCGATGTTCTCCTTGTCGAGCGATTCGAGCTTCTGCGCCTGGATCAACCGCTTGTCCGGGAAGACCTTCACCGGGCCGACGTCGACGAGCTCCATGCCGTCGGTCGGCTGCTTGCCGGCGGCGAGCATGCTGGCGAGCTGCACGAAGACCTCGCCGGCGGTCATCGGGTTCCAGATGAAGCCGCCGCGAATGGTGCCGTTCATCACGTATTTCTGACCCTGGCCGGGCGAGAAGCCACCGACCAGCGCGATCGACTTCGCTTTGCCGCGGTCGTCGAGCACCTTCGCGGCGCCGATGGGTCCCTGCGAGCCGAAGGTCAGGATGCCCTTGAGGTCGGGATGGGCGCGCAACTGGTCCTGCGTGGTCTTGATCGACTCGTCGAGGCTCTCGGCCACCCCGAACCGGTCGCCGAGCATCTCCATCTTGGGATATTTCTGCTTCTGGTAGGCGATGGCGGCATCGGCCCAGGCGTTGTGCAGCGGCACGGTCAGCGAGCCGACGTAGACGATGTACTTGCCGGCTTCGCCCATCTGCTGGGCCAGCAGGTCCATGTGCTTCTCGCCATAGGCCTGGATGGTGGTGAGCTCGAAGTCCCAGTCGTTGCCCTTCTGGTCCGGGCCTTCGTGGGAGATGACCTTGATGCCAGCCGCCTTGGCGCGTTCGAGCACCGGCACCAGCGCCGCCGAATCGTTCGGCACGACGCCGATCACGTCGACCTTGCGGGCGATGAGGTCCTCGATGGCGCGCACCTGCTGCGCCGCATCCGCCTGGGTCGGGCCAATCATCCAGGCATTGGCCTTGACCACCGGCGCCTCCTTCTTGATCCCCACCTCCATGGCGTTGAACCACGGGATGCCGCCGATCTTCACCACGATGCCGACCTGCGGCTCCTTGGCGTCGGCGAAGGCGGCCGGCATGCCGAAGGCGCCGACGAGGGCACCGCTGCCCATCGTTCCGAGCAATGTACGTCGCGTCACAATCATCGCTGTCCTCCCTGGCTTCGTCTTATGGATCAGGCCGCCGCGGTGCGCGGCTGGCCTGACGGCCGCAGCGTCGAGCCGCGGATCTCGATGGCGCACGATAGGCGCAGTGTTTGGGGCGGGGCGGCGTCGCCCGCCATGCGGCGCATCAGCTGCGCCCAGGCGGCCTGCGCCATGGCCTCGACCGGCTGGCGGACGGCCGTGACCGGCGGCGTCACCAGGCGCATCCATTCCGTCTCGTCGAAGCTCGCGAAGGCGATGTCGCGGGGGATCGACAGGCCGAGTTCGGAGAGCACCTGGAAGGCCACGAGCGTCGTGACGTGATCGAGCGTGAACAGCGCCTCGGGACGCGGCGCTTGCCTCAGGCGCTCATGCAATCGCCGGCGGATCGCCGCGGGATCGAGCCCGAGCTCGATCATCGCCATCGTCATCGCCCCCGCCGCGGCGGCTGCGCCGTCCCACCGCTCGCGCACGTTGCTGATGGCGAGCGTGCTGCCGGCGACGAGGCAGGAGCGATGGCCGCCTTGCGCGAGATGCGAGGTGACGGCACCGGCCGAACGGGCGTTGTCCACCGCCACGAGGTCGAAAGCGCCGTCGTCCGGGATGCGGTCGGCGACCACGATCGGCGGGTTGCCGCCCTTCGGCAGGCGCGCCGAAAAGGCGCCGTCGCACGGAATGACGATGAGGCCCGCGGGCCGCCACGAGCGGATCGACTTCAGCCGCTCCGCCTCCTGTTCGGGCGCATTGGCGGAACTCACCACGAGAAGGTCGAAGCCGTCGTCGCGCGCCAGATGTTCCAGCGTCGAGACGAAGGCACCAAACATCGGGTTGGAGAGGTCGGGCACCACGACGCCAGCCAGCGAATGCCGGCCCGAGCGCAATCGCGACGCATTGCTGTCGGCCACGTAGCCAAGCTCGTCCACGGCCGCCCGCACCTGCGCGATGAAGCCTTTCGAGACCGTCGGCTTGCCGTTCAGCACGTTCGAGACCGTCGCGGTCGAGACTCCCGCGCGCTCGGCGACCATTCTTATCGAGACGGGGCGTGTCCGATCCAAACGATTAGCCTCCGGCCGTAGCCGGATCCTCCCATAAAACGTTTTATCGGAGGCTATCGTCGTAGACGGACGCTGTCAAGAACACCAGAGCGACAGAACACCGGAGCGCCCAATCAGGGGGATCGCATTTGGGCTTTTGAGCTGGATTTTCCCTCCCCGGAACCGGAACGAAAGCAGCGCCAGATCCTGCACGTGCTTTCCAATGCCATTGCCCTGAAGCCCAATACGGCTGGCCGGCGCCTGTCGCTACGGCGGACGGGCGAGAGCCGGACGGACCGAATCTCGCATGGCGGCCCTGACGCGAAGCATTGCGTAGGCTCTCGGAGTCACCGGCGTCTCTAATGTCGACCTTGACGCTGGATTATGTTATCCGTCGCCTCAATCCATCACGCGAGGAGAACGTCATGTCCCAACCCGTCTCCGCCGGCGCGGCCGAACAGGCCCAGGCGCCCGCACGCGGCCGTATCTACGAGTCCATCACCGACACGATCGGCCAGACGCCCATCGTGCGGCTGAAGCGGATCGCCGCCGAGAAAGGCTGCAAGGCCGAACTCCTCGCCAAGCTCGAGTTCTTCAACCCGCTGGCGAGCGTCAAGGACCGGATCGGCGTCTCCATGATCGATGCGATGGAGAAGGCCGGCCGCATCGCGCCGGGCCGCAGCACGCTCGTCGAGCCCACCTCGGGCAATACCGGCATCGCGCTGGCCTTCGTGGCGGCGGCGCGCGGCTACAAGCTCGTGCTGGTCATGCCCGAATCGATGTCGATCGAGCGCCGCAAGATGCTGGTGCTGCTCGGCGCCGAACTGGTGCTGACGCCCGCGCCGAACGGCATGAAGGGGGCGATCGCCAAGGCGCAGGAGATCGTCGACGCGACGCCGGGCGCGGTGATGCCGCAGCAGTTCGACAATCCGGCCAATCCGGACATCCACCGCCGCACTACCGCCGAGGAGATCTGGACCGACACCGGCGGCGAGGTCGACGTCTTCGTTTCCGGGGTCGGGACGGGCGGCACCATCACCGGCGTCGGTCCGGTACTCAAGGCGCGCCGGCCCGGCGTGCGGATCGTGGCGGTCGAGCCCGAGGATTCGCCGGTGCTGTCGGGCGGCCAGCCGGGGCCGCACAAGATCCAGGGGCTCGGCGCCGGTTTCGTGCCCTCCATCCTCGACCGCGAGGTCATCGACGAAGTCGTGACCGTGTCGAACCAGACCTCCTTCGAGACGGCGCGGCTCGTGGCGCGGCTCGAGGGCATTCCGGTCGGCATCTCGTCGGGCGCGGCGGTCGCGGCGGCGCTGGAGATCGGCTGCCGCCCCGGCATGGAAGGCAAGAAGATCGTCATCATCATTCCCTCCTTCGCCGAGCGCTACCTGTCGACGGCGCTGTTCGACGGGCTCTGATCGGCGTCGCGCCGCTCGACAAGGTCCGGCCGGCGCTCGCGCGTCAGACGCAGGGCCTCGGCGCGTCGCCACTCGGCGATCCGCGCGTGGTCGCCGCCGAGCAGCACGGGCGGAATCTCCCGCCCCTCGAAGACGCGCGGCCGCGTATAATGCGGATATTCGAGGAGCCCGCCCTCGAAGCTCTCGTCGAGGCCAGAGGCGTCTTTGCCCATCACGCCGGGGATCAGCCTAATGCAGGCGTCGAGCAGCGCCAGGGCCGCGACCTCGCCACCCGACAGGACGAAATCGCCGATCGAGACCTCCTCGAAGCCGCGCGCCTCGATCAGCCTCTCGTCGACACCCTCGAAGCGCCCGCACAGGATGACGGCGCCGGTCCCCGCGACGAGCGCCCGCACCCTAGCCTGGGTGAGCGGTGTCCCGCGCGGGCTCATCAGCAGGCGCGGGCGTGCGTCGCCCGGAACGATCGTGGCGTCCACCGCGGTCGCCAGAACGTCGGCGCGCATCACCATGCCGGCGCCACCCCCCGCGGGCGTATCGTCGACGGCGCGGTGCCGGCCGAGACCGAAGGGCCGGATGTCGATGGCCTCGCAGGCCCACAAGCCGCGCCTCAGGCCGTCGCCGGCCAGCGACAGGCCGAGCGGGCCCGGGAGCATCTCCGGGAACAGCGTCAGGACGGCGGCGCGCCACGCCATCAGGCTAATTCCGCTTGATCGCCGTCGTCGTCCCCGCCGAGGGCGCCGGGGGCGACGACGACGCGGCGCGACGCAATGTCCACCGTCGGCACGAAGGCCTTGGTGAAGGGCACGAGGATCGTCTCGCCGCTCGGCGGAACGATGTCG
>DATBEH010000051.1:0-4439 GCA_036276175.1 Lichenihabitans sp.
GAAGGACGGCTCGGACGCCGTCTCCGACTGGCCGATGCTGAACGCGCTTCTGAACTGCGCCTCGGGCGCGACCTGGGTGTCGCTGCACCACGGCGGCGGCGTCGGCATGGGCTTTTCCCAGCACGCCGGCGTCGTGATCGTCTGCGACGGCACGCCCGAGGCCGCGTGCCGGATCGAGCGGGTGCTCTGGAACGACCCGGCGACCGGCGTCATGCGCCACGCCGACGCGGGCTACGAGACCGCGATCGAATGCGCCCGGGAGAAGGGGCTCGACCTGCCGAGCCTGTAGGAGGAGAGAGTCTCTTCTCCCCGCTTGCGGCGGCTTCAAATTCGTTCGCCAGGAGCCGATCGGACCCTATTTCGCCGACTTCGTCTGCGGGGACGAAAAGCTGATCAACGAAATCGACGGCACGACCCATTCCGCCGACGCGGAGCTTATCCACGATGCCCGCCGGACGGAGTTTCTGCGCGCACAAGGTTACCATGTCGTGAGGTTCGTCAACGAAGACGTCTATCGGAGTCTCGACGGGGTGTTGCAGACAATTCTTGCGACGCTCGGTGGATCGAGCACTGTGAGTCCAGAGTAGAGATCAGGAGAACCCTCGCCCCGCTTGCGGGGAGAGGGCAGGGTGAGGGGCAAGGCGATTGGCCGCAGCAGGTGCTCGCCCAGCCCCTCATCCTAACCTTCTCCCCGCAAGCGGGGAGAAGGGACTCGGGAACCGCGCCCACCTCCATGTCGCTCAATCCGAGACGTCTTCGATGACCGCGTCGGCGATCGCCCGCTTGGTGATGACGCCGACGACGTCGCTCGCCTTCGGCCGGCCGTCGCCGTGAAACACGATCGCTGCGCCGGACCGATGACGTTTCAGCCGCACCAGCGCGAGGCTCAGGAGGTCGGTGTCGCGGCAAAGAGCGGGGCGCTTTTCGACGAACCGGTCGACGAGCGCGGTCGGATTGGTTCGCGCCTCCCGCCAGAGGCCCGATCGCGGGTTAACGAGACCGACGATGCGTCCCTCCCGCTCGACGACGATGGCGCGCAGATCGTCCTCCACTTCGGCGTCGACCGCTTCGTTCAGCGTCGTGCCGGCCTTCGCCAGGATGAACCGGCGCTCCATGATGTCCTGCGCCTGCTTCACCAGGTAGAGATTCATGCGGCGCTCCTTGGGGATGTGGTGGCCGCGGTGACGAAGCTTGACGGTGTAGATCGTTTCGCCGATCAGCCAGCGTCTGACGCCCGCCGCTACCGCGACGGCGACGATGACCGGGACGATGATCGCGTAATCGCGCGTCATCTCGAACACCATGATGATCGCCGTCATGACGGCGCCCGTTCCGGCGCCGACGACTGCAGCCATGCCGACGATCGCCGCCGACGGAGCGGTCAGGCCCGCATGAGGAAAGAGGAGGCCGGCGACGGCGGCGAAGGCGGCGCCGAGCGTCGCGCCGAGAAAGAGCGACGGCGAGAAGATGCCGCCCGAGGCCCCGCAGCCGAGGCTGATCGCGGTGGCGAGAAGCTTCAGGCAAAACAGCAGCCCGAGCAAACCGGCTGCGGTCATCTGGTCGTTGAGCACCGACTGAATGACGCCGTAGCCGACGCCGTCGATATAGGAATGGCCGAAGGCGCGGGTGAGCACGACCATCATGAGGCCGACCGCCGCCATGCCGACGACGTTTTGCACGTAGGCGCCGCCCGGCAGACGCGGAAAATTGTCTTCCATGACCACGAGCAGGCGAATGAATGCCCATGCGGCGACTCCGCACAGGACGCCGAGATTCACGAACGCCAGCCCCTCCTCGAAGCTGAAGGACTGCGCCAGCGGAAACTGAATCTCGGGAACGATGAAGGCCGGGTCCGGCCCGATCAGGATTCTGCCGATCAATGTCGCGGCGCCGGTCGCGACCACGACCGGAAGAAAGGTCCGGTTGGAGACCTCGGGCAGCAGGATTTCGAGCGCGAACAAAACGCCGCCGAGCGGCGTGTTGAAAGTCGCCGCAATGCCGGCGCCGGCGCCGGCGGAGAGCAGCGTCACCTTCTGCCAGGTCGAGAGCCCGATCGCCTGGGAGAAGGCCGAACCCAGCGCCGCACCGATCTGAATGATCGGGCCTTCCCGCCCGACCGCCGCTCCGCTGCCGATCGACAAAGCCGAGGCCAGCGACTTGATGACCGCGACCTGCCAGCGAATGTCGCCGCCGCCGTAGAAGATCGAGTCCATCACCTCGGGCACGCCGTGTCCCTTGGCCTCGGGCGCGAAGCGCTGAACGAGGTAGACGACGATCACTCCGCCGATGATCGGCGACAAGATCACGAAGTCGCCGAAGCGGCTTGGTCCTTCGAGGAAGTTGGCGTTGTAGTGGAAGCTGAGGAAGCCACCGTAGAAGGCGTTGTGGATGAACCCGATCAGCGCGCGCAGCCCCACCGCCCCGAATCCGGTAAACACGCCGATGAAGAGCGCCAGAAGGCAGAGGACGAGAAGGCCGACGCGGCGCTCCTCCTGCGGGCTTGGCCGCGAGGCCACGAGAAGCGGCTGATCGCCTGTCTTCACGGGATAGGGTAGCGCCTGCGTCATCAGTTCCTTCCAGGTCAAGCCGCGACCTTAGGGGGCGGCGTCGGAAACCCCTAACACGAGCGGACGGGCAAGCCGTCAGCAATCCCTCCCTTCATCGCACCGGGCGATTGTCTGTCCGACGATCGAGCCATCGAGAATCAGCGCGTCATGACGCCGCCGGATTTCAGCTCAAGTTCCGAAAAGGTCAAGGAATAATGGCGAAACCTTGACCATCAGGCTTAACTTTCGTTCAACGCTCCGCAACTGCCCAGTCCATCTCAGGGACCAAGCCAGCCAAAAGCGGTCGAGCAGCCGCGCCAGCAAGGGCGGGATGGTGGACGCCGGCATTGCCGGCGTCGGCGCGGCGGCGGCCGAAGCCGAGGAGACCGGATCGAGCGAGCGGCGCAGGCCGCTGGCGTTCTGGATCTTGTCCTGCGGATAGAGGCGCGCCAGCACGTGGCCAGTCCGCTCGTCGACGAGATGGACGAGGCCGAGATTCCAGCCGGCGTAGCGGACCTCGACGCGGTTGAGATGCCGATAACGGTTCGGCGCCTCGAAGCGGCGCCCGACGATGACGATGGCGCCGTCGCTCTTCCTGTGGGTGCGATGAGCACTGCGGGTGAAGGCGAGGCGTAGCGCATCGCTATCGGGACACGGCCGCGTGACATCGGGCCCGGCGAGAAAGCGCGTGATCGGCGCCTCGCCGATCTCGGCGTGGGGTTTGCGGTTGTACTCGTGCTCGACCCAGGCCTGGGTGGCCTCGTTCAGGAAGCTCAAGGTCAGGTCCGGCACATGCTCCAGCATGGCGATCAGCCCGGCCCTCGACCGGGCCCCAGAATGCCTCCTGCTTGGCGTTCTGATAGGGGCTGTAAGGCAACGTGGTGTGGTGCAGGATGCCCAGACGGGTGAGCCCCTCGGTGATCTCCGCCGCCGTCATCGCGGCGCCGTTGTCGCTGAGCGCTGCGCGTGGCAGGCCGCGCTTCTGGAACGCCTGGCTGAGCCCGTGCGCGATGACCTCGGCGGTCTCGGCCAGATACCACTGCAGGTGACAGGCAAGCCGCGATCTGTCGTCGAGCACGCCGAACAGAATGGGCGTCATCCACTCGCCACGTTCGGTGAGCACCTTGCGCGAACCGTGATGGCAGTCCCAGTGCCACAGGCCATTAACGTACTCAGCCTCGTAGCCGCGCACCTCGCGATCGGCGATGCCGGCCTCGGGGCGCTCGGCGCCGTCGGTTCGGCGCACTGTCACGCGCCGCCGCCTGGCGCGGCCATTGTGGCTCATGAACCGGCGCAGCGTGGCGTAGGACGGCGCCGGCTTAAGCTCGGGCCTCGTTTCGGCCAGCGCGACCAGGTTGTCGTGATGGAGCTGGACGCTCCAGCTCTTGTGCGTGGCAATTGCGCGAGGACGGCTTGGCGCACGGCATCGCCGATCGCAACCTGCTGTCCGGCGTCGGCGCGCAGCTTGCGGCGGAGCACGCCGACCGGATCGGCGCGCTCCTTCAAGGCCCGGTAATACCATCGCTCGATGGTCGCGAAGCCGAACTGGACCTGATCGCCGGTGGTCGGATGCTGCCATGTGCGGGCGGCGAGCGCCGTGATCACCGCCTTCAGCTCACCCTTGGCGGGTGGCGCCGCCAACAGCTGGCCGATCACGGAGAAGCGCAAATGCGCCCACCCTCGTGGACCTGTGTGCAAGCCGTTGGACCTCGTGCCTGTTGGATCATGCCGGCACTCCTGCGATCGGACAGCACCGACCGTAGAAGCAGCCGCAACACGCTGGCGACGAGCATCCTGTGCGGATGAGGGAACGCCGCTATTAAACGTGCACGCGGCCTCCGGTGACGAGACCAATGAAGCGCAACAGCGCGATGAGACGATCGGCGTTATTGT
>DATBEH010000052.1:0-57194 GCA_036276175.1 Lichenihabitans sp.
CGGTGCCGGCGGCGAGAACGAGGAGACAGCCGAGAACGATGCGCTCGGCCCCGAGCCGTTGCGCGAGCTTTGGCGCGAGCGGCGAGAACAGGCCGAGGCAAAGGACCGGGAGGGTGGTCATCAGGCTCGCGGTCGCCGGGCTCGCGCCCGTGCCGCGCATCACCTCCGGCAGCAGGGCCGCAAGGCTCGAGAAGACCGGCCGCAGGTTGAGCGAGATCAGCACGATGCTCGCACCGAGGATCAGCCGCGCCAGCGCACCGGCGGCCGGTGTCGCCCGTGCGCCCGGCTCGACGTCGATCAGCGGATCGCCGAGGAGGTCCGGGTCGCCGGGTCGGTGAGGGGTCGCGTCGGATCTCTCGAGCATCGCGCCCTGCGGTGTCACGTGCGGCGCGCGGCGTCAACGCCATGTCGGGCGCGATTGCGCTTGGCGGTCCCGGCGGAGGCGGCGCGGGAAAACGACCTTCTAGGCATCGGTCGACCCCAATAAATTAGTATTGACTTATCAATCAGTATTGGCTAATGGTTTTTGCATGACCGAAGCCGCTTCCATCGATGTCGTGATGCGCGCACTTGCCGATCCCACGCGACGCGCCGTGTTCGAGCGGATCATCCGGTCCGACGAAATCACCGTGGTCGAGCTGACCCGCGGAAGCGGTGTGACGCAGGGCGCCATCTCCCAGCATCTCAAGGCATTGAAACGGGCTGGACTCGTTGCCGAGCGCCCCGAGGGCCGGCATGTCCACTACCGGGCCGAGCCCCGCGGCCTCGCACCGCTGGCCGATTGGATGACCCACTATGGAGTCTTCTGGCGCGAGCGCTTCGCCGATCTTCGTACCCTGCTGAAGGAAATCGATCCATGAGTGAAACCTCTCTGAACGCCGGCACGCAGGACATCGTGGTCGACGAGATCCTCCCGCATGCGCCGGAAACGATCTGGACAGCGCTGACGACCGGTGAGCTCATCGGCCGCTGGCTGATGGCGCCGACAGGGTTCGAGCCCGTTGAGGGCAAGCGTTTCACCTTCCGGACAACGCCGGCGGGTGCGTGGGATGGGACCATCCACTGCCAGGTGCTGGAGGTGATCGCGAACGAACGCTTCGCCTATGCCTGGGAGGGCGGGCACGATAGCAACGTCGGCTACGGCTCGCGGCTGGACACGGTCGTCACGTTCACCCTCACAAGGCTCGCGGAGGGGACGCGTGTTCGCCTCGTCCACTCGGGCTTCGTTCTTCCCGCGAACGAAACGGCGTTCAGGGCCATGAGCGAAGGCTGGAAGAAGGTCGTCCGGACCCTCGACACCATCGCCGCCGAAACGACCTGATCGAAGTCCCGCCGGTTCCTTGCCTCTCACCCGTACCGCGGCGATAGCGCCGCCGGCTCCGCCGGTCTATCTTCGAGGCGAGCCCCGGACCCAGGCATAGAGCCATGTCTGCCGCAGGCGGGCCGGACTGACAAGCGTGGAGGAGAGCGATGCAAGAGGCCCTCGTCGTCCGCCGCGAGACGCATATCCCGGCGCCCCCGGCCGCGGTATTTGCCCTCCTGACCGACCCGGAGAAGATCATCCGCTGGGAACGGAGGGCCAGGTCGAGCCGCAGCCCGGAGGGCTCTATCTCGTCAATGTCACCGGCGCTCGCTTCGCCCGCGGCTCCTTCCGCGAGGTGGTTCCGGTGCACCGCCTGGCCTACAGCTTCGGCTGGGAGGGCAGCGAGGAGGTACCGCCGGGATCGAGCCTGGTGGAGATCGACTTGATGGAGCAGCCGGACGGAACGCTCTTGCGCCTGACCCACACCGGCCTGCCCAGTGCCGGGCAATGCGCCGGCCATGCGGAAGGCTGGGCGCATTACCTCGACCGGTTGGCCGAGGTCGCAGCCGGGCGCGATCCGGGTCCGGACCCCTGGCACGGCCGCATCGGCGGGAGGTGACGGCTTTCAGCTTTCGATATCGTCGGATTGACTTGGGCGTGCCACCCTTTTGACGGATCTGCCCGCGCCCCTCGCCTGGCTGGTGGATGAATCCAGCGCCTCGCCCGGCCCGGGCCGGTTCCTGGCCGAAATCGGCGCACGTCTGGTCGCGGACAGCCTGCCGCTGGCCGGCGGCGCTCTCACGCTCGCCGTGCCGCATCCGCTCATCGCCCGCCGCACGTGGCTGTGGCGGGCCGAGAACGGGGAGGTGATCGAGGCCCTGGGATTCGTGGCGGACGGGCTCGCGGCCGCGCAAACGACGAGCCCGGGCGGCGATGCCGGCCGGCGCTGGCTCGCTGGGCTCGCGGCCGGTCCCGTGCACGAGGACATCGTCGGGTCGCGGCCGGATGGGCCTTTGCTCGGCTGGATCGGGCCGCGGCCGTTCACACCCGCTGAAGCCGGCGAGCTGACGCAGGCCGCTCGCTTCGCCGCGGCACCCCTCGCCGCTCTCGCGGCGCGCGCCACGCTGACGGCGACGCTCGAGGCTTATCTCGGCCGGCGCAGCGCAGCGCGGGTGCTGACAGGCCCCTTGCGGCGCAATATCGGCGAGGCCATCCAAGCCGCGCTGCTCTATGCCGACCTGCGCGGCTTCACGGCCCTGTCCGAGAGCAGTCCTCCCGCGGCGGTCATCTCGGCTCTCGATGCCTGGTTCGACCGGATCGCCGGCCCGGTCCACGCCTTCGGCGGCGAAGTGCTGAAATTCATCGGCGACGGCATGCTGGCGATCTTCCCGGTCGTCGGAGGGGCGCCTCGCAGCGCCTGCGACGCGGCCCTGCGCGCGGTTGCCGCGGCGCGCGCCGGCATGGCGCATCTCGACGAGGCGCGGCACCGGCAAGGATTGCCGCCTCTGCGGTTCGGCGTCGCCCTGCACCTCGGCGAGATGCTGTGGGGCAACATCGGTGCGGCCGATCGGCTCGACTTCACGGCGATCGGGCCCGCCGTCAATCTGGTCAGCCGGTTGGAAGGACTGTGCCGCCCGCTCGACAAGACCGTCCTCGTTTCGGGGGCGCTCGCGGCCGAGACCGGAGTATCGCTCATACCGCTCGGAACGCATGCCCTGCGCGGTATCGCATCCCCATGCGCGGTCTTCACCGTGCCGGAGACTTGAGCCGCCGGCATCATCCTCTCGCGCCCCCGCCGCTGCCGGCCGCGGAGGCTCGCTTGGGGCGGCGGACGGCTCTCACCGTCCCGCTGCGTCCGCCTCCGCAGAAGAACCGGTCGCCGCCATCGGATTCGAGCCCCGAGACGCCCGTGCCCGACGGCAGATCGAGCCTCTCCAGCACGTCTCCGCTTCGAGGATCGATTCGCCTGACGTCGCTCTCGTCGCCTTCCCAGGTGCCGTGCCAGAGCTCGCCGTCGACCCAGGTGACCCCGGTGACGAAGCGGTTGCAATCGATGGTGCGAAGGATCGCTCCTGTCTGGGGATCGACCTGATGGATCTTCCGATTCCGATACTGCCCCACCCAGAGCGTCCCTTCGGCCCAGGCGAGTCCCGAGTCATTGCCGTTGCCGGGCGCCGGGATCGTGGCGAGCACATCGCCGTTCTTCGGATCGATCTTCTGGATGCGGTCTTCGGCGATCTGGAACAGGTGCTGGCCATTGAAGGCCGTTCCCGCATGCGCCGCGACATCGATCGAGCGGAGCGCCGCGCCGTTCGCCGGATCGAAGGCGTTCAGCCTGTCTCCGGCGGCGAACCAGACGTGCCGACCGTCATAGGTGACCCCATGCACGGCGGCGACGCCCGGAAAGGGTCCGTATTCACGGACGATCTTGGCTGCTGATCTTCTCATGCTTCGATCCTAGCCGTTCGGCAGCGGCGCGGGGAGTAACAAGGTCGTCGTGAAACCCGGCACGGGCGAGGTCATCCAGCGACGCGCTCGGCCGCGGCCGAACGACTGCACCTTGCCGGCCGCTGCAAGCGAGCCGAGGGCCCGCAGGACGGTGCGTTGGCTGGCGCCAAGCGCAAGCGCGAGGGCCGAGGTCGAGCACGATTCGCCGTCGGCCAGGAAGGCGAGGACCGCGCCGTGCCGCTCCTCGACCGGTTGCGCCAGCACGACGATCTCGCAGGCGTGGTGAGGCACCAGCGCGAACCCGCGCTTTGTCGCGCTCACGCCGGCCAGCATCCGAAGCTCTACGCGAAGCCGCCCGACCTCGACCCGCAACCGTGCGCGATGCGATTCGTCGGCCTGCTTCGCCCGGAAGGCGCAGGCGACGAGCGTGCCCCTCGGCACGTCCGCGGGCCACGCTTCGCCGAGCGCGCGTGCCAGCGCGAACAACACCGGACGGCTTGCGAGCGAGACCACCGTGCGTGCGTCGCGCACCACATGACGGCACGCGTCCACGATAAGGGCCTTCGACGCCAGGATCGCTTCGACGTCCTCGAGCAGGAGGGGGCGCTCCTCGCCACGCGCGATCAGGCGCGCCGCGGGCGTGGCGAGGACGAGCGAGGCGCTTTCGACCTCCGCCGTCAGTGCCGGGATCCCTGCCTGGCGCGCGGCATGTCCGGCCCGCGCGAGAGCCGCGCGCGCCGTCGCCGTCCGGAGACGCCGCATCGCGATTCCCGCGACCACCAGTTCGTGGGCGGCCCTTGCGGCGGGCCGGAAGGACGCGGGGTCGAGCTCGGCCAGCTTGCGCTCGGCCTCGTCGAGGCGGCCGATCAGGAGGAGGCGCCGGATCTCGAGGTGGCGCGCCTGCGCGGCATTTGGCTGATCGCCGTGCGCCTCGAGCGTTGCGCACGCCGTCTCGAGCGCCTTCGCAGGCCAGCCCAGGTCGCGCGAGACGAGCGCAATCTCGGCCTCGGCGACGATACATCGCGCGCGGGCCACGGCCTCGTGCGGACCGAAGGCACGCGCCGCACGTCGCACGAGAGCCTTCGCTCGGCCGAGGTCGCCGAGCTGCGCCATCGCGATGCCGCGCAGCGCGAGCGCGGGCGCGTCGTCGCGTAACGCCACCCGCTTCAATGCGCCAAGCGCGTCACCCGCCGCGAGCGCGCGCCCCGCGGCAGTGATCAGCGAGTCCATGGAAATCCCGCCACACTTGTCACTCTCACCATTCGATGCCCGACCCTAGCCTATCTCACGACCCAACCAGTCCGCCGTGTCGAGAACCGTGCGACCGGGGAAGCATAGCCAAAGGAGATCGGAATGGTGACGAAGCACATGACCGCAACGCGTGAGCAGTGGCTGGCAGCCCGCCTCGACCTGCTCGAGGCGGAGAAGGACCTGACGCGGCGCGGCGACGAACTGGCGCGGCGACGTCGGGAGCTGCCGTGGGTCCGAGTGGCCAAGGACTACCGGTTCGAGACCGCAGAAGGGAGCGCCTCGCTGGCAGACCTCTTCGGAGGGCGCTCGCAGCTCATCGTCTACCACTTCATGTTCGGGCCCGACTACAAGGCGGGATGTCCGTCCTGCTCGTCGATCGCGGACGGGTTCGACGGCATTGCGGTTCACCTGCGGAACCACGACGTCGCGTTCTGGGCGGTATCGCGAGCGCCGCTGGCAAAGCTGCAGGCCTATGAGCAGCGGATGGCGTGGACGTTCCCCTGGGCGTCCTCGCAGGGCAGCGACTTCAATTCCGACTTCAACGTCTCCTTCACCGAGGCGCAGCAGCGCGCAGGGGCCGTCGACTACAACTACCGGCGCGGCGGCCACGCGATGGACGCGACACCGGCGCCGGAGCCCGTCGCCGAGTTCGCGGCCACATGCGGAACCGACGCGGCCACGTATTCGCGCGACAGACCGGGCATGAGCGCGTTCGCGCTCGAGGACGGCATCGTCTACCACACCTATTCCACCTATGCGCGTGGACTGGACGGCCTCTGGGGTGTGTACCAGTGGCTCGACCGCGCTCCCAAGGGACGCAACGAGACTGGCGTCTGGTGGCGCCGCCACGACGAATACGGCAAGGGCTGACGATGTCGTGCCTGCCCGCCCGACCGGCGAGAGAAGGGCGTCGCGGACGCGCCAACATTGTCCCTCTCGGCGCGGCCGACTGGCTCCGTCTCTCCGCGGCGCCGACCTTCGCGACGATGGCGCTGCTGGCCGTTCCCGGTGGCGACCAGCCGGACATGATCTGCTCTGCCGTGCATGTCGCCTCGCCGCTCAGCGGCATGGTGCCGATGTACGTGCTGATGAGCGTGTTCCATCTGGCGCCTTGGCTGACGCTGATCTCCAGCGGATGGAGGGGACGCGGCCGGTCATGATCCGGCGCGGCCGGATGGTCACATTAGCCGGCTCATCTGACCGCTTTGGCTGGAGTCGATCCCCGCACGCGACGGCGTCGCGAGCCGAACGTTGCCTCCGGCCGACGATCCGCCCGCGCCCTCTACCGCTGACTTGGCGCAGTTCGGCAACAGCCGAACATGCTCTATGGCGCATAGGCCTTCATGAACAGGCCGACCGCCTGGGTCACATGGGCCTCGATCTCGGGGCGCGACGGGGCCGCGCCGACCCCGAGGACGGCCCTGAGCATATGGGCGGACTTGCAGAGGTCGAGGAATTGCGCCGCCGCCGTCTCGGTGTCGGGGATCGCCAGCAGCCCGGCGGCGACTTTTTCGTCGAGGAACTGGGCCAGACGCCGGCGGCCGTGGGCCGGGCCGGCTTCGTAGAAGGCGTCGCCGATGGCGGGGAATTTCGCGCCCGCCGCGACCACGATCCGGAACTGGGCGATCGAGTCCGGCCGCAGCATCAACTCGAGCAACTGGCTGCCGAACCCGATCAGGGTCGTCCTTAGATCCGTTCCGGACTGGGCAAACTGGCAAAGCCGTTCGGCCTGGGCCTGCTTCTCCTCGCGGATCAGCGCGGCGAAGAGCTCTTCCTTGCTGGTGAAATAGACGTAGAGCGTGCCCTTGGAGACGCCGGCGACGCGGGCGATGTCGTTCATGCTGGCGCCGTCGAAACCGTCGGCCAGGAACACCGTCCGGGCGCCGTCGATGATCTGTCGCCGCTTGGCGCTGTCCTCGCGCGCCTCCGCCTGCGGCATCGCACCGGCTCTGCGATTCCGGAGATCGGCGGCGCTCACGGGTACCCTCCACGGCAAATATCTGACCGAACGGTTCAGTCAGCACTTGATTTAGGCGAGATCCGACGGTAAGTCAACGATTGACCGAACGGTTCAGTCAATGACCGATCCGGTCGAATGCGTGGAGAGGGTCATGGCAGGCGACGTGGTGACCAGCGAGACCGAGGTCGTGCCGGCGGGCGTTGCCGCGCCGGAGAACGCGATCGCGGTCCAGTCCAGCGGCCCGCCGGCCGATGTGCCGCGCACCGGCGAGATCCTGCCGCCGAGGAAGAAGCGCCGTCGGATCGTCCTGCCGTTGATCCTCATGGCGGCCGTCGGCGGTGGCGGCTACGAGGGCTACAAGTGGTTCACGGAAGGACGCTTCATCGTCTCGACCGATGACGCCTACGTCAAGGCGGACACGTCGGCGATCGCCGCCAAGGTGTCCGGCTACGTGACGACGGTTCCGATCGTCGACGGGGCGGCCGTCCAGAAGGGGCAGGTGCTCGCCACCATCGACGATGGCGACTATCGCAATGCGGTCGATGCCGCCCGGGCTCGCATGGATACGCAAAAGGCCACCGTGGGGCGCATCGGCAAGCAGGTGGGCGCGCAGCAGGCCTCGATCGAACAGGCCCGCGCGATGCTGCTGTCCGCCAAGGCGGATGCGACGCGCGCCGAGGCCGAGTTCACGCGTGCCGACACGCTGATGCGGTCGTCCTACGGCACTCAGCAGAAGCTCGACGATGCGCGCGCCGACCGCGACCGGAGCACGGCCGCCGTCGCCAATGCGTCGGCTGCCGTCACCGCCGCCGTCGCCGCGCTCGACGTGCTCAAGGCGCAGAAGGTCGAGGCCGAGAAGGTGCTCGGCGAATTGCAGACGACGCTCGACAAGGCCGATCGCGACCTGTCCTTCACGACCGTCAAGGCGCCGTTCGAGGGCATCGTCGGCAACAAGTCGGTCGAGCAGGGCCAATATGTGCAGCCCGGCACGCGGCTCCTGGCGCTCGTGCCGCTCGATACCGCCTATGTGGCGGCGAACTTCAAGGAAACGCAGATCGACCGCCTCAAGCCGGGCCAGAAGGTCGTCATCAAGCCCGATGCCTATGGCGACCGCGATGTCGTCGGCACGCTGGAGAGCATCGCGCCGGCCTCGGGCGCGGAATTCTCGCTGTTGCCACCCGAGAACGCGACCGGCAATTTCACCAAGATCGTGCAGCGCATCCCGGTGCGGATCGTCGTGCCGGCCGAGGTCGCCCGCGAAGGCATCCTGCGGCCAGGCCTCTCGGTCGTCGTCGACGTCCACACCCGGCCCGACGACGAGCCGCCGCCCTCGCTGGTGAGCGCGCTCGGCCTCGACGGCCTGGCGGGGCGGCTCGACGGTCTCGTGCAACAGGCGATCCGCAAGGTGCGTGGCGATGCCGATGCGGCGCCGTCTTCGCAGGCGACCGCCTTCGCCGACGACGCGCCCACCTCGACGCACTGACGATCGGACGAACCCCCGGCTGCCGTTTTCGAGTCATCCCGATGAGCGCCGTCACCATCTCACCCACCGCGCTCCCCGCGAAGGCGGCCGCGACCGATACGCGGCGCCTAGTGGCCTTCATCGCCATGGTGTTCGGCATGTTCATGGCGATCCTCGACATCCAGATCGTCTCGGCCTCGCTCTCCGAGATCCAGGCCGGCCTGTCGGCGAGCTCGGACGAAGTCGCTTGGGTGCAGACGAGCTATCTCATCGCCGAAGTCATCATGATCCCGCTCTCGGGGATCCTGTCCCGCGCGTTCTCGACCCGCTACCTCTTCGCCGTCTCCTGCGCCGGCTTCACGCTGATGAGCTTCATGTGCTCGACGGCGACCGACATCAACACCATGATCGTCTACCGGGCCTTGCAGGGCTTCATCGGCGGCGCGATGATCCCGACAGTCTTCGCCACCGCCTTCACCATCTTCCCGCGCGAGAAGCAGCCCGTCATCGGCCCGATGATCGGTCTCGTGGCGACGCTGGCGCCGACCATCGGGCCGACGGTCGGCGGCTATCTCACCGACCTCTTCTCCTGGCACTGGCTGTTCCTGATCAACGTCGTGCCGGGCATCGTCGTCACCCTGGCGACCTATGTGCTGGTCGATTTCGACAGGCCCGACCTGTCGCTGCTCGAGCGGTTCGACTGGTTCGGCCTCTTCGGCATGGCGGCCTTCCTCGGCGGCATGGAATACGTGCTCGAGGAAGGGCCGCAGAAGAACTGGTTCGACGAGAACATCATCGTCGTCTGCGCCGTCGTCTCGGTGCTGGGCGCCCTGCTGTTCTTCTGGCGCGTCTTCACGGCCAAGCAGCCGATCGTCGATCTTTCCGCCTTCCAGAACAAGAATTTCGCCTTCGGCTCCCTGTTCTCCTTCGTCATGGGCGTCGGGCTCTATGGCCTGACCTACGTGTACCCGATCTTCCTGGCGCGAGTGCGCGGCTATTCCTCGCTGCAGATCGGGGAGACCATGTTCGTCTCGGGCGCCTGCATGTTCGTTGCGGCGCCGATCGTCGGGCGGCTCGTCAACAAGGTCGATCCGCGCCTGCTGATCGGGCTCGGCTTCGCGGGCTTCGCGGCCGGGACCTGGCTCGCCTCGGGCATCACCAAGGACTGGGATTTCTGGGAGCTGCTCGTGCCGCAGATGCTGCGCGGATTCTCGCTGATGACCGCCATGGTGCCGATCAACAACGTCGCGCTCGGCACCCTTCCGCCGGCCCGCATCAAGAACGCCTCGGGCCTCTACAACCTCACCCGCAACCTCGGCGGCGCGGTCGGCCTGGCCTGCATCAACACGCTGATCAACACCCGCTGGGACCTGCACATGGCGCGCCTGCACGAGAGCGTCGCCTGGGGGCACGAAAAGGCCGAGGCGACGCTCGACATGCTGACGCAGGCCTATGGGTCGATGGGATCGGATGCGGCGCTTGCGGCCACGAAGCAGCTGGCCGGAATGGTTCGCGGCCAGGCGCTCGTCATGTCGCTCGGCGACGTCTTCCTGGCGCTGACGGCCCTGTTCGTGGCCCTGGTCGTGGTGACGCCGCTGATCGCGCGCCCGGGCCGGGCGGGCGGGGGCGGGGGAGCGCATTGAGCATAATCGCCGCGCGCGCCGCGTCGGCGCGGCCGAGCAGGCTTGCGGGATTGTCGGTGGGCGCGGGGCGCATGGCTGCCAGGCCCAAGCTGATGCTGGCCGGCGCGACCTCATCGCCAGCGGGCGCGATGCGGTGCCGGAGGCCGCGCTCGATGCGGTCGGCGACGATCCGAGCCGCCGCCACGCCGGTTCCAGGCAGCAGGACCGCGAATTCCGCTTCGCCCCGATGATAGGCGAGATCGACCGGGCGGTAGAGCCCGCCGCGCAACACGCGCGCCACCATCGCCAGATCGACGCCTGCGGGAGCCGGCCCGTCTGCTTCCGAACTTCCGCCCTCGAAGCCGAGGACGATCAGGGCGATGTCGGCACCCTCCCGCTGCGCCGAGGAGAAGGCGGTCGCGAGCTGTGTCTCGAAGGCCTGCCGATCGCCGAGACATGTATCCGACTCTGGTGTCGAACGGCCCGGCGCGACATCGGCGCGGCGGAAGGATCGCCGAAGCTGGATCGCGGTCGCACCGGCCGGGAGGAGTCCTGCCATTCCCGCAAGGCCCAGGCGTAGCGCCGGATCGGCGAGGACCGGCCGTATGGCGCAGAGCCCGGTCCACAGGATCGGGCCGCCCAGCAGCACCGGCGGCGCGATCCTCCGACCGACGGCTGCGATGCAAGCGCCGCACAGGCAGCCGAGCGCGATCAGGACGGCGTCGTCGCCGACGAGCGTATCGACCGGATCCGGCCGGAGAAGGTTCAACGCGATGCCACCTCCGACCAGGACCGCCGCCGCCACGGACCAGTAGATCGTCTGACGGCGCACGAAGCGCCGCCGGACTTTTCGGGCGAGCAGTGCGATCGTCAGGCGGCGGCGTATCACCGAGAGGAAGCGTTCGACCATTCCAGAAACCTGCATTGCACCGCACGGAGGTTGCGCACGATGTAAATGCAATTCAAGGTAGCCGTTATTACAGCGTTAACCGAGCCCGCCGGTTCATGCGGCCCGCCCCAGGGAACCGGTGTTGGACCAGACAATGCGCCTTCCGTCGACGAGCCAGGCGATGTCCGCGTCGCCGAAGGCGGAGCGCGGGAAGCGCCGGGCCGTGCCGATTGCCGATTTGTCGTCCGACGCCTCGATCGGCACGTCGAAGGAAGGTGTCTCGAAGGAGCCGTCCCGGTTCCGTCGGGTGCAGAGGAGTCGATAGGCCGGCATGGTGTCCTCCCCGCATTTGCGTTTCTCCCGATGACAACGTCCGACATCGCGAAAGGTTGGGCGATGAGACCACCGATCGGCCCTGCGATTGACGAAAGCGGCGCGGCGGCGTAACGCCGCTCCGCCGCGGGGCCGCACGGGAACGATCCACCATGTTCAAGGTCCTGGTCGTCGAGGACGACGTCGAGACGGCCCAGGAAATCATCGAGGAATTCACCTCGGCCGGGCTCGAGGTCAGGCACGAGTCGACCGGTCCAGAGGGCCTGGCCCAGGCCCGGACGGAAGCGTTCGACGTGATCACGCTCGACCGTATGCTGCCGGGCCTCGACGGTTTGAGCTTGCTCGACGCGCTGCGCTCTGCCGGCGTGACGACTCCGGTGCTGGTGTTGAGCGCGCTCTCGAGCGTCGACGAGCGCGTCAAGGGCCTCCGTGCCGGGGGCGACGACTATCTGGTCAAGCCATTCGCGGCGGCCGAGCTTCTGGCGCGGGTCGAGGCGCTGGCGCGACGCGGCACCGAGAGCCGTCCCACGCTGCTCAAGGTCGATAACGTCGAGCTCGACCTGCTGAGCCGGGTGGCGCGCCGCGGCCCGCGCGTGCTCGATCTCTCGCCACGCGAGTTCAAGCTGCTGGAGTTCCTGATGCGGCACGCCGGGCATGTGGTGACGCGCGCCATGCTGTTCGAGCAAGTCTGGCGCTACCGCTTCGATCCCGGCACCAACCTCGTCGACGTTCACATCGGCCGAATCAGGCGGAAGGTGGATGACGCCGGCGAACGGCCTCTCATCCATACCGTGCGTGGCGTCGGGTTCATGCTCCGTGCCGTGGACTGAACTTCTCCGCACCACGGCATTCCGCTGGACCTTCGGCCTCGCGGCGGTGCTGGCCATGTCGATCCTGCTGATGGCGGGGTTCTTCTACTGGCAGACGGTCGTCTATCTGACCGGCCGGATCGATACCAGCCTTCTCTCCGACGTGACGCATTTCGCCGAGGTGGATCAAGCCGAGATGCCCGCCCGTCTCACGGCGGCCCTGGCGAGCGATCCTCGCCGGCGCAAGGCCTACGGCTTGTTCGACAGGGAAGGCCATCGTCTCGCCGGTAATCTGCCCTACCAGCCGAGCCCGTTGCCGCCCGACGGACGGGTCGCCCAGATGAAGGTCATGTCCGACCGGCAAAACCAGAATGGGACGATCACGGTGCGGGCCGCGGCGGTCCGTCTCGATAACGGCAATCTGCTGTTCATGGGGCGGATCGCCGACGAATTGCAGGAAATCGAGGATATCGTCACGCGGGCCATGCTCCTCGCCATCCTGCCCGCGGTGGTGATCGCGCTGCTCGGTGGCGCCCTCGTCAGCAAGAGCGCGCTGCGGCGCGTCGAGGCCGTGCGCCGCGCCTGCCTGTCGATCATGGAGGGCCATCTGGAACGGCGGCTGCCGGTGCGCAGCAAGCAGGACGAGTTCGATCGGCTGAGCGAGATCGTCAACCGGATGCTCGACGACATCGAGCGGCTCATCGCCGAGGCGCGGGGGGCCGGAGATGCGGTGGCGCATGACGTGCGCACGCCGCTGACGCGTCTCCGGGTGCGGCTCGAACGGGCGCTGCGCAGCGATCTGCCCCCGGCCGAGGTGGCGCCCATGCTCGAGAAGGCCATCGTCGACATCGATGCGCTGCTGACCACGGTGACGGCCATCCTGCGCATCACCGAAGTCGAGCAGAGCCGGCGGCGCAGCAATTTCGGCTCGATGGACCTCGATGAGATCGTCGAGGCGGTCAGCGAGCTCTATCGCCCCATTGCCGAGGAAAAGGGGGTCGGCTTCGTCGTCGAGCGCGAGCCCGCGCCCGGCGTCAACGGCGACGCCGACCTCGTCTTCGAGGCCCTGGCGAACCTCGTCGACAACGCCATCAAGTTCACGCCGCCCCAAGGCCGTGTCACGCTCTCGCTCGGGCGTAGCGGCGAGGAGGCGAGCGTCGCGGTGCTCGACACGGGACCCGGCATTCCGGTCGAGGACCGCCAGGCCGTGCTGCGCCGCTTCTATCGCGGCGACAGCAGCCGCTCGAAGCCCGGCACCGGCCTCGGCCTCAGCCTCGTCGCCGCCATCGTGCGCCTGCACGGCTTCACGCTGACGCTCGGAGAGGCGCCCGGCGGCGGCTGCGCCGCGGTCATCGCGGCCAAGGCCGAGGGCATCGCTCCGTCCTGAAACGCCGCGGGCTCAGAGGGCGGGAGAGGGTCCCTCGGTCGTCAGCTTGAGCACGTCGTCGGCGACCTTGCGGATGGCCTCGCGCAAGGCATCGAGGTCGGCCTCGCGGGCGACCGCCGGGCTGCGCACCGCCGCCTCGGCCCGCATCTCCTCGATCCGGGCGGCGCTCGCCTGGGCCGCCTCGCGCTGCATCGACAATTGAGCGCGCAGGTCCGCCATGGTCTCCGCCTGGGCGGCCGCCGCCTGCGTTCGGTCCGTGGCCCGCCGCGCCGCCTCGGCGGTCCGCTCCTTTTCCTGCGTCAGCTGACCCTGCAGCCGATCGACGCTCGACGCCAGCAGATCGCGCTTGCCGGCGAGCGTCTCGGCGGCCTGCCGGGCCGCGTCGCGCTCCGCCGTGACCTGCCGCTCCGTTGCGGCCGTCCGGACCAGGTCGGCCGTCACCTTGTCGAGCGCCTGGCCGAGATCGGCGACCCTGGTGTCGAGGCCGAGGACGCGCGTCTCGAAGGCCGCGATGGAGGCGCGATCTTCGTGCAGCCGGCCCTGCAGGGCATCGACCTCGCGACGCGCTTCGCCCGCATCGTAGAGCCGCCGCTCGGCGAGCCCTTCGAGCTCGTGGAGCGCGAGGTTGGCGGCGCTCATCTGACCGGCGAGGTTCAGGACCTCGCGTTGCGCGGCGTCGAGCTCCGTCCTGAGTTCCGCGATGGTCGCTCCATCCCGGGCGGCCGTCTCGGTCATGGCGGACAGGGCCGCGTCGCGGCGTCCCAGCTCCGCCATGAGATCGGAGCGGCTCGTCTCGCCCTCGGCGATCCGCTGCTCGAGGCGGCGTTGCTCGACCGCGAACTGCGCCCTGAGGCCGGCGCGGTCGGCCGCGATCTCGTCGGCGGAGAGCGGCACGAGCTGGCGCAGCCGATAGGTCGTCAGCCGAAGCGCGCGACGCCACACGGCGGGCAGGCAGGCCAGCGCCAGGAGCCCCGCCGTGAAGAAGCCGAGCCCGAAGACCATTTCATATTCAAGCACGAGGATTCGCGTCCGGAGGCGGCGTCATGGTCTCGAAGGATGCCATGCCGGCCGGCCGGCTCAAAGGCCGCGGACCTCGCTCAGAACGGATTCCAGGTCGGATGCGGCGTGAATTTCAGGTAGGAGAGGGCCACCCCGAGCCGCGCCCCGAGCCCCGAGCGGATCGGCACGACGATGACCCGGTCGTCTGTCAGGGCCGTGAAGCCGAAACCGCCGACCAGATAGGCGGAGCCGTCGATGCCGCCGAACCGGCGGAAGACCCCTTGCGTCGAGGGCAAGTTATAGACCAGCATCATGGTCCGGTCGCCGTCGCCGCCGGCGTCGAAGCCGACCGACGGCCCTTCCCAGTAGATGTGAAGATCGCCCGCGTTGCGGGTGTACATGGTGCCTTCGCCGTAGCGAAGGCCGCCGATGAAGGCGGCCCCGGCCTCTTGGCCGAGGATGTAGCCGTTGGGCTGTCCCCAGCGCCGGCCGGCCTCCTCGACCACCTGGGCGAGGCCGCGCGACACCGAGCCGAAGAAGCGGTGGCCGTTCTCGACGAGCTCGGCCGTCGAGAAACGTTCAGGCGGCCCCGACTGGGCCGCGGCCATACCCGGCACGGCCAGCGCGGCCGCGCCCATCACGAAAACCCTGCGCGATACGTCGGACATGCCTCAAGCCCCCGATCGGCCCCAAGGCCGCGTCTAAGCTAACACTATGTCGCTCCCGTGGCGGACGGAGCGATCATCGGACCCGTCAATGAATCAGCCGCGGCGCCGCGGCGTAACCGGCGGCGAGCGCAGCGCGGAAGGCAGGGCGCGCCGGCGCGAATCCAGGCTGCGCCCAGTTCGGCGCATTGCCGACGAGGAGATCGAGGAAGCCGATCGCCCGCGACGGGTCCTCGCGGCTGTTCTCTCGGAACGAGGCCCACATGCGCGGATCGTGCGCCTCCGGGCTCAGCCGGAACGGTGCGGCGAAATCCTGCGCCGCCACGGCATTGAGCACGCTGAGGCAGTAGCTGGTCGCCAGGATGCCGACCGGCCAGACGGCGACCACGTCGGCGTAGGCGACGAGCTCGTGCCCGCGTGGCGGGAGATGCGCCTCGGCAAGCTTGTGCCGCAGCAACTCCTGCAGCATCAGGCCTCCTGCGAAGAGCGCGAAGTCGCGCGGAGCGGTGCGGCTATAGGGCTTCTGCGTCTCGAAGAGTTCCGCCCAGTTCAGAAAGGCCGCGGCGAGCCGTCGATCGTCGATGTCGATCGGCAGGCCGAAATGCGCCCGCATCAGGTCGGCGCAGCGGTGGAACGATCGCCGGAACCACTTGAGACGGCGGACCCGGTGGCGCAGATCCGGCGTCCCGGCGATTTCATGTTCCAGGCTGAGATCCATGGAGCCTCCGGCCCTCGTCATTGTCCACCGGCGCGGGATTGGCGATCATCCGAGCCGCATATGGCCGATTTGCGGACGCGTCGCCGCGGCGGCACAGATGCCCGATTCCGGCCCCAGAGCCGTGCGGTTGCCGCCGATCTCTTCTGGTTCACTGACGGATGACTCCGGGCGGACCGGCGTCCCGTCGTCAAAGAGTCGCGAAACCATGAGCCATTTCCTTCAGTCCGTCATAACGGCGGTGGGAAGCGACGTCTTCGGGCTTCTCGAAGGCCGGGTCCTGATCCTCTACGGACTCGATGCACCGCCCGACCTCGCCGAGCTTTCGGTGCTCCACAGGGTCGAATGCGAACCGGCGCGCGCGGCGCCCTCCGTCGGCGCCGTCATCCGCATCGGCACGGTCGAGAGCCGGATCACGGCCATCGGCGATCGGGCCTGGCCGACGCTGGCGGACATCGGCCATGTGCTGGTGAGCTTCAACGGCGCCGCCGCCACCGAGCGGGCGGGCGAGATCTGCGCCGAGCCGGTCGACCTCCTGGCGCTTGCGGCCATGCTCGCGGCGGGCAATCCCATTTCGGTCGCGGAGGCCTGATCCGCCCATTCGGTCGATGCCGCAGGACGCCCGGTTAGGGCAGATGCGGCACCACGGCCATGAATTCGCGGGTCAGGGCCGCCAGAGGGTCGCGGGCCCGCACCGCCGCGGCGATGCGGGCGAAGCGCACGTCGACGACCGTGCCGGCCGCCTCGATCACCTCGGCTGCGTCCTGTGGCGGCGCGGTGGAGACCACGGCCTCGGCGAGGCCGATCAGACTGAACACGTAGAGGTTCGGGGCCAGCAACAGATGCTGCGCGGTCGTCTTGCCGGAGCCGAGATCGAGGCGACGAATCGGGCGTGCCCGCTCCAGCGCCAGCGCCATGGCCGCGCAAAGGCCGACCCGTTGCGCCCGCTCGGTCGCCGAGAGGTCGTCGGCAGCCCGATCCGAGACGACGGCGGCGAGATCTCCGTTCGTGGCCTGCACCCGCTGGCAGGCATCCCCGATCGCCTGTTCGGACAGCAGCAGGTTGACGACGCCGAGGGTCCGAAGCAGGTCGTGAGCCAGCCGATAGTGGCGCCGCACGAAGGCACCCTCGTCGAGGCGGCGCACGCCGGCTTCGGGCCGCACCAGGGTCGAGACGGAGCCGAGGCTGCCATAGAGGCGCGGGTCCTGATCCGGCGAGAAGGCCCGCACGGCGGCCTTCTCGATCCTGCCGAAGACGGCATCGGCCAGGCGCAGCACCGAGGATCCGGGAGTCGGAATGGCGCGCAGGGCGCGGTGCAGGCCGGGCAGGTCGGCAGTCGCTGATCCGGCCCTGGCCTTGAGGCTGCCGCCCACCGCATCGATGGTGCGGTCGATCATCCCCGCCTCGTGCCGCACGGCGAAGCGCATCTCGCGCAGCGCCTCTCGCACGGAGAGGACCAAGATGCCGGGCGACGGGCTCATCGGCGCGGACTCCAGGGACGGCGTTTCTTCATTATGATTCTCGCGGCTTGCGGACCGTTTCGGGTCGCCGGCGAGACTTTTCCGTGTCGATGTCAGGCCGTGTCCGGCACCCGAGCGGTCGCGCCGACCGCCTTGAGCGCGGCCGCGGCCGTCAATTCGTCGGTGATCAGCACCGTCGGGCGGACGAGGCGGATCGCGGCCACCAGAACGTCGGTCTTGGCAGCTCCGCCGGAGGTCAGAACGCGGTCCGGAGTGGCGGCAATATTGTCGAGCGGCATGGCCATGACGCGGCTGTTCAGCGGGTGGTCGACGGGCCTGCCGGTGATGTCGATGAAATTGTAGAGCAGGTCCCCCACCGCGCCCGCCTCGAGCAGCGATCGCCGGTCCTCCTCCGAGAACATGCCGAACCTGAAGGAGGTCGTATCGGTCGTCATGCCACCGACGCTCAGGATCACCGTGTCCAGCGAACGGCCGAGCTCGAAGATCTCGCCCAAGCCGCAGCGCTCGATCAGCGCCCGCTTGGTCTCGATGCTGTCGACGACGGCCGGCGCCGGGATGAGGAAGCAGTCGGCGTGCAGCAATCGCGAGAACTGCCAGGCGAAATCGGTCGGATTGTACTGCCAGGCCTTGGCGATGCCGCCGAGCAGCGAGACGACCGAGAGGCCTGCCACGGGCTTCTCCGCGATATAGGGCAGGGCGCTGATCAGCGTCTTGCCCCAGCCGACGCCGATCTTCATGCCGGGGCGCAGCGCGTCGGAGATATACTGGCCGGTGGCGGCGCCGATCGGCATCGTCGGGTCCCCCTCCGGCCCGGACACCGGCGCCACGATCACCTCGCCGATGCCGAAGGCCCGTTCGAGCGCCATTTCGAGCGCGGTGAGCTCGGCGATGTCGCGGCTCAACGAAATCCTGACCTCGTGGAACGCATGGGCGTCCGACAGCAGGCGGACGACGGTGATGCGGCCGATGCCGAGGACCTCGGCAATGGCGCTCTGCGTCATCTCCTCGACGTGATACATCCATGCGGCCCGCAGCCGCAGCCGCCGCCGGCCGAGCTGCACCGGCCCCGTCGCGATCTCCTCCCCGGCGGCGACAAGCTTCTTCCGCAATTTTTCTCTCGACATCGCGCGAGGGTAGATCAGGGGGCAAAGCCGAACAAGCGCCTTGCCCGGCGCGACGAAGGCACGCCGCCCGACCGTTTACCGGACCAGAAAGCCATGCCGAAGCGGGTCATGCCCGTCGAGCGTCCAGGTGGCAAAACCACAGAGATAAGCCTGCCCCGAAATCTCCGGGATCACCGCGTCATGCGATCCGACGCGCGTCTCGCCCACGACGCGGCCGGAGAAGACGGAGCCGATGATCGAATCGTTGACGAGCGTCTGGCCCGCCGCAAGGCGGCCGCGCGCATGGAGCTGCGCGATGCGGCCCGCCGTCCCCGAGCCCGTCGGCGACCGATCGACCTCGCGATCGGCGAAGATGCAGCAATTGCTCTGGCTCGAGCCGGGATTGCGCGGCGGGCCATCGACGATGGTCCCGTAGATGTGATCGATCTCGGCGATGTCGGGATGGGCCACGGGATAGGTGGCATTGGCGGCGGCCTTGACCTCCGCTCCGAACCGGATCAGGCGCTCGACGTCGGCCTCGACGATCGACAGGCCGTGGGGCTCGCCGGGCGTGTAGAAGTAGAAGGCTCCGCCGTAGGCGATATCGCCGACGACGCGGCCGAAGCTCGGCGTCGTCACGGCGACATCGCGGGCCAGCAGAAACGACGGCACGTTGGTGAATCGGACGCCGCCCGCCCGCTCGCCGTCCCACGCGACGAAGGCCTCGATGAAGCCGCGGGGCGCGTCGATCCCGACGCGGGTTTCGGGCATGCGCCGTAAGACCCAGCCGAGCTGCACGGCGGCGGTGGCGAGGGCGATCGTGCCGTGCCCGCAATGGTCGCTGTAGCCCTCATTATGAGCGAAGATCACCCCGAGGTCGGCGCCGGACGAAACCGGATCGGTGAGAATGCCCGCATACATGTCGGCGTGGCCGCGCGGCTCGAGGATCAGGGCGCGGCGCAGGTGATCGGCGTTGGCCCGCAGCCAGGCCCGCCGATCGACGATCCGTGCGCCCGGCGCGCGGGGGAATCCGCTCGTCACGATGCGGAACGGCTCGCCGGCCGCGTGCATCTCGACGGTGGTGATCGTCTGGTCCATCGGCATGGAACGGCCTTACCATCGCGCCGCTTGTCCCGCCAGTGACGCGCTCACGGGACGGTGTGGCCACCCGTTCGTCGAACCCGGCGGCGTGTTGTTGCCGCACGACCGACCCGCGTTATTGTAGGCCTGGTCGGATGAAGGCCGGACAAGGATGCTCTCGATGCAAGCACGTCGCCTCGCCACCTTGCTGATCGCCGCCTTTGCGAGCTCGAGCGCCTTCGCGGCGACGGTCATCGACGACTGGGCGAATGTGAAGGTTCCGCCGCCGCCGATCCTCAAACCGATCACCGTCGACCCAAGGACCAGCGCGTTGCTGCTGCTCGATTTCAACGGCCACGACGACGCGACCAGCGGGCCGTGCAACAAGGCCACGAAGCCGCGCTGCCTGGCGTCGATCCCGAAGGTCCGCGAGCTTCTGGACAAGGCGCGCGCCAAAGGCGTGTTCGTCGTCTACAGCATCACTCCGAACAGCAGTCCCTCCGACATTCAACCGCAGATCGCGCCGGTGTCGGGGGACCCGGTCGTCAAATCGGGCGCCGACAAGTTCGTCGATACCAACTTGGGCGAGCTCCTGGCGCAGAAGGGCATCAAGACGGTGATCGTCACCGGCACCGCCTCGGAAGGCGCCGTGCTCGACACGGGAACCGACGCGGCCCTGCACGGCATGAACATCGTCGTTCCCGTCGACGGCATGTCCTCGACCGAGCTTTACGCCGAGCAATATGTCGCCTGGCATCTGACGCATGCGCCAGGCGTCTCCCAGAAGACCACCCTCACGCGGATCGACATGATCGGGTTTTGATCTCTTCGGCGCCGGCCGGTCTCGCCGCGCCGCTTGCGTCAAGGCGCCACCTCCAGCCGCCCCTTCATGCCGGGGTGAAAACGGCAGGTGTATAGAAGCACGCCGGCCCGCTTGAGGAGCGCCCGTCCCTTGCCGCCGGGTGGAAGGTCGACGTCGAAGCTGCCGTCCGCCGCCGTGGCCGTGTGCCGCAAGATGTCGCCATTGGTCCATTCGACGATATCGTCGACGTGCAGGCCCTTGGGCGCCGGCCCGAAGGCCAGCTTGTCGACCGTGATGACGTGAACGTGCGATTCGGCCCCCCAGGCGGCCGACAAGCCGGCCAGCAAGCCGCCCGCAACCACCGCGCGAGGGATGATGCGCGCGCCTTTCATCGGCACCGGCCTATTTCAGTTCGCCGACGAGATGCTCGGCATGATGCTGATGTTCCTGGAACAGCTTGAGCCCCGTCCGCAGCAGGCTCTTGAGCTCGCCGTTCTCCGCGCCCGGGATCAGCGTCGTTTCGAGCGCGGAATTGACAGCCCGATGGTAGGCGACCTCGTTCTCGGCATAGGCTTTGTCGAAGGCGCGGCCCTGGAGCCCGGACAATTCCTCCCGTTTCTTGGCGGCGGCGTCGGCCAGCGATCGGCTGGTCGCATTGTCCTCGGGGGTCACGTCGAGCTTCTTGACCAGGGCGAGCGCCTGCTTGTTCACTGCGGCGTGATCACGCGCCATCTCCTCGGCAAAGGACCTGACGGCCTTGTTGTGGGTCTTCTTGAGAGCGAGGTCGGCGGCTTCGATATCGATCACGCCGGCCGTATAGGCGATATGGGCGATCTGCGGATCGGTGGGCTTGTCGGCGCCGTGCGCCATGCTCACCATGGGAGCCAACGATATCGCGACGGCGGCCAGAGGCGAACGGTGGATGCGAACCATGGCAATGTCCCTCAACAATCGCCCGCCGCTGCGGGCCTCACGGACATTGGATGCGCGGACCCCGCCGGCGTTCCCGCCCTGGGACGGGAACATCGGGCACGCAACCGCATCCAATCCCGGGGGAGGGCATCATGGACCAGGCACAGCTCAGGCAGACCGATTGGGGCGGCACGCCGGACCTCGGGCTCATCGCTCCGATAGCGGCGGGTAATATCGACGCCTTCGCGGTGCTCGTCCGGCGGCACAACCGGACGCTCTATCGCGCGGCCCGCAGCATCACGGGCGACGATACGGAAGCCGAGGATGTGGTGCAGGAAGCCTGGACGCGGGCCTACGCCCATCTCACGGCCTTCCGCAGCGAGGCGCAGCTGTCGACCTGGCTGGTGCGGATCGCCGTCAACGAGGCGCTCGGCCGCAAGCGTCGGCGGCGACCCTCGATCGCGATCGACGCCATGGACGAACGGCAGATGTCGACCATCATTCAGTTTCGGGCGCCCGCGCCCGACCAGGAAAGCGACCTCGCGCGCACCGAGGTTCGTGCCATGCTGGAGAAGGCGATCGACACGCTCCCGGCGCCGTTCCGCGTCGTCTTCGTGCTGCGGGCCGTCGAGGATCTCGGCGTAGAGGACATCGCCTCGCAACTGGACATTTCACCCGCGACGGTCCGGACGAGGCTGTTTCGCGCGCGGGCGCTGCTGCGCAAAGACCTGGAGAAGTCCTTCCATTCCTCGCTTTCGGACGTGTTTCCCTTCGACGGCGCCCGCTGCCGGGCCGTCACCCACCGTGTGCTGGCCTTGATCGAGGCGCGGCGATAGAAATCGGCGTCCGGTAAGGGCGATGAAGATCTCCTCTCACGACCGGGTGTCGTGCGGAATGCAATCGACGACGGGATGAACATGAGCGAAGGAGCGCCGCCGCATATCTTGTCCGTCGGCTTGAGCACGCCGTGGTGAGCCTCGCGGGCCTTTATGCCCGCGTTCTCGGAGCGTTGCGCCCCGAGGCGCCCCGCGTCATGGCGTTGGTGGTCGCCAATGCGGCGCTGGCGGGTGCCCAATTCGTCGAGCCGATGCTCTTCGGCCGCATCATCGACCGCGTCACGCAACCGAGCAATGGGGGCGGCTGGACCGGGGTGCTGCCGGGCGTCGCCGCGTGGGCCGCCCTCGGTCTCTTCAATATCGGTTGCGCGGTCGCGCTGGCCTTCCAGGCCGACCGGTTGACGCATCGCCGCCGGCTCGGCCTGACCAGCCAGTTCTTCGAGCACGTGCTGCATCTCCCGTCGAGCTTTCACGCCGCGACCCATTCGGGACGGCTGCTCAAGACGATGCTCGAGGGCGCCAACGGCATGGCGGCGCTGTGGCTGTCCTTCTTCCGCGAGAACTGTGCCTCCTTCGTCGCCCTGGTGGTGATGCTGCCGCTCTCGCTTACCGTGAACTGGCGCCTCGGCCTGCTGCTCATCGGTCTCGTGGCGCTCGCCGGCCTCGCGACGGTCGCCGTGCTGCGCAAGACCGAAGGCCTGCAGCGCGAGGTGGAGGGCCATCACAGCGGCTTCGCCGAACGCGTCGCCGACAGTTTCGCCAACGTGGCGGTGATCCAGAGCTTCGCGCGCGCCGAGAGCGAGCTCAAGGGCTTGGCGCGGGTGATCGACGCGCTGCTCGAGGCGCAGATCCCGGTCCTGTCCTGGTGGGCCGCCGCGGCCGTGGCGACGCGGGCCGCCGCGACGCTGACGCTCTTGGCGATCTTCGCGGCCGGACTCACGCTGCATTTCCGGGGCCTCGCGAGCGTCGGCGAGATCGTCGCCTTCGTTTCGTTCGCCACCCTGATGATCGGCCGGCTCGACCAGATGGTGGCCTTTGTCAACGCGCTGTTCCTGCAGGCTCCCAAGATCGCCGACTTCTTCGCGGTGCTCGATGCCGTGCCGGCGGTCCGCGACGCGCCGGGCGCGATCGATCCCGGGCGGCTGGCCGGCCGGGTCACCTTCGAGGACGTCGGTTTTTCCTACGACGGACGGCGCGAGGCGGTCGCGGATCTCCGTGTCGAGGTCGCGGCGGGCGAGACGGTCGCGCTCGTCGGCGAGACCGGCTCGGGCAAGTCGACGACGCTCGGCCTGCTGCACCGGGTCTTCGATCCGGACCGGGGGCGTATCACCATCGACGGCATCGACCTCAAGGCCATGACGCTCGCCGGCCTGCGCGCCAATATCGGCGTCGTCTTCCAGGAACCGATGCTCTTCGCCCGTTCGATCGAGGACAATCTCAGGGTCGGCAAGCCCGAGGCGAGGCCGGCCGAGATGCGCGCCGCGCTCGACAAGGCGCAGGCCCGGGGATTCGTCGAGCGTCAGCCGCAGGGCCTCGCGACGCTCATCGGCGAGCGCGGCCGCATGCTCTCGGGCGGCGAGAGGCAGCGCCTCGCCATCGCGCGCGTCCTGCTCAAGGATCCGTCGATCCTTCTGCTCGACGAGGCGACGAGCGCGCTCGACGCGGTGACCGAACGCGCCGTGCAGGCGGCGATCGATGCGGCAGCCGTGGGACGCACGACATTCATCATCGCGCATCGGCTCGCCACGGTGCGGCACGCCGACCGCATCCTGGTCTTCGACAGCGGCCGGATCGTCGAGACGGGGACTTTCGATGACCTTCTCGCGCGGGGCGGCCGTTTCGCGACGCTGGCCGAGGCGCAAGGGTTCGGGCCGAAGCCGGACGATCTTCCGCGCCGCTCCGCATCCCCGTGAACCTCGAAAGGCATCCGTCGCCGATAGGGATGGATCCGGATTGACTCGCCTCAGGCCAATGCCGACAAATTGGCGCGGGCCTGACGAAGACGCGATGATCGCTCGCCGGCAGGCTTATTGCGAGGGACAATTTATGATCGATTATCTGTTTTCGGGCTCAGGCCGACTGAGTCGCGGCCAGTTCTGGTTTTCCGCGTTGTTCTATATCGTCGGCGCATTGATCGTCGCGGCGATTCTCGCCCTCCTCTGGCAGATCATTCCCGGCGAGCGCAGCGACGACGGCAATATCAGTGTCAGCGGTGTTCGGGCGATACCTTATTTGGTCGTGATATTCGGCTATTTCATCGTGTTTACGTGGTCTGGCATCTGCATCGGCATCAAACGCTTTCACGACCGAGGCAAATCGGGGCTCTGGGTGCTGATCCAGTTCGTGCCATTGGTCGGCTCGCTCTGGTATCTGATCGAGACGGGCTTCCTTCGCGGAACGCCGGGGCCGAACGCCTATGGTCCCGAGACCGGGCGGTA
This sequence comes from Lichenihabitans sp., assembly GCA_036276175.1. Lineage (GTDB taxonomy): Bacteria > Pseudomonadota > Alphaproteobacteria > Rhizobiales > Beijerinckiaceae > Lichenihabitans. Next base: position 24,496 of record DATBEH010000052.1, read on the forward strand.
AGGTCCTCCGAGGCACCCATTCCGCCCATCATACAAAAAAGGCGCCCCGGTGGGGCGCCTTCGGCGATGGTGTTCCGTCAGGTCGCTCAGGCGGCCTGCTTGGGCTCGACCTTGGCCTCGACCACCTTGGGGCCGCCGCGGCCGCCGATCGGGATCTGGCGGGGCTTGGCGGCCTCCGGGATCTCGCGCACGAGATCGACGTGAAGCAGACCATGTTCGAGCGCGGCACCAGTCACGAGCACGTGGTCGGCGAGCTGGAAGCGCCGCTCGAAGGCGCGAGCCGCGATCCCCTGGTAGAGCACCTCGGACTTCTGGGCGTCCGCCGCGGGCGGCGTCTTGGCGCCACGGATCACGAGCGTGTTCTCGCGGGTCTCGATGGTGAGGTCGCTGTCGGCGAAGCCGGCGACCGCGACGGAGATGCGGTAATCATTCTCGCCGGTCCGCTCGATATTGTAGGGCGGATAGGACTGGGCGGTCGTGTCGACGCCCGACATCTGGTCGATGAGCGAGAACAGCCGGTCGAAGCCGACGGTGGAGCGATAGAGCGGGGAAAGATCGTACTGGCGCATGACATATCCTCTTTCAAGCGACATGGGGGCCGGCTGACCGGCAGGCCGGTTTGGCCCTGACCCTCGTTGACGCACGTCCGTTGTGGCCCGTGCCCCACTGAGGTGGGGATCGCCGCGGTCCGTTCAAGAGGTTTTGGCCGGGGTCCTGCCCCGAATATCGCTTGAAAAATGCGCTGGTCGGGCCCGCTTCCCCGGGCAGATCTTCGATGGGCTCGGCGCCCTTGACCTCGCTTGCGCAGGCGAGATCAAGCGTGGCGAAAGCCGAGAAAGCCGGACTCAGCGTCGGAGATGCTTGCTGAAGACGTCGAGCGTCCGGCCCATGGCCTCGGCGGCGCTCGCCTTGTCGTAGCTGCCGCGGGCATCGCAATTGAAGCCGTGGTCGGCCTTGTAGGTATAGACCGGCACGTCCGGCAAAGCGGCCTTGATCTTATCGACGTCGCTCTTCGGGATATGCGCATCGAGCTCGCCGAAATGCAGGATCGTCGGCACCTTCGGCTTCAAGTCGAGCATCTTGGCGATGTTGCCGCCATAATAGCCGACCGCCGCCGACAGCCCGTCGAGCTTGGCCGCGGCCGCGAAGGCCATTGAGCCGCCCCAGCAGAATCCGACGATGCCGACCTTGCCGCCCTCCCGTGCGGCCTCGATGGCCGCCTCGATGTCGAGCAGCGTCTTCGCCTGGTCACCCTGGCCGACGAGGGCCATGCCGGCCTGGATGTCGTCGGGCGTGTAGCCGAGTTCGACCCCGGGCTTGACGCGGTCGAAGAGCGCAGGGGCGATCGCCAGATAGCCCTCGGCCGCGAAGCCGTCCGTCACCCGGCGGATATGCGAATTGACGCCGAAGATCTCCTGCAGCACCACGATGCCGCCCCTGGGCGTGCCGGCCGGAACGGCCTTGTAGGCGCCTATCGAAACCCCGTCGGAGGGGGTAAGCTTGATCATCTCGCTCATGTGGGAACGTCCTTTGGTTTTCCGATGTCAGCGTTTGTGCGAGGTGGCCGTCTGGCCGAACAGCACTTTCTTGGCCTCCTCGCTCATCTCGCCCGGCCGGTTGATCGCCTCGCCCTTGGCATAGGCCGCGACGGTTGCCGGCCGTGCCCGGATCGCCTCGAACCAGCGCTTCAAGGCAGGGAAGTCCTCAAGGTTCTGGCCCTGGCGCTCGTGGCTGACGGTCCATGGATAGGCCGCCATGTCGGCGATCGAATAATCGCCGGCGATGAAGTCTCGGCCCTCGAGCTGGCGGTCGAGCACGCCGTAGAGGCGGTTCGTCTCCTTGACGTAACGGTCGATCGCATAGGGAATCTTCTCCGGCGCATAGGCGGAGAAATGATGGTTCTGGCCGGCCATCGGGCCGAGGCCTCCCATCTGCCAGAACAGCCATTCGAGCACCTTGACGCGGCCGCGCAGGTCCTGCGGCAGGAAGCGGCCGGTCTTCTCCGCCAGATAGAGCAGGATGGCACCCGACTCGAACACCGAGACCGGCCCGCCGCCGCTCTTGGGCTCGGGATCGACGATGGCCGGCATGCGGTTGTTCGGCGCGATCTTGAGGAAATCCGGCTTGAACTGGTCGCCCTTGCCGATGTCGATCGGGACGATCCGGTAGGGCGTGCCGGTCTCCTCGAGGAAAAGCGTGATCTTGTGGCCGTTGGGCGTCGGCCAGTAGTAGAGGTCGATCATGGGAAGCTCCGCTGGCAGGCTCGCTGCCGTTGGCGCCTCAATTAGCACGCGGGCCGCAACCCTCAAGCCTGGCCTCGCCGGATGACCGCCGGCGCGGATGCCGTTATAGGTTTTCGCAACGAGATCAGCCGGACGAAAGCTTGCGCCATGCCCGACCCGGACCCCATGCCCGTCCGCCACGCCATCGTCGTCATGGGTGTATCGGGTTCCGGCAAATCCTCCTGTGGCGCGAGGCTCGCGGCCGTGCTGGGGATCGACTTCGTCGACGGCGACGACCTCCATCCTACCGCCAACGTGGCCAAGATGTCGGCCGGCGAGGCGCTGACGGACGCCGACCGCTGGCCCTGGCTCGACCGGGTGGCGGAGGCGCTGGCCGATCGCGCCGCCCATCCGAGTGGCGTCGCCATCGCCTGCTCGGCGTTGCGCCGCCGCTATCGCGACCGGCTGCGGGAGGGCGCGCGGGTCGCGGCGCCGATCTTCCTGTTTCTCGACATCACGCCGGAGGAGGCGCGCCGACGTCTCGGTGGCCGGCGCGGCCATTACATGCCCGTCAGCCTCGTCGGCAGCCAGTTCGACACGCTGGAACGGCCGGCACCGGACGAGACCGATGTCGCGACCGTCGAGGAGACCGAGGGGGTCGCCGAGACGGTGGACGCCGCCGTCGCGGCGCTCGGGGCGCTCGCATGATCAACGACGCCCTGGCGGCGCTCATGGAAGTGCTGTCGCCGCCGTTCCGGGCGGTGCTGATCAAGGTTCTGGGCCTGACGGTGCTGATCCTCGCGGTGCTGGTGGGGCTCATCCACCACGTGCTGCTCGCTTTCGTGACGTTGCCCTATCTCTGGCTCGACACCACCATCTCGGTGCTGGCGGGGCTCGGGCTCGTCATCGGCTCGGTCTTCCTCGTCGCTCCGGTGTCGAGCCTCGTCGCCGGCTTCTTCATCGACGACCTTGCCGAACTGGTCGAACGCGACATCGATCCCGGCGGGCCGCCGGGGCGTCCGCTGCCGATCCTGCAGGCCCTGGTGCTGTCGGTGCGCTTCGCCGCCCTGTCGCTCGGCGTGACGATCCTGGCGCTGCTGCTCCTGCTGGTGCCGGGGGTGAATGCCGTGGCCTTCATCGGCGCCAATGCCTATCTGCTCGGGCGGCAATATTTCGAGTTCGTGGCGCTCAGGCACATGCGGTTCGACGAGGCGAATATCATGCGTCACCGATACGGCGGACGCCTGTGGGCGGCCGGCCTCGTGTTGGCGCTGTTCGTCTCGGTGCCGCTCCTGAACCTGCTAACCCCGCTGTTCGGCGCGGCCTTCATGGTGCGCGTGTTCAAGCGGCTGCCGCGAGCCGGCGGCGTGCCGGCCGCGCGTCCGAGAGCGGGCTAGCTCGCGATCCGGTCGTCGGCGAACTGGCCGGTCTTGCGAAATCGATAGAGATAGCTGGGCACGATCGATTCGATGGCGCGCGGCTCGATGCCGAGCCCTTCGAGCGTCAGGCCGGCCTCGGCCGCCGCGTCGCTCACCACATTGTCGCTTTCGAGCATCTTGAGCTGGTCGGGTGTCATCACCAGCATCTTGGGGAACAGCCCGAGGCTCAGGCCCGACAATGTCTCGGTCAGTGCGGCGGGGCCGCGCGCCAGCCCGAAGGGCACCGGTACGAGCACGCGATGGCGCCCGGTGACGGCGCAGATATAGGCCAGGATCTCCTTGAAGCTCTTCACCTCGGGACCGCCGAGCTCGTAGGTTGCGCCGGCCTTCGCCTCGCCCGCTGCGGCCTTGGCCACCGCCTCGGCGACGTCGCCCACATAGGCCGGCTGAAACCGCGTCAGGCCGCCGCCCATCAGCGGCAGCGCCGGGGCGATCCGCGCCATGGCGGCGAAGCGGTTGAAGAAATCGTCCTCCGGCCCGAACAGGATCGAAGGCCGCAGGATGACGGCGTCGGGATAGATCTCGCGAACGGCCTCCTCGGCCCGGCCCTTGCTCCGCGCGTAGCTCGCCGCGCCCTCGGGATCGGCGCCGATGGCCGAGACATGCACGAACCGCTCGACGCCGGCCTCCTTGGCGGCCTTGGCTGCGGCGCGCGCGCCGAACACATGCACGGCCTCGAAATTCTGCCGGCCGCTCTCCGTCAGCACGCCGACGAGATTGACCGCGAAGCTGGCGTCGCGCAGTGCCGCGGCGAGCGAGGCGGGATAGCGCAGGTTGGTCTGCACCGGCGCGATCTGCCCGGTGCGGCCCATCGGCGGGAGGAAATTGCCGAGATCCGGGCGGCGCGAGCCGGCGCGGAGCCGATAGCCGCGCATGGCCAGCGCCCTGACGACATAGCGGCCGAGGAAGCCCGAGGCGCCGAACACGGTGCCGAGGCCCGATGTGGCGAGCGCGTTGGGGGCCATGGTCAAACTCCTCGAAAGCCGGGCGGAGAGGTCGGATGCCGCCCCGCGGCGGCGGGGGACAAGCGGTTTCTAGAGCAGTATCGGATCAGATGGAATCGTATTGCGAGTCCATCCCGATGAAACTGCTCGCAGTTCAAAGCTGAAGCGGTTCGGCGACAGCCGAACATGCTTCAAGGCGAGCCGCCACGCGCTGTACAGCGAGCCGTCGTCCGGCGAGGAAGGCCCGATCGTCCAGCGTCCATCTGTGCGGGCCGCGATGCGGCCGGGGACGCGCCCCGAGACGACCTGTCAGATGACCGGCGTCCACACGTCGGCCACGTAGGCGAACCGGCCGTCCGCCTCCGCCTTGACGCGGCCGTATCCGGGAAAGTCGAGGTGAATGCCCGCGACGGGAATGCGGTCGGCCGACACCATGTCCAGCACGCGGCGCCTCGCCGCCGCGGCGGCGGCGCTGTCGAGATCGTAGATGACGCTGGCCTCGGGAATCGCGAACTGGATGCCCGGCAGATGGATCACGTCGCCCCAGATCAGCAGCTGCTCGTCGCCCGAGGCGACGCGCCAGGCCGTATGGCCGGGCGTGTGGCCGGGCGTGGGCACGGCGGACACGCCCGAGCCGACATCGCCGGCTCGCACCGGACGGATGCGGTCGGCGTAGGCCGCAAGGACGGCGGTCGCGAGCGCGAAGTCCACTTTCTGCCCCTCACTGAGCCGCGCGATGTTGCCGTCGTCCCGCCAGAACGCGAGTTCGTCTTCGTGCACCACCAGCTCGGCGCGCCGAAAGACCGCGGTGCCGGTCCCGGTGACGAGGCCTGCGTCGTGATCGGCATGCAGATGCGTCATGAGGACGGCATCGATGTCGTCGGGTTCGACGCCGAGCGCCGCCATGTTGCGAAGCAGCCGGCCAGCCTCCGGGATCGTATTGCCGTAGCCTGCGTCGACCAGCATCAGCCGGTCCGCCGTCTCGATCAGAAAGGCGTTGACGGTCAGCCAGGGAGGGGTCGGCCGGAAATTCGCCCTATGGGCGGCCTCGCAGGCGGCCAGGTCCGCCCCTACGATGTGATCGAAGGCCGTAGCGATCATGCCGTCGTTGACGGTCGCCACGGCGATGTCGCCGACGTCGCGCCGGTACACGCCCGGCACCTGAGCGGAAGGGAGCCTTCTCATCGATCCTCCACCAGGGGACTGGCGCCGCGCAGGTCGTCGACCCGGCAGCCGACGCCTTGTCCTGTCTTCTTATGACCCGTCCTCATCCGGGAAGGAACGCCAATCGCCACCGGAGGCGCCCCTGCCTCCGGATCACATCGTCCCCACGACCCCTGTCGCTTGGGTCCAAGATCGGCTAAGCCCCGGGCATGTCTGCTATCGTCACCATCGCGAACCTCGACAAGACCTATGCGAGCGGCTTCCATGCCCTGAAGGCCATCAACCTCGACATTCGGGAGGGCGAGATCTTCGCCCTGCTCGGCCCGAATGGCGCCGGCAAGACCACGCTGATCAGCATCGTCTGCGGCATCGTGCGGGCCAGCGCCGGCACCGTGACGGTGGCCGGCCACGATGTGGCGGCCGACTATCGCGCCGCGCGCGCGCTCATCGGCCTCGTGCCGCAGGAGCTGACGACCGACGCCTTCGAGACCGTATGGGCCACGGTGTCGTTCAGCCGCGGGCTGTTCGGCAAGCCCAAGGATCCGAGGATCGTCGAGCGCGTCCTGCGCGACCTCTCGCTCTGGGATCGGCGCGACAGCAAGATCATGACGCTCTCGGGCGGCATGAAGCGGCGCGTGCTGATCGCCAAGGCGCTGGCCCACGAGCCGCGCATCCTGTTCCTCGACGAGCCCACGGCGGGCGTCGACGTCGAGCTCCGGCGCGACATGTGGAAGCTCGTGCGCGGCCTGCGCGCCGACGGCGTCACCGTGATCCTGACCACCCATTACATCGAGGAAGCCGAGGAAATGGCCGACCGGGTCGGCGTGATGCGCGGCGGCGAGATCATCCTGGTCGAGGACAAGGTCGCGCTGATGCGCAAGCTCGGCCGCAAGCGCCTCGTCATGGAACTCACCGGGACGCTCGACGCGCTGCCGCAGGACCTCGCCGACCACAGATTGCAGCTCGCCGCGGAGGGGCGCGAGCTCGTCTACACCTACGACGAGATCGCGGGGAGCAGCGCCGGTATCGGCGACCTCATCGCCGCCGTCTCGGCGGCCGGCATCGGCGTCAAGGATCTGCACACGACCCAGTCGTCGCTCGAGGATATTTTCGTCGGCCTCGTCGGAGAACAGGCATGAACTGGCGTGCCGTCGAGGCCATCTACAAGTTCGAGATGGCGCGCGCCTGGCGCACGCTGTTCCAGAGCGTCGTGTCCCCGGTCCTCTCGACAACGCTGTATTTCGTCGTCTTCGGCGCGGCGCTCGGGTCGCGCATCCAGCAGGTCGACGGGGTCAGCTACGGCGCCTTCATCGTGCCGGGGCTGATCATGCTCTCGCTGTTGACGCAGAGCATCGCCAACGCCTCGTTCGGCATCTATTTCCCACGCTTCGTCGGCACGATCTACGAACTTTTGTCGGCGCCGATCTCGTCCTTCGAGATCGTGGCGGGCTATGTCGGGGCGGCCGCGACCAAGTCGATCATCCTCGGCCTGATCATCCTGGCGACATCGGCCATCTTCGTGCCGCTGCACGTCGAGCATCCGGTGGTGATGCTGCTGACGCTCGTCGCCACCGCGCTGACCTTCAGCCTGTTCGGCTTCATCATCGGCATCTGGGCCGACGGCTTCGAGAAGCTGCAGCTCGTGCCGCTGCTGATCGTGACGCCGCTGACCTTCCTCGGCGGCAGCTTCTACTCGGTCGCCATGCTGCCGCCGTTGTGGCGGACCGTGGCCCTGTTCAATCCCGTCGTCTACCTGATCAGCGGCTTCCGCTGGAGTTTCCAGGGCACGGCGGATGTGGCGCCGGCCATCAGCTTCGGCATGATCGGCGTCATCCTGGTGCTCTGCATGGCGGTGATCTGGTGGATCTTCAAGACGGGCTACCGGCTGAAGAACTGAGCCTCACAGGCTCGCCGTGATGCCGCCGTCGACATAGAGGATGTGGCCGTTGATGAAGCTCGACGCATCCGAGGCGAGGAAGATCGCGGCGCCCGCGAGCTCGTCGACCTCACCCCAGCGTGCCATGGGGGTGCGGTTGGCGAGCCAGCCGGAAAATGCCGCGTCGTCGACGAGGGCCTGGTTGAGCTCGGTGCGAAAATAGCCCGGTCCGATGCCGTTGACCTGCAGGCCCAGCCGGCCCCAATCGGTCGCCATGCCCTTGGTCAGCATCTTCACCGCGCCCTTGGTGGCGGTGTAGGGCGCGATGCCGGGCCGGGCGAGCTCGCTCTGCACCGAGCAGATGTTGATGATCTTGCCATGCCCGCGCCCGATCATCCGGCGGGCGACGGCCTGGCCCATCAGGAACACGCTGTCGAGATTGGTGGCGGTGAGCCGTCGCCACGCCTCGAGCGGAAAATCCTGCAAAGGGGTGCGGTGCTGGATCCCGGCATTGTTGACCAGGATCTCGATGGGCCCGACTCGAGCCTCGATATCCGCGACGCCCCGCTCGACGGCTTCGGGATCGGTCACGTCGAAACCTGCCGCATGGACCGTGTAGCCGTCTCGGGTCAGGGCGGCGCGAGCCGCCTCGAGGCGATCCGTGTCGCGCGCGTTGAGGACGACCGACGCGCCGGCCGACGCGAGCGCCCGGGCCAGCGCCAGGCCGATCCCCTTGCTCGATCCCGTCACCAGGGCCAGGCGGCCTGTCAGATCGAAGAGTTTCATGGTCATGCCGTTCTCCCGCAGACGGCGGAGTTGTCAGAAGATAGGCCGTTAGGCCGTTCGGCAACAGCCGAACACGGGCCTGGCCGGCGCCCGGCATCGACGAGCTTCGCGAGCAGCATCGAAACCAAGGATCGGCCCGCGGCGGGCGCCGTCATCCGCTTGTCAGGGTTGGGGAACCGGCCGCCAACAGCGCTCCGACCGCCTCGAACAGGTCGTCGAAATGGCTGATGACGAGATCGGGGTCGAGCTCCGCGACGGGCCTGTCGGTGTAGCCGAAATCCACCGCCACGACGGGCACGCCGGCAGCCCTGGCGGTGGCGATGTCGGTGATCGAATCGCCGACCATGACTGCTCGGGCCGCCTCGCCGCCGGCGAGCGCGATCGTCCCGGTCAGGGCGCGCGCGTCGGGCTTGCTCTGGGCGAACGTGTCCTGGCCGCAGATGGCCCGGAAACGCTCGCCGACGCCGAGCTCGCGCAGAAGCTTGCGGGCCGCGTGTTCCATCTTGTTGGTGCAGACAGCGAGGCCGCAGCCTCGCGCCGCGAGCCGGTCGAGGGCCTCCAGCGCCCCCGGAAACAGGGCGCTGTGGTCGACGATGTGGGCCTCGTAATAGGCCAGGAAGTCCCGGAACACCTCCTCCAGCCGCTTCTCGCTCAGCGCGTGGCCGGCCGCCGCGTAACCTCGGCGGATCAGGGCGCGACCCCCGGCGCCGAGCAGCGAGCGCGCCTGGCCGACCGGCAAGGGCGCGATGGCGTCCCGCCGCAAGACCCAGTTCAGCGCGCCCATGAGGTCGCCGGCCGTATCGGCCAGGGTGCCGTCGAGATCGAAGACGATGGTGGGGTGGACGGGCATCGAGGTTTCCCGGTCGGCGGTCGCGCTGCAGCGTGGCCGATCTCTAATCATCATTCTCCCGCCGCGTCACCGCTCGGGCGGAGAAAATTGCGGCCGGGACAGGGCCGTCCCGCCGAGCGGCACGGGTCCAAGGGGCACAGGCGCGAGAATTGAAACCGCGCAACGAGTGTAGGATAGTCTCGGCCTGATTCGCCGGGGCGTCGGAGATTCACCTCAATGCGCATGACCGCGACCCAGGCCCGCGTCGCACTTCTGGCCCTTTGCATGCTGATGCCGGCCGCCGCGCGGGCCGCGAGCTTCGAGTTCCTGGCCGCCCCGGAAACCGACCTCAACCGGGTCTATCGCCTCGACAAGGCGACCGGCGAAATGGGGGCCTGCCAATATGGGTTGAAGGAAGGGACGATCGGCGTGACGCTCTGCTATCCGCCGGGGGAAGGGGGCGGCCCGCAATCGCAATCCGAATATGCGCTGGTCGCCTCGCGCCACGACCGCGAGGGTGGCGTGTTCCGGGTCGACGTGCGCACCGGCACCATGTCGATCTGCTACGTGCTCAACGATGCGGTGGTCTGCACGCCTCCGGCGAAATGATCGCTGGGCTGCGGACACACGAAGACCCTCCGGTGGGGCGCTAACCGGAGGGTCTTGCCGGCGCTGCCGAGGAAAACCTGCGGCATTGCCAAGCTCTCGATGTCGTGGGACGGACGCTCTCGCCCGGTCAGCAGACGCGGACGGGGCGATAGCCGGCGAAATTGCCGTAGGCGTCGTAGACCGGACGACGGCGCAGGCAGGGATAGGGTCCCGGGCCGTAGGCCGGGGCATAGCCGTAGGGGCGGATAGCGCTGCCGATGATGGCGCCCGCAGCGAGGCCGCCGATGACGCCGGCGGCGACCGGCGCCCCCCAGCCGTAGCGGTACCAAGCCGCCGCCGGGGTCGAGGTGGCGACCGTGGCGGTGCCGAGGGTCACAGCGGCCAATCCTGCCGCAATGGTGGTCTTGAAAGCAGACATGGCCAGAACTCCTCGTGTGACGACGGCCGGCCCCGGTAGACCGTATCGGGCCGCTCACAACACTCAATCGAAGACAAAGCTTAGATAGGCCATGCAAGCTGAACGGAAGGTGAAGCGACGATCAAGGCTTCGTTCAGCCCGCCATCCTGCCCGGACTGCTTAAGACTGGCAGGGCGGAGTCGTCGAAGAGGTCCGGCCCGCCGTCCGAGCCCTGACGAAGCAGGCGAGAGCTTTCGTGCCATTTCCTGCCGCATGCGTTACGCTGGCCGATCGCGGCATCTTGCTCTACGCTGAATCCGTGGCTTTCCGATCCAGCCCTGCCTCCTCTCGACTGGATCGCGCCGACCTCCTCGGCGAGGCTGCGAGGACGATCACGGACGTCCGGGTCGATTGGTTTCAGGCGCCGAGCGACGACGTCGACGGCCCCGGGCTGCGCGAAGCGCGGGCGCGAAACATCCTGCGGACATTCAAATCTATCGGACTGCCATGACCCTGAGTGCCCGCGCCCCGTTCACGCCGGAGGTGGCGAAAGGTGCCGTCCCGATCGTCCTGGCCGCGTGTCTGGCAGCCTCGCCGGCCTCCGCCGTCATTGGCCCTTCCGCCGACGGCGCCGCGCTGTCTCCCGTCGTGGTGATGGTGCTGCAGCGGTCCGGCGCGGCCGCCGGGTTCTGCTCCGGAATCGTCGTTGGCCGCCGAACCGTTCTGACGGCCGCGCATTGCGTGCCCGCCGGTGCCGACCTGCGCGTCCACTACCGTGACGAGGCCGGCAAGCCCGTCCTGCTGCCGGTCGCCGATGTGGTGCGCAACCCCGGCTACCGCGCCGACGCCGTCAGGGCCCGGCAACGTTCGATCGACCTCGCGGTCGTGCGCTTGCCTGCCGATCTCCCGGCGCGGTTCCGGTCCGCGACGCTCGGCACGATGGCCGCGACGCGCCTCGGCGCCCGGTTCAGGATCGCTGGTTACGGCGTCACCCGGGAAGGCGACGGGCGCAGCTCCGGCCAGCTGAGGGTCGGGGAGATCGCCGCACGGGGCCCTCTTTCATCCCTGCTGCTCTGGGCGAAAGGGGCCGAGGGGCAGGGCGGCGCCTGCACCGGCGATTCTGGCGGGCCGGTGCTCGACGCCGAGGCCGACACGGTCGAGGCCATGACCTTGTGGTCGGCAGGCTCCGGCAAGGCCAAATGCGGCGACCTCACTCAGGCGATCTGGCTCGGTCCCTATCGGAGCTGGCTCGACGGCCTGACGAAGCCTTGAGGTCCGCGGTCCGGCGTTGCACCGGTGATCGTCGCGCCGTCTTGGGCCAGCGCTTGGGCCAGGATGCGATGCGTCCCGGCAGATCCTCGATGGCGATGTCCTCTTCGGAGACGGTGCCCCGGCCGCGAACCGAGATTCCGGCGGTGTGGACCGTGTCGGGGTCGCCCGAGACGAGCGGATGCCACCACATCAGGTCGCGACCCTCGTCCACCAGACGGTAGGCGCAGGTGGGAGGCAGCCACGACACGGTCTGCACCAGCTCCGGCGTCAGCTTGACGCAGTCGGGAACGAGCGTCTGCCGATCGCCGTAATTCCCGCAGGTGCAGGCGGATGCGTCGAGGAGCCGGCAGGTGACGTCGGTGAAATGGATGTCGGCGGTGTCCTCGTCCTCGAGCTTGACGAGGCAGCACCGTCCGCAGCCGTCGCACAGGCTCTCCCATTCAGCTTCGGTTAAGACGGCAAGGGGTTTACGCCAGAATGGCGCCTCGTCGCCTGCATCGGCGCCGGCCAGATGCGGCGTGCTGTCATGAACCTGCGTCAAAACGAGATCCTCGATATGGCATGGGCATTGCGGGGACGATCCGCCGACGAGATTGGCAGTTGTATTGCCGAAAGGGTATCGTCAAGGGCCGCGCGCATGGCCCGGTTGTCTCTCCTCCGATGAAGAACGGGCGATTCTGGTGTTTGGCAGCCTCCGCGACGTGAAGGTCGGGCCTTACCTGATGCGGACCGGGGCCGCGCTCGGGCGCGCCAGGCGGCGGGTGGAGCGCGCCATGCTGGCGCTCGACGCCTGGTTCGACTCCTCGGCGTTCGAGAGCACGCGGGGGTTGCGAACCTCCTATGGTTCGTTTTCCGCTTTCATGGAGCGGTTTCGCGTCCATGGCTGGCGCCGGTGGCTCGTGGAGCTTGTCTGCGAGGGCCTGACCCTCGGCCTCGCCGGCAGCGTCGTGGCCCTGGCGCTGGCGGTTCCCGCCTTCCACGATACGTCGGAGGACTGGCTCAAGCAGCAGGACCTGGCGGTGACCTTCCAAGACAGCACGGGCGCCGAAGTCGGCCGCCGCGGCATCCTGCACGACGACAGCGTGCCCATCGAGCAGATGCCGCCCTACCTGATCCAGGCCGTGGTGGCGACGGAGGATCGGCGCTTCTTCGACCATTTCGGCATCGACCCGATCGGAACGCTGCGCGCTCTCTCCGTCAATGCCAGTTCGTCCGGCGTGGTGCAGGGCGGCTCGACACTCACCCAGCAGCTCGCCAAGAACATTTTCCTGTCGAACGAGCGAACTTACACGCGCAAGATCACGGAAGCCTTCCTGGCGCTGTGGCTCGAGCATCACATGACCAAACGCGAGATCCTGCAGACCTACCTCGATCGCGTCTACATGGGCGGCGGCACGTTCGGCATCCAGGCGGCGTCCGAGTTCTATTTCGGCAAGTCGGTGCGCGACGTGACCCTGCCCGAAGCCGCCATGCTGGCCGGCCTGTTCAAGGCGCCGACCAAATATGCGCCGCATATCAACCTGCCGGCCGCCCGGGCGCGCGCCGGCGACGTGCTCTCGAACCTCGTCGACGCCGGCTACATGACCGAGGGACAGGTCTATCCGGCCCGCATGAACCCGGCGACCCCGGTGGACCGTGCCCGGGAAGTCGCGCCCGACTGGTATCTCGATTTCGCCTATGACGAGGTCCGCCACCTGGCGATGGCCGGCAAGCTCGGCTCGTCGCGCGTCCTCGTCGTCAGGACCGCGCTCGACTCGCGGCTGCAGGACAAGGCCGAATCGGTGATCGAGGACCAGCTTCGCGAAAACGGCCCCTCCTATCACGCCAAGCAGAGCGCCATGGTGATCATGGAGCCGGAGGGCGCCGTGCGCGCCATCGTGGGGGGCCGCGACTATGGCGCCAGCCAGTTCAACCGGGCGACCGACGCGCAGCGTCAGCCGGGCTCGTCCTTCAAGCCGTTCGTCTATCTCACCGCAGTGAAGACGGGCAGGTTCAAGCCGACGACGCCGGTCGTCGACAGCCCGGTCTGCATCGGCGACTGGTGCGTGCGCAACTACGAGGGCAACTACGTCGGGACCTTGCCGCTCTACGCGGCCCTGGCCCATTCGCTGAATACCGTCGCGGTGAAGCTCTCGATCGCCATCGGCAACGGCAATCCCAAGGCCGGACGCGCCAAGATCATCGAGACCGCCCATGCGATGGGGCTGACGACGCCGCTCAACGACACGGTGTCGCTGCCGGTCGGGGCCGACGAAGTCACGGTGATCGACATGGCGGCGGCCTATTCGGCCTTCGCCAATGGCGGCAAGCGGGTGCAGCCCTTCGCGGCGGTCGAGATCCGCGACGGACGCGGTGCGCTGCTCTACCGGCACGACCGGGACGGCGTCGAGCCGAAGCAGGTCGAGCCGCCGGCCGATGTGGCGACGACGAACTACATGATGTCGAAGGTGGTCACCGAGGGCACCGGCACGCGGGCGCGGCTCGACAATGTCGTCGTCGCGGGCAAGACCGGCACGACCAACGCCTACCGGGACGCGTGGTTCTGCGGCTTCACCGGCAATTACGTCGGCGTCGTCTGGTTCGGCAACGACGATTATACCCCCATGGACAAGATGACAGGCGGCACGCTGCCCGCCATGACATGGCATGACGTCATGGCCTTCGCGCATGAGGGGATCGAGACCCGCCCGCCCTTCGGCCTCGGTGGCGGAACCTCCGCGGTCGCATCCACCTCCGCGCCGCCACCGCGTCCGGCCGGCGGTGGCGCTCATCCGACGATCCTCTCGCCCCGCTCGGCCGCCGTCATCGACGATATCGCCGACCTGATGCATCGCCTCGACTCCAACGAAACGGCATCGTCGGGCGAGATCTACGCGGCCAACCCGGCGCTCCGCCCCGTGCGGCCGGCCGACGGGCGCATCGGAATGCCGTGAGCCCGCGAAGCGAGCCGAGACTGATGGCCACGTCCCTTTCGCTTCCCTCGCCGGCCGCGCCTGCCACGCACCCGGTCGCGCCGCATCCCGACGCCGATCGAACCGCGTGGCCGGCGCTGGCCTTGCGTCTCAGGCCGCTCGCCGTGCTCTGCCTCGGTGCCGGCCTCGGCCTTTGGGCCACGGCGGCCACGTTGACGCATCGGTTCGATCCGGCCGCCATCAGGAACGGACCCTGGACCACCTGGCCGAACGTCGGAACCGCGAGCATCGATCCCTATGCCCGGGCCATCCAGGCCCGAAGCGGCGAGATTGCGCTTGTCGCGGCCGAAGGCGTCATGTTCGTCGCCGACCGCGACAGCGCGGGCGCGCCGCTTTCGGGGCGCTGTACCTATCGGGTCAGCGGACCGCTGCCTTACGCCCGCCTTTGGACGCTCGGCCTCGACACCGCTTCGGGCGAGGTGGTCGACAACGCGGCGCGGCGCCACGCCTTCACCTCGACCGGCATTGTGCGCCGTCAGGACGGAAGCTTCACGATCGAGGTGTCGTCCGTCGTGCGCCCGGGCAATTGGCTGCCCGCGCCGGCCGACAGCCCCTTCATCCTCGTGCTGCGGCTCTACGAGACACCGCTCGGCACGACGCCCGCCGAACTCGGCGCCGCTGCGCTGCCCACCATCGCGGCCACGGATTGCGCCGGATGACGGGCAGGATCGTACCCGCGGCCCTGTGGGCTCTGGCGACGCTCTTCGTCGCCGGCATCGTACATCTCGGGTCCGTGCTGCTGGTGCCGAGGCTCGCCACCGAAACGGCCTTCGCCCGGCTGTCCGCGGCGGGGCAGGGCACGTCGGTTACCCCCTTGCCCCCGGCCTCCGGGGCGCAAAGCCCCGTCCCGTTCCGCGACGCCGCGCTCAGTTCCGCCGTTTGCCGCTATGATCTTTCGGGGGGGCCGTTGCGGGTCACGGCGGGCGTGGTGCACGGCGATTTCACGGCCGTCTCGTTCCACAGCCGGACCGGCCGGCCCTTCTATGGGCTGACCGAAAACTCCGCCGTCGAGGGGAAGATCGAGGTCCTGCTGGCGACCGCGGCGCAACTGGCCCGGATCGAGGCGGCGGACCCCGGGGACGAGCCGATCCGCGACGTCAGGATCGCCGCCCCCGAAGACGAGGGCTTCGTGGAGTTCGATGTGCTACCGCGCGTCGGCGGCATCGCGTCGGCGGAGCGCGCTCTGGCGTCAATGAGCTGTAAGGTCGAGCGCACCCTCTGACCGTCTCGAGCCCATGGTGTCGGCACCCTGGAAGAGGGTCGCCTCCGGCACGAAGGACGGCGGCGCGATATCGTGGTCGCGCTCGTATCTGACACCCGTGAAGAACAGGATCTGCGCTCCATCCGACGGGGGCGTGATGGAACGTCGAGGCCGGGATCGGCCGGTCCTGAAATCGACGATGTTGTGCATCCGGTCATCCTCGCGCCTGGGACCGGCTATCGATGTCGGCTCGCCCGGCGCGGGACTCATTACGCATTGGCGAAGGTTAATGATGTATCAACGAACAAGGCGTAATCAGCCGGTTTGGTGTCATAAATCGTAAAGGCGACTCCATGGCCACGGGCGACGATCCCCATCGATCCCTGGAACGTCTCGTGGCTCTCGGCCAAAGTCCCGAGGTGAACATTCGCCCCGTGCTGCTGCGGGTGCTCGTCGACCTGTTCGTGCGCAAGCCGCATCATTCCCCCGCCGATCTCGCCCAGTTCGAGGAGATCACCCAGCGGCTGCTCGACGAGGCCGACGAGGAGACGCGGCTCATCGTGGCCGGCAAGCTCGCCCGCCACCCGGCGGTGCCGCGGGCGCTGGTCGACCGGTTCCTGGCCGAGCAGGGCCGAATTGCGGCGAGCGTCCTCGAACATGCGTCGGTCGCGCCCGAAAGGCTGGCCGCCGCCGCGGCCTGGGGAACGCCCGACATGGCTCTGGCGGTGGCGCATCGGCCCGATCTCGACGCGCAGCTCGCCCGGACGGTCGCCGAACGGCCGGAGCGCGAGGTTCTGCTGGCGTTGCTGCGCAATCATGCGGCGCCGATCGACCGGTCGCTCTTCCAATATCTGGTGCGGCGCGCCCGGGAGGACGAAGAGCTCTGCCGCGCCGTGCTCGGGCGCCCGGATGCCCCGCCCGCCGATCTCGCCCCGCTGTTCATGCTCGCCGCGGGGGAGCAGCGCGCCGCGATCCTGCTGGCGCTGAGGCGCGACGACCTCGGGCCCGAGACGCTGCGCCCGCGCCTGACGGAGGCGCAGCAGGCCGCCCTGTTGCGGGTCGAGCGGTCGCTGCTGTTTCCGGACACGGACAGTTTCGACGTGGCCCTGGCGGCGGCGCTCGGCCTCGCGGCGACCGAGGTCTGGCGCATCATCGACGATCCGCGCGGCGAGCCGCTGGCGGTGGCGCTGGCGGCGATCGGCGCGTCGGCGGGCCTCGCCGCGCGAGTGTTCATCCTCAGCGGGCCGGCCATCGGCCACTCGGTCATGGCGGTGCGCTCGCTGACGCTGATGGTGGAGGATCTCGGGATGCGGACGGCAGCGCGCCTGGTGGCCGCGATGACCGGCACGGCGGGGCGATCCGCGCGGCCCGCCACCGCCAGGACCGAAGTCGGAGCGCGACGCCGGAACGATGGGTGGGCGCGACCAGCCGCGGGGACGCCGAGCCAGGCCGATGCGGACGAGCCAGGCCTGCTGCATAGGCGACTGCTGGCCGGCCGTAGCTGCTGAGATCAAGCTGATGATTTTTCGCAAAAATTGCAATAGGTTACGATTTTTTAACCATCCCTGCCGATAAATTCCCTCCATTGAACAGCGGGAGCGTCGGCCGCGGGCCCCGAGCGGGCCAAGGACCGGGCTCTTCGCCATTATGAGGCAGGCCGATGGGCATTCATTCCTTTCATCCCTTTTCGATCGTCGACACCCAGACCGAGGACATGATCGAGGCGCGGCGCGACATGTGGCTGTGGGCCGAGCCGGTGATCGCCGATTGCGCGGCCGACATATACGACCGGTCGCTGCCGAACCGGCTCGCGTCGAACGTCATGGCGAGGAAACATTGTCGGCTCTGGCGGGCCGTAATTCACGACCAGCCCGACACCGTGGCCGAGCTCGACGTCGACCTCAGGCGGACGAGCGAGAAATTCGGCCTCGACGCGACGCTGCAGCACGAGGTCAATACGATCCTCTTCGAGGAGCTCGTCGACATCGTGCTCTCCCGGTATCGCGGCTCGCGACGCAAGACCAAAGCCTTCAGCAGGCTCCTCATTTCGGCCAGGTCCTGCCTCGGGCCGGCCCGTGCCGCTGCTTGAGATCAGATGAGCGCCCCGCATTTCCAGGCGGGACGGTGTCGGCGCAACGTAAGATGATGTCCCGAATGCGCCAGCGGGACCGCCCGAAAGTCGGCAGCCTCCGGGCGACCATGGTATAGCGCTCCGGCTCGCGGGCTCAGCAGGCCCGTGGGCCGAAGGCTTTTACCTCACGGAGATCGTTCGATGGCTGCCGATGACGCACTCGACCTCAACACCTTGAGCGACGACGAACTCGTCGAGCAGATGCACGACGACCTCTACGACGGGCTAAAGGAGGAGATCGAGGAGGGCGTGCGCATCCTGCTCGGCCGCGGTTGGACCCCGTACGACGTGCTGACCAAGGCACTGGTCGAGGGGATGCGGATCGTCGGCATCGACTTCCGCGACGGCATCCTATTCGTGCCCGAGGTGCTGATGTCGGCCAACGCCATGAAGGCCGGCATGTTCATCCTTCGCCCGCTGCTCGTCGAGACCGGCGCGCCCAAGATCGGCAAGATGGTCATCGGCACCGTCAAGGGCGACATCCACGACATCGGCAAGAACCTCGTCTGCATGATGATGGAGGGCGCCGGCTTCGAAGTGATCGACATCGGCATCAACAATCCGGTCGACAATTACCTCAAGGCGATCGAGGAGCATCAGCCCGAGATCATCGGCATGTCGGCGCTGCTCACCACCACCATGCCCTATATGAAGGTCGTCATCGACACGCTCAAGGAAAAGGGCATGCGCAGCGACTATATCGTGCTGGTCGGCGGTGCGCCGCTGAACGAGGCTTTCGCCAATTCGGTCGGCGCCGACGCCTACTGCCGCGATGCGGCCGTCGCCGTCGAGACCGCCAAGGCCTTCATGGCCAAGCGGCAGGGGTCGGTCCAGGCAAGGGCCTGACGACGAAAAGTCGCCTGGGAGACGACCGTGGCACATGTTGACGGGTCCGCACGACCGAAGACGACGCTGATCATCGCCTGCGGGGCGTTGGGGCGGGAGCTCGTCGCCGTGGTCAGGGCCAACCGGCTCGATCACCTCAAGATCGCCTGCCTGCCCGCCATCTTGCACAATCGTCCGGAGAAGATCGCCCCGGCGGTGCGCGACAAGATCCGCGCCAACCGCGGCCGTTACGACCGCATCCTGTGCCTCTACGGGGATTGCGGCACCGGGGGTGAGCTCGACCGCGTGCTCGCCCAGGAGGGTGTCGAGCGGATCGCCGGTGCCCATTGCTACGAATTCTACGCGGGCGCGCGGGTTTTCGACGCGCTCGTGGACGAGGAGGTCGGGACGTTCTTCCTGACCGACTACCTGACACGCCATTTCGACCGTCTCGTCATGGAGGGTCTCGGGATCGAGCGTCACCCTGAACTGCTCGAGATGTATTTCGGCAATTACAAGCGCATCGTCTATCTGGCGCAGGTCGAGGACGAAGGCTTGCGCAAGCAGGCCGAAGCCGCCGCGAAGCGGCTCGGCCTCGCCTTCGAGATGCGCCTGACCGGCCTCGGCGGCCTCACGGATTTTCTGCTGCCGGAGCTGGGCAAGGCGCCGGTCGAACGGGACGCCGCCTGATGGCCGACCTCGTGATCCTGTCCTGGCGCGACATTCCCGCGCAGGTGGTGGTGAAGGCAGGGCGCAAGAGCGCCAAGCGCGAACTGTCGAAGCGCTTCATCGAGGCCATAGATCGCGTCGCGATGCGTGACGGGACCGTCGGCACCGATGCCTATCTGGAGGAATGGCGGCGCTCCGACCCCGTCGCGGTCGGCGACGACATCGAGGCCGAGGCCGAGGCCGCCGCCGCGCGGCTCGAGGTCGAATACGATCTCGAGGCGCTGAAGGCGCTGGTTGCAGCGGCGGGCCGCCGGGTTGTCGACAAGGGCACGACGCCATGATGCCGACCCGTGCGGCCGATGCCTTCGGTCGTGGTCCCGTCCGTCCCGCCGACCGTCCTGCCATGCGGCGCTTCAGCGTCAGGCAATCGCGGTTCTTCGAGAGCTTCTATGCCGCGTTCGAACGAGGTCTGATCGGGTTGCGACCCGTCATGGCGAAGATCGGCTTCGAGCGCCTCGAGGGCCCGGTTGCGGCGACCGAGAAGCTCGTCAAGGGGGCGCTGTTCGATTGCCGCATGTGCGGACAGTGCATCCTGTCCTCCACCGGCATGTCCTGCCCGATGAACTGTCCGAAGAACCTGCGCAACGGGCCGTGCGGCGGGGTGCGCGCTAACGGCCATTGCGAAGTTCACCCCAACATGGAATGCGTCTGGGTGAAGGCCTACGAAGGCTCGACCCGAATGGTCCATGGCGACAAGATCCGCGAGATCCAGCCCGCCATCGACCACCGCCGAGCCGGCTGGTCATCCTGGCTCGACGTGGTGCGCCGCCATGCTGCATCCTGACGATTACGGCCACGACCCCGGCGCGCCGCTCGTTGAACTGCCCGGCCATTCCTCGCGCGGGCGGCTGGAGCGGGTTCTGCGTCGCGGCGAGTTCGCCGTCACGGCGGAGTTGAATCCGCCCGATTCGGCCAATCCCGAGGACGTCTACGAGCGGGCCGCCATCTTCGAAGGCTGGGTCGACGGCATCAATGCGACCGACGGTTCGGGCGCCAATTGCCACATGTCGAGCGTCGCCATCTGCGCGCTGCTGACGCGGCGCGGCTATTCCCCGGTGCTGCAGATCTCCTGCCGCGACTACAACCGCATCGCCATCCAGGGCAACGTGCTGGGGGCTTCGGCGCTCGAGGTCGGCAACATCCTCTGCCTGACCGGCGACGGCGTGCAGGGCGGCGACCATCCTCAGGCCAAGCCCGTCTTCGACCTCGATTCGATCTCGCTTCTCGCGCTCATCAGGATGATGCGCGACGAGGCCAGGTTCCTGTCGGGCCGCAAGATCACCACGCCGCCACGCGTCTTCATCGGCGCCGCCGAGAACCCGTTCGCGCCGCCCTATGCCTTCCGCCCCGTGCGGCTCGCCAAGAAGGTCGCGGCCGGCGCGCAGTTCTGCCAGACGCAATATTGCTTCGACGTTCCGATGATGGCGGCCTTCATGCAGAAGGTGCGCGACATGGGGCTCGACGAGCGCTGCTTCATCCTGGCGGGTGTCGGCCCGCTCGCCTCCGCCAAGACGGCGCGCTGGATGCGGGCCAATGTGGCGGGGGTCCACATCCCCGACGCGATCATCGCCCGCCTCGAAGGGGCGCAGGACCAGAAACGCGAGGGCAAGCGCATCTGCGTCGAGCTGATCCAGCAGCTGCGCGACATGAAGGGCATTGCCGGCGTCCATGTCATGGCCTATCGGCAGGAAGAATATGTATCGGAGATCGTGCATGAGTCGGGGGTGCTGGCCGGCCGCACGCCCTGGCATCGCGACCGCATCCCCTCGACCCGTTCGGTCGAGACGATGGATGCGTGATCCCTCATCGGCCTCGTCTCGCGGCCAAGTTTACGCAGGTCGCGCAAACGTGCCAGCGACGAGGCACCTTCTCCCCTTGCGGGAAAAGGTGGCGCGTCGCGGCAAAGTCGCGAATATGCCGGTCGAGGGCTTGGCGCGCGTGGGGAATTTCGGAACGAAGTGGCCATCGTCGGCCTAGAAAAGGACAAGTCATGACCGAGACGCGGGTAAGCTCCCATAAGAAGGAGGTTGTGATCGGCTTCGAGCGGCGCTTCGTCATGATCGGCGAGCGCATCAACCCGACGGGCCGCAAGCTTCTCGCCGAGGAAATGGCGCGCGGCGACTATTCCCGCGTCGTCGCCGATGCCCTGGCGCAGGTCGAGGCCGGCGCCCAGATGCTCGACGTCAACGCCGGCATTCCGCTCGCCGACGAGCCGAAGATCCTGGCCGATTGCATCAAGCTCGTGCAGGACACCGTCGACGTGCCGCTGTCGATCGACTCGTCGATCGTCGAGGCGCTGGAGGCGGGCCTCGCGGTCTACAAGGGCAAGCCGCTCGTCAATTCGGTCACCGGCGAGGAGGAGCGGCTCGAACGCGTGCTGCCGCTGATCAAGAAATACGGCGCGGCGGTCATCGCCATCTCCAACGACGAGACGGGCATCTCCGAAGATCCCGACGTGCGTTACGCGGTCGCCAAGAAGATCGTCGAGCGCGCTGCGGATTTCGGCATTCCGCGCGAGGACATCGTCGTCGATCCGCTCGTCATGCCGGTCGGCGCCATCAACGATGCCGGCTTCAGGCTGATGCACCTGCTGCGTCGCCTGCAGGGCGAGCTCAAGGTCAATACGAGCTGCGGCGCCTCGAACTTCTCCTTCGGCCTGCCGAACCGCCGCGGGCTGAACGCCGCCTTCCTGCCGATGATGATCGGCGCCGGCATGACCTCGGCCATCATGAACCCGCTGCACGCCGAGGATATCCAGGCGATCCTCGGCGCCAACGTCGTCATGGGGCATGACAGCAATTGCGGCGCCTGGATCCGCAAATATCGCGATCCCGCGGCGCCTGGCGTGGCCGAGACCGGCGCCGGGGGGCGGCGCGAGGGGCGGCGGCGCAGGGGATAGGCGCGGCAACCCTTCTCCTGCTTGCGGGAGAAGGTGCCCATGTCGTCAGACATGGGCGGATGAGGGTAGAGTTAGGCTCCGGGCCCCTCATCCGACCCTCGCGGCGGCTTCGCCGCTGACGCTCGGGCCACCTTCTCCCGCAAACGGGAGAAGGGAACGAGAGGCTCTGTACTCGTGGATACTCATTTCGTCGTCTTCACACCCTCCGGCAAGCGCGGAACCTTCGCCGAGGGCACGCCCGTGCTCGAGGCGGCGCGCAGCCTCGGCGTCGACCTCGACAGCGTCTGCGGCGGGCGAGGCATCTGCGGCCGCTGCCAGGTCACGGCCGGGGAAGGCGAGTTCGCCAAGCACGCCATCGCCTCCTCGGCCGAGCACCTGACGCCCTGGGGTCCGGTCGAGGCGCGCTACGTCGAGAAGCGCGGCGCGCTGAAATCCGGCCGCCGGCTCGGCTGCCAGGCAAAAATCACCGGTGATCTCGTCGTCGACGTGCCGCCCGACTCGCAGGTCCACAAACAGGTCATCAGGAAACGTGCCGAGGCGCATCCGATCGCCGTCGATCCCACCGTCCGGCTCTATTATGTCGAGGTCGCCGAACCCGACATGCACGACCCGTCGAGCGATTTCCGGCGGCTTGCCGACGCTCTCAAGCAGCAGCATGACCTCGACGGGATCAAGGCGGACCTGCATGTCCTGCGGGATCTGCAGAAGGTGCTGCGCCAGGGCGCCTGGCAGGTGACGGCGGCGGTCCGCCGCGACGGCACCCTGGTCTCGCTCAGGCCCGGCTACGCGGATCGGGCCCTCGGCCTTGCCGTCGATATCGGCTCGACCACCATCGCGGCGCATCTCTGCGATCTCACGACCGGCCACGTCGTCGCCTCGGCCGGACTCATGAACCCGCAGATCCGCTTCGGCGAGGATCTCATGAGCCGCGTCTCCTTCGTCATGATGAACCCTGGCGGCGACCGGGATCTGACGCAAGCCGTGCGCGAGGCCCTCGACACGCTCGTCGGCGAGGTTGTGGCGCAGGCCGGCGCCGAACGCGGCGACGTGCTCGACATGACGGTGGTCGGCAACCCGATCATGCACCATCTCTTCCTTGGCCTCGACCCGACCGAGCTCGGCGGCGCGCCTTTCGCCCTGACCATCGACGGCGCCTACGAGACGTCGGCCCGGGCGCTCGGCCTCGATATCGCGCCGGGTGCGGTGGTCTACACGCTGCCCTGCATCGCCGGTCATGTCGGCGCCGATACGGCCGGCGTCGTGCTCTCCGAGGGACCTTATCTGTCCGACGAGGTGCGCCTCATCGTCGACGTCGGCACCAATGCCGAGATCGTGCTCGGCAACAAGGCGCGGCTGCTCGCGGCGTCCTCGCCGACCGGGCCGGCCTTCGAGGGCGCGCAGATCTCCTGCGGGCAACGCGCCGCACCCGGCGCCATCGAGCGCGTGCGCATCGACCGCGCGACGCTCGAGCCGCGCTACAAGGTGATCGGCTGCGACCTCTGGTCGGACGATCCCGGCTTCGAAGCGGCCATCGGCCCGACCGGCGTCACCGGCATCTGCGGCTCGGGCATTATCGAGATCGTGGCCGAGATGTTCCTCTCGGGCATCATCTCGGAAGACGGCGTCATCGACGGCGGCCTCGCGGAGAAGACGCCGCGCGTCGAGAGCGTGGGCCGCACCTTCGCCTATCTGCTGCGCGAGGGCGAGCCGCGGCTCGTCATCTACCAGACCGACATCCGCGCCATCCAGCTCGCCAAATCGGCGCTTTACGCCGGCGCCAAGCTGCTGATGGACCGCTACGGCGTCGAGACCGTCGATCGGGTGACGCTGGCGGGCGCCTTCGGCAGCCATATCGATCCGCTCTATGCGACGGTGCTGGGCCTCATCCCCGATTGCGACCGGGACAAGGTCGGCTCGGCCGGCAACGCCGCCGGCACCGGCGCCCGCATCGCCCTCGTCAACTACGGCATGCGGGCCGAGATCGAGCGCGTCGTGCGCCGCATCGAGAAAATCGAGACGGCGATCGAGCCGAGCTTCCAGGAGCATTTCGTCGCCGCCATGGCGATCCCCAACAAGGTCGATCGTTTCCCGAAGCTGCGTGAGGCGGTGCCATTCCCAGAGCCGGTCGTGATCGCCGGCGACGAGGCCTCGGGCGGGGGGCGGCGCCGGCGCCGGGCACGCTGAACACCGGCGCGCCGGAGGGAGCTCGCCCGGGCCAACGCTCCCGCGGACTCCTGATGGTTTTCACCGCCGGCGTGCTCTACAGCACGGCGGGCCTGTTCACGCGGGCGCTGCCCTACGACGCTTGGACCATCCTGGCCTGGCGGGCGGCCTTCGGCGCCCTCTTCACGCTCGGCTGGCTGATCGCCCGCGACGGGCGGGCCGCGTGGCGGGCCTTCGCCTTCGATGCCGTGCAATGGGCCACCCTGCCGCTGATCGCGGTGGCGGGCATCTTCTACATCTTCGCCCTCGAGATCACCACGGTGGCGGATGTGATGGTGGTCTACGCCACCGTGCCTTTCATGACGGCGGCGGTGGCGTGGCTCTGGGGCCGCGAGGTGCCCTCGACCCGCATGTTGGTGGCGAGCTTCGCTGCCCTTGGCGGCATCGTCGTGATGATGATCGGCAGCGCCGGCAGCGGCCACCGCCTGGCGGGGATCGGCCTCACGCTCCTGATGAATGTCGCTTTCGCGACGATCCTGGTGGGAGCCCGGCGCCATCCGGGCTCGACCCCGGCCCAGTTCACGGTCGGAACGTTGATCAATGCCCTGGTGGCTTTCGTTCTGGCGCCGGCCGAACCCGTGAGCGCCGGCGGAATCGGCATGATGGCGCTCTTCGGCGTCCTCACGATCGGCCTGGCCATGGCGCTTTTCATGGCGGGAGCACGGCTCATCCCGCCCGCTGAGGTGGGGCTCATCGGCATCGTCGACGTTGTGATCGGCCCGCTCCTGGTGTGGATCGCCTTCGGGGAAGATCCGGGCCTGGCGGCTGAGCTCGGCGGCAGCGTCGTGCTCGCCGCGCTGGTCTGGCATCTGTGGCCGGAAGTTCGCTCGGCCGGCCGGAGCCGGCGCAAGGCCGAATTCGTCGGCCCCGAAGGCTGATCGACCGGAAGGGGGTTGCGGTCGTGGGCGTCATGCGCGACGATCATGCCATCCACGGTCGCGCGTTGGGCGGCCGTCCTAGCCGGGGCGAGGCTTATGGCGCGACGATGAGTTCCGACCGCATCGAGGCAAAGCCGGAGGGGTTGAGTGTCCGTTTCTGGGGAACGCGCGGGTCCATCGCGGTTCCCGGCCCTGATACTTTGCTCTATGGCGGCAATACCTGCTGCGTGGAGGTCAGGCTCGGCACGCGTCTGTTCATGGTCGATGCGGGCAGCGGCTTCGAGGCTGCCGGTCGAGTGCTCGGCGGCGAGATCACCGACCGGATCGACCTCCTGCTCAGTCATCTTCACCACGATCACGTGATGGGCCTGCCTTTCTTCAGCCCGATCCTGACGGGGCGGTGTTCGGTCAATATCCACTGCGGCAATCTCGGCGGCCGCACCGCCAAGGCGGCGCTGGACACGCTGTTCTCGCCGCCGCTCTTCCCCGTCTCGCTCGACGACATCCCGGCGACCTTCTGCCACCTGGGCTTCGAGGCCGGCGAGACCCTCGAGTTCGAGGACGGAATCCGGATCGCGACCTGCCCGCTGCGCCATCCGGGCGGCGCCACGGGCTATCGGTTCGATTTTCGCGGCCGCCGCCTGTGCTACGTGTCCGATATCGAGCATCTCGAGAGTGGGCCCGAGGCGCATGTGGTCCGCTTCTGCGAGGGAGCCGATCTCGTCATCTACGACGCCATGTTCACCGAGCAGCAGTTCGCGCAGCACAAGGGCTGGGGTCACTCGACCTGGCAGGCCGGGGTCGCGCTCTGCCGGGCCGCGAAGGCGCGCGCCCTGGCGGCGTTTCATCACCACAAGCGCCACGACGACGCGGTCCTGGCCGCGATCGAGCACGACCTCGCCGCCGCGCTGCCAGGGTCCTTCATGGCACGCGAGGGCCAGACCGTGCTGCTCCGTCCGAACCTGGTCCATTCCGCCGCCGCGGAATGGCAGATCCCCCCCTGACATCATGCGGACGGCCGATGTCGCATCGCGGCCGGGCGTTTCCGGGACGGAACCATCGTGTCGAGCGTCGAGCAGCAGAACGCCAGCAAGCTTCTTCCGTTCTGGGTGCGGGCCTTCGTCCGGGCGCGGGGCATCGGGCTCGTCATCGCGGCTTTCGTCATCGGCATCATCAGCGGCGGCCTCGTGGCTCTCATGGGGCGGATCGTCCAGGGGCTGCACACGCTGCTCTTCGGCCTCGCGGCCGAGCAGCGCCTCAGCGCCGCCGAAGACGTCGCCTTCTGGCGCATCCTGGCGGTGCCCATCCTCGGCGGTGCCGTCCTGGCCCTCCTGGCCAGCTACGCCCGCCGCTTTTCCGGCCGGCTGGCCGATGTCATCGAGGCCAATGCGCTCTTCGGCGGCCGGCTGTCGCTGAAGGGGAGCCTGCTGCTGACGCTCCAGACCATCGCCTCCTGCGGCTTCGGGGCATCGGTCGGGCTCGAGGCAGGCTATGCGCAGATTTCCGCGGCGGTCGCCTCGCGGCTCGGCCTCGCGCTCGCGGCGCGCCGCGCCGATCTGCGGCTGCTCGTCGCCTGCGGGGCTGGCGGCGCCATCGCGGCGGCTTTCGGGGCACCGCTCGCCGGGGCCTTCTATGGTTTCGAGGTCGTGCTCGGCACCTATACGGTCGGCGCGCTGGCGCCGGTGGCGACGAGCGCGCTCACGGCGAGCCTCATCGCGCGCAACTTCGAGGAATCGACCTTTCTGGTGAAGCCGGGCTCGCTTAGCGTCGTCGGCTTTGCCGATCTGGCGCATATCCTGGCGATCGGGGTGATCTGCGGCCTCGCCGGCATCGTCCTGATGCTGGCGGTGGCGGGCAGCGAGACGACGTTCAAGCGCCTGCGGGTGCCGGTCGCATGGCGCACGGTCATCGGCGGCCTCCTGATCGGCGCCATGGGTCTCGTGTCGCCGCAGGTGATGGGCTCGGGTCATGGCGCCATGGTGGTCGATCTCGTCGCCTCGCTGAGCCCCTTCGCTCTGATCTCGATCATCGTTCTCAAGGGAGCGGCGTCGGCGGTATCGCTCGGGTCTGGCTTTCGTGGCGGTCTCTTCTATGCCTCGCTGCTGATCGGCGCGCTGATCGGCCGGCTCTATGCCGACCTCGGCTTCGAGATCAACCCGGACATCGCCTTCGATCCGGATCTCGCGGCGCTGACCGGCATGGCGGCCCTCGGCACCGGTGTCATCGGCGCCCCCATCACCATGACGGCGCTCGCTTTGGAAACGACGGGCAACTTCAGCATCACGGTGGCGGCGCTGATCGCGGCCGTCGTGTCCTCGGTCATCGTGCGTGAGCTCTTCGGCTATTCTTTCGCCACCTGGCGGTTCCACCTGCGTGGCGAAGCGATCCGCGGCCCGCACGACATCGGCTGGATGCGCGAGCTGTCGGTGAAGAACCTGATGCGGGCGGACGTGCGCACGGCGCCGCTCGACCAGACGCTGCGCGAGGCGCGCCAGAAGTTCCCGCTCGGCGCCCTGAAGCAGATCGCGGCGATCGACGAGAAGGAGCGATACGCGGGCCTGGTGTCGCTCGACGACCTTCACATGGCGCCGCCGGAGCAGGGCGGCGACGAGCTCGCGACCATCGTGCGCCAGAAGGACCGGATGCTGCTGCCGTGGATGTCGGTCCGCGAGGCGCTCGACCTTTTCGAGAAGAACGAAGCCGATGCGCTGATCGTCGTCGACCACGAGGCGACGCGGCGCATCGTGGGCCTGTTGACCGAAGCGCATGCGCTCCGGCGCTACGGCGAGGAGCTCGAACGCCAGAACCCCGACAATATCCTGCGGTGACGCGGGACGGAGCCGGCTTGACGCTTCGGACGAGTTCGAGGATGAACCCCGCATGGTTCTCCGGACCCGCGCTCCCGCCAAGATCAACCTCACGCTCCATGTCATCCGGCGCCGTTCCGACGGTTTCCACGACCTCGAGAGCCTCGTCGCCTTCGCGGGCGTCGCCGACATCCTGGAGCTCGATCCGGAACGCCCGCTGACGCTCGCCATCGACGGGCCGACCGCGCGTGCCGCCGGCCACGTCGACGACAATCTCGTGCTGCGCGCCGCACGCGCCTTGAAGGATCGCGTTCCGGGACTGCGCACGGGCGCCTTCCGGCTCGTGAAGCGCCTGCCGGTCGGTGCCGGCATCGGCGGCGGCTCGTCGGATGCGGCGGGTGCGCTGCGGCTGCTGGCCGGGCTCAACGGCCTGAGGCACGACGACGAGCGGGTGCACGAGGCGGCGCGCGCCACGGGGTCGGACGTGCCGGTCTGCGTCCATCCGCGCTCGCGCATGATGCGCGGCACGGGCGATCGGCTCGGCGATCCTTATGTGGCGCGGCCGTTCTTCGCCGTTCTGGTCAATCCCGGGCTCCATCTCGAGACCGGCGCGGTGTTCAGGCGGATGGGATTGCGGCCGGGCGACGACCTGGCGGCGGGCGAGCATCCGCTCGTCCACGATCGTCTCGACCACGAGTCCTTCCTCGAGGCGATCGGGCAGGGACGCAACGACATGGAGTTTGCCGCGGCGCTGCTGGCTCCGGTGATCGCCGAGGTGCTGGCGGCGATCCGCGCGACGCCCGGCTGCCGGATCGCCCGAATGTCCGGCTCGGGCAGCACCTGCTTCGGCCTTTACGGCGAGCGCGGGCCGGCCCGGCGGGCCATGGCCGCCATCCTGGCCCGCCATCCGGACTGGTGGGTGAAGGCGACGGCCCTGCGGTGATGGTCCGTTTCGGGCCTTGCGGTCCGGGTGCTCACGCCGCAATCAATGCGTGGTGTCGGGCATCGAGGCCTTCTTCTTCTCGATGAACTCGCGCAGCGCCTCGTCGGTGCCGGGATCGATCGCCGGCGGCTGGTACTCGGCCAAGGCCTTCTTCCAGGCCGCATTGGCGCGTTGCGCCGCATCCTTCCGGCCCTCGGCCTCCCACTGCTCGACCGAATTGTTGTCGGCGGTCGAGAACCGGTAGAAGGCCGTCTCGAAATTGGCCTGCGTATGGGCGCAGCCAAGGAAGTGGCCGCCCGGCGCCACCTCGTGGAAGGCCTCGAAGGCCTGCCCGTTCTCGCTGAGATCATAGCCCTTGGCGAGCACGTGCATGGCGCCGAGCTGGTCGCAGTCGAGCATGAACTTCTCGTAGGACGAGGCGAGGCCGCCCTCCATCCAGCCCGCCGCGTGCAGCACGAAATTCGTCCCGGCCTGGACGGTCGGCAGCAGCGTGTTGGCCGATTCATAGGCCGCCTGAGCGTCGGGCAGCTTCGAGGCACAGAGCGAGCCGCCGGTGCGGAACGGCAGCTTGGCACGCCGCGCCAGGGCCGCGGCGCCGTAGATGGCGAGCGTCGCCTCGGGTGTGCCGAAGGTCGGCGCGCCCGATTGCATCGAGAGCGTCGAGACGAAGGTGCCGAAGATCGCCGGCGCGCCGGGGCGCACGAGCTGTGTGAACGAGACGCCGGCCAGCACCTCGGCCAGGACCTGGGTCAGCGTGCCGGCGACCGTCACCGGGCTCATGGCGCCCGAGAGGATGAAGGGCGTCATGATGACGGCCTGGTTGTTGGCCGCGTAGACCTCCGCGGCACCCAGCATGGCGTCGTCCCAGACGAGCGGCGAGTTGGCGTTGATCAGGCTGGTGATGACGGTGTTGTTCTGGACGAAATCCTCGCCGAACAGGATGGCGCTCATCTTCACCGTATCGAGCGCGCGGTCGGGATGCGTGACGGAGCCCATGTAGGGCTTGTCGGACCAGCGCATATGCGAATAGTTCATCTCGAGGTGGCGCTTGTTGACCGGCAGGTCGACCGGCTCGCAGACCGTGCCGCCCGAATGGTGCATGTAGGGGCTCGCATAGGCGAGCTTCACGAAATTGCGGAAGTCCTCGATGGTGCCGTAGCGGCGCCCTTGGTCGAGGTCGTGCACGAAGGGCGAGCCGTAGACCGGGGCGAAGACGAGGTCGGTGCCGCCGATGTGAACGGAGCGGGCCGGGTTGCGGGCGTGCTGGGTGAAGTCCTGAGGGGCCGTCGCGATCAGCTTGCGGGCGAGGCCGCGCGGGAAATGGACGCGCTCGCCCTTTACGTCGCAGCCGGCCTCCTTGAGCAGCTTGCGCGCCCGCTCGTGGCCGCGGAACTCGATGCCGATATCGTTGAGCAGCGTCTCGGCATTGGCCTCGATGATCTCGAGCCCCTCGGCCGAGAGCAGCTCGGTGATCGGAATGTTGCGCTTGATATAGGGGATCGAGGCAGCGGAGCGTTGCAGCCGCGACGTGCGGCGCGCCTCGCGACCGCGCCGGCCTTCGGTGACAGTTGCGGCTTCGCTCATTCCGGCCTCCGGATTCCTCGGCGGCGCATGCCCTGGCGCAGCCGCCCCAAGCAGGGTTCAGGCACCTTAGAGGAGCATGGCCGCCGTGGTAGGCCACGTGCGCCGTGCGCTTGTCGGCGCGCGACGCCGCGCCGGCCCCTGCGGCGGAGGCCGGCCCGCACTCCGGTTTCGCGAGGCGCTCCGGCACCTTGACGCGCTCGCGAGCGCCGCGTTCGGGGGTTGACAGGGAGCATTGCCTCCTCCCATAAGCGCGGACCTTTTTCGACGGAGGTTCCGACCGCCGGTCGAGCAGGGCTCGGAGGAGTGTCCCGAGTGGCAAAGGGGGCGGACTGTAAATCCGCTGGCTACGCCTTCGTAGGTTCGAGTCCTACCTCCTCCACCAGCCGCTGTTTGCAGCGCTTCCCATAGATTATCATTCCATCGAAACACAGAGGGCGGTAGGCTCTTTGCGGTTCCCGTGCCGCCGCTCATCGGTCCATGCGCTCTCGCGTCGGGCCGGGTATCGAACCGGGGTATGTCGTGAACGAAACCGGGTATGTGGAGGCGAGCGGTGCTCAGCGACGTCAAGATCCGCAAGGCCAAGGGCGCGGACAAGCCCTATAAGCTGGCCGATGAGCGCGGGCTACACCTCTACGTGACGCCGGCCGGCGGCCGCCTCTGGCGATACCGATACGAGATCGGCGGCAAGGAGAAGCTGCTGTCGCTCGGCTCATACCCGGACGTCGGGTTGGCCGAAGCTCGGGTCGCGCGCGACGACGCTAAGGGAATGCTACGCCAAGGGCGCGACCCGGCCGTCGTCAAGAAGCAACGCAAGGCCGTCGCGGCCAAGGAGGGCGCGGAGACCTTCGAGGCGCTGGCCAGGGAGTGGCACGCCCTGCAGAAGGACAAGTGGTCACCTACTCACGCCGCCGACGTCATGAATTCGCTCGATCGCGACGCCTTCCCTGACCTTGGGCGGATGCCGGTCCGGCAGATCGTGGCGCCCGACGTGCTCAGCCTCATCCGGAAAATGGAGGCGCGAGGGGCGAAGGAGACGGCACGCCGGATCCGCCAACGCATCTCCGCCGTCTTCGAGTTCGCGATGGCGACGGCGCGGGCCGAGGTCAATCCGGCCCTGCCGCTCCGCAGCGTGATGGCGCCGCTGCGCAAGGGACGGCAACCGGCGATCACCGACCTCGACGAAGCCCGGGTGATTCTAGCCAAGACGCATGCGGAGACGGCTCACCCGGTGACGAAGCTTGGCCTCAGGTTGCTGGCGCTGACCGCCGTCCGCCCGGGTACGCTGGCCGGCACGCCGTGGGCGGAATTCGACAACCTGGATGCCGACGCGCCGGTCTGGCAGATCCCGGCCGAGCGGATGAAGCTCCGGCTACACCACAAGGACGACGAGACGAAGGACCACCCCGTGCCGCTGTCGCGCCAGGCCGTCGAGACGATCGAGGTGCTGCGCGCACTCACCGGTCGCGGGCCCTACGTCCTGCCGAACGGCCGCAGCTCGCATCGGCCGATGTCAGAGAACGCCCTCGGGTATCTCTTGAACCGGGCCGGGTATCACCACCGGCACGTCCCGCACGGTTGGCGATCGACCTTCTCGACCGTGATGAACGAGCGCTACCCGTCCGACCGCCCCATCATCGACCTCATGCTGGCGCACGTGCCGAAGGACAAGGTCGAAGCCGCGTACAATCGCGCCGCGCACCTTGCCCGCCGACGCGAGCTCGCGCAGATCTGGGCGGACCTGATCACCGGGGGCCTGCCGCCGCCTGTCGAAGCTTTGGACCTGCCGAGGCGGGCGAAGAAGGCGGCTTGAGGCATGCACGGGAAGAGCACTTATCGTGCGCCCGCGCAGTAGCCGACACGGCGAGGAACCCATTCAAACGGGGAGGGGCTGCCAGTCGTGAAGAGCCGGCGCTTCGACCGCTGAAATGTGGATCGCGAACAGAATCATCCCCCTGGCGTCGGTAACCTC
>DATBEH010000053.1:0-24955 GCA_036276175.1 Lichenihabitans sp.
ATCGGCGGCGAGGAGGTGATCGTCGACCTCGCCCGCATGCCGCACCTGCTCGTCGCCGGCACCA
Source organism: Lichenihabitans sp. (assembly GCA_036276175.1). Classification (GTDB taxonomy): domain Bacteria; phylum Pseudomonadota; class Alphaproteobacteria; order Rhizobiales; family Beijerinckiaceae; genus Lichenihabitans. Next base: position 65 of record DATBEH010000053.1, read on the forward strand.
CCGGCTCGGGCAAGTCGGTCGCCATCAACACCATGATCCTGTCGATCCTCTACCGCCTGCGCCCCGACCAGTGCCGGTTGATCATGATCGATCCCAAGATGCTCGAGCTCTCGATCTACGAGGGCATCCCGCATCTGCTGACCCCCGTCGTCACCGACCCGAAGAAGGCGGTCGTCGCCTTGAAATGGGCGGTGCGCGAGATGGAGGACCGCTACAAGAAGATGGCCAAGGTCGGCGTGCGCAACATCGACGGCTTCAACGTCCGGGTGGCGGAGGCATCCGAGAAGGGCGAGGTCATCACCCGCACGGTGCAGACCGGCTTCAACCGCGAGACCGGCGAGCCGGTCTTCGAGAGCGAGGCGATGGAGCTGTCCCCGCTTCCCTACATCGTGGTCATCGTCGACGAGATGGCGGACCTTATGATGGTCGCCGGCAAGGATATCGAGGGCGCCATCCAGCGCCTGGCCCAGATGGCGCGGGCCGCCGGCATCCACCTGATCATGGCGACGCAGCGTCCCTCGGTCGACGTCATCACCGGCACCATCAAGGCCAATTTCCCGACCCGTATCTCGTTCCAGGTGACCTCGAAGATCGACTCGCGCACGATCCTCGGCGAGCAGGGGGCGGAGCAGCTCCTCGGCCAGGGCGACATGCTCCACATGGCGGGCGGCGGGCGCATCAGCCGCGTGCACGGCCCCTTCGTGTCGGATGGCGAGGTGGAGAAGGTGGTGGCGCATCTCAAGACGCAGGGGCATCCGGCCTATCTCGACGTCGTCGTGGCCGAGGACGACGGCGGCGACGCCAAGCCCGAGGCGGCGGACGACAAGCCCGTCTTCGAGCGCAGCGCGTCGGGCGGCAGCGAGGAGGACAACGACCTCTACGAGCAGGCCGTCAAGGTCGTGCTGCGCGACAAGAAATGCTCGACCTCCTACATCCAGCGCCGGCTTCAGGTCGGCTACAACAAGGCCGCCTCGCTCGTCGAGCGCATGGAGAAGGAGGGTCTCGTCGGCCAGGCCAACAACGCGGGCAAGCGCGAGATCCTGGTCTATAGCCGCGACCTGCGCTTCACCGAGAGCCGCGAGGACGAATGATGCGCCCTTCGGAACCGACCCCGGGGAGGCGATCGGCCGGATCCGGCACGAGGTCGCCGGACGATCGCGTCAGGCCGCCTCGCGAACGACCCCACTCAGTATTTCCTCAGACAAGTAGAATGAAAGCAATTGCGTTCCTGAAATACATTATGGCGTTGTTTAGTCATTTTGCTACTGCTGTTCGGCCCGCCTGCATGGCGCGGCGCATGCCGCCGATGGCCTCGGCCCAGCCGATGAAGACGGCCTCGCCGACGATGAAGTGGCCGATATTGAGTTCGACGACCTCCGGGATGGCCGCGACGGCGCCGACGTTCTCGTAATCCAGCCCATGCCCGGCGTGGCACTCGATGCCGAGCCGATCGGCCAGGGCCGCTCCCGCGACGAGCCGCTGCAATTCGAGGCGCCTCGCCTCCCCGATCCTTTCCGCATAGGCGCCCGTGTGGAGCTCGATCACCGGCGCGCCGAGGGCGGCCGCCGTCTCGATCTGCCGAGCGTCCGGATCGATGAACAGCGACACCCGGATGCCCGCGCCGACGAGCGCCGCCACGACCGGCCGCAAGGCGTCGCGCCCGGCGGCGATGTCGAGGCCGCCTTCGGTCGTGATCTCGGCGCGCCGCTCCGGCACGAGGCAGACGGCATGCGGCTCGAGCCGCGTCGCGATGCGCACCATCTCGGGCGTCGCCGCCATCTCGAGGTTGAGCGGCAAGCCGATCTCGGCCTTCAGCCGTTCGACGTCCTCGTCCCTGATATGGCGCCTGTCTTCACGCAGGTGCGCCGTGATGCCGTCGGCGCCCGCCTCTTGCGCCAGGCGCGCCGCCCGGACGGGATCGGGGTGGCGACCGCCGCGCGCGTTGCGGATCGTCGCCACATGGTCGACGTTGATGCCGAGGCGGAGGGGCTTGGTCATGCTGTCTCCTGCGCGCGCTGCCGCGCCATGTCGCGTGCGAGCTTGAGCGCCGCGACGAGGCTGTCGGGCCGCGCGATCCCCTGCCCGGCGATGTCGAGCGCGGTGCCGTGGTCGGGCGAGGTACGGATGATCGGCAGGCCGAGCGTGACGTTGACGCCGCCGTCGAAATCGAGCGTCTTCGCTGGGATCAGCGCCTGGTCATGATACATGCAGATCGCGACATCGTAGCGTTCGCGAGCCCGGGCCTGGAACATCGTGTCGGCGGGCAGCGGGCCGGCGACCGCAAGGCCGTCCCGCCGCAGACGCTCGACGGCGGGGCGGACGACGTCGCGGTCCTCCGTACCGATGGCGCCGTCCTCGCCCGCATGGGGGTTGAGCCCCGCCACCGCGATCCGCGGCGCGGCGATCCCGAAATCCCGCGCAAGGTCACGCGCGACGATACGGACCGTCTCGACGATCAGCTCCGCCGTCAGCCTGCCGGGCACCGCCGCCAGCGCGATGTGGATCGTCACAGGCACGACCCGCAACGCGGGCGAGGCGATCATCATCACCGGGAGCGGCGCGCCGGTCAGCGCCGCCAGGAACTCGGTATGGCCCGGATGGGAAAATCCCGCCGCATAGAGGGTGCCCTTCTGGATCGGGTTGGTGACGACCGCGGCGACCTCTCCGTCGAGCGCCATGGCGACCGCACGTTCGATGCTCTCGATCACCGCGGCGCTATTGGCCGGATCGGCGCGCCCGAGGGTCGCCGTCACCGGTGCTTCGAGCCGCAGGACCGGCAGCGCTTCGGCGAAGATCGCCGCGGCCTCGCCCGGCGACCCGATGACGCCGAGCGGGCAGGACGGCAGCAGGCGTCGCAGCCGGTCGGGATCGTCGATCAGGACGAACGGCAGCGCCGTAAGGCGCAAGGCCATCCAGGCCGCGACGGTGATCTCGGCGCCGATGCCGCCGGGCTCCCCCATGGTGACCGCGATCGGCCGCTCCTCGTTCATGACCCCCCTGCCGCTTCCGCTCCGCCCGTCGGCCGATGCAGCACCGGCCGCGGTCGCTCGAACACCTTGCGTCCCGCCTTATAGCCCACGAGCGCCGGCGCCAATGTGGCGACGGCCTCGGCCCGTGAGCGGCTGTCCAGCATCACGAGATCGGCCGGGCATCCGGGCGCGATGGCGTAGTCCTGGCGGCGCATCAGCGCGGCGGCGCGCGAGGTGGTCATGTCGAAACACTCGGCCAGGCCCTCCGGCGTGCCACGCTGGGCTACGTTGGCGTAGAGATTGGCCATGCGCAGCGCCGAGCCGTCGCCGAAGGGCGTGAAGGGATTCAGCACGTTGTTTGTGGCAAGCGAGCAATTGACCCCGGCCTGGATCAGCCGGTGCGCGGGCGCCACCCCGCGCGGCACGGCATGGTCGCGGTCGCGCCCCATCAGATAGAGATCGGTCGCAGGCAGGACGGTCACCGCGACCCCGGCTTCCGCGAGGCGCCGGGCGATCGTCGCGAAGCGCGCGGGCTCGAGCATCGACAGCTTGCTCGCGTGGCCGATGGCGACGCGCCCGCCCCAGCGGTGGATGTCCGTCTGCCGGCAGACCTCCTCGGCATCGAGGGTCGTGGCATCGAGGCTGAAGTCGAGATGCAGGTCGATATCGAGATCGTAACTGCGGGCGAGCCCGAAGATGCGGGCGATCTGGCCATGCGCGTCGCGATCGATGTAAGGCGCGCCGCCGATGAGGTCGGCACCCTGCTCCAGCGCCGCGACCAGCACGGCATCGCAGCCGGGATCGTCGAGCAGGCCTTCCTGCGGAAAGCAGCAGATCTCGATTTCGATCGCCCAGGCATAGTCCCGCTTGAGGCGCTTGAGGGCGTGAAGGCCGGTGAGGCCGATCCGGGGATCGACCTCGACGTGGCTGCGGATCAGCGTGGTGCCGTGGAGGATCGCCATCTCGAGCGTCCCGCGGGCCCGCTCGTAGACATCGTCCTCGGTGAAGTCGCGCTTGGCCTGCGCCACAAGGCTCACGGCCTCGGACAGCGTGCCCTCGCGGCAGCGGCAGCGGCCTAGGATGCAGGATTTGTCGAGATGGAGGTGGGTTTCGACAAAGCCCGGCAGCACCAGCGCGCCGCCGCAAACCTCCTCGGGACCGGTGCCGGGCGGCAGATGCGCCTCGATAGCCTCGAAACGGCCGTTCCTTACCCCGATGTCGACAATCCGCTCCTCCTGGCGGGCGATGCGGGCGTTGCGGAAGACGAGGTCGAAGGTCATGATCGCAGCCTGGACATTCCCTCGACGATCTCAATCAAGGCGGCCATCATCGATCCGGTCACGCAACCGGTGCAAGGGGTGAGGATCATCATCGCTTGCGACGGCAAGAATGCCATCGCGGACGAAGTGATACGACACGGTCGAGGGCAGCCGACGGCACGTGTGGATGCCTCGCCATGACGCCGTCCTGTGCGTCTTCGGACATTTCGTCGAGGATCGCTCACCTCGATGGCTGGCAGGATCATTCGTCTGATTCGACATCGGATGGGCAGTCGGTATAGATTGATACTCGTATTCTATACGGAAAACTTGCATGGCCCTGAGCCTCAAGGACCCGGAAACAGATCGGTTGGCGCGCCAGGTCGCGAACTTGACCGGTGAGACCCTTACGGATGCGGTGCGCATCTCGCTTGCGGAGCGCCTTGCGCGCGAACGCCTGAAGCGCGGCAAAGCCAAGAGTCTCGAGGCGGAGATCGATGCCATCGTTCGACGCGTCGCAGCTCTTCCGGTGCTCGACGACCGCACGGCCGAAGAGATCATGGGTTACGGCGAGAACGGGCTCCCGTCCTGATGGTTGTCGACAGTTCGGCCTTCCTGGCGATCCTGCTCGGCGAGCCGGAAGCGCTGGCGTTCAGGACGGCTCTCGGCGGGGATGCGACGCGACTGACCAGTTCTGCAAGCTTGCTCGAAACCACGATGGTGATGTTGACCAGGTTCGGGGAGCCTGGCGCCGCTGAACTGCAGGCTCTTCTCCGAGTCGCCGACGTGCAGTCGGCACCCTTTGGCCCCGAGCATCTCGGCATTGCCATCGATGCTTTCCGGCGCTTCGGCAAGGGGCGGCATCCGGCGGCCCTCAATTTCGGCGACTGCTTCTCCTACGCTTTGGCCAAGGCCACCGGCGAACCCCTCCTGTTCAAGGGGGACGACTTCTCTCGCACCGATATCAAGGGGGTCCTGTGATGGTCAGCGGCCCTTCGCGGGTCGCGTCAGGTTGAGCGCGCTCGAAGTCGATGCGATGTCGCTGCGACAACGGTCTTTGGCGCCTTCCGCAGCTCGGAGACCTCGGTCCGATGCCGCGCCCTCGTGTCGAATCGGGTTGTGCGTCGGCCGATCGCCGCATAGAACGGCCGCTTTCAAGCGGAAACCGTTAGGGAAGCCACCGACATGCGCGTCTACTACGATCGGGATGCCGATCTCAATCTGATCAAGGGCAAGAAGGTCGCGGTCGTCGGCTACGGCAGCCAGGGCCATGCTCATGTGCTCAACATGCGCGACAGCGGCGTCAAGGATGTCGTGGTGGCGTTGCGCGCCAGTTCCGCCTCGGTCAAGAAGGCACAGGGCGAGGGCCTCAAGGTGATGGACGTGGTGGAGGCCGCCAAATGGGCCGACCTCGTCATGATGCTCACCCCCGACGAGCTGCAGGCCGACATCTACAGGGCCGAACTCGCGCCCAACATGAAGAACGGCGCGGCGTTGCTCTTCGCGCACGGACTCAACGTGCATTTCAACCTGATCGAGCCCCGGGCCGATCTCGACGTGCTGATGGTGGCGCCGAAGGGTCCCGGCCATACGGTGCGCTCCGAATATCAGAAGGGCGGCGGCGTGCCCTGCCTGATCGCCATCGCGCAGGACGCGTCGGGCAATGCGCATGACCTCGGCCTCTCCTATGCCTGCGCCATCGGCGGCGGCCGGGCCGGCATCATCGAGACGAGCTTCAAGGAGGAATGCGAGACCGATCTCTTCGGCGAGCAGACGGTGCTCTGCGGCGGCCTGGTCGAGCTGATCCGTGCCGGCTTCGAGACGCTGGTCGAGGCCGGCTATGCGCCCGAGATGGCCTATTTCGAGTGCCTGCACGAGGTGAAGCTGATCGTCGACCTCATCTACGAGGGCGGCATCGCCAACATGAACTATTCGATCTCGAACACCGCCGAATACGGCGAATACGTCACCGGCCCGCGCATCATCACGCCCGAGACCAAGGCCGAGATGAAGCGCGTGCTGACCGACATCCAGTCCGGCAAGTTCACCCGCGACTGGATGCTCGAGAACCGCGTCAACCAGACCTCGTTCAAGGCGACTCGCGCCAGGAACAACGCCCATCAGATCGAGCAGGTCGGCGAGACGCTGCGCGCCATGATGCCGTGGATCTCCAAAGGCAAGCTGGTCGACAAGGCGCGGAACTGACCGGCCTCCGGTTCGGAGCGCCGGCGCGGTTCTGCGAGCCGACGACGGCCGCACGCTGCACCCGCGTCGAGGGCCTGCGTTTCGCCGTCTCCTGTGCATGACGCGGATCGAGGTCGACGATGCCCTTGCCGGTCTCTTCTGCTGCGGCGTAAGGTCACGCGCCCGGCGGCGCTCGTCGGCGTCCCGGGGCGATCGGCTCCGTTGGCCCGGCGATGCCGCCGATCCGGAGTCGGAGGAGGCCGGCATGATCGATCATCTTGCGGATGTGAAGAAATACGCCAAGCACCCCGTCAACGAGGCGGCGCTCAACGCGATGGCCAAGATCTATCGGCTGGTCATGAGCCAGAGCGACACGAAATATGTGGCCTGCTCGGATCCCGCCGAGCGCGACCGGGTCCGCGACAACTTCTTGAAGAAGAAGCTCGGACTCTCCTCGCCCGACCTCGACGCGGCGATCAAGACCGTCTGCGAGTCCATGAAGACCGACCGGACGAAATCCCGCCTGACCTTCTACTATCTGCTGGCGGAACATTACGGCAAGCTCGGCACGTTCGGCTGATCGCTGCGAGGCGGCTCAGTCTGCCCTGCCGTTCAGACGCTACATCGCGGTGCCTGACGGACCGAGTGTGGCGTGCCACGCTCGGTCCGCGGCGGCGGCGTCGGGATCAGGGGCGTGGCAAGAAATCCGGCGCACGATGCGCTATAGGACGGCCATGAACATCCTGTCGATCCAGTCGCATGTCGCCTATGGTCACGTCGGCAACGCCGCGGCGACCTTTCCCATGCAGCGGCTCGGCCATGAGGTCTGGCCCATCCACACCGTCCAGTTCTCGAACCACACGGGCTACGGCGCCTGGCGTGGCCAAGTCTTCGATGCCGGGCTCATCGGCGAATGCGTCGAGGGCTTGACCGAGCTCGGCGTGCTGGCGCGCTGCGACGGCGTGCTGTCGGGCTATATGGGCTCGGCCGATACGGGGCTTGCGATCCTCGGCGCCGTCGAGCGGGTGCGGGCCGCCAATCCGTCGGCGCTCTATTGCTGCGATCCGGTGATCGGAGATACCGACACGGGCGTCTTCGTGCGGCCGGGCATTGCCGAATTCATGCGCGAGCGGGCGGTGCCGGCAGCCGACATCGTCACGCCCAACCAGTTCGAGCTCGAACTGTTGTGCGGCCATCCGGTCGGCACGCTCGATGCGCTGCGACAGGGGCTCGCGGCGCTGCATGGCCTGGGTCCGCGCACGGTGCTGGTCACCTCCTATCTCGGCGAGGAGACGCCGGGCGATGCGATCGATCTCGTCGCCTCCGACGGCGCGACGCTCTGGCGCCTGCGTACGCAGAGGCTCGATCTCAGCGTCAACGGGGCCGGCGACGCCATCGCGGCGCTGTTCTTCGTTTCGCTGCTGGAGCGCCGCTCGGCCCCCGAAGCCCTGGCGCACGCGGGCTCGGCCATCTTCGGCCTGCTGCGCATGACGGCCGAGGCGGGCGCGCGCGAACTCAGGCTGGTCGCGGCCCAGGACGAGTTCGTGACGCCGAGCCGCCGGTTCGAGCCCGAGCGGCTTCGATAGGGGCTATCGAGCGCGCCACGACGGGCGGCTGGGTCGCCTGATCCCGGCTCATCGCGTCGGCGAGCTCTTCGCAGGTTCCACCGGTAGCGAGGGTATTCGGGAACCGCTCTCGGGCGCGTTGCGCGTCCACAGCATCACATCGCCGAACGTTCCGGCGAGATGGTAGTCGGCGAGCGCGTCCGCGACGGTCGGCTGGCTCGCGAGCCAGGACGACCAGCCCGGGGTCGTGGCGAGGACGGCGTCGGGCTTTCGCTCCCTGATGTCGGAGGCCATGACGCGATCCTGCAGCGCGAGATCGGCGCCGTAGGGGCCGCGCGGATCGAGCCGGCCCGTCAGGCGACGGATCTCGAGGCTGATCCAGCTCGACATCAGCGTGCCCACCCAGCGCCCGCCGATCTCGCGCACGAAGGGATGGCCGACGGCGATGTCGGAGGCCAGCGACATGATTTTCGGATGCGGCGCGAGGCTCGTCACCGCCTGTTCGAGGCCCGGCGCCTCGCTGCGCAGATCCCGCCGACCGTCGAACCAGACACCCGCCACGAAACCGATGGAGAGGATGGCCGCGCCTGCCGCCACGAGGGGGACCGGGCTTGGCCGGCGCGCTCCGCACGTGAGGGCGCCAAGCCCGATCAGGGTCGAGGCGATGGCCGGGTAGGCGTGGTAGGGCCAGCCCTTGCCCTGCATCAGGTAGGCCGCGAAGAAGCCGAGCGCGGCGAGGACCGCCGTGTCGCCGATCGGCTGGGCGCCCCGGTTGCGGCGCAGGCCCGCATAGGCCGCGAGCCCGGCGACTTCCAGGATCGCGCTCGGGCAGGTGAAGAGATAGGACCAGGTTTGCCGCGCCGGCAGGTAGATGCGCATCAGCAGCGGCAGGACCGTGTGGGTGAAATCCGGGAAAGCAGCGAATTGCACCGCGCCGAGCAGCAGCGCGACGATCGCCGCCGTCCACGCCTCGGGCGTCGCGACGAGGCCGCGCCAGCCGCGGGTCCGCCAGAGCATCGCCAGCGGTCCGACGAGGCCGAGCGCGTAATGCGGCTTGACCGCGAAGCCCACGCCGGCCGCGACAGCCGCGACGAGCCGCAGCGGCAGCGAGGCGGGTGCGGCACTCGCCGCTCGGGCCGCTATGGCGCAGAGCAGCGGCAGGCTGGTCATCAGGATGATGTGTTCGCGCTGGCCGAAGCTCCCCGCCGGCAGGAGCAGGAGCACCACGGCCGCGACCCGCAAGAGGGGAGCCGACCGGTCGAAATCGGGGAGGCCACGGAACAGCGCGGCCGACAGCCCGAGGCTCGCCGCGGCGCAGAGCGTCGTCAGCAGCACGACCGCGACCTCCGGCACGAGTCCGAAGGCGCGGGCGAGCAGCACGGCCGGCATGTAGAGCAGCACCGAGCCCGGCGGGTTGGTCTCGATGATGTCGGCGTAAGGCCTGGCGCCGTCGAGGACATGTTCCCCGACGGTGAGCAGCCACGCGATGTCGGTGTTGGCCGGCGTCAGCGCGTGCCATGCGACGGTCGCGGCGAGCAGACACGCGACGGTCGTGATCCGCAGGAGGGGAAGCGATGCACGGCGCGTCATCCCGGCGGGAGTCGTGACGATGCTCATGGGCCGATCCGAGACTCGAAGGCGCAACCGATCCTAAGGCCAGCGGGTTAAGGGCAGGTGCAGGCGGGCAGCATCATCCGCCACCATCGATTTTCGAAACATCGTTGCAAGGACGGATCCCATGGCCGGCAAGACCCAGGCGCGCGACACCGATGCCGACGCGCTCAAGACGCCCAACGACCTCGGCGACAACGGACGCCAGCAGATTGCCCAGTCGGTCAACCGGCTCGTGGCCGATGCCTTCGCGCTCTACGTCAAGACCAAGAACTTTCACTGGCACATGACGGGGCCACATTTCCGCGATTACCACCTGATGCTCGACGAACAGTCCGATCAGATCTTCGCCACGACCGACCCGCTGGCCGAGCGCGTGCGCAAGCTCGGCAAGCGCACGCTCCATTCGATCGGCGAGATCCACCAATTGTCGCGCATCAAGGACAACGACCGCGATCACGTGGGGCCGCTCGACATGCTGCGCGAGCTCGTGGCCGACAACAAGGCGATGGCGGCGGCGATGCGCGAGACCCACAAGCTCTGCGACGAGCACGAGGATGTGGCGACTGCGAGCCTGCTCGAAGTCTATATCGACGAGACCGAGCGCCGAACCTGGTTCCTGTTCGAGGCGGTCCAGGAAGCGGATCCGTCGGGACACTGAGACTCGACGGGCGGTGGGCGGCTTGCCGTGAGCCGTCCGCCGTCTTTTCGCGTCCCGACCCGGCGCACTCGTGGTAGATCTCGGCCATGAAACGCCGCTTCTTCACCCTCGACGTGTTCACCGACACGCCTCTCTCGGGCAACCCGCTGGCGGTGGTGCTCGACGCGGACGGGCTCGACGGGGCGCGGATGCAGGCCGTCGCGCGCGAGTTCAACCTGTCGGAAACGGTCTTCGTGCTCGAGCCGAAGGATCCCATCAATACGGCGCGCGTCAGGATCTTCACGCCCGGACGGGAGCTGCCCTTCGCCGGCCATCCGACGGTGGGGACGGCGGTGCTGATCGCCGAGCAGCGCGCGCCGGAGATGATCGGCCGCCAGGATCTCTCGATCGTGCTCGAAGAGGAGATCGGCGACGTCGGCTGCATCGTGCGGCGCCAGCGCGGCCGGACGCGGGCCAGCTTCACGCTGCCTCGCCTGCCGCTGCCGGCCGGCGAGCCGCCCGCCGTGCCCGACCTCGCCCGCGCCCTGTCGATCGAGGCGGGCGACATCGGCTTCGGCGGCCACCGGCCGGTTCGCCTTTCGGCCGGCGTCCCGTTCACGCTGGTGCCGTTGAACAGCATCGAAGCCGTCGACCGCGCGAGGCCCGACATGGCCCATTGGCCGGACGACCTCGAGACCTTCGTCTACGCCAGGGCCGAGGCCGAGACGGCCCTGGTCTTTCACGCCCGCATGTTCGCGCCGACCTTCGGGATCCCCGAGGACCCGGCGACCGGCTCGGCGGTGGCGGCCTTCTCGGGCATCCTGCCGCAGGCGGAGGGACTCGGCGACGGCGACCATACGATCACGATCCGCCAGGGCTTCGCCATGGGTCGCCCGAGCCTCATCACTCTCGGGCTCGACATCGAGAAAGGCGGTCTCGCCTCGGCCTCGATCGGCGGCCATGCCGTGGTGGTGACGGACGGCACGCTCTATCTATGACGACCGAGCCTGAGGTCGTCGAGGTGGCGGCGGTCGATCTCGACTATGCGCCACGGCCCTGGGCCTTCGCGATCGATCGCGCCGGCGAGATCGCGGCGCATTGGCAGGAGGCTCTGCGGCGCAAGCCGAAGATGTTCAACGGCCGTGTGCTGTTGATGCATCGCGGTGCCGTGGACTGCGAGGCGGGCCGCAGCGTCTTCCATGGGGCCTATCTGGAGACGGACTTCGCCGCCTTCCTGGCCTGGCGGGACTTCGGGCTGCCGCCGGCGGGCGTGCGCAACGGCTTCGGCATGGCGGCGCTCTGCGCTGCCGACGGCGCCTATCTCCTGGGCGAGATGGCGTCCCATACCGCCAATGCGGGCCGCATCTATTTCGCCTCCGGCACGCCCGACCCCAGCGACATCCGCGGCCGCAAGGTCGATATCGAGGGCAGCATCCGCCGCGAGCTCGCCGAGGAGACGGGCCTCGATTGCGCGACGCTCGACGTCGAGCCTGGGATGACCCTGGTCGTGGACGACACGCGCGTCGGCTTCATGAAGCGGATCCGCTCGCCGGAGCCGGCCGACGTCCTGGCCGAGCGCATCGACGCCTTCCTGGCGCGCGATCCCGAGGCGGAGCTGGCGCGCGTGCATGTCGTGCGCCGCATCGAGGATATCGGTCCCGCGGTGCAGTCCTCGTGCGTCGCCTATCTGCGGGCCAAGCTCGGCGGGGATTGACCTGATCCTTATCCGATCGCCCAATGTGAAGATGGCGGTCTCATACGAAATTTTGTAGAGAATCCTCAAGGAGCTCGGCCGATGAGTGATGAACGCTTTGCCAGCGTTTGGGATGCGATCGAAGAGACGCCCGCGCGGGCCGAAAATATGAAGCTCCGATCGTCGCCGATGATTGCTCTCAAGGATCACATCGTCCGCGAAGGTCTCGACCAGACGCAAGCTGCCAAAATGCTCGGCGTCACCCAGCCGCGGATCTCCGGCCTTCTGCGCGGCAAGGTCGACCTGTTCGGTCTCGACAATCTGGTGACAATGCTCGCCGCTCTCGGCCTGCGTGTCGAACTGCACGTCAGCCGGGCCGCTTGACGTTAGCCCGGTCTCATTGCGGATAGCCATGACGGGCGCGCGAGGCCGCGACGAGCTTGCGGGCTTGGGCGTCCTGTCCCTCCTGGCACACGGCGGAGGCGTGGTCGATCTCGTTCTGGATCTGGTTGTAGACTTTCAGGCTGACGTTGCCGCTGGCGTAATCGTTGGATTGGATGGCTTTCCAGCGGGCGATGTCGCCGGCGCAACCGGAGCCCTCGGGCAGGTGGAAGTCCTTGGGCGTATAGGGTCTTACGCCATAGCCGGCCGGCACGCTGCTTTGCGCCTGGGCGGCTAGGCCCATCGAGGCCATCGCCAGAACCACGAGGGCGGGACGGAAAGCCGGAGCATGGTGCCGGAACGTCAGCATGGGCTTTCGGGAAACGTCGTGCTCTGCGCTATCGGAATCGCGGCGCATCTTTGGCTCCTGATTCGTGTCCAGGTTCAGGACTATGACGTTCCGGCGGTGGCGGAAAGGGGCGTCGCGCGTCCGGATCCCGTGCGCCGCACTGGACGGATCCGTGCGGCGTCGGGTTAGACTGCACAGGTCCTGTTCTCCATGCGGATCCGGCTTCTTCATGTCCATGCCGTCCCGGCCCCTTTCCCGCAGGGCGGCCCTGCCTCGCCGCCAAGCGATCGCTTATGCGGCCGCTGCGCTCGCCCCCGTCCTTTGCGCCATGCTGCTGGGGACATGGGCCGTTCTGCCGAACCTCGGCTGGTACGCAACCTTGCACCGGCCGTCGTTCCGGCCGCCGGGCTGGCTCGACGGGCCGGTCTGGGCGCTGCTCCATCTGCTGATGGCCTGGGCCTTCTTCCGCGTGCTGCGGCGTCCCGACTGGATGCCGGACCGGCCGGCCGCGATCCGCGCCTTCCTGGTGCAGATCGGGCTCGACGTCCTGTGGCCCTTCGCCTTCTTCGCCGCGCGCAGCCCGAAGCTCGGCTTTGCCGCCATCCTGGCGCTGCTCGTCGCGGTGGTCGTCTGCGGCCGGCGCTTCGGGCAGGTGGAGCGCGTCGCGGGCTGGTGCCTCGTGCCCTACGGGTTCTGGATCGGCTTCGCGGCGCTGCTCAACCTCTCGATCGCCATCCGGAACTAGTCCTCGACTACGCCGATGAAGGGCAGCTCGCGATGCCAATGGGCGGCATCCATGCCATAGCCGACGACGAAGACGTCGGGGCAGGAAAAGCCGACGAAATCGGCCTCGATGTCGACGGCGCGTTTGCCGGGCTTGTCGAGCATCACGCCGATCATGACGCGGCGGGCCCCGCGCCCGAGCAGCAGGTCTCGGGCGAAGGCCAGCGTCCGGCCCGATTCGAGGATATCGTCGACGATGAGCACGTCGCGGCCCGCGACCTCGGAGTCGATATCCTTGAGGATCGCCACCGTGCCCGAGGAGGTGCGCCCCGTGCCGTAGCTCGACAGGTGGATGAACTCGACCCGCGGCGCGAGCCCCGCATGGTGGAGCGCGCGCAGCAGATCCGCCGCGAACATGAAGGACCCCTTGAGGATCGCGACGACGAGCAGGTCCTTCGGTCGCTCCGCCGCGATGGCCTCGGCGACCTCCGCGATCCGCCGGTCGATCGTCGCTGCGTCGAACAGGACCCTGATGCTTCGTTCGCCCGTCATCGCCGCTCCGGTCACGCCGACATCGTATCGGCGCGCCATGTCGAGCACGGTTTCAGCGCGCGAGTCCAGCGGGCTTCGATGCGGCGACGGTCGCATCGCCCGCATCCGCGAAGCTGACGACGAGATCGCGACCCTCCTGCGGCGGTGCCGCGAGGCGGCTGCGGAACGCGATCGTCTCGCCTGCGCCGAGCCGCGGTTTCGGCGGGACGGCCGTCCAGCTATAGAGCTCGTTCCGCGCCTTGTCGCGCACGGAAAAGCGCAGCTCGGGCACCACGGTCGTGCCGGCGCGCAGGTTGGCGATGCGGCCTTCGAGCGTCAGCACGGGCGCCTGGCCGGGCGCCGCATCGGTGATCCGGCTCTCGACATGGTCGAGCGCCAGTCCCCGCAGGTTCACCGGCAGGCCGACGGCGGCGAAGAGCGCCGCGCTTTGCGGCGCGAAACGCACCACATCCTCCTTGCGGGCAATGCCCGCCATGACCAGGATGGCCATCGCGCCCAACATCGCGGAGGCGGCGGCGCCGCGCGCCCGCCTGAGGCTGCCTGCGAGGCGGGCGCGCGGATGCGCCCGGGGCGGCCGAGCGACGAAGGGGTCGCGCTCCCACCGCGCTTCCGCCACGATTTCCGGGCCGAATAGCGGCAGGACATTGTCATCCGGGCCTGCGGCCAGCCAGCATTCGCGGCAGTCGGCGCATCTGACCGTGCGGCCGCCGCCGAACAGGAGATCGGCCGGGATCTCATAGTCGCTGGTGCAATGCGGGCAGCGGATCAGCATGGGCGTGGCGGGTGCGAGGTCGAGTGTGCGCACTTCGCACCCGCCAAGGTTAAGGCGCGGTTAAATGGATCGTGATACATCTGCTCGGGCGATGGACGAGGCTACCGGAGCGGCGCTTGGTCCGGTTTGAGAATGTCGGCCTGCGCTACGAGATGGGGGACGAGATCCTCAAGGATCTGTGCTTCGCGATCGAGCCGCAGAGTTTCCAGTTTCTGACCGGGCCGTCGGGCGCCGGCAAGACGACGCTGCTCAGGATGATCCTCCTGTCGCTGAAGCCGACGCGCGGGCTCATCACGCTGTTCGGCCGGGATTCGGCGAGCCTCGACAAGGACACGATCACCGACCTCAGGCGCCGCATCGGCGTCGTCTTCCAGGACTTCCGGCTGCTCGACCACCTGACCACCTACGACAATGTCGCGCTGCCGCTGCGGGTGCAGGGCCGCGACGAGGCGGCCTACCGGAGCGAGGTGGTCGAACTCCTGCGCTGGGTCGGGCTCGGCGAGCGCATGCATGTGCTCCCGCGCGTGCTCTCGGGTGGAGAGAAGCAGCGCGCCGCCATCGCCCGCGCGCTCATCGTGCGCCCCGAACTGCTGCTCGCCGACGAGCCGACCGGCAATGTCGACCCCTCGCTGGCGCGCCGCCTGCTGCGCCTGTTCATGGAGCTGCACAGGTCCGGTACCTCGGTGGTGATCGCCACCCACGATCTCGCCCTGATGGACCAGTTCCACGACGTGCGCCGGTTGGTGCTCGGCGACCGCCGCCTCTACGTCTATGATTGAGGCCATGGCCGCCCTGCCGGAGGACGATCCGTCCCGCTCTGCCGAGGCTCCGCCCGACGACTTCCCGTCGCGGCGCGAGGTGCCGCTCGTTCCGGCCGCCTCCATCGCCGGACGGGCGCTCGTGACCGTCATCGCCATCATGACCTTCCTGGCCTCGCTCGCGGCCGGCAGCGCGCTGCTCGTCGCCGGCGCCGCGCACGACTGGCAACGCTCGGTCGCCGAGGAAGTGACCATCCAGGTGCGCCCCACCGACGGGCATGACATAGACGCCGAGGTCAAGAAGGCGGTCGACATCGCCAAGGGCACCCGCGGCATCGCCGGCGTCGAGGCGTTCAGCCGGGCGGAGGCGAGCAAGCTCCTCGAACCCTGGCTCGGGTCCGGCCTCGACCTCAACGACCTGCCGATCCCGCAGCTCATCGTGGTCAGGCTCGATCGCGCCGCTGGGCCGGATCTCGGGGCGCTGCGCCGGGCGCTCGGCGCAGAGGTCGCGGGCGTCAGCCTCGACGACCACGGCCTCTGGCTCGCCCGCCTCGCCACCATGGCGAAGACCGTGGTGCTGGTGGCGGTAGTGATCGTCGTGCTCGTCCTCGTCGCCATGGGGCTGGCCGTGGGCTTTGCGACGCGCGGCGTGATGGCCGGCAACCGCGAGATCGTCAGCATCCTGCATTTCGTCGGGGCCGAGGATCGTTTCATCGCCCGCGAGTTCCAGCGCCATTTCCGCCGCCTGGGCCTCAAGGGCGGCATCATCGGCGGCGGCTCGGCGGCGGTGGTCTTTCTCGTCGCCGGCGCGCTCAGGGCCGCGATGTCGACGACGCCCGGCGGCGAACAGCTCGAGGCCATGTTCGGCGCCTTCAGCCTCGGCCTCGGCGGCTACCTGACCATCGCGCTCATCGCGCTCGGCATCGCGGTGGCGACGGGATCCGTGTCGCGCACCATCGTGTTCCGCCACCTGCGGCGCCTGGAATGAGCCGCGCCGGCAGGGCATGGCTGGGCCTGGGCCTCGCGGCCGCCATCGGCATCATGGCCTGGAGCTTCGACGGCTTCCTGGGCCAGATCGACGACGTCGAGGCGCTTCCGGGCCGGCATGCCGACGGGGCCGTCGCCCTGACCGGGGGCGCCGACCGCATCAGCGATGCGGTCGAGCTTCTGGCCCGGGGCGACGCCGACCGGCTGCTCATCACCGGCGTCAACCCGCTGACCTCGCGCGCCGGGCTGCTCAGGACGATACCGCAGGCCCGCCGTCTGTTCGGCTGCTGCATCGACCTCGGCTACGAGGCCGCCAATACGATCGGCAACGCCAGCGAGACCGAACGCTGGGTCAGGACCAACCACATCCGCTCGCTGATCGTCGTCACGTCGAACTACCACATGCCGCGGGCGCTGGCGGAGATCGGCTCGGCGCTGCCCGACGTCGACCTCATGGCCTATCCGGTGGTGACCGAGCGCGACCGCAGCCGACCCTGGTGGAGCGACGCGGGCGCTGCCCGGCTGATCCTGTCCGAATATGTGAAATATGTCGCGAGCCAGCTCCGGCTTCGGCTCGCCCCGCCCCGATCCGAGCCGCCGCAGGAGGTGACGGCGCGCTAGATCCGCGACCGCGAGGCCGCAGAGCCGGCTTCGCTCAGGATGACGAAGCAGGGATTGCCAAACGGTGCCGAGCGCCGTCAGCCTCCCGCTTCCAGTTCGCTCCGCCTCACCCGCGCCCGGATGATCTTGCTGGCCAGCATCATCTCGTAGAGGAAGGCGCCGAGGGCGCCGATGGTGCACAGGATGGCGAGCCCGAAGAAGCCGTAAAGGGCCGAAGCCACGCCGGCGTCCCCCACTGCGCCGACGAAAAGCGTCAGCACGGCCGCGCAGGTCGAGGCGCCGCCGAGCGCGCCCAGGATGACGGCGATGTCGAGCGCGAAGGATCGGCGCCGCAAGGCGACGAGCCTCGTCTGCTGATCGGCGCGGTTAGCGTCGTCGGCCGATCCGACCGCCTGCGCGATGCGCTCGACCTGGTCGGCCACGCGGGCGAGGCGCGCCGTGAAGACGTTGATCAGCGTCCCGATGCCGCTCAGCAGGAAGACGGGCGTCAGCGCCAGCTGGATGGTGTGGGCGACGTCGTCGAGCTTGACGACATTGGGTTCCATGATCGGCATCGTGTCGTCCGGATCTGTCGAGACGGGCCATGCCGATGAAGCGTGGCGCGTGGTTCGCGGGTTCCAAGCGGGCTCGATCTGCCGTAACACCGTCGCCTCAGCCGGGAAGCGGAGGCGGACGGACGATGCGGACAGACGGACGGGCTCGTCGCGGCCGAACGATAGCGCGGCTGGCCTGCCTGGCGCTTGCGTTGCCCTCCGTCGCACCCCTCGCGGCGGAGCGTCCGGCGGCGAGCTTCGAGGCCTTCGTGGCGTCGCTGCGGCCCGAGGCGGAACGCCGCGGCGTGCCGCCCGCCCTGTTCGACGCCACCTTCGCCGGCATGACGCCCGACCCCGGCGTCGCCGCCATGACGCGCAAGCAGCCGGAATTCGTCAAGCCGATCGGCGCCTATCTGGCGGCGCAGGTGACGCCGGCCCGCATCGCGCGGGGCCGCGCCCTCGCGGCGCGCTGGCATGCGGAACTCGCCGCCATCGCGCAGCGGTACAAGGTGCCGCCGTCCATCGTCGTCGCGGTCTGGGGCCTCGAGACCAACTACGGCGCCGCGACCGGCGACAAGGACGTGATCCGCTCGCTCGCGACGCTCGGGGCGATGAACTATCGGCCGGAGCTCTACCGTGCCGAGAGCCTGGCGGCGCTCGACATGCTCAAGACCGGCGACGTCCCGCGGGAGAGGCTGCGCGGATCCTGGGCCGGCGCCATGGGCCAGCCGCAGTTCATGCCGTCGAGCTTCGAGAAATATGCCGTCGACGGGGATGGCGACGGGCGCCGCGACATCTGGACCGACGTCCCCGATGCGCTCGCCTCGATCGCCAATTTCATCCGCGCGCAGGGGTGGCAGCCCGGACGCCCCTGGGGCTTCGAGGTGAGCCTCCCGCGAGGCTTCGATCATCGTGTCAGCCGCGCCGATGCCCGCACCTGGGCCTCGCTCGGCGTCAAGCGCGCGGACGGTGCGCCGCTCGAGGCGGAGGGCGAGCTGATCCTGTTCTTCCCGGCCGGAGCGGCCGGCCCGGCCTTCCTGGTCACCGAGAATTTCGAGGTGCTGAAGACCTATAATTTCTCCGACGCCTATGTGCTGAGCGTGGCTCAGCTGGCCGACCGGATGGAGGGCGGCTCGAGGATCGCGGCCCCCTGGCCGAACAATGCGCCGATGTCGCGCGACGAGCGCATCGCCTTGCAGGTGCGCTTGGTCGCGCTCGGCTATCCGGTCGACAACCGGGAGGGACGCATCAGCCTCGCGCTGCGCGACACGATCCGGGCCGCCCAGTCGAGCGTCGGCATGATCCCCGACGGCGATCCGACGACGGCCCTGCTCCAGGCCCTGCGGACCGCTACCCCACGACCGTGACGTCGCGCTCCGCCCTGGATTCGCGGACACGCTCGGCGACCGGGCCGAACAGGTTGATGACGTTGCTGCGCGGCTTTTGGCGGATCAGGTTCAGGAGGGCTTGCGAGGTTGCCTCCTTATAGGCCGGCGAGCAGGGCTGAAGCGCGATGCTGGCCAGCATGACGCTCAACTGGAACATGCAGTTCGACTGGACCTCCTCGTGGCCGAGGAGATCGGTCAGCAGGTCGGAGAGCGTACGCGTCGGCGGAAGATCGGGCGGCGACATGAAGGTCCTCTGGCGGGAATTGGACGCCGATCGTCGGATCGGTCGGAACGGTGCACGGACGACGGACAAGGTCGCCGATGACGATGCCGTCGGAAGCGCCTCGACCGGAGGCTAGCGAGGGGGTCTTAGAGGTTCGACAAGCGGGTCGTTCGACTTTTAGCGGTCGCGTGCCAGCGCCGACGCGCCTGGGTGGCTGGTCCAAGGACATGACGAACGAGGCGCCTCCGGTCCTGCCGGATCGCTTGCCACCTGTCGAGTGGTCCGTTAGCCTTCAATCACTTGGAGGATTGGGGCGCCGCGATGGTCGTCAGGGTTGCGACCGTGGCATTCGAGGGAATCGAGGCCCGCCCCGTCGACGTGCAGGTGCAGATCACCAACGGATCGGTGGTCTTCAACGTGGTCGGCCTCGGCGACAAGGCGGTCGCCGAATCGCGCGAACGGGTACGCGCGGCGCTGACGGCCTCGGGCCTCGCGCTGCCGGCCAAGCGCATCACCGTCAATCTGGCGCCGGCCGACCTGCCGAAGGAAGGCAGTTGATTAGGTGATTTTGTAGAGGAAGATTTCATCTCTCAAGCCCTTCTAGGTAACACATAGGTAACAGCGCGCGTTAACCACGCGATCAAAGCGCAGGAACCGCCACGCCCTTCTGCCGTTTCCCCTCCGCTCAAGCCGGGAGGGTTAATATGGGCAAGGCTGCGTTGCTCTGGCTGATCGGGGTCCCTATCCCCGTCATCATCGTTCTGTTCCTGATCTTCCATCACTGACGAGGCTGCGGGGGTTTCACGACCAACTCGTAAACCTCCGCTTTCAACCTCGGCCCGGCGCCGGGCCGGGGCGTCAGATCCTGCTCAGGCGCTCGATGCCGCGGTGCACGTCGCGCTTCACAGCCGCCATGACGCGCCTCGCCTCGCGGCCGTTGCCGGCCTCGAGCAGGCGGTCCACCCGGTTCAGGCGGACGGTGGCCGAGAGCGTCTCGACCTTCATGCGGAGCCCCAGGCGGAACGCCGCGGCGCGGGCGGAGAGGGACGGGCCGGCGCTCATGCAGCCGCCCATTCGAGCATCGCCACGAGGTCGCGCACGGCGCTGAACGCGACGGCCTCGCCGGAGAGGTTGCCCTCCTTCAGGTAGCTCTCGACATAGTCGTTCATCTCGACGGAGCCGCCGAAGCACCATCCCGCGATCCGGGCCTTGAGCATGACGCCGGCCAGGGTGAGCGCCGGTGTCGCCATTATCCGGTGTCGCAGCTCGCGGTTGTCCTCGTTGGCCGCGTCCTCCTCCTCGTTGGCCGCCGTCAGCCCGCAGGCGTCTTGCGTGGCCTTGCGCTCGGCCGACCAGCGGTCATAGGCGCCCACGATCTCGTCGCGGCGGGCGCGGGCCGCGAGGTTCGGCTTCGCCGGCACGACCGTCCCGTCGTCGAGGTGGAACTCCGGCATCCGGCACAGCGGCGCGGCACGGAGATAGGCGATCGACGACGGTGCCCCGTACCATCGCCGGTCGGTGAAGTGATATCCGCACCCCTGGAAGCCGAAGAAGAACCGGAAGTCGCCTGGACGATGGAAGAGCGCCTCGGGCACCTCGGGATCCGCGTAGCGCTCCTCCGCCGCCCACAAGGCCTCGCGCGCCCGGTCTTCGCGCGCGGCGGAAGTCGACCACTCGCGGCCGAGGTCGAGCAATTCGGCGTCGGGGGAGGGCGCGTCAGCGATCCTCGCGGCGGCCTCGTCGTGAAGGTGTTGCAATTGTTCGATCGCGTGATGCGCCCGATGGATTTCAGAACCGCACAAGGGCGGCAAGAGGGCTGGCAGGCCCTCTAACAAGGGACGTCCGGGCGCGGGTATGCTATTGGCGTAGCTAGCCATCGGGGAAGCTCCAGTTCCGTGGTGGTCAGGGCCGGACGAAGGTTGCATCCTTCGCTCGGCCCGGTTATTATCTACCGTCAGAAAATACAGGTGTCAATATCTGATGGTGACAAATCGCGGAAGGGGCCGCCCTCGCGTTGATGCGACTCCGATTACGGTTCGGATGCCGCCTAGGGACGTAACCGCCCTCGACGCCTGGATCGCCGCCCAGCCCGACCCCAAGCCGACGCGGCCAGAAGCCATCCGCACGGCTCTCCGCGACCACCTAACCGGCCTCGGCTTCATGAAGCACCGCGAGAACCCGGCGGAGCCGGACTGATCATGCGAGCTACCAGACGCCCGATCGCGGCCGTGGCAGCGTCCGTCCTGCTATCAGGCTGCGCCACAATCGAGCAGCCGCACGTCGATCCCATGGCCGGCGCCGTGCAAACCTGCCTGGCTCGGAACAAGCTGTTCACCGACGCCTGGGGCTGCGTTCAGGAGCTCAACGCCCTCGACAAGCTAGGCGGCGACGCCGCCCGGAGGGTCCAGTTCATCCGGCTCGGGGATGATCTCGCGACGCAGGTCGAGGCAAAGACGGTGAGCGACGCCGATGCCAGAACACGGCTTTTGACGGGGCTTTCCGCCGAGGGCGCGAGCTGATGCGCCTGCCACGCAGCGCCGTGTGCTTGAGAACGTAAGGCGGCGCTGCGAAAGGGCACAATGGATCACGAGAAGAAGCTGGAGGTCAGCGCCGAGCGCGTCGAGGACAGCGCCGACAGGCGCACGATCTTTGCGGCCAATCGTACCGCGTTCGCGGCGGAGCGGACTTATGCGGCGTGGATCAGGACGGCGCTGGTTGCGCTGGCGAGCGGGGTAGGCGCGAAGGCGACACTTCGCGACGTGGTCCCCGAATGGGTGGTGCTATCGGCGGGGACGCTCCTGGTCCTGTTCAGCGTGTTCTGCTTCGGCGCGGCGATCTGGCGGGAATTCGATACGGGCGCCGTCAACCCGACGCCGGAAGTCAGGCGCATACCTCGACCGGTTCTCATTGCTGTCAACGGTTTCTTGGCTCTCGTATCGTTCTTCGCGCTGATCGGGATCTGGTTCGGAAATACAGGGAAGCCCTGAAGGAGGACGGCGGAGTGCGCGCTCTCCACGGCGGTGGTGGCCCGGGTGGTGAGGGGCGAATATGGAATGGCTCATGTCGGCAGCGGAGACGATCCTGGCCTGGTCCAACGCGGTCTATGCCGTGGCGGTGCTGGGTGCGAGTGCGACGCTGGCGGTGATGTGGGTCGCGGGGAAGGTGAAGCGTTAGGTCGGCAATGTAGGAGGAGCGTGTGGTGGATGATCCAACTCTGGGATTGGAGCCCGAGGGAGAAACTGGCCTTTGGGTGTTCAGCATCTCGATCCCTGGTATCGGAGAAATCCGTCGAGGCGAGGTGACCGTGAATTCGAGCCTCGCGGACGAACCTCTGCCGATCGAGGTGCAGAGGGCGACCGCGATGGAGAAGATCAACGTCCTTGCCCAGGTGCTGATCAAAGCCTCGACACGGACCGGAAGCGCTGACGGAATTTGATGCGTTCGGGACCGGGCGGCAACATCCGCTCGACGGCAGGGCTTGTCCCGGTGGCGGCCCTCCGGCTTGCTCACCGCCGACCGCGCTGGCGGGTCGCGGTCTACATCGAGGAGATCCCGATGCGCCGTCCTCACGTCTTCGAACGCTCGGCGCCACGAAGCCAACGGCCGCCGTTTCAGGAGCCATCACTCGATGCAGCGCGCCGGGTCGCCGAGGCGTTGCCGGAGCTGGTCAGGATCGCGGAGGCCGGCGGGCAAGCGACCTTGGCCTACCTGCTGACGCTCGCGAAGCTCGAGGCGGAGAGTGCGGCACGACGGGCTGCGGGGCAGGTGGCGTCAAACGGTTCAGATGAGGCCGAGTGATCTGCCGCTCGTGACCGACGACGTCACGGCAGTGAGAGCGCGCCGCAAGGCTGGCATCCTCTTTGCCTCCTGGTCTTCAGAAATCATCAGCTGGAGACTATACGCATGGAAATTTTAGCTGAATGGATCGAAGCGCAACGCGAGCTCTCCGCTGCGTCTCGTGAGCTATACAGTTTAA
Source organism: Lichenihabitans sp. (assembly GCA_036276175.1). Classification (GTDB taxonomy): domain Bacteria; phylum Pseudomonadota; class Alphaproteobacteria; order Rhizobiales; family Beijerinckiaceae; genus Lichenihabitans. The sequence continues at coordinate 23,249 of DATBEH010000053.1, forward strand.
GGACGCTTCCGAAGGCGCAACGTACCATTTTGGGACGCAGTGAGTACATCCAGCAATGGAGGCTTGCACGCCTGCGCATGAAGGCTGCTGACGACCATTGCGTGACACTGCGTAGAAGCAAACGACTGAGTCCCTCCTTCGACCACGCCGACGGGGCATAGTCCTTCGGACGCGGATGCATAGACACGATGCGCAGCAAGAAATCTAGGAGGCGCTGCATCCGAAGACTGTGCACGGGACCAATCAGCACAATAGGAGTCGCCAATTTGGCGACTCCTCAAATGACCGCTTCACTGCGGACACCGCCGAGCGCACCGGACGCTCTGAACGGTCTATCCAGCGTGATGCCGAGTGCGGCGAGAAGATCAGCGAGCGCGCCCTGTCCATGGTGGCGGTGGTGGCCGAGGTAGTGAGGGTGGTTGCAATTGGCGGAGACTTAGCTGAACGTTAGCAGCACGGCGACCCAGCACTGCCGTCCCTGCGGCCCTTCGGGTTGCCCACCATCTCGAGGGGCCGTGGTGGCGCAGGGGAATCGCGTTGCGCAAATGACGCTCTGGCCGCCTGGAGCGTTTCCAGCTCCCCGGCACCCGATATAGAAGTCGCAGGCCTTCATGATCCGCTTGACCAATGCGTTTTCTGCGGCCGCGCAGTGGACGGCTCACCAGATGGGCCGAGGTTCCACGTTCGCGCTGGCCTGTCTGGTGGTCGTGGTCTGGGCCGCTTCGGGTCCGCTGTTCCACTATTCCGATACCTGGCAGCTCGTCATAAACACGGGGACCACGATCGTCACCTTTCTGATGGTGTTCCTGCTCCAGCATGCGCAGAACCGCGACTCGACGGCGATCCAGCTCAAGCTCGACGAATTGATCCGGGTGAACGAGGACGCCCGCAACAAGCTTCTTGCGCTCGAGGATCTGAGCGAAGCCGAGGTCGAGCAGGTCAAGGGGACGTTCGCCAAGCTAGCCGTTCAGGGCGCTTCCGGAGTCGAGTTGGACAAGGCCCAGGATCAACTCGAAGGGGCGAAGGAAGAGATAGAACAAGCCCAGGGCGCGATCGGCCGTGCGAAAACACGGAAGATCCGCTGATACGCCGTCAGCTGATCGCAGCATCCGGCGGCATCTGGCGGGGCGACTGGTCGGGGTGTCCATCGGACCGGGACACTTGATCAGCCCTGACGGACGTCCGAAGCATCTTCTCTCCGAACCTCCGAGCTTGACGCTGCGAGTCAAATACCTCAGCGCTCATATCGACGACAAAACCACCGTACCTCCTGATCTCCCAACGGAAGCCGTGGTGTAATCGCTCGTCTCGAACCACAAACACCCTGAGCTCGTCGACTGGCCCTCGCGCCAATGTCCTCCGCCTTCGGGCTTCGGCAGCCGCAGCCCTCGCCGCGGGAGAGAACCCTCCGCGTCTTCTCGACCCGCTGTCCATGCGGTGAAGCTCCTCTCGGGGCGCGGGCGATTGATGACGACGTTCGCCGAGTCGGTAACATCGACCTGCAGGTGAGGGTTGCGCCGAACCACTGATGCAAAAGGCCGCGCCCCCCATGAGGCCGCGAGGTGGAACTCGGCTCAATCCTCGCCGCGTTGACGCTGGCCTGGGGATTGCTCCGATGCCGCATTATTATTTCCACGTGCGCAGGGGCGGTCGTGTCCGGGACACGGCCGGCGTCGACCTTCCCGATCTGGATGAGGCACAACGCCG
>DATBEH010000054.1:0-10240 GCA_036276175.1 Lichenihabitans sp.
CGCAGTGAACCAGGAAGTCGAGCCGGTCCCAGCGGTCGCGAAGGGCGGAAAAGACGGCGTCGAGCGAATGCTCGTCTTCCACGTCGCACGGCCAGACGAGTTCGGACCCCAGGCTGCGCGCGAGAGGCTCGACGCGCCGGCCCAAGGCCTCGCCCTGATAGGTGAAGGCGAGGTCCGCGCCGCAAGCCGCCGCCGCCTTGGCGATTCCCCAGGCGATCGAATGATCATTGGCGACCCCCATGACAAGGCCGCGCTTGCCCTGCAGCAATTTGGGCAAGTCTGAAGGCATAGGCGTCTCCAATGAAGCCGACTCAGGGCTGCCGAGCATTGAATCAAACCATGAGTTCCAAGCGAGGTCGAGGCGGCCGCGGCCCGTCTCCCGCTATAAATCAGGGTTTTGCAGAACAAGGCTGGCGTTGGTCCCACCGAATCCGAAAGAATTCGAAAGCACCGATCGGATAGGGCGCCCTTCGATCTTTTTGCGCGCGATCGCCATGTCTTCGAAGGCGGGATCCAATTCGTCGATGTTCGCGCTCGCGGCGATGAAGCGGTTGCGCATCATGATGATCGAATAGATCGCCTCATGAACGCCGGCCGCCCCTAAAGAATGCCCGGTGAGCGATTTCGTGGCCGAGATCGGCGGACAGCTCTCGCCCGCCCCGAACACGCTGCGAATCGCCTCGATCTCCTTGGCGTCGCCGATCTCGGTCGATGTCGCGTGCGGGTTGACGTAATCGATCGGCGCGCGCGTCGTCGCCAGGGCCATGCGCATGCAGCGCTCGGCGCCTTCCCCCGAGGGCGCGACCATGTCGTGGCCGTCGGAGGTCAGGCCGTAGCCCACGAGCTCGGCGTAGATCGGCGCGCCGCGCGCGCGCGCGCGCTCAAGCTCCTCGAGCACCAGGATGCCGGCGCCGGCCGAGATGACGAAACCGTCGCGGTGGCGGTCGAAGGCGCGCGAGGCGACGCTCGGGCGGTCGTTGAAGTTCGACGACATGGCGCCCATGGCATCGAACAGCACCGACAGCGTCCAGTCGAGTTCCTCGCAGCCGCCGGCGAACATCAGGTCCTGCTTGCCGTAGCGGATCGCCTCGTAGGCGCTGCCGATGCAATGGTTCGAGGTCGCGCAGGCCGAGGAGATCGAATAGTTGATGCCCTTGATCTTGAACCAGGTGGCGAGCGTCGCCGAGGCCGTCGAGGACATGGCCTTCGGCACCGCGAAGGGACCGACCCGCTTCGGCCCCTTGGAGCGGGTGAGATCGGCCGCCTCGACGATGGTGCGGGTCGAGGGGCCGCCGGAGCCGACGATGATGCCGGTGCGCGGATGTGAGACCTCGCCCGGCTCGAGCCGGGCATCGGCGATGGCCTGCTCCATGGCGACCTGCGCCCAGGCGCTGCCCCCGCCATGGAAGCGCATGGCGCGACGGTCGAGCACCGTCTCGGGGTCGAGCTTCGGCGCGCCGTGCACCTGGCTCCGGAAGCCGAGCTCGGCGTAGATGTCGGCGCGCACGATGCCGGGGCGAGCGTCGCGCAGGGAGGTCAGCACCTCGGCGGCATTGTTGCCGAGCGAGGAAACGATGCCCAGTCCGGTGACGACGACGCGACGCATGGGAGGGAGCTCCGGGGAAGAACCGTTGCGGGACCGCTGTCAGGCCGTCGGCATTTCGGGCGTCAGCCCGACGTCGGACCGGAACAGACCGACGCGCAGGTCCTTCGCCTCGTAGATACGCTGCCCGTCGGCCTCGAGCCAGCCGTCGGCGATGCCGAGGACCAGCTTGCCCCTGAAGATCCGCTTGATGTCGATGCCGTAGATGATGCGCTTGACGGTCGGCAGCACCTGATCGGTGAACTTCACCTCGCCGACGCCGAGCGCCCGGCCGCGGCCCGGCAGGCCGAGCCAGCCGAGATAGAAGCCGCAGAGCTGCCAGAGCGCGTCGAGACCAAGGCAGCCGGGCATCACCGGGTCGCCCTTGAAATGGCACTGGAAGAACCAGAGGTCGGGACGGATGTCGAGCACGGCCCGGATCAGCCCCTTGCCGTAGGCGCCCGCCTCTTCGGTAATCGTCTCGATCCGGTCGAACATCAGCATCGGCGGCAGCGGCAATTGCGCATTGCCCTGGCCGAACAACTCGCCGCGCGCGCAGGCCAAGAGCTCGTCCTTGTCGAAGCTCGAGCGCTTCTCGCTCATCTGGTCGGTCGCCATCGCGTCGTAAAGCTTGTCCATAGGCGCGGTCTCGTATCATAGGCGGAAGGCCACCGGAAGCCTTAACGGCACGCCGGCCGGGGCAATCAGGCCAAGGCCGTCCTCTTGGGTCGGGGCTCACCATGAGGACGGAAAAGGCCATCGCCCGATTACTCGGGCAGGGGACGGCAGGCGGGACGGCCGCCTGTTTTTCGGCTAGGAGGCGGACCCATGTATTTCGCCCATTCCACCGACCTCGAGTCGAGCCTCGCTCCCGTGACGACCGGCTCCCGTCCACCAATCCGTCCAGGCCGGAACTTCTGGGCCGGGACCAGAGAGACGCTCGGCCTGGCGCTGCCGCTCATGGCCGCGCAGGTCTCGGTCGTCGGCATGGGCCTCGTCGATACGGCCACCTTCGGCGTCATCGGCACGGCGGCGCTGGCCGGGGGCGGTCTCGGCGCGATCGTGCTGACCTTCTTCAGCATCATCGCCATCGGCATCCTCGCCGCGACCTCGATCCAGGTCGCCTATGCGAGCGCTGCGGATCGCGGCACGATTCCCGGCATCGTGGCGGCGGGCTTCGTCGTGGCCCTCGCCGTCGGCCTGCTCCTGTGGGCCATGGTGGCCAATACCGGACCGGCGCTGCTGCGTCTCGGCCAGGACCCCGGCACGGTGGCGGATGCCGGCAAATACCTGTCCTTCGCCGCGCCTGCCATCCTCCCGAACCTGATCTTCACCGTGCTGCGCGGCCTCGCCGTCGGGCTCGGGCGCTCGCGGCCGGTCGGTGTCATCACGGTCGCGAGTCTCCTGGCCAAGGGGCTGCTCAACGTGGCGATCCTCGTCGGCCTGCACCTTGCGGGTCCCGGCGATCATGCCGCGGCCGGCCTCGCGCTGGCCGGGGCCGCCGATACGCTGACCTACGCGCTGATGGCGCTGATGCTGTGGGTCTACTGCCGTCGCCATCTCGGCGGATATCTGTCCCGGCCGCGGCTGCCGACGCTTCGCTCCGCGGCGCTCGCGGAGGCGCTGTGGCTGGGGCTGCCGATCGGCTTCACGCTCGGGGTCGAGGCGGGGCTCTTCGACGGCGTTGGATTGATCGTCGGACGGTTCGGCCCGCTGGCCTTGGCCGCCAATGCCATCGCGCTGCAGTGCATTTCGCTGACCTTCATGCTGGCCAACGGCCTGTCGCAGGCGGCGACCGTCAGGGTCGGGCGCTCGGCCGGGGCCGGCGATCTCGCCGAGGCGCGCCGCGTCGGACGCCAGGCGCTCGTCATCGGCCTCGGCATCATGAGCGGCAGCGCGGCGATCTTCGGCCTCTTCGGCCGCGAGGTCGCGACCCTGCTGGCCGGCAACGGCACGGCCTCCCCGATCGTCGTCGCCCTGGCCACCAGGCTGCTCCTCGTCGCCTGCTTCTTCCAGTGGTTCGACGGCACGCAGAACATCGCCATCGGCTGCCTGCGCGGCCTGAAGGAGACGCGGCTGCCGGTCATCGCGGCGCTGTTCGGCTATTGGGTCATCGGCCTGCCGGCCGCCTGGCTCCTCAGCACGACGACGTCGCTCGGGCCGGCCGGGGCCTGGTGGGGCATGGGGATCGGCCTGGCGACGGCCGCCACCATGCTGGTCCTGCGTTTCGAGACCGCAACGGCCGGCGATCCGGCGCCGCTGTATCAGGACCGGCCGACGCGATAGGCGGCGTCATCCGGATGGACTCACGGCCTCAGCTAATGACGGGATTGTCGGCCGGCGGCTGGGTGAAGAACCACGGATGGCCCTCGAGGTCGCGCGCCGTGTAGCTGCGTCCGTAGGAGAGGTCGCGCGGCGGGTCGACGATCTCGGCGCCGGCCTCGAGCGCCCGGGCGTAATGCGCGTCGACGTCGCCGAGATAGACGAAGATCCCCTGCGTGGCGATGTGGTTGGTCGCGCTCGGGCTCGCCATGTGCCAGGCGGAATTCCCCTGGCCCATCATGATGCGCTGGCCATCGAAGAGCATCTCGCCATGGATGCCGCCGTTCGGCGTCCCGACCCGCAGCACCTCGACGAAGTCGAAGGCCTTGGCCAGCCACGCCAGGGCGACCGGCACGTCCTTGTAGAAGATATAGGGGATCACCTGCGTCACCACGCCCGCCGCGCTCATCCCGCCCTCCCGCTCCCACCCGACGCCTCAGTGTGGCGCGAAGCTTCGGCCACGATCAAGAGCGCGCCCGGAGCAGGAGGGTTCTTGCGTCTCTCCAGGCGAAGGCAGCCAGCGCAAGCTTGGCCGCGGCGGCTCTCAGGCTTGGATGCGAAGGATGTCGCGCTCGGTCACGACGAGGTCGACCGGCTCGTCGTGCGGTTCGCTCGGGATGAACCGCTCCTCCTGGACCGCATAGGCGATGCCGATCACCCGGATCGTCCTGCGGGCTCGAAGCGCACCGAGCGTGCGGTCGAGGTTGCCGGCGCCATAACCGATGCGGTGCCCGCGCCGGTCGAAGGCGACCAGCGGAACGAAGAGGACGTCGGGATCGAGCTCGGGCGCGTCCGGCAGAGGCTCGACGATGCCGAGCGGACCCGACGCGAGCCGGTTGCCGGGGACCCAGCGGCGATAGACCAGGCGAGCACCGTGCGACCAATCCACGGGCAGCGCCAGCGGTACGTCCGCCGCGTGAAGCGCCAGCGCCATCGCCATCGGGTCGGGCTCGCTGCCGATGGCGGAGTAGAACGAGGTGACGAGCCGTTCGCCGCCCGCCGAGAGCTCGCGGATCAGCCGGGGTCCGACGGACGCCAGCCGTGCCGCGAACAGGGCGCGACCCTCGTCGCCTATGGCGTCGCGCTGCTTCAAGGCGGCGTTGCGAAGTTCGGCCTTCGTCATGGACATCGTGTTCCAGTCTGCTGCGGCAGCGATCCGTGCGGCCGCTGCGACCCATCGTCACATTAGAAGGGGGCCGAGGGCGGTGGCAAGCAGCGCGGCGGCCTGAGGCGCCAAGGCTTCCGGCGTGTTGGTGAAGCCGATCAGCAGGCCTTGGCCGCAATCGTGCGTCAGCGACAGGGCCGAGAGCGGCACCGGCCGGAGCCCATAGGCGCGGGCTCGCTCCGCCAGTGCCACGTCGCTGGCCCCGGCGGTCGGAAAGCGCGCCAGGAGATGCATGCCGCCGGCCTGAAGGGCGATCGCGGTGCGGCTGCCGAACGCATCGGCGAGGGCCTGCGCCATCGCCCGGCGACGGGCCGCGTAGAGGCTGCGCATCCGCTTGAGGTGACGGGCGAAGTGACCCTCGGCCATGGCATCGGCCACGACACCCTGTTCGAGCGACGGCAGGCCGAGGTGAGCGGCACGGCAGGCCGCGTCGAAGCGGCCGATCTCGCGCTCCGGAACTACCAGATAGCCGAGGCGCAGGGCCGGATAGAGCACCTTGGAGAAGGTGCCGACGTAGAGCACGCGGCCTTGCCGGTCGAGGCTTTTCAGCGCCGGCAGAGGCCGGCCGACGTAGCGGAACTCGCTGTCGTAATCGTCCTCCACGACGAAGGCCTTGGCCTCGGAGGCCCAGTCGAGCAGCGTCAGGCGGCGCGCCAGCGACAGCGCCACGCCGAGCGGGCTCTGATGCGAGGGTGTCACCAGGGCGAAGCGCGCGTCGGGACGCAGGGCCAGGCCTTCGTCGACCCGCATCCCCTCGCCGTCGACGCCCACCGGGACGATCTCGGCGCCGGCGAGCGCCAGCGCCTCGCGCGCCAGGGGATAGCCCGGGTCCTCGACCCAGGCGGCATTGCCCGGCCGCAGCAGCGCCGCCGCGATCAGCCCCAGCGCCGCCTGGTAGCCGCCGGTGACGATGATCTGGGCCGGGCGGCAGGCGATGCCGCGCGACACCGCCAGATAGGCCGCGATGGCCTGGCGCAGCGCTGGCAGACCCGTCGGATCGGGATAGACGAGGCCGCTGGCCGTCAGCGCCCGCGCCCGTCGCGCGACGAGCCGCGACCAGAGCTTGCGCGGGAAGGCGTCGAAGGCCGGCAGGCAGATGCGCATGGCGAGCGTCGCCTCCATCGCCGGAACCGGACCGTTGAACACATCCGGCGTCGGCCGGGCCCCGACGTCGATCGGGGACGCCGGGCGGGTCGGCCGCGTCAGCCCCGGCGCGACGATCGTGCCCGCTGCGCCGCGCCCGACCACGAACCCCTCTCCCGCTAGCGCCGCATAGGCGGTATCGACCGTGCCGCGAGCGACGCCGAGCTGGCCCGCAAGGGTGCGGGACGACGGGAGACGCTGGCCGGCCCGCAGCTGGCCGGAGGTCACGGCGCGGCGCAGGTGCTCGGTGATCTGGCGATGGATCGGCCGATCGCGGTCGCGGGCAATGGTCATCGGCGCCAGCGGGATTGGGTTTTCCATCATGGCCTATTCGGTTCGTGTGGATTTGGCCCTGTATTCTGGGCCAAGGCGACGGCAGATATCCAGGCCCATCCACCTTGGAAAGACCCCATGCCTGCAGAACGTGCCTATCCGCCCGACATTTCGCCCGACGTCTACAAGGCGCTCGGCGGCGCCGAGATGGCCATCAAGGCGAGCGGCCTCGACCCTGCGCTCATCGAGCTCGTCAAGATGCGCGCCTCGCAGATCAACGGCTGCGCCTATTGCCTCGATATGCATAGCCGCGACGCCCGCCGCCGCGGCGAGACGGAGCAGCGCCTCTACCTGCTCAATGCCTGGCGCGAATCTTCGCTCTACAGCGGCGCCGAGCGGGCCGCGCTCGCCTGGACCGAAGCCCTGACCGGTCTCGCCCATGCCCACCCGGGCGAGCAGGCCTACCAGGATCTGCTGCCGCATTTCTCGCCCAAGGCCATCGTCGATCTCACGGCGCTCGTCGGCATGATCAACTTGTGGAACCGCCTCGCCATCGGCCTGCGCTATATCCACCCCGTCGACAAGACCGCGGCGGCCTGAGCCGCCCTCACGCAAGGAGCGCGCATGTCCCGCCGCCACATCACATCGGGGTCGAGCTTCGAGGCCACCATCGGCTATGCCCGCGCGGTCGTCGACGGCGACTGGGTCTTCGTGTCCGGCACGACCGGCTTCGACTATGCGGCCGGCACCATCGCGGAGGATGTCGTCGCGCAATGCGAGCGCTGCATCGTCAATATCCGCAAGGCGCTCGAGGATGCCGGCTTCGCCATCGAGGACATCGTGCGGGTCCGCTACATCCTGCCCGACGCAGCCGATTTCGAACCCTGCTGGCCACTGCTGCGGCAGCATTTCGGCCCGGTGCAGCCGGCCGCGACCATGATCGTGGCGGGGCTCGCCGATCCGCGGATGAAGATCGAGATCGAAGTCACCGGCCGACGCCGGGGGCCGGGCCAGGATAGGTGATCGTCAGGAGACATCGCATGACCGCACAATCCAACGCCACGCTGTTCCGCGACTTGCAGGCCAAGGGCCGCTTCCTCGCCCTGCCCAATGCCTGGGATGCCGGCAGCGCCGCTTATCTGGCCTCGCTCGGCGCCAAGGCGGCGGCGACGTCGAGCGCGGCGCTCGCCTGGTCGCATGGCTACCCGGACGGCGAGCGTCTGCCGCGCGACCTGCTCCTGGCCAGCGTCGCCGAGGTGACGCGGGCCGTGTCCATCCCGGTCTCGGTCGACACGGAGACCGGCTATGGCGGCGACCCGGCCGAGGTCGGCGAGACCATCGCCCGCCTCGTGGGCGCGGGCGCCGTCGGCATCAATATCGAGGACGGATTGCGCCCGGCGGAGGAGACCGCCGCGCGCATCGCCGCCGCGCGGGCCGCCGCGACCCGCGAAGGCGTCGCACTCTTCATCAACGCCCGCACCGACCTGTGGCTGAAGCCGCTCGTCGCCGATGCCGCGCGGCGCGACGAGGCGATCCGGCGCGGGCGGCTCTATGCCGAGGCCGGTGCGGACGGCTTCTTCCTCCCGCGCCTCGCGGCGCTCGACGACGTGAAGGCCATCGCGGCGGCGGTGCCGCTGCGGCCGAACCTCATGGCGGTTCCCGGCCTGCCGAAAGCGGCGCAACTGCGCGAGGCCGGCGCGACGCGCGTCAGCCTCGGGGTCATGACCCTGCTCAAGGCCTTCGGCGGCCTGCGGCAGCCGGTGCAGACGTTCCTCGAGGACGGCGACCTCGGGCCGTTCTTCGAGGACGCGGCCGGCTTTCCCGAGATCAACGGCCTCTTCGCCTGACCGGCCGCGGCGGCGCGCTGTCCCCAATCGAGGCGACGGCCGCCCTGCGGCCGCCGTCCCGCCTAAGGGCCTGTTAAGGTCAACGAACCAGATTGGCGCTGCGCCTCACCCCCCGACGGCGGCAAGAGTGTAGCCCAGCACCCCATGACTTCGACCAGAGCACCGATCGATCCTCATGCCGATTCCGAGCTTCACCGCCGGATCCATGCCGAGAGCCCCTATTGGGACATGATGTACAAGGCGATGCTGGATCAGCTGACCGATTACATCGATCTCGCCGTCGCCCAGGCTCTCGACCAGTGCGGCCTCCATCCGGCCTCGGCGGCCGCGCCGCTTCCCCCGGCCCGGACGGCGGGCCGGTCGACCGCCCGCCCGGCGGCCGAGACTACCGCCATCCCGCCCTGGCTGCAGCCCTTCGTGCCCTCGGAGAAGGTACGCTTCACCCGCACCCCCGATTCGCTGCTGCGCCATGAGCCGCGATCGCTGCCGCCGGCCGAAATGCCCGTCGAGGCGCCGGCGCGTGCGCCGGACCATGTCGCCTTCGATCCCGATCTGCCGGCCTGGCGTCGGCCCTTCACGCTGCCGCCCAATGTGAGGATCAACCGCGGACCGCAGCGCCGGGCGGTCGAAGACCAGGCGCCCGTTGCGGGCAGCGACGCGCCGGATGCGCCGAGGAGCCCGGCGCCCGCGCCCTCCGCAGAGGCAGCATCGCCGGCCGTCGAGAATGGCGTCCCGGGCTGGTTCGGCATCATCCGGGCCGCGCCCGCACCGATTCTTCCGGTCGACGAGCAGGACAATTCAGCCCTCCCGGTCGAGGCGCTGGAAGGATCGGCGGACCTGTCGACGGACGATGTTCTGGCCGAGGCATGGCTCGCCAGCCATTCCGTTCGGACCGAGGCCGAGACGGAGAGGCCGGCCGCGGTCGACGAGGTGGCGGTCGCCGCCGACGTGCCGCCGACCATGGTCCTGTCCGAAGACCACGAGGATAGTCTCGCGTCCCTTCAGGACAGGAGCGACGCCTTCTCGATCGAGGAGACGGTGCTGGCGCTGCTCGACCATGCGCTCGATCCGGGCAGGACGCCGTCGCCGCCGATCCTGCTGCTGCCACCTCCCGCATCCCTCCTGCCGGAAGCGGCGACCACCTCGTGGCTGGACCTCGTCGAACCCGCGACCGTCGCCGTCGAGGCGGTCTCTGCCGATGCCGCTTCTCCCGATCCCGCCCCGCCGTTGCGGCCGACCGGCATCGCCTCGCCGGAGGATGCCCGCGCCTTCTCGGGGCCGGCGCGATCGAGCGGCCGTCGGCGCGGGACGCCCGCGGGGCTCGCCCCGTTCGAGTCCGTCGCCGCGGCCGCCGCAGATCCGGATTCCTGGGAGGATCCGCCGGTCGAGCTGCTGGTCGAGCCGCCGACGCCCGAGGTCGCGCTCGATCTGTCGAGCGGAGCGCTCGAGCAGAACGCCCGGTTGCTCGAGGGCGTGCTGGAAGAGTTCGGCGTGCGTGGCGAGATCATCGACGTGCGGCCGGGGCCGGTGGTGACGCTCTACGAGCTCGAGCCGGCGCCGGGCACCAAGTCCTCCCGCGTCATCGGTCTCTCGGACGACATCGCCCGCTCGATGTCGGCGGTCTCGGCCCGCGTCGCCGTGGTGCAGGGCCGCAACGTCATCGGCATCGAATTGCCGAACCAGCGGCGCGAGACGGTCTTCCTGCGCGAGCTGATCGCGTCGCAGGGCTTCACCGACTCCAAGCACAAGCTCGCCATCGCGCTCGGTAAGACGATCGGCGGCGAGGAGGTGATCGTCGACCTCGCCCGCATGCCGCACCTGCTCGTCGCCGGCACCACCGGCTCGGGCAAGTCGGTCGCCATCAACACCATGATCCTGTCGATCCTCTACCGCCTGCGCCCCGACCAG
>DATBEH010000055.1:0-59020 GCA_036276175.1 Lichenihabitans sp.
GGTGCGTTTGAACGACGTGGCGCCGGACGGCGCCGCGACGCGCGTCACCTATGGCCTGCTCAGCCTCACGCACCGCGACAGCCATGAAAGCCCCGAACCGCTGGTGCCCGGCCGGCGCTACCGCGTGCGTGTCCCCTTGAAGCATATCGGGCAGCGCTTCGCCGTCGGGCATCGGCTGCGCCTCGCCCTGTCGACCTCCTATTGGCCGATCGCCTGGGCACCCCCGGAGCCGGTGACGCTTACGGTCCATACTGGCGCGAGCCGACTGCGACTTCCGGTGCGCGCCGCAGCGTCAGCGGACGCCGATCTTCCCGCTTTTGCGGAGGTGATGGGCGCTCGGCCCCTGGCCAGGGACGAGATCGAAGCGCCCGAGAGCGCCTGGCGCGTGACCCATGACCTCGCCGAGGACGAGCATGCTCTCGAGATCCGCACCGGCCTCGGTACGGTCCGGTTCCCCGGCACCCGTCTCACCGTGACCACCCGGGGCCTCGAACGCTACAGCGTCACCGGAGACGCATGCGGATCGCAACGGGGCGAGGCGCGCTGGTCCATCGCTTTTTCGCGCGACGGCTGGAGGGTGGAGACGGTCACCCACACCGTCCTGACCTGCAGTGCCGACGCCTTTCATGTGACGGCTGAACTCGAAGCCTTCGAAAACGGCGCATTGGCCCATAAGCAGGCGTGGCAGCGGGACATCCGGCGCAATCTCATCTGATCTTTCGCAAGATGACGCTGTTTCGGCTTCGAAGAGTCCAAAGTGCGAAATTGTCAAAGAGGTTCGGGACGATCCTTATCGTCGCAAGAGAAGACACGTCGCCGACGCTCCAGCGAGGGCGTGATGGCGCGATGGGTGGAGGACGCGATGGACAACGAGAGCCGCGTGCAATGCGCAAGCTTTTCTACCGGTCGGCCGGATGAACCACGGGTCGGGCGACGCGGCTTCGTCGGCGGCGCCATGGCGCTCGGCGCCGCCGCCGCGTTCGATCTCTCCACGACCGGAGCCGCAAGGGCGGCGGCCGAATCGCCGAAAAGCGGCGGCACGCTTCGGCTGGGCCTCGGCGGCGGCGGCACCACGGACAGCCTGAGCCCCCTGGCCTGGACCGACTCGGTCATGATCGCGGCCGGCTTCGGCCTCTACAATTGCCTCGTCGAGAACGGGCCGGACAACCGCCCGATCCCCGAACTGGCGGAGCGCTTCGCGCCGTCCGGGAGCGCCGCCAAATGGGTGCTCGATCTGCGCCAGGGCGTCCAGTTCCACAACGGCAAGGACTTCGACGCCGACGACGCCATCTATTCGCTGAACCTGCATCGCGGCAAGACGACCTCCGGCGCGGCGGGCTCCATGAAGGCCGTCACCGGGATCGAGAAGCTCGGCAAGCACCAGATCGCCATAACGCTGGCCTCGGCGGATGCGGATTTCCCGAGCGTGCTGACCGACTACCATCTCATGATGGTGCCCAACGGCTTCACCGACTGGGCCAAGCCCATCGGCACCGGTGCGTTCAGGCTCGACGGCTTCGATCCCGGCGTCCGGATCGCGCTGCGCAAGGCCGGCTCCTATTGGAAGAGCGGGCGAGGCTACCTCGACGCGGTGGAGATCATGGTCGTCAACGACACCAGCGCCCGAATGAACGCGCTGATCTCGGGGCAGGTGGATGCCGTCAACCGCGTCGATCCGAGGATCGTGGCAAGGCTCGAGAAGAGCCCGAAGCTCGACATCGTGCGCGCCGCCGGCGGCTGGTTCGCCATCATGGCCATGCAGGTCGACCGCGCGCCCTATACCAGCCTCGACCTGCGCCAGGCGATGAAATATGCGCTCGAGCGCGAGCAGATGATCAAGACGCTGTTCAACGGCTACGGCTCGCTCGGCAATGATCATCCGATCCCGCGCAGCGATCCCTTCTTCAATTCCGAGTTGGCCCAGCTCGACTATGATCCCGACAAGGCCAGGTTCCATTTCAAGAAGGCCGGCATCGCCGATCCGAAGATCGTCCTGCAGACGTCCGACACGGCCTTCAACGGCGCCGTCGACATGGCGACGTTGTTCCAGGCCTCGGCCGGCAAGACCGGCATTCCGGTCGAGGTCAAGAAGGAGGCGGCCGACGGCTATTTCGAGAACGTCTGGCTCAAGGGAGCCTTCGTGGCGAGCTATTGGGGCGGGCGCCCGGCGGCGACGCAGATGCTCAACATCGCCTACAAGAGCGGCGCGCCGTGGAACGAGACGCACTGGAACGATCCGAAATTCGATCAGTTGCTGGCGGTCGCGCAGGCGGAAACGGACGAAGCAAAGCGCAAATCCGCCATCTGGGACATGCAGGCGATGCTGTCGAACGCGAGCGGCTCGCTGATCCCGTGCTTCCGCGACTGGCTCGACGCGCACGCCAAGACGGTCAAGGGTCACACGCCGCACAGCGGATATGACATGGACAACGGCCGCATCGCCGAGAAGGCCTGGCTCGACGCCTGATCCGCGCCGCCACCGGGGTTGCAAGCCCCGTTCGGCATCGCCCTTCCGCGTCGGCCGGCGCAACGCAATCAGGACAGGACGGGGACCCATGGACTTCGGCAGGAACAACACGCCATTCGCATCGGCGGAATTCCTGGCCCGGCTCGCGCGAACGAAGACGCGGATGGCCGAGGCCGGCCTCGACCTCCTCATCGTCAGCGATCCCGCCAACATGAACTATCTCTCCGGCTACGACGGCTGGTCTTTCTATGTCCACCAGGTCGTGGTCGTCGGGCGGGATCTCGACCAGCCGATCTGGATCGGCCGCGGCATGGACGTGAATGGAGCGCGCCTCACCACCACCCTGGGGGAGGAGAACATCGTCGGCTATCCGGACGATTTCGTCCAATCGGCGAGCCGACATCCGATGCAGTTCGTCGCGCGGGTGCTGCGCGAGCGCGGGCTGGCGAAAGGCCGCATCGGGGTGGAGGCGGATTCGTTCTATTTCACCGGCAAATCGCAGGATGTCCTGCGTGCCGAGCTGGCGGAGGCCCGCATCGTCGATGCCGGCGTGCTGGTCAACTGGGTGCGCGCGGTGAAATCGGACGCCGAGATCGCCCTGATGCGGCAGGCGGCGCGCATCACCGAGCGCGCCTTGCAGGCGGGGATCGATGCCATGAACGTGGGTGTGCGCCAGTGCGACGTGGCGTCCGCGATCCTGGCCGCCGCGACGCGCGGCACGGAGGAATTCGGCGGCGATTATCCTGCCATCGTTCCCCTGATGCCGACCGGCATCGGCACATCCTGCCCGCATCTCACCTGGAGCGATGCGCCTTTCGCCGCGGCGACCGGCACCACGATCGAGATCGCAGGCGTGCGCCACCACTATCACGCGCCGCTGACGCGCACGATCCATCTGGGAAGACCGCCGGACAAGATGCGGAGGGCGGCGGCGACGGTGCTGGAAGGCATCCACGCCGCCTTGAAGGCCGCCCGGCCCGGCGCCCGAACGCGCGACGTCCACGCGGCCTGGACGAAGACGATCGAGCGTCACGGGCTTTCGAAGACGTCGCGCTGCGGCTATTCGATCGGCCTCGGCTATCCTCCCGATTGGGGCGAGGGCACCATCTCGCTGCGCGCCGAGGACCGAACGGTGCTCGAACCGAACATGACGATCCACGTCATGCCAGGCATCTGGCTGGATGATTGGGGAATCTCCATCTCGGAGACGATCCGCATCACCGACGATGGATGCGAGACCCTCTGCGATTTTTCCCGCGAGCTCATCACGAAATGATGCGGACCGAGGGCTGTCGCGCTGCCAGGTTCGATGCGAGGCGATGATGCCCGTCCGCGCGTGGTGACGGCCCGCGTCCGGCGGGTTTCGGAAGCTCAAACACGGCAAGAAGCCGCCACGTGATAAGCGCCGCGCCCGAAGCCAGGGCGCGGCCGATGGTGCGCTCGCCGCTCACGCGGCGCGCGAAAACTCCGTCGCCGGCGCCTGATGCGGCGCGACCGCCTCTGCCACCATCTCGGCGGTGGCGGCCGAGAGCGTCCAGCCGAGATGGCCGTGGCCGGTGTTGTAGAAGACGCCCGGCCGGCGGCCCGCGCCGACCCGCGGCATCATGTCGGGCATCATCGGCCGCAGACCCGCCCAGGGCACGACGCGGCTCGTGTCGACGCCAGGGAACAGGCGGCGCGTCCAGTCGACGAGCGGCCTGACCCGGTCGGCCCGGATGTCGCGGTTCTCGCCGTTGAACTCGGCGGTGCCGGCGACGCGGAACCGGTCTTCGCCGAGACGGCTCGACACGATCTTGGTCTCGTCGTCGAGCAGGCTGACCTCGGGGGCCGCGGCGCGGCTCGGCTCGTCGAGCCCGACCGTGATCGAATAGCCCTTGACCGGATAGATGTTGACCCGGTCGCCGAGCGCCGCCGCGAAACGCCGGCTGGCGAGCCCGGCGCAGATGACGACGCCATCGAACCGCGCGGACCGGATCGCCGCGTCGCCCTCGGACCATCGGACCTCGAAGCCGCCGTCCTTCGCTTCGATGTCGCCGACCTCGGCATCCTGGACGAAGCGCGCGCCGCGCCGCGCCGCGGCCCGGGCGAGGCCGCGCGTGAACTTGTGGATGTCGCCGGTCGCATCCGACGGCGTGAAGAAGCCGCCATAGAACCTGCCGTCGAGCGCCGGTTCGATCACCCGCATCTCGGAGGGCGTCACCGGATAGCGATCGAGGCCACCTTCGATGAGCAGCGGGTTGACGGCGGCCGCATGATCGTAGCCGGCCTTGCCGCGATAGATGTGCAGGATGCCGCGCTCGACGAGGTCGAAGTCGATGCTCTCCCGGCGCGCCATGGCGAAGAGGTGCTGGCGAGCCGTGATGGCGAGGCGGGTCGTGGCGACGGTGTTGCGCCGCGCCTGGGGAATGTTGGCGACGAACTCGGCCAGCCAGGAATATTTGTGGAGGCTGGGGCGGGGATTGATCAAGAGCGGCGCATCGCTCCTGAGCAGCCATTTCATGCCCTTGAGCACGGTCGACCAGCTGTTCCACACCTCGGCGTTGCTGGCCGAGAGCTGGCCGCCGTTGGCGAAGGAGGTCTCCATGGCCGGATAGCGGTTGCGGTCGAAGACCGTGACGGTCAGCCCCCGGTCGAGGAGCGCATAGGCGGTGGTCACGCCGGTGATCCCGGCGCCGATGACGGCGATGTTGTGCATGGACGATGGTCCCGTGGTCGGAGTGACATCGGAACCGGGCACAGGCCCGGCTCGGTACGTCCCCCTCTGTCACGGGTGCCTGAGAGATTGACGTGTCCTTCGCAGGACACGCGTCCCCTTCGGCGGGCGCAAGCGCCTCTCTCCAGAGTGCCCTCGTTAATGCGGTCCTTGGTGCCTGAGAGTTTCCGGGGCGGTTTCTCCGTCGGCGCCCCGTCCTGACGGACGAGGTCTCTCCCACATCACTTGGCGAGCCCCTTCAATATGCCACCGAAGCGTCTGGACTTCAATGACAAGCTTTTGGCATGTGGCAAATGCTTTGGGCACCGGGCTCGGTCCCGAAGGTCCGGCTCACGCCTGGGCGATGAACTTCAGCCGATGCACCTTGTGCAGGTCGATGATCGCCGCCGCGGTCTCCTCGATCGAGCGGCGCGTGACGTCGATCACCGGCCAGGCGTGCTGGGCGAAGAGGCGGCGCGATTGCGCCACCTCCTCGGCCACCGAGACGCGGTCGACATAGGGCGTCTCGTCGTTGGCGTTGAGCGACAGCAGCCGGTTCTGCCGGATCTGCACGATGCGCTCCGGCGAAGCGATCAGGCCGACGATGAGCGGCGTCTTGAACCTGAAGATCACCGGCGGCAGCGGCACGTTGGGCACCAACGGGATATTGGCCGTCTTGATGCCGCGATTGGCCAGGTAGATGCTCGTCGGCGTCTTCGACGTGCGGCTGACGCCGAGCAGCAGCACGTCCGCCTCCGCCATCCGCTCGGGCTGCTGGCCGTCGTCGTGCAGCATGGTGAAGTTCAAGGCGTCGATCCGCTTGAAATAGTCGGCGTTGAGCGTGTGCTGCGCGCCGGGGCGCGGCGTCGAGGCGGTGCCGAGGTAGGAGCCGAACAGCGCCAGGATGGGCTGCAGCACGGAGAGGCATGGCGAACCGGCGTCCCGGCAGGCCTCTTCGAGCCGCCGGATGAGGTCCGGGTCGACGAGCGTGAAAAGCACGATGCCGGGCGCCGCCTCGATCTCCGCGATGGCACGGTCGATCTGGGTGCGCGAGCGGACCAGCGGGTAGACGTGCTCGATCGAGGACACGTCCTGGAACTGCGCCGAGACCGCCCGGCTCGCGGCGATCAGCGTCTCGCCGGTCGAATCCGACACGAGATGCAGGTGGAAATATTGTCGTCCCACGGAAGCCTCCGGCCAGGGGCCTGTGCGGCCTGGCGAAACCCTTGTTATCCCGTTCCGGCAGCCGCCGCTGTGGAAACCTGTCGGTTGGCGCGGCCCATCCGGTCCTTCACCGCCGCGACGTGTTGAAAACCCGGATGACCATCCACAGGGCAGACCACGTGGGCAGCGCGGCGCCGTCCGGCTGTCGGCAGCGGGACTTACGGGGAAAGCGGGCCGTCGACGCGCTTCGGCCGCAGACCTTAACGGATTTTAACCGTTAAGGATTCGTCAACCCTGTCCGTCCTTCGGAAAGGATCGGTTAACCTTGCCGGAGGCCCCGCGACAGGGGTCAAGTTGTGGCTTATGAGGGACGGGTCCATCCAGCCTCCCTAAACCAAAACAGAATGACGATTCTAAAAGGATTCTTGTTTTGAACGGACCCACGCCCGCCACCGCTCCTCTCTCGGCCAAACCGCTCCTGCGGGCACTCGACGGCGAGGCGCTGGCGCGACCTCCGGTCTGGATGATGCGGCAAGCCGGCCGCTACCTTCCCGAATATCGGGCGCTCCGCGCCGAGGCGGGATCGTTCCTCGACCTGTGCTACACGCCGCGCCTGGCGATCGACGTCACCCTGCAGCCGGTGCGGCGCTTCGGCTTCGACGCCGCCATCCTGTTCAGCGACATCCTGGTGGTCCCGGACGCCCTCGGCTGCGCCGTATCCTTCGAGACTGGCCACGGGCCGCGCCTGCAGCCGGTCACGAGCGAGGCCGATGTCGATGGCTTGCGCGCGACGCTCGACATGGCGCGCCTGGCGCCGGTCTTCGAGACGATCCGCGGCGTCAAGGCGGCGCTCGGCACGGCGACCGCGCTGCTCGGCTTCTGCGGCGCCCCCTTCACGGTGGCGAGCTACATGGTGGCCGGGCAGGGCACCCCCGACCAGGGACCGGCACGCCAGCTCGCCTATTGCGATCCCGCGCTGTTCCAGCGGTTGGTCGATCGCCTGACGGCGGTCTCGGTCGACTATCTCTGCGCCCAGATCGAGGCCGGCGTCGACGCCGTGCAGATCTTCGATTCCTGGGCAGGCGTGCTGCCGATGGCGGATTACCTGCGCTGGTCGCAAGCGCCGGTGGAGTGCATCGTCGAAGGCGTGCGCGCCCGCCATCCCGGTGCGCGGATCATCGGCTTTCCGCGCGTCTCGGGCAGCCAGCTTCTGGCGGCGGCCTCGAGCGGCATAACCGCGCTGGGGCTCGACACCGTCATCGACCCGCGCTGGGCGCAGGCCGTGCTGCCGCCGGGCCTGCCCGTGCAGGGCAACCTCGATCCGCTGGTGCTGATCGCCGGCGGCGCGGCGCTCGATGCCGCCGTCGATACGATCCTCGCGGCCTTCGAGGGTCGTCCGCATGTGTTCAACCTCGGCCACGGCATCACGCCCGAGACGCCGATCGCCCATGTCGAGCGCATGCTCGCGCGCGTCAGGGCCTGATGCGCCGTTTGGCGCCTGATGGACGCGCGGCTTCCGTGCTAAAGGCGGCGACGCATTGTCCCGCAAAGGATCGCAGATGGGTGATTTCTATCTCTGGCTGAAAGCCGTCCACATCATCGCCATCGTGGCCTGGATGGCTGCGATGCTCTATCTGCCGCGACTGTTCGTCTACCACGCCGAGGTCGGCCCACGGACGCCGCAATCGGAGACGTTCAAGGTGATGGAGGGACGCCTGCTGCGGCAGATCTGCAATCCGGCGATGATCGTGGTGTGGATCACCGGCCTGTGGCTCGCCTACGAGGGCGACTTCTTCAAGGCGGGCTGGCTGCACGGCAAGCTCGCGCTGGTGGTGCTGATGAGCGGCGTCCACGGCATGCTGGCCGGCGCCACGCGCCGTTTCGCCAACGACGCCAACACCAAGCCGGCGCGCTTCTACCGCATCCTCAACGAGGTGCCGACGGTGCTGCTCATCGGCATCGTCATCCTCGTCGTCGTCAAGCCCTTCTGAACCGGAGCACGCCGCCATGGCCGAGACGATCGCGGTCGGGGGTCTCACCCTGCGCTTCCTGCACAGCAAGGACGACACGGCGGGCAGCCTCGACCTGTTCGAGATGACCTGCCCGCCAGGCGGGCGCATGCCGGTGCCGCACTATCATCGCGATTGGGACGAGACGGTCTACGGCCTGTCGGGCACCATCACCTTCACGGTCGACGGCAAGCCGGTCGAGGTCGGTCCCGGCGACAGCGTCTTCATTCGCCGCGGCATCATCCATGGCTTCGACAACCGCAGCGGCGCACCCGCCTCCTGTCTGTGCGTGCTGACGCCGGGCGTGCTCGGGCCAGCCTATTTCCGCGAGACGGGCGCGGAGCTCAGGCCCGGCATCGCGCCCGACCCGGCCCGCATGCGCGCCATCATGGAGCGCCATGGCCTGATCCCCGCGCCGCCCGCCGCGGACGGCGCCCCGCGCTGAGCATCCCTCGTGCCCGCGGCAACATTCGGACAAACTATGCCGTGAGTGTGCGGGAAACGTCGCATAAGAGAAACTCAGTCGGGTGGCGCATGATGCGGCTGAGCTCATGGGGATGCCGTGTCAGGTCTTGAAGTTCCATCCTCCACGCCCGCCGATGCTCGCCATGCCGGCCTGAAGGCCTGTCTGCCTTACGTGTGGCCGGCCATCGGCCTCGGCGCCGTGCTGTTCTCCGGCTGGCTGCTGTTCCGGGAGCTGCACGGCCTCTCGCTATCACAGGTGGAGGATGCGTTCACCGCCATTTCGGGCCGTCGCTGGGTAGTGGCGGTCGCCTTCACCCTCGTCGCCTATATGGCACTCGCCTGGTACGACCGCATCGCGTTGCTGCATCTCGGCTTCAAGCTGAGCTGGACCTTCATCTCGGCCGTGTCGTTCACGACCTATGCGCTCTCGCACAATATCGGCATGTCGATGTTCTCGGGCGCCATGGTGCGCTACCGGGCCTATTCGACCCGCGGCCTGACCATCGCCGACGTCGGCCTGCTCGTCGCCTTCTGCTCGTTCACGTTCTTCCTCGGTACGCTCCTGCTCGGCGGCATCGTGCTGGTCACAGTGCCGAGCATCGTGGAGCGGCTCTTCGATCTCAACGTGACCGTGGCACGGGCGGTGGGCGTCGTCATGCTCGTCGCGGTTGCGGCTTATGTGGCCGGCTCGGCAATGCATTTTCGACCGCTGGTCCTCGGCCCGTTCAAGCTCGTCTATCCGCGCTTCGGCATCACCCTGCGCCAGCTGATGGCGGGTCCGCTCGAACTGATGGGTGCCGCCGGAATCATCTATTGCGCGCTGCCGGTCGACTACAATCCCGGCTATCTGGTCGTGCTCGGCGTCTTCCTGGCGTCGTTCTCGGCGGCTTTGCTGAGCCACGCCCCGGGCGGGATCGGGGTGCTCGAATATGTCTTCGTCAAGGCCCTGTCGGACGTCTCCGACGGCATCCCCAAGGCCGACGTCATCGCGGCCCTGCTGGTGTTCCGCCTGCTCTATCTCATCGCGCCGCTAGCCTTCGGCATCGTTGCCGTGGTGCTGTTCGAACGCAGCCGGATCGTCAAATCGCCCGGTCCGGACTAAGATCGCCGCATCGGCCTAAGCAGGTTCTCTCGAACCTGCTTGCACTTAAAAGATCAGCAGCTTTGATTTCGCTTTAAAAAAGTGGAATCAACCGTGGCTTCGCCACGCAAGGCTGCTTAGGAGTGTGTCATGTATATGCCGCCGGCCTTTCGCGAGGACAGGCTCGAGGCCCTGCACGAGGTGATGCGGCGCAATCCGCTGGCGACGCTGATCACGGCGGCCGCCGGCCTCGCGGCCAACCATGTGCCCATGCTGATCGACCCCGAGGGCGGGTCCAAGGGGCTCGGCGTGCTCAGGGCGCATCTGGCCCGCGCCAACGCGCAGACGAAGCTCGCGGGCGAGGTGGACGCCCTCGTGCTGTTCCTCGAGGTCGATCATTACGTGACGCCCTCCTGGTACGAGACCAAGCGTCAGACCGGCCGGGTCGTGCCGACCTGGAACTATGTCGCGGTGCATGCCACGGGACGGCTCAGGGTGGTCGACGATCCGGCCTGGCTGCGCCGCCAGATCGAGGCGCTCACGGCCGAGCACGAGGGACGGCGCGCGACGCCTTGGGCCGTCTCCGACGCGCCGGAGGATTTCGTGGTGGCGCAGATGCGGGCCATCGTCGGCATCGAGATCGATATCCTCGACCTTCAGGGCAAGTGGAAGCTGAGCCAGAACCGCACGGAGGCGGACCGCCGCGGCGTCGCCGACGGACTCGGGCGCGAGGACGATGCCTCGGGCCGCATCATGGCCGGGCTCATCGATCGCGGAAACCCGACATGAGCGCGCCGCTCCCGGCTCCGCTTCCCGCGGCACCGCTCGTGATCGACGAGCGCCGCACGGCCGCGACCGAGCGGCTCGCCGACACGCTCGCCCTGATCTTCGGCACGCTGGTCGCCGCTGCGGTCCTGTGGGGCCTCGGCGACGTGGTGCTCCTGGTCTTCGCCGCGGCGCTGATGGCGACGCTGCTGCGCGGCGGCGCGGATGTCCTGGCCGACAAGATCGGCGGCAAGCCCGGCTTATGGCTCGCCGCCATCGTCCTCGCGATCGTGGCGACGATCGGCGTCACCTTCTGGCTGCGCGGGCCGACCCTGACGACCGAGATCAAGGAGCTCTCGGGGCAGATCTCGGAGCAGATGAAGGTCCTGTGGGAGCGGCTCGGCTCCGCCGACTGGCTGCAGCCGGTGGTGAGCCGGCTCAAGGGGTTCATCGAGGACGGCAGCCATCGCATCGCCGGCATCGCGGCCGGCGTCGGCACGAAGACGCTCGGCGGCATCGGCAGCCTGATCGTCATGCTGGTGACGGCGGTGTATTTCGCCGCCGATCCGGGCCTCTACGTCAGGGGGACGCTGCTGCTGATGCCGAAGTCCTGGCGCGGTCGCGGCCAGGACGTGATGACCGAGATGGGCCATGCGCTGCGCTGGTGGTTCATCGGCCAGCTGGTCGACATGGTGGCGATCGGCCTTCTGACCGGGCTCGGGCTCTACCTGCTCGGGGTGAAGCTCGCCTTCACCCTGGCGCTGATCGCGGCGCTGTTCAACTTCGTCCCCTACGTGGGCGCGCTCGCCGGCGCCTTGCCCGCGGTGGTGGTCGCTTTCGGCCAGGGGCCGCAGATGGCCGGGTACGTGGCGCTGCTCTTCATCGCCGTGCAGAGCCTCGAAGGCAATGTCATCGCGCCGCTGATCCAGAAGCGGACGGTCGAGCTGGCGCCGGTGCTGACCATCCTGTCGCAGACGGTGCTCGGCTCGCTCTTCGGGCCGCTCGGGCTGATCCTGGCGACGCCGCTCACCGCCGCCGGCGTCGTCGCGGTCCGCAAGATCTACGTCGAGGATGTCCTGGAGGAACCGTCGTCATGAGGCCGGTGCCCGGCCGGATCGCAAGGCTTCGGTCGTCATGGCCGGCGACGAGCATCAAGGTCGGCACGTGACGGGCGAGGGCAGGTTCGGGGACGAGGCGCGCGCCGCCTTGCACGAGCTCCTGGTCTGGCGCCGCGACGTCCGGCGCTTCCGGCGCGACGATCTCCCCGACGGCACGATGGAGCGGCTGGTGCGGATCGCCTGTCTCGCGCCGTCCGTCGGGCTGAGCCAGCCCTGGCGTTTCGTCCTGGTCGAGAGACCCGATCGGCGGAGCGCCGTGCGCGCCTCGTTCGAGGCCTGCAACGCGCAGGCGCTGCAATGCCAGGCGGGCGAGCGCGCCGCGCTCTATGCGCGCCTGAAGCTGGCCGGCCTCGACGACGCGCCGTGCCAGTTCGCGGTCTTCGCCGACCATGCCACCGCCAAGGGCCACGGCCTCGGCCGCATGACGATGCCGCTGACCATCGACTATTCGGCCGTCATGGCCGTGCATACGCTCTGGCTGGCGGCGCGCGCCGAGGGGATCGGGCTCGGCTGGGTGTCGATCCTCGACCCGGCGGCGGTCACGGCCGCGCTCGACGTGCCGTCGTCCTGGAGCTTCATCGGCTATTTCTGCCTCGGCTATCCGATCGAGGAGGACACCGCGCCGGCGCTCGAGCGCGAGGGCTGGGAGACCCGTTGCGATCCGGCGGCCGTCCTCTTCACCCGCTAAGCGACCAGGCCGAGCCACGGAGAGGCACTCCCTTCCTCGGTCGCCTGTACAGCCGCGATGGCCGCTTGTAGGTTCCCTGACGCGAGGAGGAACGCCGCCCCATGGACAAGCCCGGCACAATGGTTCTCGTCTTCGGGCACGAGGCCCTGGTCGACCTCATTCCGCGCGAGGGGTCGGCCTACGAGGCGGTGCTGGGCGGCTCGCCCTTCAACACCGCCGTGGGTCTCGGCAGGCTCGGCATCGCCACCGGCTACACCGGGCGGCTCTCGACGGACACCATGGGCGATGCCTTCGTGGCCCGGCTCGCGGACAGCGGCATCGACATGCGGTTCGTCGCGCGCTCGCCGGCGTCCTCGCCGCTCGCCTTCGTGACGCGCGGCACCGCCGTGACCGGCGCCCGCTACAGCTTCTACCTCAAGTCGACCGCCTACGACACGCCGTCCACCTTGCCGCTCGATTGGCCGGAGCACGCGGCCCATCTCCACATCGGGTCCTTCTCGACCATCGACGGCGCGCTCGGCGAGGCGGCGCTGGCCGGGCTCGCGGCAGCGGGCAGTCGGGCGACGACGAGCTTCGATCCTAATATCCGGCCGTTCGTCGTGCCGCCGCGGGAGGAGACCGTCCGCCTCGTCGAGGACCGGGTGCGGCTCGCGACCGTCGTCAAGGCGAGCGAGGAGGATTTCGACTGGCTCTATCCCGGCACCAGGCCGGCCGACGCGGCCGGCCGGTGGGCCGGCATGGGGCCGCAGATGGTAGTCATGACCAAGGGCGGCGGCGGGGCGGAAGCCTATTTCGGCGGCGAGCGGCTGACGCAAGCCGCCCCGGCGATCGAGGTGGTGGATACGGTCGGAGCCGGGGACAGCTTCATGGCGGCGCTGCTCGCCGCCATGGCCGAGTCCGACGCGCTCGGCGCCGGCCGCGCCGGCGTGCCGAGCGAACGGCAGGTCGCCGACTGGCTGATGGTCGCGATCGCTGCGGCGGCGATCACCTGCACGCGGCCAGGTGCCGATCCGCCGACGCGGGCCGAGCTCGACAAGGTGTTGGGGCGCGGCGACGCTTGAGGTCCGATCTGCCGGGGTCGGATATCCTCATCCGGGTGGGAGCACCTCGGCGACGTTCGTGATCCTTCCCGGAGCGCAGAGGTTTCGCCTCACCACGCGTGACGGGTGGCCCCGAGGCGGGACGTTCTCCCGCGGCGATTGACCGGATCGCGATGATGTATCATATCACGCGGCGGGAGGGTCAGGCCGGATGACGGGCTACGTGTTCCACGAGCGCATGATGTGGCACGACACGGGATCGAGCGCGGACATGATGCCGCCCGGCCCCTTCGTCGAGCCCGGCCGGCATCTCGAAAGCCCGGGCAGCAAGCGGCGGCTGCACAACCTCGTGCAGGTCAGCGGTTTGATCGACCACCTGATGCCGATCGCCGCGTCCCCCGTTTCGATCGGCGACCTGCTGCGCGTCCACACGCGCGATCATGTCGAGGCCATCCGGGCCCAGAGCCAGGGCGGCCACGGCTTCGCCGGCCCGCAGGCACCGGTCGGCATCGGCAGCTTCGACATCGCCTGCCTCTCGGCGGGCGGCACCTATGCGGCCTTCGCGGCGGCGGCCTCGGGCGCGGTCGACAATGCCTATGCGCTGGTGCGCCCGCCCGGCCACCATGCCGAGCCCGGCGGCGCCATGGGCAATTGCCTCTTCTCCAACATCGGCGTGGCGCTCCGCCGCCTGAAGGCCGAGGGCATCGTCGACCGCGTGGCGGTGGTGGACTGGGACGTGCATCACGGCAACGGCACCGAGACGGTCTTCTACGAGGATCCGTCCGTGCTCACGATCTCGCTGCATCAGGACAATCTCTATCCGGTCGGGCGCGGCGGGCTCGCCGACCGGGGCCGCGGCGCCGGGGAGGGCTTCAACGTCAACATCCCGCTGCCGGCCGGCAGCGGGTCGGGGGCCTACGAGGCGGCCTTCGACCGCATCGTCCTGCCGGCCCTGAAGGCGTTCGAGCCCGACATGATCGTGGTCGCCTGCGGGCTCGATGCCTCGGCCTTCGATCCGCTCGGGCGCATGATGCTCGACAGCGAGGCCTATCGGCGGCTGACGCAACGCCTGATGGAAGCCGCCGCCGCGCTCTGCGGCGGCCGGATCGCCATGTCGCACGAGGGCGGCTATTCGGAGGGCTACGTGCCGTTCTGCGGCCTCGCCGTGATTGAGACGCTCGCCGGGGTTCGCACCGAGGCGGTCGATCCCCTGAGCGACCATATCGGGGACTGGGCCGGTCATCCGCTTCAGCCGCATCAGGCGGCGGCGATCGAGCGCGCGGAGGCCGCGCTGCCGCTGCTGCGCCGACGCCTCGCCTCGGCCGGCTGACGATCCCGGATGGGCACGGCGCTGGCGACGCTCCTCAATGCTCTGACGCTGATCAGCATCTTCTCGCTCGTCGGCCTGGGGCTCGCCATCAGCTTCGGCCTGATGAACGTCACCAATCTCGCCCACGGCGAATTCGTGACGGTCGGCGCCTTCACGGTCTACCTCGTCCAGCATCTCGGCGGCTCGTTCTGGCTCGGCCTCGCGGCGGCGCCGGTCGCGGCGGCGCTCGTCGGGCTGGCGCTCGAGGCGGCGATCCTGCGCCGGCTCTACGAGCGGCCGGTCGGTGGCATCCTGGCGACCTGGGGTGTGAGCCTGGTGCTGCAGCAGAGCCTGGAGCTGATCTTCGGCCGCGGCGCCAAACCGGTCGTGCCGCCGGTCGACGGCACGCTCGATCTCCTCGTCACCGCCTATCCGGCCTACCGACTGATCCTGATCCTCATCGCCGCCGCGACGCTCGGCCTCGTCGCGGCGCTGGTGCGCTTCACCCGCTTCGGCCTCGACATCCGCACCGTGATCCAGAATCGCGAGATGGCGGAGGCCGTCGGCATCGACACGCGCTTCACCTATGCGGTGGCCTTCGCGTTCGGCGCGGCGGTCGCGGGCCTCGCCGGGGCGCTCGTGTCGCCGATGGCGACCGTCCTGCCGCAGATGGGCGTCAACTATCTCGCCAACGCCTTCTTCGTGGTGATCGTCGGCGGCGCCGGTTCGCTCGCCGGCCTCGTCGCCGGCAGCACCTTCGTCGGCGGCCTGACCAGCGTCCTCGACTACCAGATCTCGCCGTCGCTGGCGCAGGCCATGGTGCTGCTCGCCGCCATCGTCATCGTCCGCTTCCGTCCGAACGGCCTCGCGCCCGGGCGGCGCCGATGAGCGAGCGCGCCTTCCTCATCGTCTTCGCGGTCTGCGCCGCGGGCCTTGCGATCTATCCCGTCCTGGTCGACAGCTACAATCTGTCGGTCGTGCGCGACGCTTTGATCTTCGGCCTCTTCGCCGCCAGCCTCGATCTCTTCTGGGGGCGGACCGGCATCCTGTGCTTCGGCCACGCCGCCTTCTTCGGCATCGGCGGCTACGTCATGGCGATCCTGTCGATGATGCCGGACCTTCCCCAGGCCGAGATCCTCGGCCTGCTGGGCGCCATGGCCGCCGCCGCTGCGCTCGCCGCGCTCGTCGGCTACTTCCTGTTCTTCGGCGGCGTCAGGAGCAGCTATTTCACCATCGTCACCCTGGCGCTCTCGGTCATCGCCCAGCAGGTTGCGGTCTCCTGGAGCAGCGTGACGGGCGGCGATTCCGGCCTGCTCGGCGTGCCGCCGCTGGTTCTCGGACTCGGCTCCGTCCGGCTCGATCTCTCCGGCAATCTCGCGAGCTACCTCCTCGTCGCAGGCATCCTCGGCGTGGCGCTCCTCGGCTTTCGGGCGCTGGCACGCGGCCGCTGGGGCAGGATCCTCGCCGCCATCAGCGACAACGAGATGCGGGCGGCGGCGCTCGGCCACGATGCACCCTTGCGCCTGACACTGACCTTCGTGCTGTCCGCCGCCGTCGCGGGGCTGGCGGGCGCGCTCTACGTCGCCATGGCCGGGCTGATGGCGCCGGACCTGAGCGGCCTCCTGCTCTCGACCGAAGTCGTCGTCTGGGTGGCGATCGGCGGGCGCGGCACGCTCATCGGGCCGGTCATCGGCGCCGTGCTGGCGCAGCGCGCCCAGCAGGTGATCAGCAGCCTCAACCCGAGCCTATGGCCCCTGATCATCGGCTGCGTGTTCATCGTCGTGGTCTTCGCCTTTCCGGACGGCGTGATGTCGGTCGCGGAACGGCTCAGGCTGCTCCGGCGGCGGCGCGCACGATGAGCGGCGCCCTGCTCGAGGCGCGAGGCATCGCGGTCAGCTTCGGCGGCGTCGAGGTCCTCTCGGGCATCGATTTCGATCTCGACGAGCGCGGGCTCGTGTCGATCATCGGCCCGAACGGCGCCGGAAAGAGCACCTTCCTCAACGTGCTGACCGGCACCGTGAAGCCGACGCGCGGCACGGTGCGGTTCCGCGGCGAGAGCATCAGCGCCCGGCCGCTGCACCGCATCGCCCGCCTCGGCATCGCCCGCAAGTTCCAGGTCCCCTCGGTCTTCCAGTCGATGAGCGTGGCGGACAACCTCGACGTCGCGCGCTGGGGCACCGGCGCCACCCCGGCGGCCCGGCGCGACGTGCTCGGCATGATCGGCCTCGGCGAGCGCGCCGGGGAGATCGCCGCGGCGCTCTCGCATGGCGAGCGGCAGTGGCTCGAGATCGGCATGGCGCTCGCCACCGGCCCGAAGCTGCTGCTGCTCGACGAGCCGACGGCCGGCATGACGCCGCAGGAGACGCTGGCGACCGCCGCGATGCTGCTCCGGCTGCGCGACGAGATCGCCATCGCGGCGGTGGAGCACGACATCGGCTTCGTGCGGGCGCTCGGCGCCGACACGCTGGTGCTGCACCAGGGCAAGACCTTCCGGCGCGGGCCGTTCGCCGAGATCGAAGCCGACGAGGCGGTCCGCGACGTCTACCTGGGGAGGCGATGATGTTCGCCCTCGAGGGCCTGCGCGCCGGCTATGGCCTGCTTCCCGTCCTGCATGGCATCGACCTGTCGGTCGCGGCAGGCGAGGTCGTCGCCGTCCTCGGCCGCAACGGCGCCGGCAAGACGACGCTCTTGCGCACCATCGCGGGCGCCCAGCCGATGACGGCGGGCCGCATCGGCCTCGACGGGCACGACCTGTCGCGCCACCCCGCCTTCCGCCGCGCCAGGGCCGGCATCGCGCACGTGCCGCAGGGCCGCGGCATCTTCGGGCGGCTCACGGTCGGCGAGAACCTCGACGTCGGCAGCCGGGCCGCCGCCGGGCGCGGGTCGCCGGGGTCGCTCGAGGCGATCCTGGCCGATTTCCCGGTTCTCGCCGGGCGGCTCGGGCAGGTGGCGGGCACGCTGTCGGGCGGCCAGCAGCAGATGCTGGCCATCGCCCGGGCGCTCTGCGGCGCGCCGAAGCTGCTGCTGCTCGACGAGCCGGCGGAGGGCATTCAGCCCAATATCGTGCACCAGATCGCCGATCTCATCCCGTCCATCGCCCGCACGCGCGCCATGGGCGTGCTGCTCGTCGAGCAGAACCTCGATCTCGTTGTTCGGGCGGCCTCGCGCTGCTTGGTCATGGAGAAGGGCCGCATCGTCCACGCGACCACGCCGGACAGGCTCGACGACGAAGCCCTGCTCAAGGAGCTCCTGGCATTGTGAGCGGGACCAGGCCCGCGGAAGACTGAGAAGGATAGTCGCATGCGCCATCTGATCGACCGACGCACCATCCTGAAGGGATCGGCCGCCGCCGCGACCGTCGCCGGGGCCGGGCTCGGTTTCCCGGCCATCCTGCGCGCCGCCGACACGGTGAAGATCGGCCTCTCGATCCCCATCACCGGACTGCAGGCGATCCTCGGCGAGACGCTGCTCAACTGCTACAAGCTCGCCGCCGACGAGCTCAACGCCAAGAACGGCATCGCCGGGCGCCACATCGAGCTCATCGTCGAGGACAACCAGACGACCACCAAGGGCGCCGTCGACAAGGCCCGCAAGCTCATCGGCGAGGACAAGGTGGCCGCCATCATGGGCACGATCATCTCGCCCGAGCGGGCCGGCACGCTGTCGGTGACCTCGCGCGCCAAGAAGCTGTTCTTCTATCCGACCAACTTCGAGGGCGGCGAATGCAACCGCTATTTCGTGGCGACCGGACCGATCCCCATGCAGCAGGTCGACCCGATGGCGCCGTGGATCGCCGCGACCCTCGGCAAGTCCATCTACATCATGGCCTCGGACTATGCCTGGCCGCGCAAGATGACGGAGGCGATCACCACGGCCTTCGAGAAGGCCGGCGGCAGAATCGTCGGCGCCGACTTCTACCCCTTCGGCACGCAGGATTTCGGGCCGGCCTTCCAGCGCATCAAGGATCTGAAGCCGGACGTCGTGTGGAGCATGGTGGTCGGCAACGACGCGGTGAGCCAGCTCAAGCAGTACCGCAGCTTCGAGGTCAAGCAGCCGCTGATCGCCCCGCTCGACGAGGTGTTCAACCGGGATGCCCTGCCGCCCGGCATCGCGGCCGGCACCTACGCGCCGCAGCCCTACTGGATGGCCATCGACACGTCGGTCAACAAAGCCTTCATCAAGGCCTTCAAGGACAAGTTCGGGCAGGAGAAGATGGTCAACGGCATTGGGGAGGCGGGCTACAACGGGCTGAACCTCTACGCGCTGGCGGTGGCGACGGCCGGCTCCTTCGACGACGACAAGGTGGTCACGGCCCTGCCGACGGTCGAGTTCGATGCGCCGCAGGGCCTCGTCCGGATCGAGGCCTCCAACAACCATTGCATCGTGCATTCCTTCGTCGGCCAGGCCGAGGCCGACGGCATCGGCTACAAGATCGTCAAGGATTTCGGCGTGATCGCGCCGGTCACGCCCTATTGCAAGCTGTAACGCGCTTGCCGGTCGACCGATCCTGCCCGGAATTGGCACCGACAGCCCCCCAAGGAACGCCGACTGCCTCGTCCCGTTTCAGCGACGTCGCGGGATCAACGGCACGTGCGGCGCGGCCTCGCGCGGCGCCGAGCCGTCGAGCCGGGGGTCATCCATGATCTCGAAGCCGGTCGCGAACGGGGTGAAGCCGCAGGCGCGATAGAAGCGCAGCGCCGCCGGATGGTCGAAGTTGCAGGTATGCAGCCAGACGCGCCCGGCGGCCGCGAAGGCGAGATCGAGTGCCGCCGCCATCATGCGGCGCCCGAGCCCCGCGCCGGTGGCGGCGGGCACGAGACCGAAATAGGTGATCTCGACCTCGTTCGCCGCCCGGCCCGTCAGTTCGACGATGCCGACCGGCGCGCCCGCGTCGTCCTGCGCGACATAATTCGCGGCGGTGGCCTCCGGCTCCGGATCGATCGTGAAGGCGCGGCTCCACAGCCAGGGCGTGCCGATCGCAGCATAGAGGCTGCGGCAATCGGCCTCCTCCGCGTCGCCGACGGGCACGAGACGCAGCGGCTCCGCGAGTCGTGCGGCGGGCTTCTGCCGCATCTCGAGCCAGGTCACCGCATTGGCGAGCTTCCCCGGGGGCACGACATAATAGCCGTTCGGCAGGTCGGTTGTCTCGGCCACGGGTGCTCCGAAGTTGTTTGGAAACTGACGATCCTCATGCTGAGGGGTCCGTCAGGACCGTCTCGAAGCGCGGCTGACGCTTGTCGTCCTTCGACTCGGTCGTCGCAGCCAGCGTAAACTTGGCTGCGACGACCGGCTCAGGATGAAGGACATAGAAGGTATCGAACAGACTGTCAGGTCGATCGAAGCGTCAGGCGCGGCAGCAGCGCCTCGGCGGCGGCGGTGATGTCCTCGACGACGCTTGCCCTCGCTGCGGCACCGTCACGGTCCTCCAGGGCCGCGACGATCTGCCGGTGATAGGCATTCGATTGCGGCACGTAGGATTCGGTCTCCATCAGGAAATGCATGTAGGGTCCGACCCTTCCCCAGAGATCCTCGATCATGTTGAGCAGGATCGGCGCGCCGGCGAGCCTGTAGACGGCGAAATGGAACTGCTCGTTGAGCGTCAGGTAGCCCCGGCCGTCACCCGCGGCGATCGCCCGGTCCATGCCGGAGATCGCCTTGCGCATCGTCCTGAGGTCGGGCTCGCCGATCCGCTCGGCGGCCATCTCCGCCGCGAGACCTTCGATGGCCGAGCGGATGCACACCAGTTCGCGGAACGTCCGCGCGGAGAGGAGCGGCACGGCCGTCGAGCGATTGTGCTTCACCTCCAGGATGCGCTCGGCGACGAGGCGCTGCAGCGCCTCGCGGATCGGCGTCGTGGAAATCCCCAACGTATCGGCGAGCTTGCGGATCACCAGCACCTGGCCGGGATTGAATTGGCCGGAGATGAGGCTCTGCCGCAAGGCGCCATAGGCGCGATCGTTGAGGGTTTCGCGATCGAGCCTCAGCATGGCGCGGCCTCGTTCCCGTCAGGCTGCGACAGCACGGCGTCGAGCGCCTCGACCAGCCGATCCGCATGCTCCGCCGCGAAGGGCAGCGGCGGCCTTATCTTGAGCACGTTGCCGTCCGGCCCGCAGGCGCCGATCAGCACGCGGCGGCGGCGCAGGCCGTTGACGATCGCCGCCGCCCGGCGGCGCGCCTCGTCCGCCGTACCGGCGATCTCGACGCCGCAATAGAGCCCCATTCCCCGGACGTCGGCGATGGCGGCGTGTCGGCCCCGCAGCCCGTCCAATCGCTGGCGGAGGTAGGCGCCGACCTGTCCGGCATTCGCGATCAGCCCTTCGCCGTCGATGACCTCGAGCACCGCGAGCCCGACCGCGGCCGTGACCGGATTGCCGCCGAACGTGTTGAAATAGCCCTCCTTGGCGCCGAAACCCTTGACCAGGTCCGGGCGGACCATGAGGCCCGCGACCGGATGTCCGTCGCCCATCGGCTTGCCCATGGTGACGATGTCGGGCGCATAGCCGTAATGCTCGAAGCCCCACATGGATCGGCCGAGACGGCCGAAGCCCGCCTGCACCTCGTCGGCTATCATCAGGCCTCCGGCGGACCGGATGATGGCCGCGGCCTCGCTCAGGAGCTCGGGGGCCGGGACGAAGATGCCGTCGCTGGAGAAGCTCGCATCGAGGATCAGCGCCGCCGGGCGCCGTCCGCGCTCCCGCAGGCGCTCGATCGCCGTTTCCAGGTTGTCGAGGAAGCGCACTGCGGCCGCGCCGCCGTCGCGGAACGTATCGGGCGCCGGAATGGCGACGTTGCTCTCGCCCAGCGCCGCGAGCCCGCCCGCGGCGGGGGACAGCGCAGCCGTGGCTCTCGTGTTGCCGTGATAGGCGAAGGCGGTGACGATGGCACCGCTTCCGCCCGTGGCATGTTCGGCGATGCGCAGCGCGAGGTCGTTGGCCTCGCTCCCCGTGCAGGTGAAGAGCGCATGGCCGAGGTGGCTCGGTGCGGTGGCGATGAGCCGCTCGGCGAGGTCGAGCACCGTATCGTCGAGATAGCGGGTATGGGTGTTGAGCCGCGCCGCCTGGCGCGACAGGGCCGCGACCACGTGCGGGTGGCAATGGCCGACCGAGACGACGTTGTTGTAGCAATCGAGGTAGCGCGTGCCGTCCGCCGCATGAAGCCAGACGCCTTCGCCGCGCACCGGATGGACCGGCTCGTCGTAGAACAGCGAATAGGTCGGGCCGAGCAGGCGACGCCGCCGGTCCCGGATCGGCTCTTCGCCCGCCACGGCGGACCCTGCACCTGCCATGCGCGTCATCCCCCGATGATCTCCGCCCGAATAATCCTCCGCGCCTCGTCGCGCGTGACCTGCGACAGGCCGTCGAGGAAGCGCCAGAGCTCCGCGTTGAAGCGCATCACATAGCCGTGCTTGTCGGGAGACCGGGCGGCCTGCCAGGCGACGATGGCGAGCGTCAGCGCCAGCCGGCCGCGGACAAGATCGAGCAGGATGTCGATTTCGGCGTCTTCGAGCGGCGTCACGCCGTGATATCCTGCAGCGAAGCGCGCCACGCCGGCGAGCGGGTGCTCGTCCTCCGCCCAGCGGTAGGCGGCCCCGACCGCGAGGTCGCAGACGAGGGGGCCGTGCAGCATGTCGCCGAAATCGATCACGCCCGCGACGCGGTCGGGATCGGTCTCGGCCACCACCGCGTTCGACGGGTTGAGGTCGTTGTGGACGACCTGGGCGCGGAACCCGGGTAGCACGACCAGGGCATGCGCTTCGGCCGCGTCGATCGTCTGGGCCACCAGCGCCCGCAGGCGTGGATCGGTGATGGCCGGCATAAAAGCGCGGCAGCGCGGCATCTGCCGCAGGTCCCACAGCAGATCGGCCTGCGCGGCGGCCGGGTAGAAGAAGCCGCGCATCGCCCGCCCCAGCCGGGCCAGGAAGGCGCCGAGCGCCCGGTCCTGCGCCGCCGTGCGCCGGGCCTCGATGAGGAGCCGCCCCGGCAGATAGGTCAGCAGACGGACGGTCCGCGGCGGGCCGTCGTCCCGAGCGAAGTCGGAGGCGAATTCGCCGTCGCGTGTCGGCATGACGCGGGGCACCGGCAGGCCGGGATCGACCGCGGCGATATGGCGGAGCGCCTCGGTCTGAAAATCGGTCACCGCCCGCGGCTCGCCCGGATGGGCGATCTTCAGCACATAGTCGACCTGTCCTTCGGTGCGGACCCGGAAATTATGGTCGCGCTCGCTCGGCAGAGCCTGGAGGCTCCCGTCGACACCATAGAGGCGCGCCAGGATGGCGGCGGCCTCCGCCGCCCCGACGAGAGGCGCCGCCTCGGAGAGCACCGCTCCGGCGCTCCCGTCCCCAGACAGGCTAGGCAGGCCGGACCCCGCGGTCACGCGCCGGCCTCGCCCGAAACCTCTTCCAAGCCGCACCAGTCGGCGATGAAGATCGCCAGCGTCTGCGTGACCTTGCGGACCGAGTCGAGGTCGACCGCCTCGTCGTAGCCGTGCGGCAGGCGGCACACGGGGCCGTAGACGATCGCCGGCGTATCCCCATAAAGGCCGAAGAAGCGGGCGTCGGTCGTGGCCGAGGACACGTACTCCTGCAGCGGCGCGTCCCAGACGGCCGCATGGCTGCGCCGCAGCGCGGCTTCGAGGTCGTCGGCGCCGCCGAGCACGTAACCCTCCGCCATGAAGCCGTTGTAGACCACCTTGGGTCGCCGGTTGGCGAGGAAGCTGTCGGCGCGCGCGGCCGCGTCGATGCAGGCCTCGATCTCGGCGCAGGCCGTGGCCGGATCCTCGCCCGGATAGATCGCCACGCGCATGTCGAAATGGCACCAGGCCGGCACGCTCGACGTCCAGTCGCCGCCGGCGATCTTGCCGAGGTTGAAGCGGATCGGGTGCGGGTGATCGAGGAAGAGGGGGTGGTCGACCTTGCGGGCATTCCAAACGATTTCGAGGCGCTTCAGCGCCTGGATGATGAGAAAAGCCTTCTCGATGGCATTGGAGCCGGGACTGAAGGCGCCCGAGGCATGCTGCGGATCGCCTTCGACCTGCACCTGGAACCAGATCGGCCCGACCTGGGCGCGAAGGAGCTTGGGCTCGAGCGGTTCGGGGATGAAGGCTGCATCGGCCCGGTAGCCGCGCGCCAGGCAGGCGAGCGCGCCGTTGCCGGTGCATTCCTCCTCGACCACCGATTGCAGGAAGACCTCGGCCGCCGGCTGCCGTCCGATGCGGCGCAGGGCTTTGAGCGCAAAGAGGCAAGCCGACAGGCCGGCCTTCATGTCGCCGGCGCCGCGGCCATGCATCCACCCGTCCACGACGGCGGGATCGTAGGGATCGCGCGACCAGTGTTCGCGCGGCCCGGTCGGCACGACGTCGATATGGCCGTTGAGGATCAGCGACCGCCCCATGGCCTGCCGCGGCCGATGGCGGGCCACGACGTTCCAGGCCTCGTCGTAGGAGACCGCGACGGGGGAGAAGCCGGGCAGGTCGCGGATCGCCTCGACGTCGATTTTCCATTGGTCGACCGCGTAGCCGTCCGCCGCGTAAGCGGCCGCCATGGCGGCCTGCGCCGCCCGCTCCTCGCCGCGCTGCGAGGGAATGCGCACCAGATCGGCCAGAAAGGCGCATTGCGGCTCGAACAGTGCATCGACCGCGCCCTTGATGTCCTCGACGAGACCGGCATCCGTCATGCGACGCTCTCCTATCCGATGGTTTTCAGCACGTCGTCGAAGGCGTCGAGGAAGATCTCAGCCTCGGGCCGGCCGAAGGGCAGCGGCGGCCGGATCTTCAGCACGTTGCCCGTGGGACCCGAGGCGCTGATCAGCACCCGCCGCTCGCGCAGGCCGTTGACGATGCGGGCGGCCTCGCACTCGCCCGTCCCCGTCTCCGCCGTCTCCGGCAAGACGTCGAGGCCGATGAAGAGGCCGCTGCCGCGGACCTCGCCGAGGCCGGGATGGGGCGCGGCGCGCGCCGCGAGTTCTGCCATGAGATAGTCGCCGGTCTCCCGCGCTCGCGCCACGAGGTTTTCTTCGGCGATGACGTCGAGCACGGCCTGCGCGACGGCGATCGACACCGGATTGCCGCCGAACGTATTGAAATAGCGCGACGCGGCGCCGAAGCGTTCGAGTAGGGCCGGCCGCGCCAGCATGGCGGCGACCGGATGGCCGTTGCCCATCGGCTTGCCCATCGTGACGAGGTCCGGAACGACCTGGTGGCGGGCGAAGCCCCACAGGCCCGCGCCGGTACGGCCGAAGCCGGCCTGCACCTCGTCGGCGATGAAGAGGCCGCCCGCGGCGCGAATGCACTCGACGGCAGGTCTCAGGAACCCCGGCGGATCGGCGAATACCCCGTCGCTCGAGAAGATCGTGTCGACGATCAGCGCTGCCGGCCGGATGCCCTTCGCCGCCATGCGCTCCAGCGCCGCGTCGATTTCGGCCGCGAAGGCGGCGCCCACATCCCCGCCGCGACGCCGGTCCGGCGCCGCGACGCAGACGACATGCGGGGCGGGTGCCACAGCCGGCCCGAGCGAGGGCGACAGTCCCGCCACCGCATCGGTGACGCCATGGTAGGCATTGGCGGTGACGATGAAGCCCGTCCCCCCGGTCGCCGATTTCGCCACGCGGAGCGCGAGGTCGTTGGCCTCGCTCCCGGTGCAGGTGAACATGACGTGGCCGAGCTCGGCCGGCACCGTGGTGAGCAGCGCCTCGGCATAGTCCAGGATGGCACCGTGAAGATAGCGGGTGTGGGTGTTGAGCGCGCCGGCCTGCCGCGCCATGGCGTCGACGACGCGAGGGTGGCAATGCCCGACGACCGGCACGTTGTTGTAGACGTCGAGGTAAGCCGCTCCGGCGGCGTCGTAGAGCCACACCCCCTCGCCACGCACGAGATGCACCGGATGGTCGTAGAACAGGCGATAGGCCGGCCCGAGCAGGCGTTGGCGCCGCTCGACGAGGGCGGCATCGGCCTCGGGGAGCGCCGCCGTGCGGGCGGGATCGAAGGCGTTCACCATGCCGTGCCGCTGGTCCATCGCCCTACTCCAGGCCGCAGGCGGCGAGAAGGCGCGCCGCGAAGGCATCGGGCCGCATGGCCGACAGGGTTTCGAGCCCCGCGGCCGCCCCGCCCCGGTTGCGCATGATATAGGCTTCGTTCTCCGGGTAGCGCTTCGCCCGCCAGGCCGTGATGGCGCAGGTCATGGCGAGGCGCGTCGCGACGAGCACCGGCAGAAGACGCACCTCCTCGGCGTCGAGCGGCGTCACGGCGTGGTAGGCGGCGACGAAGCGGCAGGCGGGCTCGATCGGGTCGTGCGCGCCGCCCACCAGATAGGCGGCCGCGATGGCGACGTCGTTGATCAGCGCGCCGAACACGAGATCGCCGAAATCGATGATGCCCCGCGGTACATCGGGACGGTCAGGATCGACCAGGATGTTGTGCGGGTTGAGGTCGTTGTGGATGACCTGTCCGCGCAGCGCCGGGAGACGTGGCCGGGCATCGCGGCGGAAGGCGCCGATCGCCTCGGCGACGAGGCGCCGGTCGGCCTCGGCGTCGATGTAGCCGACGAGGTCGGCGAGCCGCGCGGCATGTTTGAGGTCCCACAGCAGCTCATGGCCCGCCGCGGGATCGAAGAAGCCGCGCAGCGCCCGGCCGAGCGTGGCGGCGAGGCGGCCGAGCCCTTCCGCCTGCGCGAGGCTCCCTGGCTGGCTGGCGAGCGGCACGCCGGGCAGGAAGGTCACGAGCCGCCCGATTCGCGGGGCGCCGTCCTCCGGCGCGCAGCGAAACTCCCAATCTCCGGCCCGGGTCGCGACGACGCGGGGGACAGCGAGCGCCGGATCGACCGCGGCGATGTGCAGGAGCGCGCGGGTCTGGAAGGTGGCGATGGCCGGATCCTGCACCGCATTGGCGAGCTTCAGGACATAGCTCGCACCATCCTCCGCCCGCATGAGGAAATTCTGGTCGCGTTCGCTGCGCAGGGGCGACGCCTCGGCCACGATCCCGTAGGTCGTGTGCAGGAGCGCGCTCGCTTCGTCGGCCGACAGGTCGCGGCTGCGCGCCGCCAGCACGGCCATCGGGCCGGACCACGTCGACTCCCCGTACCCGACCCTCTCTTCGCCTCCGGAACCCGTCGTCACGCCGCTAAAACCCTCGTCCGCCCCACGCTGATGTATAATATACCATCACGCCTGTCGATGCTGCTGACGGGGCGGAGTGTCATGGCGAACGACCTGCCATCCGCCAACGCGACGGGAGACGCGCGGAAGGGAATTCAGGCAAGCGTGCTCTTGACAGAAGGTCGCCCCTCGCTGCTGAAAACAGGCGGGACGCGCCGGTCGAAGCGCTCGTGCGAATGAGATGGTACGATGACGATCATCATGAAGCTGGGCAGGTTCGTCGAGACCGCGTGCGGCAGCACGTTGGGGGAGAGAGCGGGCTGATGGCCGAGGAGCCGGACCCGATCGAAGCGCGAAAGGACCGGGCGCGCGCCTGGTTCGAGACGCTGCAAGGGCTGCTCGTCGCGGCCTTCGAGCGGCTCGAGGACGTAGGGCCCGGGGCGCCGGGCGCCGGCGACGGTGCCGCGCCCGGCCGGTTCGAGCGCAAGCCCTGGACGCGGACCGATCACACCGGCGCCCCCGGCGGCGGCGGCACGATGGCGATGCTGCACGGCCGCGTCTTCGAGAAGGCCGGCATCCATGCCTCGGCCGTTCATGGCAGCTTCGCGCCGGAATTCGCCAAGCAGATCCCGGGCGCCGAGGCGGACCCCCGCTTCTGGGCCTCCGGCGTGTCGCTGATCGCCCACCCATGGAACCCGCATGTGCCGGCGGTCCACATGAATACGCGCTTCGTGGTGACGAGCCGGGCCTGGTTCGGCGGCGGCGCCGACCTCACCCCGGTGCTCGACCGCCGCCGCAGACAGGACGACCCCGACGCGATCGCTTTCCACGCCGCCCTCGAAGCCGCCTGCACGGCCCATGCGGCAGTCGCCCCCTATGCCAAGTTCAAGCGCTGGTGCGACGATTACTTCCACTTGAAGCACCGCGACGAGCCGCGCGGCATCGGCGGCATCTTCTTCGACTATCTCGGCGCCGATTTCGACGCGGAATTCGCCTTCACGCGCGCCGTGGGGGAGGCCTTTCTGGCCGCCTATCCGGAACTGGTCGCGGGCAATGTCGCGACGCCGTCGACCGAGGCCGAGCGGCGCGAGCAGCTGATCCGGCGCGGCCGCTACGTCGAGTTCAACCTGCTCTACGACCGCGGCACGATCTTCGGCCTCAAGACCGGCGGCAATGTCGAATCGATCCTCTCGTCGCTGCCGCCGGTCGTGCTCTGGCCGTAAGCACGGTCCGGCATCAGCGGGTCGAAGGGACCGTTTTGGTACTGGCCCGCGTCCCCCAGACCACCAGTACCGCCACGGCACAAAGCAGCCCGACCGCCAGGATCGCACCGGCATGCAGGCCGCCGACGATATCCTGGGTTTGCTCGCCGGCGAGCGCGCCGAAGATCGCGACGCCCACCGCGCCGGCGGCCTGGCGTGCCGCGTTGAGCGCCGCCGAAACGACCCCCGAGTCGCCCTTCTCGACGCTCGACAGGACCAGCACCGTCATGGCCGGCACGCCCGTCCCCATGCCGGCCGGCATCAGGGCGAAAGGCAGGAGCATCGCCCAGTAGGAGCTTCCCGGCCCGAGCCCGAGCAGCAGGCCGAAGCCCAACGCATCGACCAGCACGCCGAGCGCCATCGGCCAGTGCGGCCCGATCCGTCCGACGAGCCAGCCGCTCAGCAGGTTGACGCCGAAGAAGGTGGCGGTCAGCGGCAGATAGGCGAGGCCGGCCTCGGTGGCGCCATAGCCGCGCACCCGCTGCAGGTAGAGGCTCAGCACGAAGACCACGCCGTAATAGGTGAGGTTGACCGCGATGCCATAGGTCGTGGCGATGCCGAAGGCGGGCGTGGCGAAGAGGCGGATCGGCAGCAGCGGCTGCGGCGTACGCTGCTCGATGATGACGAAGAGCGGCCCGCAGACGAGAAACAGCGCCAGGCCGCCGAGCACCAGCGGATGGGCGAAGCCGAGCGGCCGTGCCTCGATCACCGCGCCGATGAGGCCCGTCAGCGCCAGGATCGCCAGCGCCTGCCCGGGCAGGTCGAAGGCGCGCGCCCCGGCCCGATCCGGCTCCGTTTCCGCGATCCGCCAGGCCAGCACGAGGCCGGCGAGGCAGAACGGCAGGTTGATGAGGAAGATGCTGCGCCAGGTGCCGAGACCGAGCAGCAGGCCGGCGACGATCGGGCCGGCGGCGATCGACACGCTGCCGGCCGCCGTCCACCAGCCGACCGCAATCGCCCGCAACTTGGCGTCGTGCCCGCAGGCATGGTTGAGCAGGGTCAGCGAGGTCGGCAGCATGGCGGCGGCGCCGAGCCCCTGGACGGCGCGGGCCGCGACCAGAGCCTCCATGCCGGGCGCCAGGCCGCAGCCGAGCGAGGCGAGGCCGAAGATCGCCATCCCGCCGACATAGACCTTGCGGGCGCCGATGCGGTCGCCCAGCACGCCGGCGCTCAGCATCAGCACGGCGAAGACCAGCGCATAGGCGTCGACCACCCATTGCAGGGCGGCGACATTCGCATGAAGCTCCGTACCGATACGCGGCAGCGCGACGTTCACCACGGTGACGTCGAGCTGGACGATGGCGAAGGCGAAGCTCGACACGACGACGGTCAGCACGATGATGGGCGAGCGGACGCTCTCCTCGACCGGCATGGCATGGTCCTGAAATCCGTTTCGACCGGCCGGACCATGCCGTCGGCCGGCTGCCATGTCATGCGGGAATGCTTCGGTCGAGACCGAAGTGTTTCGGCATGCGCGGCAACCGGATCTGGCATAGTGTGCGCCGCCATGAGACCGGGCGTGACCATGGCGGCGGTCGCCGCGCTGATCGGCGACCCGGGGCGGGCCAATATGCTGGCCGCCCTGATGGATGGCCGCGCTTTGACCGCGACCGAGCTCGCCTTCGCGGCGGGCATTGGTGCGCCGACCGCGAGCGGCCATCTGACGAAGCTCACCGAGGGCGGCCTGCTGGCCCTGTCGCGGCAGGGCCGGCATCGCTATTTCGGCCTGGCGTCGGCCGAGGTGGCGCAGATGCTCGAGGCGATCCTGGTGGTGGCGGGCAGCGAGACCGGTGCGGCGCGGCCGCGTGCCACGCCGCGCGTGCCGCCCGAACTCGCGGAATGCCGCACCTGCTACGATCATCTGGCCGGCCGCGTGGCGGTCGCCATCGCCGATGCGCTGGTGGCGCGCGGCGCCATCGACCTCACCTCCGAGGCGGCTGTCGTGACCGCGCGCGGTCACGCGCTCTTCGAGGCGTGGGGTCTCCTCGGCGGCGCGCATTCAGGCGGACGGCGGCTCCTCTGCCGTCCTTGCCTCGACTGGTCGGAGCGGCGACCGCATCTCGCCGGTCGCCTCGGCACCGCGATCCTCGACCTGTCGCTGGCGCGCGGCTTCGTGCGGCGCCGGCCGGACAGTCGCGCCGTCAGCGTGACCCCGACCGGGCGGCAGGGTTTTGCCGACCTCTTCGGCCTCGGTTGCTGCGATTGACGTCCCGACCTCAGGTCGCGTCGATTCACTGTCACCGTGATCTGGTAGCAGGGTGGCAGGCCGGATATAGCAGGACAGGCTCAGGTAGAAATTGCGAGCAGGGTCATGCGGTCGGATCGCGAAGCGGGTCCGCCGGCGTCGCGCCCTGACGGGTCGAACGGGGACTGACGTCGATGCGGGTTGCTGTCATCGGATCGGGATATGTGGGCCTTGTTTCGGGGGCCTGCTTTGCGGATTTCGGCCATGTCGTGACCTGCATCGACAAGGATGCGGAGAAGATCGAGGCGCTGAACCGGGGGCGGATGCCG
The DNA here is from genome assembly GCA_036276175.1 of Lichenihabitans sp. Taxonomy (GTDB): domain Bacteria; phylum Pseudomonadota; class Alphaproteobacteria; order Rhizobiales; family Beijerinckiaceae; genus Lichenihabitans. Next base: position 30,661 of record DATBEH010000055.1, read on the forward strand.
ATCTACGAGCCGGGCCTCGAAGGTCTGGTGGCCAAGAACGCGCGCGAGGGGCGGCTGCGCTTCAGCCGCGACATGGCCGCCGGCATCGCCGGCGCCGAGGTGGTGCTGATCGCGGTCGGCACCCCGTCGCGCCGCGGCGACGGCCACGCCGACCTGACCTATATCTATCAGGCGGCGCGCGAGATCGCCGAGGCGCTGACGAGCGCGGCGGTGGTGGTGACCAAATCGACGGTGCCGGTCGGCACCGGCGACGAGGTCGAGCGGATCATCCGCTCCGCGCGGCCGGATCTCGACGTCGCCGTGGTGTCCAATCCGGAATTTCTGCGCGAAGGCGCCGCCATCACCGATTTCAAGCGGCCGGACCGCATCGTCATCGGCACCGAGGACCCCGCCGCCCACAAGGTCATGGAGGCGCTCTACCGGCCGCTGTTCCTCAACCAGCCGCCGCTGATGTTCACCGGGCGGCGCACGGCCGAGCTCATCAAATACGCCGGCAACGCGTTCCTGGCGACCAAGATCACCTTCATCAACGAGATCGCCGATCTGTGCGAGCGCGTCGGCGCCGACGTGCAGGATGTCGCCCGCGGCATCGGGCTCGACAACCGCATCGGCCCGAAATTCCTGCATGCCGGACCGGGCTACGGCGGCTCCTGCTTCCCCAAGGATGCGCTGGCGCTGATCAAGACCGGGCAGGACAGGGGCGCGCCGGTGCGGCTCGTCGAGACGGTGGTGGCGGTCAACGAGCAGCGCAAGCGCGCCATGGGGCGCAAGATCATCCAGGCCTGCGGCGGCGAGGTGCGCGGCCGCACGATCGCGCTGCTCGGCCTCACCTTCAAGCCCAATACCGACGACATGCGCGAGGCGCCCTCGCTCGCCATCGTCACGGCCCTGCAGGATGCGGGCGCCCTCGTCAGGGCCTATGACCCGGAGGGCATGGCGAACGCCAAGGCGCTGCTCGACGACGTCACCTATTGCCACGACCCCTACGATTGCGTCGAGGGCGCGGATGCGGTGACCATCGTCACCGAATGGGACATGTTCCGGGCGCTCGACTGGGACCGGGTCAAACGCCTGCTCCGAGAGCCGATCCTCGTCGACCTGCGCAACGTCTACAGTCCCGCCGAGATGACGGGCCGCGGCTTCAGCTATTTCAGCGTCGGCCAGGCCGGTGGGCCGGACGGCCGCGCCGAGCGGTGACGAGACCCTCTATTCGCCGTAGGGCACCCAGATGGTCTTGACCTGCGTGGCGCGGCGCAGGTACTCGCGGCCCTGACCCTCGACGGACGAGAACCAGTCGCGAGCCCGGCCGTCGCTGACCCATGTGGGCTTGAGATTGGCGGCCGAGGCCTTCTCGACCATGGCGCTGCCGGCCTTGGAGCCGCAGTACCAGAGTGCCGCCACCTCGTGGTGGTCCGCCAGCGTCCTGGCGAGCGTGTCGGGCTCGCCGGTGACGATGTTGACGACGCCGGCCGGCACGTCGCTCGTGTCGAAGACCTGATAGAGGTCGGTCGCGCTGAGCGGGTGCAGGCCCGAGGGCACGACGACCGCGCAATTGCCCATCGCCAGCGCCGGCATCAGCAGCGACACGAGACCGAGTAGCGGCGCCGTCTCGGGGCAGACGAGGCCCATGACCCCGTAGGGCTCATGCATGGCGAGCGTGACGTGGCGCGACTTCGTCGCATGCACCTGGCCGTCGTATTTGTCGGCCCAGGCGGCGTAGTAGAAGCTGCGCTCGATCGCGGCCTCGACCTCGCGCGCCGCCTCCTTGCGCGGGGCGCCCGTCATCAGGACGAGACGCGCCTCGAACTCCGCGGCCCGGGCGGCGAGGTTCTCGGCCACATAGTAGAGCACCTGGGCGCGATTGTGGGCGGTGGCGGCGCCCCAGGCCGCGGCCTTGGCGGCGGCCTCGACCGCGTTGCGGATGTCCTTGCGGTTGCCCAGGGCCGCCTGGCCGAGCGGCCTGCCGCCGGGGTCGCGCACCGTGTAGGAGTAGCCCGAATCGGGCCGCGCCTGCTTGCCGCCGACATAGAGCTTCGCGGTGCGGTCGATGGTCGGCGCGGCGCCGTCCACGGCCTCCGCCTCGGCCGGCAGCGCGGACAGCTTGGTCGCATGGCTCTCGACCGCCGCCGGCAGGCCCTTCAGCCAGGCCGGCACGAGATATTCGGCCAGGCCCTCGCGGCCGCCCTCGCGCCCGAAGCCGCTCTCGCGATAGCCGCCGAAGCCCGCCGCGGCGTCGAACATGTTGGTGGAATTGATCCAGATCACGCCCGCCTTCAGCTTGGCGGCGGTGTCGAGCGCCAGGTTGATGTTCTCCGACCAGACCGAGGCCGCGAGCCCGTAGCGGGTATTGTTGGCGAGCGCCACCGCCTCGTCGGGGGTGCGGAAGGTCATGGCGACCGCCACCGGCCCGAAGATCTCGACCTCGGCGATGGTCGAGGCGGGCGCGACGTCGGTGAACAGCGTCGGCGGGAAGAAGCAGCCGGTCTTCGGCAGCGCGCCTGGCGCCTGGTGCAGCGTCGCGCCTTCGGCCTTGCCCTTGTCGACCAGGCCGCGGATGCGCTCGAGCTGCACCGGCGCCACGATGGCGCCGACGTCGGTCGATTTGTCGAGCGGATCGCCGACCCTGAGCGTCGCCATCCGGCGCTCGAGCTTAGCGTAGAACCGCCCCGCGACGCCCTCCTGCACGAGCAGGCGCGAGCCGGCGCAGCAGACCTGGCCGCCGTTGAACCAGATGGCGTCGACGACGCCTTCGACCGCACCGTCGAGGTCGGCGTCGGCGAAGACCATGAAGGGCGACTTGCCGCCGAGCTCGAGCGACAGCTTCTTTCCCGAGCCGGCCGTCGCCTCGCGGATCAGCCGGCCGACCTCGGTCGACCCGGTGAAGGCGACCTTGTCGACGCCCGCGTGCTCGGCGAGCGCCGCGCCCGTCGCGCCGTCGCCCGTGACGATGTTGACGACGCCCTTGGGCAGCCCGGCCTCGCGGCAGATCTCGGCGAAGGCCAGCGCCGTCAGCGGCGTGAACTCGGCCGGCTTCAGGACGACGGTATTGCCGGTGGCGAGGGCGGGCGCGATCTTCCAGGCCAGCATCAGCAGCGGGAAGTTCCAGGGAATGATCTGGCCGCAGACGCCGACCGGCTCGTGGTCCGGGAACTCGCTGGCGACGAGCTCGGCCCAGCCGGCGTGATGGTAGAAGTGGCGGGCCACCAGCGGGATGTCGATGTCGCGCGATTCGCGGATCGGCTTGCCGTTGTCGAGCGACTCCAGCACCGAGAGGAAGCGCTCGCGCTTCTGGATGTGGCGGGCCAGCGCATAGAGGTGGCGGGCGCGCCTATGCCCGGGCAGGGCCGACCAGGCCGGGAAGGCGGCGCGAGCGGCCCTGACGGCGGCGTCGACATCGGCGCTCGTGCCCTGGGCGACGCGGGCGAGGCTTTCGTCGCGGGCCGGGTCGCGCACCTCGAAGCTCTTCGACGGCGTCGTGAAGGCGCCGTCGATGAAATGGCCGAAGCCGCCCTTGTGCGCATCGAGCCACGCGCGGACGTGATCGGCGGCTTCGGGCGCGGGGCCGTAATCCATGGTGGCGAGGATCTCTTTGATCTTGGGCATGGTGTTAGGCCATCGCGTGGTGGGAGGCGGCGGCGTAGCGGCCGGTGACGAAATGCTCGATCTGCCGCTCGATGTCGGCGAGCATCGAGGAGGCGCCGATGCGGAACAGGTCGGGCTCGAGCCATGGGCGCCCGAGCTCTTCCTTCATCAGCACCAGCCAGGCGAGCGCATCCTTGGCGGTCTTGAGGCCGCCGGCCGGCTTGAAGCCGATCCGCTCGCCGGTCAGCTCGCCGTAGTCGCGCAGCGCCCGGATCATCACCAGGCTTACCGGCAGGGTGGCGTTGACGTCCTCCTTGCCGGTCGAGGTCTTGATGAAGTCGGAGCCGGCCTGCATGGCAACCATCGAGGCCTTGTAGACGTTGCGCAGCGTCTTCAGGTCGCCCGTCCCCAGGATCGCCTTGAGATGAGCCGGCCCGCAGGCCTCGCGCATGGCCGCCACCTCGTCGTAGAGCGCGGCCCATTCGCCGAGCAGCACATGGGCGCGGGTGATGACGATGTCGATTTCGGCGGCGCCTTCCGACACCGCATAGCGGATCTCGGCGAGGCGTTGGGGCAGGGGGGTCAGGCCGGTCGGAAATCCCGTCGCGACCGAGGCGACCGGGATGCCCGAGCCGCGCAAGGCCCTGACGGCCGGCGCCACCATGGTGGGATAGACGCAGACGGCACCGACCGTCGGCGGCGCATCGGCGAGGCCCAAAGCCTCGACGAGATCGTCGCGCAGCGGGCGCCGCGCCTTCGCGGCGAGGCGATGCACGCGGCCCGGCGTATCGTCGCCGGCGAGCGTCGTCAGGTCGATGCAGGTGATCGCCTTGACCAGCCAGGCGGCCTGGAACTCCTTCTTGACCGAGCGGCGCGTCGCCATGGTGCCGGCGCGTCGCTCGACCGCGCTGAGGTTGACCTCGACGGCGTCGAACCATTCGGGCTTGAGCGGCGTCCCTGGATTGCGATGCTCGCCGGAACGGACAAGCTCCGCGGGTCGCGGGCTCGTCACGGTCTGCAGCATGGCCTTCTTGGCGGTCCGGGCGCCGGACTCATGGGAGGCTTTGTCGTTCATGGGGCTGATCCGGATGAAGGAGGCGGTCGCGGCGTCGGTCACGAGAACATTGGCACATCGGGCCGCAGCACGGCCAGGACGGCGGCATGTTTGGTGGCGCCGGTGCGGCACGGCCGAGACGGCTTTGGCATGCCACCAGGGCGAGGCCGATGGTGCGGGCGTCGATGGGCGCATCGATGCTCCGGCCGTTACGCCGCGCGCCGAGCGGTGTCAACGTCTTGACGGTCGGGCGAGAAGGGCTCCAGGGTCCGGCCCCCGGAGCCGTGTCGTCCCTGGGGTAGGGGAGACCTATGAGCGCGAAGACGAGAACGGTCGGCGAAGCTTTGATCGACCTCCTGGAGCTTCATGGCGTCGATGTGGTGTTCGGCATCCCGGGCGTCCACACGATCGAGCTCTATCGCGGGCTCGCCGCCTCCCGCATCCGCCACGTGACGCCGCGCCACGAGCAGGGCGCCGGCTTCATGGCCGACGGCTATGCGCGCATCTCGGGTCGGCCGGGGGTGGCCCTCGTCATCACCGGTCCGGGCCTGACCAACGTCATCACGGCCATGGCGCAGGCGCGCCAGGATTCGGTCCCGATGCTGGTGATCTCCGGCGTCAACCGTCGCGCCTCCCTGGGTCTCGGCCACGGCCTGCTGCACGAGCTGCCCGACCAGCGGGCCATGATGGCGAGCGTCGCGCTCTGGTCGCACACGCTGCTCGATCCGGCCGAGCTTCCGGTCGTGATCGGCCGGGCCTTCGCCATCCTCTCCTCCGGCCGGCCGGGACCGGTGCATATCGAGATTCCGACCGACGTCATGCCGCTCGCCATGGACGCGCCGATGACGACGCCGGCCGTGCTCGCGAGACCGCGGGCCGGGGCGGACGACGTGCGCCGGATGGCGGAGCTTTGCGCCGCCGCGCACCGTCCGGTCCTGCTCTGCGGCGGCGGCGCGGTCTCGGCCGCCGCTGAGGTGAGAGCGCTGGCCGAGAAGCTCGATGCGCCCGCGGTCCTCACGGTCAATGCGCGGGGCCTCCTCGGAACCCATGCGCTGCGCGTGCCGGCGTCCGCGAGCCTCCGGGCGGTCCGCGCGTCGATCGCCGATGCCGACCTCGTGATCGGGCTCGGCACCGAGATGGGGCCGACCGACTACGACATGTATGGCGACGGCGGGATGCCGGCGCTCGCCAATTTCATCCGGATCGACGTCGATGCCGCGCAGCTGATGCGGCCGCCGGCTCCGGCGCTGCCGGTGCTCTCGACGGTCGAGGCCGCGCTCGACGGCCTGCTGCCCCTGCTCGAGCGCCGCAGCCGCGATGGCGCGGAGCGGGCGGCGCAGGCCAGGGAGGCGGCCCTCGCCGAGCTGACCCCCAAGATGCGGGCGGAGATCGCCGTGATCGACTGCATCTACCGGACGCTGCCGGACACGATCGTCGTCGGCGATTCGACGCAGGCCGTCTACGCCGGCGATCTCTACCTCGATATCGAGCGCCCCCGCGCCTGGTTCAATTCGGCGACCGGCTACGGCGCGCTCGGCTATGCGGCGCCCGCCGCCGTCGGCGCCGCCGTGGCGGCCCCCTCCGCACCCGTCGTATGCCTCACGGGCGACGGCGGCTTCCAGTTCTCGCTCGCCGAGATCGGCTCGGCGCTCGACGCGCGGGCCGGCGTGATCTTTCTCGTGTGGAACAACGACGGCTACCAGGAGATCGAGACCGTCATGGCCGGGGCCGGCATCGTGCCGGAGGGCGTGAAACCTTCGGCGCCGGATTTCCTCCTCGTCGCCGCGGCCTACGGCATCCCGGCCGAGCGCCTCGCCGACGTGGCGGAGCTTCCGGCCGCGCTGCGCCGGGCGCGCGATGGCGGCGGGCCGGCGCTGATCGAGATTCATCAGTCGCGGACCAGGGGCGCGACCGCCTGAGGCCGGCTCGGCGACCGTCAGCGGACGGGTTCGGCCGCGTCACCCGATGGCGCCGATGTCGAACACCGGCGGAAGCTGCTCGAAGGTCGACAGGATGGTGGAGCAGACGTCGCGCAAGCCGTCGAGCGACAGGCGGCCGCCGATGCAGAGCCGGATCTTTTCGGCCGGGCGGTCGCCGCCGGCGATGAACGGGTCGGAGGAGGTCACGGCGATGCCGCGCGACGCCAGCGCCCGCACCAGCCCCTCCTCGCTCCAGCGCGGCGGCACCTTCAGCAGCGCGCAGAGCGAGAGCGGATGGGTCGAGGCGAGGAAAGGTCGCAGGCTTTCGGCGACGATCGCCTGGCGCGCCTCGGTCTCGCGCCGCTGCACCTCGACCAGCGCCCTCGCCGTGCCGTCCTCGACCCAGCGCGAGGCGATCTCGGCCATCGCGACCGTGGCGCTCCAGCCGGTGACGCGCAGGATGCTGGCGGCGCGGATCGAATAGGTTGGGGGCACCACCAGATAGCCGACGCGCAGCCCGGTCATCACCGATTTGGTGAAGCTCGTCACGAAGAAGCCGAGGTCGGGAATCAGTTCGGCGATGGCCGGCAGCGCCTCGTCGATCAACGGCTTATAGACCTCGTCCTCGATGACGAAGACGCCGTGGCGGCGGGCGACGGTCGCGACCGCGCGGCGCCGCTCGGGCCCCATGACATGGCTCGTCGGGTTGTTGAGCGTCGGGATCAGCACGAGGGCGCGGACCTCGCCGCCGGCGCAGGCGGCCGCGAAGGCGTCCGGCAGGATTCCCTCCTCGTCGGTCGGCAGGCCGCGCAGGGTGAAGCCGAGCACCGAGGCGAGGCCGATGATGCCATGGTCCGTGAGATCCTCGGTCAGCACCACGTCGCCCGGATGGACCACCGAGGCGACGGCCAGGAAAAGGCCGTGCGCGGCGCCGTTGGTGACGATGATGCGGTCGCGCTCCGCCGTGACGCCGAGCCAGGTCAGCCAGGGCCGCGCCGCGTCGCGATGGCGGTCGAGCCCTGCGATCGGCCGGCAGGGCCGCATGAAGGCGCTGTTGTCGTCCTCGGCGAGCCTGCGCATCAGCGCGCGCGACGCCGCCTCGTGCGCCTCGGTATAGACGGCCCGGATGATCGACAGGTCGGTCGTGCCGCGCGAATTGCGGTCGAGCATGAAGCGGCCGGCGCGCTCGGTGATGCGGGCGCGCACGAAGGTGCCGCGGCCGACTTCGCCCGAGAGATAGCCGCGCTGCTCGGCCTCCTTGTAGGCGATGCTCACCGTCTGCACCGAGACGCCGAGCTTGTGGGCAAGGTCGCGATGGGTCGGCATGCGCGTGCCCGGCTGAAGCGCACCGCTCTCGACGTCGGCGACGATCCGGTCGGTCAGGAGCTTGTGCTTGGTGGTTCCCTTGCGCCTGTCGAGCACCGGTTCCCATGGGGCAGGACGCGGCGGGGCCGCCGCGGCGTCCTGGCGGGTCGGGTTCCGGTCCAGCACGTCGTTCACGAGATCGAGCGAATTGTCATTTCATGACAATATGCGGCAAAGCCCAGGACAAAGCCAGTGTGTCATGGCACACCGCCATTCCCCGCGTGAAGCGACATGACGATAGGCTGGCCTCGACGCTTGGCAGGTCGGCCTCTGTATTGAGGACAGTGGATCCCCGCTGGCGATGGCCATTTTGCGCAGTTTTTAATCGTGAAACAGCCGCATCGCGCGGCCATGCACTGCATCGAAGGTCTATAATGGCGGCCCAAGAGCTTCCCATGCCAGGATCGCCCATGAACGCCCTCGCGCCGCCGCTCCACCTCGACCGTCTCGCCCGGCAGGATTTCCGCGACGGCCGCGCCTTCGTGGCGGGCGAGCGGGTCGACGGCCAGGGCACGATCGCGGTCGAGGATCCGGCGACGGGCGTCGTCATCGGCGCCGTGGCGGCGCTGGAGCCGGCCGATATCGATCGCGCCGTCGACGCGGCCGAAGGCGCCTTTCCGGCCTGGCGAAGCAGGCTCCCGATCGAACGCGGAGGGCTCCTGCGGCGCTGGGCGGAGCTGATGCGCGCGCATGTCGAGGATCTCGCCGTGCTGATGACCGCCGAGCAGGGCAAGCCGCTCGCCGAGTCGCGCTACGAGATCGGCTATGCGGCCGGCTTCCTCGACTGGTTCGCCGCCGAGGGCGAGCGCGCCTATGGCGAGACGATCCCCAGCCACAAGCCCGGAAGCCTGATTCATACGCGCCTGCAGCCGGTCGGCGTCACGGCGGCCGTGACCCCGTGGAATTTCCCGAGCGCCATGATCACCCGGAAGGCCGGGGCGGCGCTCGCCGCCGGCTGCCCGATGATCGTCAAGCCCGCCTCCGAGACGCCGTTCTCTGCCCTGGCGCTGGCCCGGCTCGCGGCCGAGGCGGGGATGCCGGACGGCGTGTTCCAGGTGGTGACCGGGCGCTCCGAACTCCTGGTCGGGCACCTGATCGATCAGCCGAAGGTCCGCGCCCTGTCCTTTACCGGGTCGACCGAGATCGGCCGGCTGCTGCTCGGCCGGGCCGCCGCCACGGTCAAGAAAGTCTCGATGGAACTCGGCGGCCACGCGCCCTTCGTCGTCTTCGACGATGCGCGGCTCGATCTTGCGGTCGAAGGCGCCATGGCGGCGAAATTCGCCACTTCCGGCCAGGATTGCCTCGCCGCCAACCGCATCTACGTCCAGCGCGGACGCTACGACGCCTTCGTCGAGGCCTTCGGCGCGCGTGTCGCGGCGCTGCGCGTCGGCCACGGCCTCGACCTCAAGACAGAGATCGGCCCCATGACGCGCCTCTCGGTCGCCGACAAGTGCCGCGCCCATGTCGAGGATGCGGTCTCGCGGGGCGCCCGCCCCATCGCCGGCACCGGCAGCATGCCGGAGCGGGCCAATTTCGTGCGTCCGGCGCTGCTCGCCGGCGTCACCGACGACATGCGCATCGCGCGTGAGGAGACGTTCGGGCCGGTCGCGGCGGTGCTGCGCTTCGACACGGAAGACGAGGTGGTGCGCCGCGCCAACGAGACCGAGATGGGCCTCGCCTCCTACCTCTACACCGACGACCTGCGCCGGGCCTTGCGGGTGTCCGAGGCGCTGCAATATGGCCTCGTCGGCGTCAACACCGCATCCTTCACCGGGCCGCCGATCCCCTTCGGCGGCTGGAAGCAATCCGGTCTCGGCCGCGAAGGGTCGCGCCATGGCCTCGCCGACTATATGGAACTCAAGACCGTCTGCTTCGGCGATCTGGCCGCATAAGGAGAATCCCATGAACGACCTCGCCCGCATCGCGGAGCTCGACCGCCGGACCGTCCTCCATCCTTTCACCCAGCTCAAGGATTTCGCCACCGGCAAGCTCGGCGACCCGACCGTCGTGGAGACCGCCAAGGGCATCCGCGTCACGGACGCCACCGGCAAGACGCTGATCGACGGTTTCGCCGGCCTCTATTGCGTCAACATCGGCTATGGCCGCACCGAGGTGGCCGAGGCGATCTCGCGCCAGGCGCACCGGCTCGCCTACTATCACACCTATGCGGCCCATACGACGGACGAGCTGGCGATCCTGTCGGATCGGCTGGTCCGCATGGCGCCGGGCAAGATGGCGCGCGTCTTCTACGGCATGTCGGGTTCCGACGCCAACGAGACCCAGGCCAAGCTCGTCTGGTACTACAACAACCTGCGCGGCCAGCCGAAGAAGAAGAAGATCATCTCCCGCGAGCGCGGCTACCACGGCTGCTCGGTCGTCTCCGGCTCGATGACCGGCATGAGCTTCTACCATGACTATATGGACCTGCCGTTGCCCGGCATCCTCCATACCGGCGTGCCGCATCATTATTGGGGCGCCGAGCCGGGCGAGACGGAGACCGAATTCTCGGCTCGCCGCGCCGAGGAGCTCGATGCGCTGATCCGCAAGGAAGGCCCCGAGACGGTCGGCGCCTTCATCGCCGAGCCGGTGCTCGGCACGGGCGGCATCATCCCGCCGCCCGAGGGCTACTGGGCGGCGGTCCAGGCGGTGCTGAAAAAGCACGACGTGCTGCTCATCGCCGACGAGGTGATCTGCGGCTTCGGCCGGGTCGGCGCCACCTTCGGCTCGCATCTCTACGGCATGGAGCCCGACCTCGTCACGGTCGCCAAGGGACTGACCTCGGCCTATTTTCCGCTCTCGGCGGCGATCGTCGGCGACAAGGTCTGCAAGGTCATGGAGGACAATGCCGACCGCATCGGCGCCTTCTCGCACGGCTATACCTATTCGGGCCATCCGATCGGGGCGGCCGCCGCCAATGCGGTGCTCGACATCGTCGAGAAGGAGGACCTCGCCGGCAAGGCGCGCGACACCGGCGCCTACATGCAGAGCCGGATGAAGGCCGCCTTCGCGCAAGTGCCGATCGTCGGCGAAGTGCGCGGGGTCGGCATGCTGGCCGGGATCGAATTCGTCGCCGATCGCGAGAGGAAGACCCGCTTCGAGCCGGGCCTCAAGGTCGGCGCCCGGATCTCGAAGGCCGCCCGCGACCGCGGGCTGATCGCCCGCGCCATGCCGCATGGCGACATCTTGGGTTTCGCGCCGCCGCTGGTGACGACGCGCGCCGAGGTGGACGAGATCGTCGACATCGCGGAAAAGGCGGTGCGGCAGGTGATGGACGAGCTGGCGGCGGGGCGGTAGCGCCCCACCGTCTCCCGCTCGTTCCCGCGCACGGGCGAACCCGGAGTCCGGTGAAGCCGGGTCCCCCGGACGGCGGCTTGCCTTCTGGGACACCAGCGAGCGCAGCCGAGATCGCGAGGGATGGCGCTGCGCCAGCGTGCTGGCCTGCCCGAGGGACGCGCCGCCCTTCCCCGGCCTGGCGGCACCGGAGGTGAGCGCCGCTATGGCGGCAAGGTCGAAACGCCGACGCGCTACGTGATCTTGTCGAGCATGCTGTCGCCGGCCCACCTGCCGGATATCGTGCGCGCCCCGACAAACGATCGATCGCTCGAAAAATGAAGCTCGCGTGCTGGGACGAGAAGTTCTTCTACGGACTCTTTGCTCATCTGCGATAGCTCTGCCCTCGAGCGAGAGGGAGGACCTCTTCACCCGATCGTCCTGGGAGCGGCGCCGGCGCCGTTTGACCAGCCCGTGCCGGCTGTCTACGGTCCGGAGGATCGCGGCCGAGGAGAGGCGATGACCGACGGATATGAAGCGGCGACGCCCCTCGACGACGCCGACCCCGTCTGCCGCCTCTCCGCCGCCGAACTCGCCGAGGCCTATGCCAGCCTCGGGCTGTCGCCGGTCGAGGCCGTCACCGCCTGTCTGGCGCGCGCCGAGGCGGTGCAGGCCCGCTGCAACGCCTTCACGAGGATCGATCACGCAGGGGCGCTCGCCGCGGCCCGGGCCTCGGAGGAGCGCTGGCGTCGCGGCACGCCTCTCTCTCCTCTCGACGGCATTCCCACGACCCTCAAGGACATGGTCCGGGTACGCGACTGGGTGGTGCGCTACGGCAGCCCGACGACCCCGGACGAACCCTGCGCCGAGGATGCGCCGGCGGTGGCCGGACTGCGGGCCGTCGGCGCCGTCTTCCTCGGCCAGACGACGACCCCCGAATTCGGCTGGAAGGCCGTCACCGACGGCCGTTTGACCGGCATCACCCGCAACCCCTGGAACCTCGCCATGACGCCGGGCGGCTCCTCGGGCGGCGCGGCGGTGGCCGCCGCGGCCGGCGCCGGCGTGCTCCATCTCGGCACCGATGGCGGCGGCTCGATCCGCATTCCCGCCTGCTTCACCGGCATCACCGGGCTCAAGCCGAGCTACGGCCGCGTGCCGGCCTATCCGGCGAGCCCCTTCGGCACCGTGGCCCATCTCGGACCGATGGCGCGCCGCGCCGGGGACGCCGCCCTCATGCTCGGTGCCATGGCGGGGCGCGATCCGGACGACTGGCTGCAGGGACCGGGTCGCCTGCCGGAGCTCGACGCCGCCCCCGAAGCCTTCGCCGGCGCGAGGATCGGCTTCTGGTCGGCGCCGCCCTCGGGCAGGCTCGACCCGGAGGTGGGCGCGGTCGTATCGAACGTGGTGCGCGACCTCGAAAGGCTCGGCGCGAAGGTCGAGCCCGTCGACCTGCCGGACGAGGGACTCTTCGAGACGTTCACAGCCCATTGGTATGCGGGCGCCGCCAACCGGGTCGCCTCGCTGCCCGAGGCGGCGCGCTGGGAGCTCGATCCGGGCTTGCGGCAGATCGCCGAGGCCGGGGCGCGTCTCGGCGCCGTCGACTACCTCCGGGCCATGGACGCGCGGGCAGGCTTCGGCCGTCGCATGGATGCGCTGCTTGGGCGCTTCGATATCCTGGTGTCGCCGGCCTGCGCCGTGACCGCCTTCGCGGCTGGGGCCGAAGTGCCGCCCGGCAGCGGCCTGAGCCGCTGGATCGAATGGGCCGGCTTCAGCTTTCCCTTGAACCTCAGCCAGCAGCCGGCGGTCTCGGTGCCCTGCGGCAGGATCCGCGGACTTCCGGTCGGGCTGCAGATCGTCGGCGCGCGCGGGGCGGATGCGCGCGTCCTCGGGTTCGCGGCAGCCTTCGAAGATGCCTTCCCGGAGCACGTCCTGTGAGCGCGCACCCTCCCATCGCGACCGGCTGGAATTTCCACGAGCTCTATCTCTGGCACGACACCGGCAATGCGGCGTCGATCCATCCGGCCGGGCTCACGGTCGAGCCCGGCGAGCATGCCGAGAACGCCTCGACCAAGCGCCGCTTCCGCAACCTCGTGGAGGTCTCGGGCCTGCTCGACCGGCTGGCCGTCGTTCCTTCGCTGCCGCTCGACGAGCGCGATCTCGCACGCTTCCATACTCGCGACTATATCGTCCGCATCAAGGCGATGAGCGAGGCCAGGGGCGGCGACGCGAGCCACCTCACGCCCTTCGGCCCCGGCTCCTACGAGATCGCCCGGCTCGCGGCCGGCGGCACGGCGGCGCTCGTCGACGCCGTGCTCACCGGCGCCGTGCGCAACGGCTATGCGCTCGTGCGCCCGCCGGGCCACCATGCCGAGCGCGACCGGGGCCTGGGCTTCTGCCTTTTCGGCAACGTGCCCGTGGCGATCCTGAAAGCGCGCGCGACGCACCAGGTCGGCCGGGTCGCGGTGGTCGACTGGGACGTCCATCACGGCAACGGCACCGAGCAGGCCTTCTACGACGACCCCGAGACGCTGACGATCTCGCTGCATCAGGACGGCCTCTTCCCGCTCGGCTCGGGCACCATCGGCGCGCGCGGCGAGGGGGCAGGGGAAGGATTCAACGTCAACGTGCCGCTGCCCGCCGGCTGCGGGGAGGGCGCCTATCTGCGGGCCTTCGAGCGGCTCGTGCTCCCGGCGCTGCATCGCTTCCGGCCGGAGCTGATCGTCGTCTGCTCGGGCTTCGATGCCGCGGCGGCCGATCCGCTCGGCCGCATGATGCTGCACAGCGACAGCTTCCGGGCCTTGACGCGCATGCTCATGGAGGCAGCCGAGGCGCTCTGCGGCGGCAGGCTCGCGCTGTCGCACGAGGGCGGCTATTCGGCGAGCTACGTGCCCTATTGCGGCCTTGCCGTGATGGAGGAGCTCAGCGGCATCCGGACGGCGGTCGCCGATCCGTTCCTGCCGAGCTTTGCCTCCTATCCGGGACACGCGCTCCTGCCCCACCAGGAGGCGGCGATCGCGGCGGCGGCCGAGGCGGCGCGGCTGTGAGCGCCACGACGAAGGCGGGCGCGCCGTCGCGCCCGACGCCGAAGAGCGCCGGGACGCGGGCCCGGATCGTCGCCGGCGCCCTGCGGGCGCTCGAAACGCATGGGCTGGATGCGACCACGACCCGGCGCATCGCCGCCGAGGCCGACGTGCGGCTCGCCACGCTGCATTACCATTTCGACGGCAAGGAAGCCCTGCTGCTCGCCGTCCTCGACACGCTCGTGGCGGAGCTCGTCGCGACGCTGGCCGCCGCCGCGACGGCGGGCGCGACCCTCGACGAGCGGATCGCGGCCGGGCTCGACGCCGCCTGGGCCTATGCGGGCCGCACGCGCGCCAAGCAGATCGTGCAATACGAGCTGACCCTCTACGCGCTGCGCAGCCGGGGTAGCGAATGGCTCGCGGCCCGCCAGTACCGGGCGTATGTGGACGCCTATGCGGCGCTGCTGCGCCTCGGCGACACCCCGGAGCCGACCGACGCGCAGGCGCAGGAGCTGGCGCGGCTCATGCTCGCCGGGATCGACGGCCTGATCCTGCAGGCCCTGGCCGGGGCGCCCGACGCGGATCTCGCGGCCGCGCTCGACGCGCTGACGGCCGGCGTCACGACCCACGCGGCGACGCTGCTGCGGCAGCACGCCCGATCCAGGGAGCGGCAGCATGCCTGAGACTTCTCCAGGACCGTTCCGGATGCCGGCCGAATGGGCGCCGCACGAGCGCTGCTGGATGGCGTGGCCGTGCCGTCTCGAAGGATGGAAGAACGGGCTCGGGCCGGCCCGCGAGGCGGTCGCGGCCGCGGCCGTCGCCATCGCCCGGTTCGAGCCCGTCAGCCTGCTGGTGCGGCTCGAGGATCGTGACGAGGCGCACCGGCTGACGCGCGGCGCGGCCGAGCTCATACCGGCCGAGCTCGACGACAGCTGGACGCGCGACACCGGGCCGACCTTCCTGGTCGACGACGCGGGCCACCTCGCCGGGGTCGACTGGGGCTTCAACGGCTGGGGCCTCGTCTATGCAGGCTTTTCGCAGGATGCGCGCATCGCCCGGCGCATCCTCGATCTCGCCGGCGCCCGGCGCATCGTCGGGCCGCAGATCCTCGAGGGCGGCTCGATCCATGTCGACGGCGAGGGCACGCTGCTGACGACAGCGCAATGCCTGCTCGATCCATTGCGCAACCCGCATCTCGATAGGGCCGACATCGAGGCGAACCTCAGGGCCGCCCTCGGCGTCGAGACCGTCGTCTGGCTGCCGCGCGGCCTCACCAACGACGAGACGCGCGGCCATGTCGACAACCTCTGCTGCTTCTCGGCGCCGGGGCATGTCCTGCTGCCGTCGACACCGGATGCGGACGATCCGGATTTCGCCGTCCTGGCCGAGGCCAGGGCCGCGCTCGAGGCGGCCGTCGATGCGCGCGGGCGCCGGCTCGAGATCACCGCGCTGCCGATGCCGCCCCGGCGCCGCGACGCTCGGGGCCAAGTGATGCCGCGCTCCTACGTCAATTTCTACCTCGCCAACGGAGCCGTCGTCATGCCGGGCTTCGATGCGCCGAGCGACGCCGAGGCGGCGCGCATCCTCGGCGCCGCCTTTCCGGGGCGGGAGGTGGCGATCGTGCCCGGCGACGGCATTCTCGATGGCGGCGGCAACGTCCATTGCATCACCCAGCAGCAGCCCCGGACCGCACAGGCTGCATCGACATCCCGCATCGCCGGAGGACCACAATGAGCCGGATTCTGGATATGGCGCGCGAGCGCCCTCCGCACGGGCCGACGTCCGAGGCGCGCCAGGCCGCGCCGCTCGGCCTCGACATCGCCGGCCGCATCGCCGGGATCGACAAAAGACGCCTGCGCCGCGACAGGCTCGCGCAGCTGCGTGCCGAACTCGCCCGGCGCGACTATGCCGGTGCGCTGCTCGCCGATCCGATGAACATCCGCTACGCCACGGATGCGCGGAACATGGCAGTGTGGACCATGCATGCGCCGGGCCGATACGTCTTCGTCGCGACCGACGGCCCCGTGATCCTGTTCGAGTTCGGCACCTGCTTTCACCTCAACGACGACCTCGACGTGGTCGACGAGATGCGCGCGAGCGTCTCCTGGTTCTACTTCCTGGCCGGACCGCGCGTCGCGGAGAAGACGGCGGCCTGGGCCGCCCAGGTGATCGACCTCATGGGGCGGCACGGCGGCTCGAACCGCCGCCTGGCGATCGACCGGTGCGAGCCATGGGGGGCGCAGCACCTGATCGACGCCGGCATCCGGCTCTTCGATGCCCAGGAGCCGCTCGAGCAGGCGCGGATGATCAAGACGCCGGACGAGATCAAGTGCATGCAGCTGTCGATGGACGTATGCGACATCGCGGTCGAGCGCATGCGTGGCGCGCTCCGTCCCGGCATCACCGAGAACCAGCTCTGGAGCGTGCTGCACGAGACCAACATCGCGCATGACGGCGAGTGGATCGAATGCCGCCTGCTGGCCTCGGGGAACCGCACCAACCCCTGGTTCCAGGAGAGCGGCAACCGCGTGATCCAGGCCGGCGAGATCGTCGGCTTCGACACCGACATGGTCGGACCCTTCGGCTATCTGGCCGACATCTCGCGCAGCTGGGTCTGCCCCGACAGGCGGCCGACCGACGAGCAGCGTGCGCTCTACGACATCGCCCAGGAGCAGGTCTTGACCAATATCGCGCTGATCAAGCCAGGCCTGTCGCTGCGGGAGTTCTCGGAGCGCTGCTGGCCGGTGCCGGAGCGCTACGTCCCGAACCGCTACATGATGATGATCCACGGCGCCGGCATGGTCGATGAATATCCGATCGTGGTCTACGCGGCCGATTGGGAAGACTGGGGCTACGACGCCCATTTCGAGGAGAACATGGTGGTCTGCGTCGAAAGCTACATCGGCGAGGTCGGCGGCAAGGAAGGCGTCAAGCTCGAGCAGCAGGTGCTGATCACGGCGGCCGGCGCGGTGCCGATGTCGAGTTCACCGTTCGTGGACGCCATCGAACCTTAGTCTTACTGTGTCATAAACTGGGAAACGGCCCTCATCCTGAGCTTGTCGAAGGATCGAGGGCGGCGCCGGCTTCAATTTCCCGTCCTTCGACAAGCTCAGGATGAGGAAAATTGAGGCTTTGCCGGCTAACGATCGTGTTTATGACACAGTAAGATTAGGGCCTCACCCCCACCGCTTGCGCATGAAGATCCGCCGGTGGCCCGGCGGATGGTCCTCGACCGCGCCGAAGGCCTCGAAGCCGAGCTTCGCGTAGAAGCCGGGCGCCTGGAAGTCGTAGGTGTCGAGCCAGATGCCGATGCAGTCCCGCGCCCGCGCGGTGCTCTCGGCCTGCGCCATCAGGGCGGTCCCGGTGCCTGAGCCGCGCAGCCGCTCCGGCACGAAGAGCGATTCGACCATGAGCCAGCGGAACATGGTCCAGCCATAGAGGCCGCCGATCGTCGCGCCCGCCTCGTCCTTGATCAGGATGGCGAGCTGTTCGATCCGGAGCGGCCCGGCCTTCTCGGCCTCGTAGGCCGCGAGCAGCCTCAGCAGCGCGTCGCGGTCGGCCCGCTCGGGCACCGCCGGCACCACGAAAGCGACCGGGTCGGGCGCCATGGTCTCAGCCGCGCTCCACGATGCCGATGGCGGCCTCGAAGGCCTCGGCCATCGTGTCGGCATGGGCCTTGGTCAGCACCAGCGGCGGCGAGATGATGAACGTGTCGCCGAGGTTGCGCAGCAGCACGCCGCGCTCCTTGCAGAGCTCGGTGATGCGGCTGCCGAAGCGGGCCGCGAGCGGGAAGGCCTCCTTGGTCTCGGGATCCTTGACGAGCTCGATGCCGATCATCAGCCCGAGGCCGCGCACGTCGCCCATGGTGGGGTGGCGGGTCTGCACGTCCCTGAAGCGATCGATGAGATAGGCGCCGACCTCGCCGGCGTTGCGCGCGAGCCCCTCGCGCTCGACGATGTCGAGATTGGCGAGGGCCGCCGCGCAGGCCAGCGGGTGGCCCGCATAGGTATTGCCGTGCCAGAAGGCCGCCATGGTGAACTGGGCGTCGTCCTCGGTCAGGAAGGCGTCGGCGACCCGCGCATTCATCAGCGTGGCGCCGAGCGGCACGTAGCCCGAATTGATGCCCTTGGCGAAGACCATGATGTCGGGCTTCACGCCCCAATGGCGGGCGCCGAACATCGAGCCGAGCCGCCCGAAGCCGGTGACGACCTCGTCCGAGATGAACAGCACGCCGTGCCGGTCGCAGACCTCGCGGACCAGCGGCCAGAATGTCTTGGGCGGCACGATGACGCCGCCGGCGCCCTGCACCGGCTCGGCGATGAAGGCCGCGACCGTCGTCGGTCCCTGGTAGAGGATCTCCCGCTCGAGGAGCTCGGCGCAGAGGCGCGCGAGCGCCTCCGGCTCCGTGGTGAAGGGGTTGCGATAGACGAAGGGGGTCTCGACCTGGACGAAGCCCGGCATCAGCGGTTCGAAATGCGCCCGATACGCGGCCGAACCGTTGGCCGAGAGCGCTCCGAGCGTGACGCCGTGATAGGCGTGCTTGAGCGAGATGATCTTGTGGCGCGTCGGCTCGCCGGCGTGGCGCCAATATTGCCGGGCCAGTTTGAAGGCCGCTTCGTTCGCCTCCGACCCGCCCGAGGAGTAGAAGGCCTTGACCATGCCTTCGGGCCCGGCCATGCGGCAGAGCCGCTCCGCGAGCTCGACCGCCGGGGTCGTCGTGGTGCCCCCGAACAGCGAGTAGAAGCTCAGCTTGTCGAGCTGCGCCGCGATGGCGTCCTTGATCTCGCGCCGCCCGTGCCCGACGTTCACATTCCACAGGCCGGCCTGCCCGTCGATGTAGCGCTTGCCCTCGCTGTCGCTGATGAAGACGCCTTCGCCGCCCTCGATCACCAGGGGCGGGTTCTTGGCCGCATAGCTCGCGTTGGTGAAGGGGTAGAGCATGTGCCGGGTGAGCACATCGTTCGGGCGGCTTTGGGCAGGCGGCATCGACCGGGTCTCCATGCGACGTCCTGCGGGGGAGTTTAGGGTGGCGGCCAGTTTTGGTCAAACGACCGATTTTTGACCAATCTGCCCGCCGACGCGCCGACGCGGCCGAAAAAATCTTGTTTGCAACGGCCGCATCTTCCGCGACAGTCGCGGCACGAGCTCTCAGGATCGCCGCGACGATCCTGTTCGCGCGGCGGGCGATCGGCGAAACCGTTTGAGGTGACCGGCGGGATGCAGACCTTGACGCTCGGGCGGCCGGCGGAGCCGCACTCCCTCGCAAGCTCCGACAGTGCGGTCACGAGTCCCGGCCCGCTCGATGCGATGGAGACGGCGCCACGGGCCGAGGTCGGCACCAGGCTGGTCGAGGTGCAGGGCGTGACCAAGGCCTTCGGCGCCGGCCCGAGCGCGGTCAAGGCGCTCGACGACGTTTCGCTGACCATCATGGCCAACGAATTCTTCACCCTGCTCGGCCCGTCGGGCTGCGGCAAGACCACGCTCTTGCGCCTGCTGGCAGGCTTCGAGCACCCGACGTCGGGCGTCATCCTGCTCGACGGCAGATATGTGGTGGACGATCCCCCGAACCGGCGGCCGGTCAACACGGTGTTCCAGTCCTATGCGCTGTTCCCGCACATGACGGTGGAGCAGAACGTCGGCTTCGGGCTCGAGCGGCAGGGGGTGCGCGGTCCGGCCGCCGCCGAGCGCGTCTCGGCCATGCTGCGCCTGGTGCGGCTCGAGGCCTTGGCCAAACGGCGGCCGGACCAGATCTCCGGTGGCCAGCAGCAGCGTGTCGCGCTCGCCCGAGCGCTCGCGCCGCAACCTCGGCTTCTGCTGCTCGACGAGCCGCTCTCGGCGCTCGATCTCAAGCTGCGCCGCGGCATGCAGGTCGAGCTCAAGCGCATCCAGCGCGAGACCGGCATCACCTTCGTGCTCGTCACCCACGACCAGGAGGAGGCGCTGTCAATGTCGGACCGCATCGCCGTCATGGATCACGGCCGGGTGCTGCAGCTCGGTCGGCCGCAGGAGATCTACGAGCGGCCGGTCTGCCGTTTCGTCGCCGATTTCATCGGCGAGGCCAACGTGCTGCCCGGCAGCCTCGTCGGGCTGGCCACGCCCTTCGCCGCCATCAGGCCCGAACGGGTGATGCTGGCTCCGGTTTCCACGGCGGAGACCGCCCTGCCGGGACGCGTCGTCGAGGTCACCTACCTGGGCGCCACGACCTCCTGCGCGGTGGCGCTCGACGATGGTCCCATCGTCAAGATCGAGCGAGGCGACCTGCCCTCGCCGCTCCTGCCGGGACAGGCCGTCCATTGCCTGTTCCCGGCGGCGGCGCTGCTGCCGCTCGAGGAGTGAGGCCGTGGCGGCATCCTCGGCGAGGCGCGACCGGGCGCTGTTGCTGGCCGGCCCGGCCCTTCTCGTCATCGTCGTCTTCATGCTGCTGCCGATGGCGATCGCCGCGGTCTATTCCTTCCTGACGCCCGATCCCTACGGCGGGGTGTTGCATCCCTTCACGCCGGCCTCCTATGTCCGCTTCGTCTACGACCGCGACCTCGACGACCAGCTCATCTTCGACACGACCTATCTGCAGATCTTCGCGCGCTCGGTGGTCCAGGCGCTGTTCTGCACGCTCTTCTGCCTGCTGATCGGGCTGCCGCTCGCCTGGTACATGGCGACCCGGCCGCCGCGCCTGCGCCAGGTGCTGGTGCTGCTCGTCACCATCCCGTTCTGGACCAACCTGCTCATCCGCACCTATTGCTGGGTGCTGCTGTTGCGCGACCAGGGGTTGGTCAACCAGGTGCTGCAGGCCCTGGGCCTGATCAAGGAGCCGATCACCTTCCTCTATTCGGACGGCGCGGTGCAGCTCGGCCTCGTCTATTCGAGCCTGCCCTTCATGGTCCTGCCGATCTACGGCGCGCTCGAGAAGGTCGACCCGCGCATGGTGGAAGCGGCCTACGACCTCTACGCCGACCGCTGGGCCATCATGCGGCGCCTCGTCTGGCCGCTGGCCTGGCCCGGCGTCGTCGCCGGCTGCCTGCTGGTCTTCGTGCCGGCGCTCGGCGCCTTCCTGTCGCCCGACATCCTCGGCGGCGGCAAGAAGCTGATGATCGGCAGCCTGATCCAGCAGCAGTTCACCACCGGCCGCGACTGGTCCTTCGGGGCGGCGCTCTCGATGATCCTGATGATCTTCGTCCTCGGGGCGCTGATGTGGAGCGCCTGGCGACGCACCAGGATCGGGGTGGCGACGTGAGCCAGAAAGGCTTCGACTGGCGCCGCATGCCGGAATATCGGCTGTTCAGCATGCTGGCGCTGGTCTTCCTCTATGCGCCGCTCGTCGTGCTCATCGTCTATGCGTTCAACGCCAACCGGGTCGCGCTGATCTGGAGCGGCTTCTCGGTCAAATGGTTCGTCAAGGCCTTCGGTAACGAGGACCTGCGCCGCGCCGCCTGGAACAGCATCGTCGTAGCGGCGGTGGCGACGCCGGTCTCCACGCTCGTCTCGGTGCCGGCGGCGCTGGCCTTCGAGCGCGGCCGGTTCTTCCCGGGCCGCGCCGCAGGCGAGGCGCTGATCGCCATGCCGCTCGTCGCCCCCGAGATCGTCACGGCCATCGCGACGCTGATCTTCTTCGAGGCGATCGGGCTCCGCGCCGGGCTCGGCAACGTCATCATCGCCCACACGGTCTTCTGCATTCCCTTCGCGCTGCTGCCCATCCGGGCGCGGCTGCGCGAGATGCCGGTCGACATCGAGGATGCGGCGCGCGATCTCTACGCCGACGCCTGGGCGGTGTTCCGCCGGGTGACGCTGCCGCTGCTGATGCCGGCCATCGTGGCCGGCGCCACGCTCGCCTTCGTGGTGTCGCTCGACGATTTCCTGATCACGCTGATGGTGGCGCAGGCCGGCGCCACCACGCTGCCCGTCTATCTCTACAGCATGCTGCGCCTCGGCGTGACGCCGGAGGCCAATGCGGCCGCCACGATCCTTCTGCTTGTGTCGATCACGGCCGTCGTGCTGTCTTATCTTCTGGCCAACCGCCGACGCGTGAAAGCCTGAGGAAACCTGCCCGGACAAGGACCATTCGCCCATGCAACGTCGCCTGACCAGATCCTGCTTCACTGCCGTCGCCGCCGTCCTGGCGCTCACCTGCGCGAGCGGCATCGCCCGCGCCGCGGGCGATCTCTTCATCTATAACTGGACCGACTATACGGCCCCCGACGTCATCAAGAAGTTCGAGACGGAGACCGGGGTCAAGGTCACCCTCGACACCTACGATTCGAACGAGAC
This sequence comes from Lichenihabitans sp., assembly GCA_036276175.1. GTDB lineage: Bacteria > Pseudomonadota > Alphaproteobacteria > Rhizobiales > Beijerinckiaceae > Lichenihabitans. The sequence goes on from DATBEH010000055.1 coordinate 53,133, forward strand.
CCTGCTGGCCAAGCTCAAATCCGGCTCGACCGGCTACGACATCGTCGTCGTGTCGTCGGATTTCGTGCCGATCTTCGCCAAGGAAGGCCTGATCCAGAAGATCGACGCCTCGAAGCTCCCGGGCTTCGACAATATCGAGGCGCGCTGGCGCAACCCCAGCTGGGATCCGGACCGCACCTATTCGGTCCCCTACGACTGGGGTGTCACCTCCTTCACGGTCAATACCAAGGAGGTGAAGGGCCCCTACGATTCGCTCAAGATGCTGTTCGACCCGCCGCCCGAGGCCAAGGGCAAGGTCGGCATGTTCGGCAGCCCGAGCGAGGTGATGTCGCTCGCCGAGGTCTATCTCGGCATGACGCCCTGCCAGACCGACACCGCCAACATGAAGAAGGTGTCGGACCTGCTCGAGGCCCAGGCGCCCTCGGTCAAGGTCTACAATTCCGATGGCATCATCGACCGGCAGGGCTCCGGCGAGACCTGGATCCACGAGGCATGGAACGGCGACGCCGCCCGCACCCGCGCCGTCAACCCGGACGTCAAGTTCGTCTTCCCGAAGGAGGGCGTCGTCGGCTGGATGGACAATATGGCGGTGCCGACCGGCGCCAAGGATCCGGACAATGCCAAGCTCTTCATCGAGTTCATGATGAAGCCCGAGAACAGCGCCCTGTCATCGAACTTCACCCATTATGCCAGTGCCGTCACGGGGGCCGCGGCCCACTACGACACGGCCATGAAGGATGCGCCGGAGCTCAAGGTGCCGGACAACATCAAGATGGCCTTCACGCCCTCCTGTCCGGAAGCCGCCACCAAGCTGATGGACCGCGTCTGGACCAAGCTGAAGAAGTAGGCGAAGGCATCCCCCGGACCGGGCGAGGGGATGCACGGAACTCGGGGGTTTTCCCTTCTCCCGCAAGGGGAGAAGGAAACATCATGCCATTCGCCGGATGTGTGAATCGTCTAGCCGGACCGGGGGGTCCGCGAAGCGGACGGATGAGGCACCCCATCCGTCACGCGTGACGACGTGACGCCTTCCCCGTTTCGGGGACGGATAGACGCGCCTTTCCGATGGGTGGCGATGTGCGCCAACGCTGGCCACTCCGGGCACAGATACATCGGGGAACGCATGGATCGATCTGCCGCCTGGCGGCCCGCGACGCTGAATGATCTCGACGCCGTCATGGCGATCCAGGGCGTCGTCCACGCGCTGTTGCCCGAGCGGCGCGAGGTCATGGCGGAGAAGCTCGGGCTCTGTCCCGCAGGCTGCCGGCTGCTCGCCCGGGACGGCGACGTGATGGGCTACGGCCTGTCGCATCCCTGGCGGCTCGGCGGGGTGCCGGCGCTCGACAGGCCGCTCGGCGCCATCCCCGACGACGCGGATTGCTTCTACCTGCACGACGTGGCCCTGCTTCCGGCGGCGCGCGGTCGGGGCGCCGGGCGGGCGTTCGTCGACCACGTCCGGGCCGAGGCGCGGCGGCGCGACGTCGCGGCGCTCGCCCTGGTGTCGGTCTATGGCACCGTGCCGCTGTGGTCCACGCTCGGCTTCGCGGTGCGCGAGCTGCCGGGACTCGCGGCCAAGCTCGGCCCCTACGGCACCGAGGCCCGCTACATGGTGTCGGACCTCGACGCCCTGCGGTAGCGTCTCGGCTTCGACGTCCGCTGCCGCCCGGACGCGGCCATCTTGTCTCAATTTCGTCCCGCCCGAAACCGCTCGTTCCTTCACGACGTTGACCAGCGAACCGACGCGAGGACAAACATGACCGATCACACCGCCCTGAACGCCGGCAACGGCGGCGAGACCCACCAAGTCGCGGATGCCGATCACCCGGTGCTCACCACCAACCACGGCGTGCCGATCAGCGACAACCAGAATCAGCTCAAGGTCGGGCAGCGCGGCCCGGTGCTGCTGGAGGACGAGGTCTATCGCGAGAAGATCAACCATTTCGATCACGAGCGCATCCCCGAACGCATCGTGCACGCGCGCGGCACGGCGGCGCACGGCTATTTCGAATGCACGGAGAGCTTGGCCGACCTCACCCGCGCCGACTTGTTCCAGAAGAAGGGGCAGCGCACCGAGGTGTTCGTCCGCTTCTCCACGGTCGCGGGCGGCGCCGGCTCGATCGACACGCCCCGCGACGTGCGCGGCTTCGCGGTGAAGTTCTATACCCGCGAGGGCAACTGGGACCTGGTCGGCAACAACATCCCGATCTTCTTCATCCAGGACGCGATCAAGTTTCCCGACCTGGTCCACGCCGTGAAGATGGAGGCCGACCGCGGCTATCCGCAGGCCGCGACCGCGCACGACACCTTCTGGGACTTCATCAGCCTGATGCCGGAATCGACCCACATGGCGATGTGGATCATGTCGGACCGCACGTTGACGAAGAGCTTCGCGACGATGGAGGGCTTCGGTATCCATACGTTCCGCCTGGTCAACCGGGAGGGCAAAGCCACCTTCGTCAAGTTCCACTGGAAGCCCAAGGCGGGGCTCGCCTCGGCGCTATGGGACGAGACGGTCAAGACCGCCGGTGCGGATCCCGATTACCAGCGCCGCGATCTGTTCGACCGGATCGGTCGGGGCGACTATCCCGAATGGGCGCTCGGCATGCAGCTGTTCGACCAGGCGTTCGCCGACAGCCAGCCCTACGACGTGCTCGACGCGACCAAGATCATCCCGGAGGAGGTGCTGCCGGTTCGCATCGTCGGGACGCTGGTGCTCGACCGCTACCCCGACAATTTCTTCGCCGAGACCGAGCAGGTCGCCTTCTGCCCGAGCCACCTCGTGCCCGGCATCGATCACACGAACGACCCGCTGCTGCAGGGCCGGCTGTTCTCCTACCAGGATACGCAGATCAAGCGGCTCGGCACGACCAACTGGCACCAGATCCCGATCAACCAGGCCAAGGGGCGGGAAGGCGGCTGCCCGTTCCTCAACATGCAGCGCGACGGCCATATGCAGATGCAGGTTCCCAGAGGTCGCGCCAACTACGAGCCCAACAGCCTTCATCTGGCGGGCGAGGTCGGCGGCCCGCGCGAAGACCCGGAGAACGGCTTCAGGACCTATCCGGCGGAAGAGCAGGGCGAGAAGCTCCGCATCCGCCCGGAAAGCTTCGCCGACCATTACAGCCAGGCGCGGCTGTTCTGGCGATCGATGGATCCGGCCGAGCAGGCGCATATCGCCTCGGCCTTCGTCTTCGAGCTCAGCAAGGTCGCGCTCGAGCATGTCCGGGTGGCGATGATGGCCAACCTGCGCAACGTGGACGAGAACCTGGCGCGCCGCGTCGCCGACGGGCTTGCGATGGACCTGCCGAAAGCCTCGCCGACCAAGGTGCCCGTGATCGACATGAAGCCTTCGCCGGCGTTGCGCATCATCCGCGGTCCGCTCGAGAAGAGCACGCTGGAGGGACGCACGGTCGGCATCCTGTTCGCCGATGGTACGGACGCGGCCGACCTGAAGAAGGTGAAGGACGCGGTCAAGGCTGCGGGCGGCCATCCGCTGACGATCGCGCCCAAGGTCGGCGCGGTGCCGCTGTCGGACGGATCGACGGTCAAGGCCGACGCGCAGCTGTTCGGCCAGCCGTCCGTCACGGTGGACGCCTGCGCCGTGATCCTGTCGGACGCAGCCTGTGCCAAGCTCGTCAAGGAAGGGGCGGCGGTGCAGTGGGTGATGGACGCCTTCGGCCACCTCAAGGCGATCGGCCACAATGCAGGTGCCAAGCCGCTGCTCGACAAGGCTGGCGTCGAGCCCGACGCGGGCGTCACGGACCTCGGCGGCTTCGTGGACGCGGCCAAGCGGCGCTACTGGGACCGCGAAGCGAAGGTCCGTACGCTCGCCTGAGGGTGGTGGCGTGCTGGGCCACGAGCCGGCGCAGCTGCTCTATCGGCGCGCCGAGTTCGCCGGGCGGAGTTCGTGGAGCGTGTTCGGGCCGAGGCGCGGCGGCGCGGCGCTCGCCCTCGTGTCGGTCTACGGCGCCGTGCAGCCGTGCGGCACGCTCGGCTTCGCCATGCGCGAGCTCCCGGGACTCGCGGCCAAGCTCGGCCCCTATGGCGCCGAAGCCCGCTACACGGTGTCCGACCTCTGCGGTCCGGGGTAGCGTCTCGGCTTCGACGTCCGCTGCCGACCCTTCTCGAGACGTTGGAAAGGTCTGTGTCTCCCCGATCACCTGGCGGCCGGTCCCGGCCCCTTGCATAACGCCGATCGGTGCGCTAAACTGAACTACATGGTTCAGTTTTCCACATCCCATCTCGATGTCTCCTTCGCCGCGCTCTCGGACGCCACGCGCCGCGGCGTCCTGGAGCAGCTCGGCAGTGGGGATGCTTCGATCACGGAGCTGGCAGACAAGTTCCACATGACCCTCACGGGCATGAAGAAGCATGTCGGCGTCCTGGAGCAGGCAGGGCTGGTCACGACGCAGAAAGTTGGGCGCGTGCGGACTTGCAGGCTCGGCCTCGGCCGACTGGCGGAAGAGACGGCCTGGATCGAGGAATACCGCCGGCTTTGGGCCTCACGTTTCGACGCGTTGGACCAAATCGTCGCGGAATTGAAACAGAGGGAGACGTTCGATGGACGCAGGCAGACAGAGTGATTCCGCCGCCGGGAGAGCCCGCACAACGGTGGAGCGGACATCGGAACGGGAGCTTGTCGTTACGCGAACCGTCGACGGCCCGGCGCGCATCGTGTTCGAAGCATGGGCCAAGCCGGAATTGTTCCAGCGATGGTGGGCGCCCAAATCGTTCGGCGTCTCCTTGATCTCCTACGAGGCCGATGTTCGCACAGGTGGCGCGTACCGTTTGGTAATGGGCCACCCTTCCTCGGAGCAGCCCATGGCGTTCTTCGGTCGATACGTCGAAGTGACGCCACACTCCCGCCTCGTGTGGACCAATGACGAAGGGGGTGAAGGTGGGGCCGTCACCACGGTGACCTTCGAGGAAAAGGATGGCGCGACACGGGTCGTCGTGCACGAGTTCTATCCTTCGAAACAGGCGCTCGACGACGCCATGGCCTCTGGAAGCACAAGCGGGTGGGGCGAGCAATTCGAGCAGCTGGACGACCTTATCGTCGTCCTGGACGCGAAGGTCTGACGGCCATGGGCAAGGTGTGCGTAAGAGGTTTCGCGGTGTCCATCGACGGCTTCGGGGCCGGTCCGGACCAGAGCCTGGAGCATCCGCTCGGCAAGCGAGGACCGGAGTTGATGAATTGGTTCTTCCCGACGCGGACCTTTCGATCGATGGTCGGGAAAGACGGCGGGACTGATGGGACTGATGATCGCTTCGCCCACGCCGCGATGGAAGGCTTCGGCGCCTTCATCCTCGGCTGCAGTATGTTCGGGCCGGCCGGCGACGATTGGGGCGGGCCCGACTGGAAGGGCTGGTGGGGCGACAATCCCCCGTATCACGCGCCGACCTTCATCCTCACCCACCACGCCCGGGCGCCGATCGTGATGGAGGGCGGGACGACCTTCCATTTCGTCACCGACGGGATCGAGGCGGCGCTCGCCCAGGCCAAGGCCGCCGCGGGCGACCTGGACGTGAAGATCGCCGGCGGCGCCTCGACGGTCCGCCAGTACCTGCTCGCAGGCGCGATCGACGAGTTGCACCTGGCGGTGTCGCCCGTCGTTCTGGGCCGTGGCGAATCCCTGTTCGCAGGCATTGACCTGCCAGCCCTTGGCTATCGGGTGAAGGAGGCGGTCGCAACGGAGCTGGCGACCCACCTCGTGCTGACGCGTTGACCGTCGGACCGCGCGGCGAAGGCGGCCTCCGGGCTGTCATTCCGCGCCGGCCACCATCCTGCATGTTTCACCGCATTTTTCTCTTGCCGCGACGCTCTGCTTTACGACGCCCGCCCGGCATCGACAGCCCGCGCGATCCAGACAATGCGGCCGCCTTTCGCG
>DATBEH010000056.1:0-38480 GCA_036276175.1 Lichenihabitans sp.
GCAGGTAGGAGGTCAGCGCCAGCTTGAGCGTGATCGGGTCCTGGTGGAGATCCGCCGCGATGGCGGGCAGCGAGGTCGAGATCACCGTGCCGTCGAGATTCTCCATGAACAGCGCGCAGGCGACGACGAGGGGCGTCAGCATGTGACGAGGCAAATCGGGTCCTTGAACAGCGATTGATTGATCGTCAGCACAGCCGATGGTGCTCTGACAGCGGCGAAGACTAGCGCGCTTCGCGGTCGGACGGAACGGAGCGAATTGTAAAATTCCGCTAATTCAATCATTTGAATGGGAGTGTCGGGCCGCGTTCATGATCGCTGCCCCCGATTTGAGGTCCGGAACCGTTCGCCTACCGCCCTCGGGTCGTCATTCAGGCCAACGGGCCCGCTCGGCCGTCATCGCCATTGCACGGCGTAGACGGTCTGAACCTCCGGGAACCCCTTCAGGGCCATGGCTCGGTGATCGGTGAACCAATCGGACGGTCCGAACGCGGCCGCCACCAATCCGAGACAAGAATTTGCTCGGCTTTCGCGGCGTCGCATAACCGCGCGGCGAGATGCACGGTCGCCCCGAACAGGTCTCGGCTGTCCTCGATCGGTTCGCCGGCGTGGATGCCGACCCGGATGCGGAACGGATATCGGCTCTTCGCGCTGTAAGCCGCCACAGCCGACTGGTGGATGGCCCGTGCGCAGCCCACCGCGTTGGCGACCGCGTCGAAAGACGCCATGATGCCATCGCCGGTGTGCTTGACCTCGTGGCCATCGCATCGGCTCAGGCATCTGCGAAGGAGGGAGTCGTGCGCGCGCGCGATTTCGACGGCCCTCGCATCCCCCAGGCGCACGATCATTTCGGTCGATCCGACGATGTCGGTGAACATGACGGCGCGGAAAGCCGGATCAGGCCCCGTATTCGTCCGGCCGCCGAGTCGTCCGAGGAAAGCCTCGACGGTCGCTGGGTCAACCTCGATGATCGCGTTCGCGACCAGGCCGTGTGCCTCCCGATGCACCCGTTCGGCCGCCTCTCTGTCGGGCGCGTCGACGAGGCAGAATGCCGTCCCTCGTTCCTCGTCATACCAGTAGGTCAGATACTTGACCCCGTAGGCGTCCTGGATTTCGAGGTCGTGCAAGTGGGCTTGGGCGACTTCGGCAGCGGTCGTGCCTTTCAGATCGTGGCGATCGACGAATATCGGCAACGGCATCCTCCCAATCGTTGCCGCGGGCGACGGAGTTGCAACGGCGCGGAAGCATGGGTTCGGTCGACACTACGGCCCAGGTTCTCGTCGTGCAGAGAATCTTTCGGATGATGCGCAGCTTCGGCAGGGGCTGCGGCCATGCCGCAGCATTGCGTCGCTTCCCTGTCCGTGCCAGCCGTGCTATTGGCCGCCGTCAACTCAGGCGACCGGAATTCCCGTCATCGTCTACCCTTTTTTGTGTCACGCTTCGACTGTCAGTGTCGCGCCGGGACATGCCCGGAGTTGACCCATGACATCCGCCCGATCCGCCTTTACCGAAGCCCTGACCTTCGACGACGTGCTCCTGCGGCCCGGCCATTCCTACAAGATGCCGGGCGAGGTCGACGTGCGGACGCGGCTGACACGCGAGATCGAGCTCAACGTGCCGCTGATATCCTCGGCCATGGATACGGTGACCGAGGCGCGCCTCGCCATCGCCATGGCCCAGGCCGGCGGCATCGGCGTCATCCACCGCAACATGGATCCCGCCGCACAGGCCGAGGAGGTGCGCAAGGTCAAGCGTTTCGAGAGCGGCATGGTGGTCGACCCGATCACGATCGGCCCCGATGCGACGCTCGCCCATGCGCTCGAGCTGATGCGGCGCCACAACATTTCCGGCATCCCGGTGGTCGAGCCGGGGCCGGCCGGCCTGCCTTCGCCGATCGTCGGCATCCTCACCAATCGCGACGTGCGCTTCGCCGACGATCCCGGGCAGCCCGTCGCCGACCTCATGACCAAGTCGGTCATCACGGTGCGCGAGGGGGTGCGGCCCGAGGATGCGCGTCGCCTCCTGCACCATCACCGCATCGAGAAGCTCGTCGTGGTCGACGACGAGAACCGCTGCGTCGGCCTTCTCACCGTCAAGGACATGGAGAAGGCCACGCTGCATCCGCTGGCCTGCAAGGATGCGGAGGGGCGGCTGCGGGTCGCCGCGGCCTCGAGCGTCGGCGACAAGGGCTTCCGCCGCTCGATGGCGCTGATGGAGGCGGGCGTCGACTGCGTGGTGGTCGACACGGCCCACGGCCACTCGCAGCACGTGCTCGACCAGGTGGCACAGCTGAAACGGCAGTCGAACAAGGTCGCCATCATCGCGGGCAATGTGGCGACGCGAGATGGGGCCAAGGCGTTGATCGACGCGGGCGCCGATGCGGTCAAGATCGGCATCGGGCCGGGCTCGATCTGCACGACCCGCATCGTCGCCGGCGTCGGCGTGCCGCAGCTGACCGCCATCCTGGACGCCGCCGAGGCGGCGCGCGCGCAGAACGTTCCGGTGATCGCCGACGGCGGCATCAAGTTTTCCGGCGACCTCGCCAAGGCGGTGGCGGCGGGCGCCGACTGCGTGATGATCGGCTCGCTCTTCGCCGGCACGGACGAGAGCCCGGGCGAGGTCTATCTATACCAGGGCCGGTCGTTCAAGGCCTACCGGGGCATGGGCTCGGTCGGCGCCATGGCGCGCGGTTCGGCCGACCGCTACTTCCAGAGCGACATCAAGAATGAACTGAAGCTCGTGCCCGAGGGAATCGAGGGCCAGGTTCCCTATCGTGGTCCGATGGGCGCCATCGTGCATCAGCTCGCCGGCGGCCTGCGCGCCGCCATGGGCTATGTCGGGGCCGAGACCGTCAAGGAATTTCAGGAGAAGGCGCAGTTCGTACGCATCACAAATGCCGGCTTGCGCGAGAGCCACGTCCACGACGTCGCGATCACGCGCGAAAGTCCCAACTATCCGGCGGGCGTCTGACGCTTCGGCCAAAAGAAAAGGGCGGCCGAAGCCGCCCAGATCATCCGTCGCGGAGAATATCCGCCGAGAGTCCTACATATGGTTTTCGAGCGTGGTCTTGGCGTCGTAGCCGCGGTGCGGGGGCGCCGGGATCGGCGGCGGGGGCGGCGGCGGGGCTGCCGCGCAGGCGGCGAGCGAGAGGGCCAGCAGAGCGAGCGCCGCCTGGCGAATTGTACGGTTCATCTGTTTTTCCCTTGAACGCGAATTTGGGGTGGCCGCTCGTCGAACGACGCCTGCCTCCTTGTGTTCACATTCCAGGCTCAAATGTGGCAAAATCCTTATGATCCCCGCTGCCCGCCTCTCCGCCGCCATTGAGATCCTGACTGTGATCGATATGCAACGGCAACCTGCCCCCGAGGCGCTGAAATCCTGGGGCCAGGGCCATCGCTTCGCCGGGTCGAAGGACCGGGCCGCGATCGCCGGCCTTGTCTATGATGCGCTGCGGGTGAAAGCCTCGGCCGCGTGGCTCATGGGGGCGGAGTCGCCTCGTGCCGTGCTGCTCGGAGCCTTGCGGGAGGTTCGCGGCGAGAACGCCGATGCGATCGCCGGCCTCTGCACCGGCGAGGGCCACGCGCCCGGCGAGCTGAGCGAGGACGAGCGCAGGGCACTGGCTGCCGGAACGCTCGACGACGCGCCCCCGCATGTGAGGGGCGACTATCCCGAATGGCTTGCCGGGCCGCTCGCCGCAGCCTTCGGACCGGACGTGGCCGAGGAGGGCCGGGCGCTGGCGCGGCGGGCGCCGGTGGACCTGCGGGTGAATGCGCTGAAGGCCGATCGGACGAAGGTCGCGAAGATGCTGAGCCACCTCGACCCGGTGCCGACGCCGCATGCGTCGACGGGCCTGCGTCTGACGATCGGCGCCGACGGGCGAGCCCCGGCGCTCGCCGCCGAACCGGCCTTCGTCAAAGGCTTCGTCGAGGTGCAGGACGAGGGCTCGCAGATTGCCGCGCTGATGAGCGGCGCCAGGGCGGGCGATCAGGTGCTCGACCTCTGCGCCGGCTCGGGCGGCAAGACCCTGGCGCTCGCTGCCCAGATGGGCAACAAGGGTCAGATCTACGCGACCGACATCGACGGTCGCCGCCTGATGCCGATCTACGAGCGCCTCAAGCGTGCCGACGTGCGCAACGTCCAGGTTCGCGCGCCCAAGGGTCGACAGAGCGCCGTCGGCGATCTCGACGGCCGCTTCGACATCGTCTTCATCGATGCGCCCTGCACCGGCACCGGCACGTGGCGTCGCAATCCCGATGCCAAATGGCGGATGCGGCCGGGCGCGCTCGACGAGCGCATCAAGGCGCAGGACATGCTCCTGGAGCAGGGCGTTGCGGCGCTCAAGCGAGGCGGCCGGCTGATCTATGTCACCTGTTCGGTGCTGCGGGAGGAGAACGAGGACCGTCTCGCCGTCGTGCTGGGGCGGCATCCGGACCTGCTGCCGATCGATGCCGCCCACCTGGCCCGAGAGTCCGACATGCCGAACCTCGAGGCCTGTGCCTCGCCGTTCGGCCCAGGCTTGCGCCTCTCGCCCCATCGCACCGGGACGGACGGGTTCGGCATCGCGGCCCTGGTCAAGTCTTAGTCCTACCGTGTCACGAGCATAAACAGCCTCTCATCCTGAGCGGCTGCTTGCGCAGCAAGCCGAAGGATCGAGAGGCCCGAACGACGCTCGATTTCCTCGTCCTTCGACAGGCTCAGGATGTGGACATCGAGGAAGCCGAGCCCCGGAGCGGTTCGTGACGCAGTAAGATTAGCGCCTCGTCCGGCGTCCGAACCGGATAAGATCGTCGTTTGCTCGCCCTCTGCATCGCGGCCGAAGCGCTTGACAGGGCCGCATCGTCGATGCCACTCCGCGCGCTTCCTTCGGGCCGGTCCTTGCCGCTCCGGAATCGCAATCCCGCGCGGCGCGTCGTTTCAGCCATGACTGTTGCAATCGTTTGTCCCGGACAGGGATCCCAGAGCGTCGGGATGGGCAAGGCCCTCGCCGAACGCTTCCCGGCGGCCCAGGCGGTCTTCGACGAAGTCGACGCGACGCTGGGCGAAACGCTGTCGCGCCTCGTCTTCGAGGGTCCCGAAGCCGAGCTGACCTTGACCGCCAATGCGCAACCGGCGCTGATGGCGGTGAGCCTCGCCGCCCTGCGCGTGCTCGAGGCCGAAACGGGCCTCGATCTCGCCCGCGACGTCGCCTTCGTGGCCGGTCATTCGCTCGGCGAATATTCGGCCCTTGCAGCGGCCGGCTCCCTGAGCCTCGCCGATACGACGCGCCTGCTGCGTCTGCGTGGCGAGGCCATGCAGGCGGCCGTTCCGGTCGGCCAGGGCGCCATGGCGGCCCTGATCGGGGTCGAAGTCGAGGCCGCCCGGGCCATCGCCGAGGCGGCGGCGGACGGTGAGATCTGCCAGGTCGCCAACGACAATGGCGGCGGGCAGATAGTGATCTCCGGATCGACCGCGGCTGTCGAACGCGCCATGGCCATCGCCAAGGGGCGCGGCGTCAAACGCGCCATCCTGCTTCCGGTCTCGGCCCCCTTCCATAGCGCGCTCATGCGGCCCGCCGCGGATGCGATGGCGCGGGCCCTGGCCGAGGTGACGATTCGGCCGCCGTCCGTGCCGCTCGTCGCCAATGTCCGGGCACGCCCCGTCACCGATCCTGCCGAGATCCGGCGAGGCCTCGTCGAGCAGGTCTGCGGCACCGTCCGTTGGCGGGAGAGCATGCTCGCCATGGCGGAGGCGGGCGTGACCCGGCTCGTCGAGATCGGCGCCGGCAAGGTTCTCGGCGGCCTCGCCAGGCGCATCGCGCCCGACATGACGGCGATCGCCGTGGGCACCCCCGAGGATGTCGCGACCTTCACCGTGAGCTGAGAGGATTCATGTTCGACCTGAGAGGACGGACCGCGCTCGTCACCGGCGCCACCGGCGGGATCGGCGGCGCCATCGCCCATGCCCTCCATGCGCAGGGCGCGACGGTCGCGCTGTCGGGCACGCGGCGCGAGGCCCTCGACGGCCTGGCCCAGGCCCTCGGCGAACGGGCCCATGTCCTGCCCTGCGACCTCGCTGACAAGACCGCGGTCGAGGCGCTGGTCGGGCAAGCCGAGGCGGCCCTGGGCTCGCTCGATATCCTGGTCAACAATGCTGGGATCAGCCGCGACGGCCTTGCGTTGCGGATGAAGGACGAGGATTGGGACAGGGTGATGGCCGTCAACCTGACGGCCGCCTTCGTCCTGGGACGGGCGGCCCTGAAGAGCATGATGCGCCGGCGCCATGGGCGAATCATCTCCATCACCTCGGTCGTCGGCGTCACGGGCAATCCCGGCCAAAGCAACTACGCAGCCACCAAGGCCGGCCTCATCGGCTTGTCGAAATCGCTCGCCGCCGAGGTGGCGAGCCGCAACATCACGGTCAATTGCGTGGCGCCCGGCTTCATCGAGAGTCCCATGACGGACGCGCTGACCGACAAGCAGAAGGGTGCGATCCTCGAGAGCGTTCCGGCGGGCCGGCTCGGGCACGGTGCCGACGTGGCGGCGGCGGTCGTCTACCTCGCCAGCGACGAGGCGGCCTACGTGACCGGCCAGACCCTCCACGTAAACGGCGGTATGGCAATGATTTGAACGAGTTGCTGTCTTTCGTCGTGGTCCCGTGCCGACCGCCCGCGCCTCTCGCCATCGCCGGGGAAGTATGTTAACAGGCGAAGATGTCAGGATCCGGTCACGCGGATCCCGCATGGCGCGGGCTTGGCTCGGGAGCCCCTGGTTTTGTTTTGCGTTCGTGGAAGCGCTCCGTCCATCGGGTTCAGCCGGTCCCGGTCGGGCGCTCTTTCGAGCTCGCATGTGCTTCAACCTACATAGTCAAGGATCACTTAAGATGAGCGATGTCGCCGAGCGCGTGAAGAAGATCGTCGTGGAGCATCTCGGCGTCGAGCCCGACAAGGTCGTCGACAATGCGAATTTCATCGACGACCTCGGCGCCGACTCCCTCGACACGGTCGAGCTCGTGATGGCGTTCGAAGAAGAGTTCGGCGTCGAGATACCGGACGATGCGGCGGAGACCATCGTGACGGTGGGCGATGCCGTCCGCTTCCTGGAGAAGAACAAGAAGGCCTGACGCGGACATGTCGGGACCGCCGCGGCCGGCCCTGGTCTTGCGGCGTCGAACGGAGGTTTCGCGCGACGTCGCCGACGAGGGTCGGGTCAATCTCGGGTCATGAAGGTAGGGTAGTGTGAGCGGATCGAGACGCGTCGTCGTCACCGGCTTGGGGATGGTCAGTCCGCTCGGCGGCGACGTCGAGACCAGTTGGTCCCGCCTCATAGCAGGCGATAGCGGCGCAGGTCCGATCGCCGGCTTCGAGGCTGACGATCTTCCTTGCCGGATCGCCGCCCAGGTGCCGCGCGGAACGGACGCCGGGCTCTTCGACGCCGACCGCTGGCTCGAGCTCAAGGAACAGCGCAAGGTCGACGATTTCATCCTCTTCGCGGTCGCCGCGGGCAGTCAGGCGTTGGCGGATGCGGGCTGGGCGCCGAAGACCTACGAGGAGCAGATCACCACGGGGGTGATGGTCGGCTCCGGCATCGGCGGCCTGGGCGGCATCAACGATGCGGCACTGCTCGTCGCCGACAAGGGTCCGCGGCGGCTCTCGCCGTTCTTCATTCCCGGTCGCCTGATCAACCTCGCCGGCGGTTATCTATCGATCCGCCATGGGCTGAAGGGGCCGAACCACGCGGTCGTGACCGCCTGCTCGACCGGAGCCCATGCGATCGGCGATGCGGCCCGTATCATCCAGTACGGGGACGCCGAAGTCATGGTGGCCGGCGGCACCGAATCGGCCGTCAACCGGCTGGGCGTGGCCGGATTCTGCGCGTGCCGCGCCTTGACGACCGGCTTCAACGACCGCCCGAAAGCGGCCTCGCGGCCCTATGATCGAGACCGTGACGGCTTCCTGATCGGCGAGGGCGCGGGCTGCGTGGTGCTCGAAAGCTACGACCATGCCGTCGCCCGCGGGGCGCGAATCTACGCCGAGGTCGTCGGCTACGGCATGTCGGGCGACGCCTACCATATCACCGCGCCATCCGAGGACGGCGACGGCGCCTTCCGCTGCATGTCCGCGGCGCTGAGGCGTGCCGGAATCTCGCCGGCCGAGGTCGACTACATCAACGCCCATGGCACGTCGACCCCGCTCGGCGACGAGATCGAGCTCGGCGCCGTCCAGCGCCTGCTCGGCGATGCAGCGCGGGACGCCGCCATGTCGTCGACCAAATCCGCGACCGGCCACCTGCTGGGCGCGGCCGGTGCGGTCGAGGCCATCTTCTGCCTCCTGGCGATGCGCGACAGCCTGCTGCCGCCGACCCTCAATCTCGACAATCCGTCCGTCGATACGCCGATCGATCTCGTGCCCCATCGCGCCAAGCCCAAGCGGGTGGACATCGCCTTGTCGAATTCCTTCGGCTTCGGAGGCACCAACGCGTCGCTGGTGTTCAGAAAGGTCTGATTTGGCAGCGAGAGGGAGAGAGGCTTATTAGCGAATGGTGCAGCGAGCCCGGATAGGATAGGGTTCCCCAGCCTTTTCGGGCAGGCAAAGGCGAGTCGAGCGCATGGTCGAGGGTCCGAACGACAATGATGGCACGCCGGAACGTTCGGAGCCGGACGATTCCTCTCGGGGCGGGCGCTTCTCCGGCCGACGGTCCTTCCGCAGCCCTGGAGAGGCTCTGCAGCCGGACATCGCGCCGCCGCCGCCGCTGATGACGCGCAAGCGACGCCCGATCGTGGCGACGGTCAGCGGCGCGTTCTCCTTCCTGGGCATCGCCGCCATCACGCTGATCGCGTTGTTCTCGTTCGCCCTGCAGAAGCTCGGGGCTCCGGGACCCCTGCCGGCCGACAAGAACGTCTATGTGGAGGGCAGCAAGTCGGACATCGTGGCTCAGCTCGAAAGCGAAGGCGTGATCGACAATGCCTTCCTGATGACGGCCGGACTGCTCTTGCGCGACAGCCATCAGGGCCTCAAGGCCGGCGAGTACAAGTTCAAGCAGGGCGCGAGCCTCTCCGACGTGATCGATACGCTGGTCAGCGGCAAGCAGATCATGCACGCGATCACCATCCCCGAGGGTCTCACCAGCGAGCAGGTCGTGCAGCGGTTGATGGACGACGACATCCTTGTCGGTCCCGTCAAGCCGATGCCGAAGGAAGGCACGCTGATGCCGGACACCTATAAGTATTCGCGCGGCACCAAGCGCGAGCAGATCATCGCCAACATGCAACAGGAGCAGAAGAGGATCGTCGGCGAGGTCTGGTCGCACCGCACGGCCGAAACGACCATCAAGTCTCCTTACGAAATGCTCACGCTGGCCTCGATCGTCGAGAAGGAGACCGGCAAGGCCGACGAGCGACCGCGTGTCGCCGGTGTCTTCATCAACCGGCTCGGCCGCAACATTCCTCTTCAGTCCGATCCCACCATCGTCTACGGCCTGGTCGGAGGCAAGGGCACGCTGGGCCGCGGCATCCTCAAGAGCGAGCTCGAGCAGAAGACGCCCTACAACACCTATACGGTCGTCGGCCTGCCGCCGGGGCCGATCTGCAATCCCGGGCGCGCCGCCATGGAGGCCGTCGCCAATCCGTCGCGCACCAAGGACATCTACTTCGTCGCTGACGGCACCGGCGGTCACCTCTTCGCGGAGACGCTCGATCAGCACAGGGCGAATGTGTTGCGCTGGCGGCAGATCGAGAAGGATGCCAAGGACAAGCTGTCTCCCGAGAACGACAAGGTCCTGCAGACGACGCCGACCGTCGCGGTGCCTCCGAAACCCGACCAGCGTGGCGAGGCCTTGCCGAGCGTTCCGATCTTCGGCGCGCTCGATGCCCACGTGGTCTTCGCGGGGCGAGCGGCAGCGGGCTCCGCCCCGCCCATCCTCGGCCGGGCCGGCTATCCGCTCGCGCTCCTGGGCGAGGATCAGGCGCTCAGCAAGCTGAAGCCGATGATCCCGTCCGATTCGCAGCCGGCCGCCGACGCGGGAGACGAGCTCGGCGGCATTCCCGGCGTCGAGACCGGGCCGCCGGCCGGCTCCGCCGAGGAGCGGGCGCTGGCGCAGCAGGGCGGTGGCGGCCAGGACGTCACGTTCCCGGTCTCGCCGGCGCGTCTCGCGGACGAGAGGGCTCGGGCCGCCGCGTTCGGGCTGCCGGCAGAATCGGGCAAGCTGCCGCCGCAGACCGAGCTGATCAGCACGGACCCGGCGGCGGGCGCGGTGCGGGGTCCGACCGCCGGTGGCAGGGGACGGATCTTCGACGCCTCGGAAGGCACCAGGCTCGACCCGCTGCTGAACAGGACCTACGACCTGAATTCGGCCAAGACGGTGCCGAGCTTCGCGGCGGCGGTCCCCAGTCCCAAGCATTGATCCGGTGATCATGGTAGGGTGCCGAAACGCGCGACGCGCGGGTTTCGCGTTCCGCGGGACGTCGTGTGCCAATCGCCCTCCGGCCGTGGCATCCGGGCGAAATGGTCGGGAAACATCGACATGAGCTTCCTCACGGCCCAGGACGCGGCGCCCCCAGATTTTCCGCGTCGCCGCGGGCTGATGCTGATCCTCTCCTCGCCTTCCGGCGCGGGCAAGACGACGCTGACCCGCATGCTGCTGCAGAACAAGGACGTCGACCTGACGCTCTCGGTCTCGGTCACCACGCGGCCGCGCCGCTCGAGCGAAGTCGATGGCCTGCACTATCACTTCATCGCTCACCAGAAATTCAGCGACATGCGCGAACGGAGCGAGTTGCTGGAATCCGCCGAAGTCCACGGCAACTTCTACGGCACGCCGCGCGCCCCCGTCGAAGACCTGCTCGATCGTGGCCGCGACGTACTGTTCGACATCGATTACCAGGGCACGCAGCAGATTCGCGAGAAGGCCCGCCAGGACGTCGCCACGATCTTCATCCTGCCGCCCTCCATGCAGGAATTGCGTGCCCGGCTGGAACGCCGCGCCGAGGACAAGCCCGAGGTCATCGCACGGCGGCTTGAGGCAGCGCGCAACGAGATCACGCGCTGGACGACCTATGACTACGTCCTGATCAACGACGACCTGCAGACGACGTTCGGGGCGGTGCTGTCAATCCTTGCCGCCGAACGGCTCAAGCGCCTGCGCACCGAGGCGCATGTGACGGCCTTCGTCGAGCGGCTGTGCGCGGAGCGCTGAGGACCGCGCTTCAGTCCTTTCGCCCGATCGCAGCCTCCAAGGCCCGGGCGAGACCGACGAAGGCCGGTATGCCGAGCGCCTCGGCCCTGTCGGATCCCGCGACCCCCGCGTCTTCGAGAAGTCGCGTCACGTCGATCGCCTGTTGCGGCCCGGAGAGGGTGCGCAGCGACTGCCGCAGCATCTTGCGACGCTGCCCGAACGCCGCGGCGGTCACCCGCGTCAGCGCGGCGGCCGAGCACGGCAGAGGATCGGCGCGGGGCATGAGCTCGACGACGGAGGAGACGACCTTCGGGGGCGGCGTGAAGGCCGCCGGCGCCACGTCGAACAGGATGCGGGCGCGGGTGCGCCAGCCGCAAAGAACGCCGAGGCGGCCATAGGCGGCGCGCTCCGCCACCGTCGCGACGATCCGCTCGGCGACCTCGCGCTGGAACATCAGGACGAGCCGATCATACCAGGGTGGCCATGGCTCCGGTTCGATCCAGCGCACCAGGAGCGCTGTCGCGATATTGTAGGGAAGGTTCGCGACGACCCGCCAACGCGCATCGCCCGGCAGCGGGGGCAGGCGGCTCGGGACGACGTCGAGCGCATCGCCTTCGAGCACGGCCAGGCGACCCGGGTAGCGAGAGGCGATGTCGGCCAAGGCCGCGAGGCACCGTCGGTCGCGTTCGACGGCCGTGACGATGGCGCCTTCGGCCAGAAGCGCGCGCGTCAGACCGCCCGGGCCGGGGCCGATCTCGACCACATGGCGTCCGGCAAGGGGACCGGCTTGGCGCGCGATGCGGCCGGTGAGGTTGAGGTCGAAGAGAAAATTCTGCCCGAGCGCCTTGGCCGGCTCGATGCCATGGGCCCGGACGACGTCACGTAGCGGCGGCAGGCCGTCTTCGGGCGGGGCCGCCCTTCGGACCGCATCATCCGTCGTATCGGACTCGACCAAGGCCGTGACGGCGGACGGCACGGGACCGGCAGCATCGTGACCCGGGTCGCGCGATCCGCTCAATTCTTGCTGACGATCGCCGTCTTGCGGAGGTCCCGGTACATTCGCTCGGCGACGGTCTGCAGCTTGTCCGCCAGGATTTCCTTCTGGATGCGCTCACGCAGCGTCGTCGGGTCGCTGTCGTCCGACTTGTTGCAGACCGCGACCATCTCGATTCCGGACACGCTCCGTTCGGGCGCGGTCAGATGGCCGCGCGGCGTCTCCGACAGGATCTTCCGCAAGGTCGGCGACAGCGTGTCCGAGGCCTTCCGAAGCGGCTCCTTGACGGCGACGTCGGCGAGCGCGCGCGCCAGCGGCAAGCCGGATTCGCAGTCGGTGAAGCGCTGGCGAAGCGCCTGCGCCTCCCGGGTCCGGCTGTCGATGTCCGCCAGCGTCGGCTTGACGGGCAGCACGAAGACCACCTGCCGCAGATCGTAGTCGGTGATCGTGGCGAGGCCGCGCTGCTTTGCCAATGCGGCGGAAATCTCCTCCTCGCTCACGCCCAGCGTCTTGTTGGTGTTGCGCACATAGGCGTTCCATGCACCGAGGGCGCGCAGATGGGCGCGCAGCGTCTCGGTATCGATCTTGGCGCGCTGCGCCGCCTGCGCGAAGGCATCGGGCTGCATCTTGGCCTCGGCGGCCACCCGAGCCAGGACCAGCTGGATGTCGGAATCGGAGGCATCGACGCCCCATTTCCGCGCCTCGTCATATTTGAGCCGATCCGCCACCACGGCCTCGAGCGCGTCGTTGCGGCTGGCCGGCTGGCGGGACAGCCTGAGGATCTTCGTATATTCGTCGACGTCGGTGGTCGTAACCGGGTCGCCGTTCACCGCGGTGACGATCGCCTGGGCCTGCGCCCGATGCGGCGGCATGGCCGCGACGAGGCCGACGCACAGGACCGTGCCGCACAGGATCCGGACGAGCGCAGAAGGTCGCAATATCGGTTCGGACGTCCGAACGACGTCATGCTCCATCGCAGTGGACTCGGCCGCGGTCATGATCTTGGCTCGATCGGCTCCCGCATCGTCGTGATCTCGGCGGCTGTTCAGCTCAAACTGCATGGTCGGGCGCTTCGCTAAAGTTGAAATCGAGGTGACATCGCGACGCACACGCCATCGATGGGGAGGCGTGCGCAACGGTCAATCACATCCAAAATTGGCGTTTATTTGTACACGCCATCCTGGACCGTCGACGTACCCCCCAGGTTCTGATTGAGCTTGATGTCCGCCAGCGTCCTGAGCGTCAGCGACACCAGCACCGTCTGGTCGAGACTCTGCGTGCCGACCGTGGTCGTGTAGCTGTTCGTATAGCTGCGCGAATAGGACACGCTGAGCGTCGTGCAATCATCCTGGTAGCCGACCCCTGCGCCGAGCACCGCGAGCGACGGATGACCGAGCTTGAGGTCGTAGAGCCGGGTCGTCAGGTCGTATTGGTAGGGATTGAGATCGACCGTCGCCGAGCCATTGACGAAGTAATGGTCGAAAAAATCGTAGCGCGCGTTGAGAAGCACACCCTCGCGACGGTTCGGGAAGCCGATCAAAGGCTGGGCGGCATAGCGCGAATATTGCGCCGATCCACTCAACCCAAGAAACTTGTAGCCGGCGATGAAATCCAACGCTTCGGGGGTGAAATCGACGCTGTTGAAGCGTCCCTTGGTGATGAAGGAGAAATTGCTGTTGGGGACGAAGGCGGCGCGGGCCACGTAGTCGGAGGAGTTCGTTTCGAGGCCGGAGTTCTGGCCGACATTCGAGATGTCGTAGAGGTCATAGGGGTTATTACCGGCCAGCTGATACGACTGGCCGAACAAGGTATTGAAATAGCCGCCGGAATTGAGGTTCATCGTATATTGCGCGCCGACGTTGGCGCGCACGCCGCCCTCGACCCGGTCGTAGCCCGAGAACTTGTTCCAGGAAAACAGCGTCGTGTCGTCGAAGACGAGGCTTTGCGCGTCCTCGTTCGGCGTGAGGCCGGCGTTGGACACGTTGGGGCGCGCGATGATCTGCGCGATCGGCTCGATGACGTGGCTCGCCCAGCTCGTGCTGGCGATGAAGGGATAGCGCCATTCGAATCCGACGCCGGGCGTGACGCGGCCATCGAGCTGGTCGTTCTGGCCGCCAAAGAAATTGGTCTGGTCGGCGTTGTCGGTGGTCGAGGATCCGGTCGTGCTCGTGAAGGTGTAGGAGTTCGTCGTGTTGAGGTTGAGCCAGGAGCCGTCGAAGCGCGCAAAGGCGAAGGGCGTCCACACCTCGCCGATCGGATCGATGAACTTGCGCTGCCAGGAGAGCTGAGCCGAGGCTCGCGTGTAGTCGCCGCCGATCCCGCGCACGAAGCAGGAGGGCGGCTTGAAATTGGGCAAGGCCGGATTGGGACTCGCCGAGGTGGCGCAGACGTCATAGAGCGAGAACGCTTGGTCGAGCAGCCGCGTGCCGGTGCTCTGGTAATCGGCCGCCGAACGGGACAGGCTGGTGAGATTGAAGTCGAAATTGACTTCGCCGCCGATTCCGTAGGTGGAGCCCGGCGCCACCGACACCGTGCGATTGTAGTTGAGCACCGGAGCGACGAGCGGCTGCTGCTTGTTGAAATCGAACTGCGACAGGCCTTCGATCCGGTAGCCGCGCAGATCGAAGAAGCTGCGGTCGCCTTGGCCGGTCAGATAGGCCGTCGAGATCGATTCCTTGATATAGTCGGTGCCGAGGCTGTTCGAGCGTATATTGTAGTCCTGCAGGAAATACTTGTCGCTGAAGATGGTGACATCCCAGCCGTAGCTCCAGCGCGGATTGATGAAGAACTTGCCCTGCGTTTCGACCGACCCGCGAAAGTTGCGATTGCCGGTCCCGAACGGATAGGCCGGAAACTGCGAGGGATCGGCCTGGTAGATGCCGGTCGCGAGGATCGAATAGGTGCCGGTCTCCAAGCGGTGGCGGAACTCGGCCTCACCGAAGAAGCCTTGCTCGGACAGCACCGTGGGCGTCAGGGTGACATCATAGTTCGGGGCGAGGTTCCAGAAGAAAGGCGCCGCGGCGCCGAAGCCGAGCCGGGACTGGTAGACGTAGTGCGGGACCAGAAAGCCCGTCTTGCGGGTGACGGTCGGATCCGGCGTCGAGAAATACGGCAGGTAGGCGATCGGCAGGCCGTAGAGCTCGAGGACCGCGTCCTCGAAATAGATCATCTGCTCGTCGGACTTGTGGATGATCTTCATGGCCTTGATCTGCCAGAGCGGCGGCCGCTCCGGATGAGCCTCGCAAGGCGCGCAAGCCGTGTAGGTCCCCTTGTCGAAGGTCGTCGTCTCGCCGGCGCTCCGTTCGGCGCGCGGCGCGGTGAAGAAGGTCTTGTCCTTGGTGACGGCGCTGAGGCTGTTGATGAAGCCGTTCTTGAAATCGTCCGTCAGGTCGAAGCGGTCGCTGTAGGTGACGGTGCCGTCGGCCTCCGTCATCTTGGCATTGCCCTCCGCGAAGACGCGGTTCGCGGTGCGATCGTAGGTGACCTTGTCGGCCTCGAGCACGCGGCCCTGGTAGTAGAGCTGAACGTTGCCTTCGGCCGACACGACGTTGGTGTCGCGATTGTAGACGAGCTGCTTGGCCTCGACGAGCAGCCGGTCCTTGGGCTTGTTCGGATCGGCAGGCTGCGCGGCGGCCTGCTGGGCGCGCACCGGGGTCTCGGCGGCCTGGAGCACGCCCCAGGACAGCATCGCGCAGCAGATGCAGCCGACGACCCAATCACGCCGGTGGTGGCGCCTCACCTTTGCCGACGCGCCGGGGCCGTTACGCCGCCCCATCAGCCATCCTCCTGATACAACAATGCAAGCGATCCCAGCATGCTGCCCACCACGGCGGGCATCCAGGCCGCGACCGGGGCGCTCAGAAGGCCCGCACCGCCGAGGTCGGCCACGAGCTTCGTCGCCACATAGAGCACGAAGCCCGCCGCCACTCCACCCGCAACCATGCGGGCGACGCCACCAAAGCGGAAAAATCTTAAGGAAAAGGAGGCCGCCACCAGGATCATCGCGACGAACAGCAGCGGCCGGGCCAGCAGCGACTGATACTGCAATTCGTAGCCGGTGGCGTTGAGGCCCGCCCGCGCCGTCTCGTCGCGCACGCCAGGCAGGCTCCAGAACGGGACGGCATCCGGGGCCACGAACTTCTGCTGGACCTGCTCGGGCGTCACGTTGGTGGCGATCAGCTCGGAGGAGACCTCTCGGGGCGCTTCTCCGGGCGCCAGGATGCGCGCATCGTCGAGCGTCCAGAAGCCGGGCCGCAGTTCGGCGTGGCCGGCCTCGACCCGCTCCATGAAGCTGCCGTCGCGGTCATAGACGAAGGCGGTGACGCCGGAGAGCACAGTGCCGCCGTCGCTGGCGCGATCGGCGCGCATCACCGTTTGACCGTCGACACCGTCCTGCTGCAGCCAGAACGCGGTATCGGCCGACTCGCTCCCGGTTCGGCCGAAGAGCCGGGTCTCGACGCGCGCCGCCCGCTGCTTGGACACGGCGGAGACCGGATTGTAGACCGCGGTCGCGAAAACCCCGAGCAGCAGCGCGACCGCCAGCGGCGGCACGATGAACTGCCACACCGAGACGCCTGCCGCCCTGGCGACGACGAGCTCGAGCTTCCGGGTCAGGCTCAGGAAGGCGAACATGGCCCCGAACAGGACCGAAAACGGAAAGATCTGCTCGGCGATGGCGGGAACGCGCATCAGCGACAACCAGGCGATCGTGCCGGTCGAGGCGGTCTTGGCATCGCTGGCGCGACGCAGCAGCTCCACGAAATCGATGAGGTAGATCAGGCAGAACATCGTCGCGAAGACCGCCAGGATGGTGCGGGCGAAGCTCCAGGACAGGTACCGGGAAAGGGTGAGGCCGATCATGCGACGCGTCAGGCCGGGGACGCGACGGGGAACGCGAGGGCGCGTCTGCGGGGCAGGGCGAACCTCGGTCCGAACGCATACCAGGCGGCGGCGCCGAAGCCGAGAAGCGGCACCGCGTAGTCGAGCGACACATAGGCGGAGGATTTCACGACGAGGCTCGAAGCCCCGAAGCCGGCGACGCGCACCAGGAGCACGACGATGACGGCGGCCAGCATCGCCGTGCCGCGGCCCTGGCGCGTGGTCCGCGCCTGGCCCAGCGCCGCGAAGGCGACCATGGCGAAGGCCAGCGTATAGAGCGGCCCCACGAAGCGGTCGTGCAGCTCGGCGCGAAATCGCCCCAGCTGCTGCTTGACATAGGCATCGTTCGGATCGAGCCGGAGCAATTCCCGGGTCGAGCGCTCGCGCGGCTTCGTCGGCGCACCGGCGCCTTCCGCACCGAACTGTGCGAGATCGAGGGCGTAACGGTCGAAGATCACGATGGCGGCATCGCGCGAATCGGGCTGGTGTCTCTGCACGCTTCCCTTGGTGAGCACCAGATAGTTGTTGTCGCCTATCTGGATCGCCTGGCCGTTCTCGGCGACATAGGAGGTGATGTGGGCCGGGTCGCGCCGGTCCTCCATCAGGATCGAACGCAACGACCCGTCGGAACCGCGCTCGCGGTAATGGAAGATGAAACCGTCGTCGAGCGTCGTGAACGTGCCCTCGCGCACCACATGGGTGATGAAATCCGCCCGGATCCTCATGATGAGGTCGCGCAATTCGCCGAAGCTCCACGGCATGGCGTAGAGCGTCATGGCACCGGTCAGAAGCGCCGCTATCAGGGTCAGCACCGCGAAGGGACGCAGCAGGCGGGAGGGGGAGACCCCGGCGGCGCTCATCACGATGAGCTCGCTGTCGCTGTTGAGCTTGTTCAGCGCGTAAAGGACCGCGATGAACAGCGCAACCGGCGCGATGACGGCGATGAGCGACGGCACGGTCAGCATGGTCACGCCGAGAAAGGTCAGGATCGACTGACCCTTGGTCGTCAGGAGATCGAATTCACGCAGGGCCTGGGTCACCCAGATCACAGCCGTAAGAACGCCGAGGCTGGCCAGGAAGGCCGTCCGGGCGGTCCGGAAGACGTAGTTCTCGACGAGATTCATTCCACCTCACGCAGCCTTGCGACCGACATCCGACATCCCGAAGCACCGCCAAACGATCCACCTCCCGTCACGACTTGGCTAAAAGGTAGGGGGCCCGCGTGCAAGCCCGTCCGGTCGCCGGCCGCCGGCGCCGGCTATTTATCTGCTCGGCGTGGCCCGGCGGTTACGTTGAACGTGGCGAGGCGGCCGTTTCACGGCGGAAAAAAGAAGCTTTGCCCTCGGCTTTACATTGCCGCCGTCCCGACCCAGGTGGCATAGTCGTGCGAGGATGCGCGGCCCTGCGGGTCGCCGCACGGGTCGGCCTTGCCGGCCTGCAACGCGGGTCGAGCGATCCCGAACCGAACCGGATTTGAAGAAGCACGATGGCCGATTTCGTCACAGTCGACTTTCTCCCGCTCACCATGGTGAGATCGAGCCTCGCCGAGAGCGCCGGTGCCAGCGAGCCGCGTACCCTCGTGGTGTTCGTCGGCGAGGACCTGAAACCGAGCGCGGCGGCCGAGGCCGTCCTCGGCCCGGTGACGGCCTCGCTGCAGAAGGCGGCCGCCGCGACGGGCTTCAAGGGCAAGCCGAAGACCGCGATGGAGATCCTCGCACCGGCCGGGATCGAGGCCGACAGGCTCGTCGTCGTCGGCGTCGACGGCGAGGCGGCCGGCAGCGACTACGTGGTGCTCGGCGGGACGGTGATGGGCCGCATCCGCGACGGCAGCCGTGTCACGATCGTCTTCGACCTTCCAGGAACGCCGCCCTCGTCGCGGGCCGCCGCCGATGTGGCGCAGGGGATCAGGCTCAGGGCCTACAAGTTCGATCAGTACAAGACCAAGAAGGACGCCGCCGAGAAGGGCGAGCCTCCGGTCGTGACCATCGCCGTGGCGGATCCGGCGGCGGTGCGCGACCTCGCCCGCGCCGGACGCGCCGTGGCGGAGGGCGTGTGGCTGGCGCGCACCCTGGTGAACGAGCCGCCGAACGTCCTTTACCCGGTCGAATTCGCGCGGCGGGCCGCCGAGCTCGCCTCCGTCGGCGTTGAGGTCGAGGTGCTCGACATTCCAGCGATGGAGGCGCTGGGCATGCGGGCGCTGCTCGCCGTCGGCCAAGGATCGGCGCACGAGGCGCGCGTCGCCATCATGCGCTGGAACGGCGCCGGCGCCGCTACGCCGCCGCTCGCCTTCGTCGGCAAGGGGGTGTGTTTCGACACGGGCGGCATCTCCATCAAGCCGGCCGCCGGCATGGAGGACATGAAGGGCGACATGGCGGGCGCCGCCTGCGTGGTCGGCCTGATGCACGCCCTCGCCTCGCGCAAGGCCAAGGTCAATGCCATCGGCGTGATCGGGCTCGTCGAGAACATGCCGGACGGCCGCGCGCAGCGCCCCGGCGACATCGTCAAATCCATGTCGGGCCAGACGATCGAGATCATCAACACCGATGCGGAGGGGCGCCTCGTCCTGGCCGATCTCCTCTGGTACGTCCAGGAGCGGTTCAAGCCGCAGTTCATGATCGATCTTGCGACGCTCACCGGCGCCATCCTGGTCGCCTTGGCCCACGAGCATGCCGGGCTCTTCTCCAACAACGACGCCCTCGCCGAGAAGCTGCATGCGGCCGGCAAGGAGACGGGCGAGAAGGTGTGGCGGCTGCCGCTCGGACCCGCCTACGACAAGCTGATCGATTCCAAGTTCGCCGACATGAAGAACACCGGCGGCCGGCACGGCGGGTCGATCACCGCCGCACAGTTCCTGCAGCGCTTCGTCAACGATGTTCCCTGGGTGCATCTCGACATCGCCGGCACCGGCATGGGATCGCCGAGCGACGAGATCAACCAGAGCTGGGGCTCCGGCTGGGGCGTGCGCCTGCTCGACCGGCTGGTGACGGACGGCTACGAAGGATGAATTCGGCACAATCGACGATGACCGAGGTCTGGTTCTATCATCTTGAAGGCCGGCCCGTCGAGACCGTGCTGCCGGTCCTGGTCGAGAAGTCGATCGTGCGGGGCTGGCGGGCCGTCGTCCAGACGAGAAGCGCCGAACGGGTAGAGGCGCTCGATCTCGCGCTCTGGACCTATGACGAGGCGAGCTTCCTGGCTCATGGCACGAAGCGGGATGGGAATGCCGTCATGCAGCCCGTCTACCTGACCGACGACGACGCCAATCCCAACGGTGCGGCGATCCGTTTCTTCGTCGAGGGCGCCGAGGTCGAGCCGGCCCTGAAGAGCCCGGGGGCGGACTACGCCCGCGCCGTGTTGATCTTCGACGGCCGCGACGAGGAGGAGCTCGAGGGCGCCCGGCGGCAATGGTCGGCCCTCAAGGGCGCGGGCCATGCCGTGAGCTACTGGCAGCAGAGCGAGGACGGACGGTGGACCAAACGCGCCTGATCCCCTGCATCGCGCTCGCGCTCGGCCTTCTGGCCGGGGCTAGTCCGGCTCCGGCCGCGACCCTGCGGGCCAAGTTCATGACCTACGGCACCGAGGCGCAATGCGTCGGCGAGCATATCCTCACCCCGTTCGCCTGCAGATCCGCCTTCGCCCGGGCCAGGGGCGCCTTCGAGGCCGATACGACGGCCTACCCGACGCTCCAGCAATGCGCCAAGGCCTACGGTTCCTGCGCTCCCTGGCCGCCGGGGAGCCGCGCGAGCTTCCGGCCGCCGTTCCAAGGTGTCGACATCGTCGACACGCCGGGCGAGAAGTCGGTCACCCCCGCGTCTCCGGTGCGCGCCCTGCGCTTCGCCGCCTTGCCGCTGAGCGGGCCCGTGGCGCCGCCGCGCGAGCTGACCGTGCGCGGCGGCAAGCGGGCCTCGATCCCGGTCGCACCGCCGGTGCCCCAGGGCCGCGCGAGCCGGCCCGTGCGTCCCTCGGCCGCCGCGGCGGCGACCTCCCGACCGGTCGCGCCGCCGCCCGGGTCAGGGTTCAAGATGGAGAACGGCGTCCTCACCTACCCGGCGCCGGAACGTTTCCAGCCCAGGAACCTGCCGAAGGTGCCGTGATCTCCGCAACTCCGACTATCGGCGAGTGACAGGGTCGGTCGAGAAGCGTGCGTCATAGGGCGAAAGCTCGTGGCCGAGCGGCCGCACCAGGCTGGCATAGAGTTCGGGGCGTCGGCCGCGAATCCACCGCCGGCCGGTCGACAGCGGCAGAAGGTCGAGATCGAGCTCCGCCGTAACGAGGTCGTCGTCGATGGACGTGCTCTCGGCGACGATGCGGCCATAGGGATCGAGGATCATCGCATGGCCGGTCCGCACCTCGCCATCGTCCTCACCGACGCCGTTGGCGAAGAGGATGAATAGCCCGTTGTCATGGGCGCGCGCGGGCAGCCAGCGCATCAGCCATCCGCGACCCTTGTCGCCCTGAAACTCGGCGCGCAGCCGCTCCGGGTCCGCGGCCCGCCGCCGCCATAGTTCCGGGTCGATCGGCTTCATGCCATGCGGGCTGCGGGAGTCCGTGCCGCCCGTCTGATGCGGCGCGATCAGGATGTCGGCACCAAGCAGCGCCGTCGCGCGGACGTTCTCGACGAGGTTGTTGTCCCAGCAGATCAGGATGCCGAGCTTGACGCCCCAAGGCGTGTCGAAGACCGTGAAGGCGTCGCCGCTCGACACATGCCGACTTTCGAAGGCGTGCAGCTTGCGATGACGATGAATCGTGCCGTCCGGCAGCGCGACCACATAGGTATTGAACAGGCGCCCGTCGCCCGCCCGCTCGACGAGGCCGACGCCGATCGCCATATCGAACCTGCACGAGAGCGTGGCGACCGTCCCGGTGGAGGGCCCGCCGGGCACCGGTTCGGACAATGCGGTCCAGCCGGCGTGGTCGAGGTTGCGGGCGTGCCAGTAGCCGGTCAGGCACATTTCCGGGAAGACGAGGATCTTGACGGATGCCCTGGCGGCTTCCGCCGCGTAGCGCTCGACGATCGCCAGATTCGCGACCTTGTCGCCTGGCTTGTGGTTGAACTGGACGACACCGCCCTTCAGCATGGATCCCTCCGTTCGCGGCGGGCGCAGCTCACCCGACTTCCTCGAACTCCGCAGTCAGCGCCAGCCATTCGTCTTCCGCCACTATCAGCGCGCGCTGCAGCTCGGCACGCTGCTGCGCCAGCTGCCCGGCCTTGCCGGCATCGCGCGAATAGGCGTTGGGGTCGACGAGCGCCGCATCGACGCGCGCGATCAGCCCGCCGAGCTTCTTCATCTTCTCGTCGAGGGCCTGGATCTGCTTCCTCGCCTGCTGCGCGGCGCGGCCGGGAGACGGCGGAGGGGATGCTTTCGGCTGGGTCGTCTCGGGCTTGCCGCCGCGTCGACCGTTTCGGTTCTCGCCGCCGGCGCGGCTCAAGACCAGCGCCGTGTAGTCGTCCATGTCGCCGTCGAAGGGCTTGACCGTGCCACCATAGACGAGCCACAGCCGGTCGGCGCAGGCATCGATGAGGTAGCGGTCATGCGAGATCAGCATGATCGCGCCCGCATAGTCGTTGATCGCGTCGATCAGCGCCGCCCGGCTGTCGATGTCGAGATGGTTCGTCGGCTCGTCGAGGATGAGCAGATGCGGATGGTCGAAGGCCGCAAGCCCCATCATCAGCCGCGCCTTCTCGCCGCCCGAGAGCTGCGCCACCGGCGTATCGGCCTTCTGGGCCGGGAAGCCGAGGCCGGCGCAACGCGTCCGGATCTTCGATTCGGTGGCGTCCTTGAGCCGCTCGGCGACGTAATTGTAGGGCGTCAGTCCCTCGCCGAGCTCCTCGACCTGATGCTGGGCGAAGAAGCCGACCTTGAGCTTGGTCGAACGCCGCATCGTGCCGGCCATGACCTCCATCCGGCCGGCGACGAGCTTGGCGAAGGTCGACTTGCCGTTGCCGTTGGCGCCGAGCAGCCCGATCCGGTCGTCGTTCGAGACGTTGAGGCCGAGGCGCGAGAGGACCGTCCGCTCGCCGTAGCCGACGCTCGCCGCGTCGAGCGCCACGATGGGCGGGCTCAGCGGCCGCTCCGGCGAGGGCAGGCGGAACGGCAGCACCTCGCTGTCGACGATGGCGGTGACGGGCTGCATCCGGGCCAGCATCTTGAGGCGCGACTGCGCCTGGCTCGCCTTGGTGGCCGAGGCGCGGAAGCGGTCGACGAAGCTCTGCAGGTGCTTGCGCTGCTCCTCCTGTTTCTTCTGCGCCTTGACGAGGATCGCCTGCTGCTCGCGCCGCTGCCGCTCGAAGCTGTCGTAATTGCCCCGCCACAGGGTGAGCTTGGCGCGGTCGAGATGCAGGATGTGGTCGCAGACGGCGTCGAGCAGGTCGCGGTCGTGGCTGATGATCAGCACCGTCGCCGGATAGGTCGCGAGATAGTCGATGAGCCAGAGCGTGCCTTCGAGGTCGAGGTAGTTCGTCGGCTCGTCGAGCAGCAGCAGGTCGGGCCGGGTGAACAGCACGGCGGCGAGCGCCACCCGCATGCGCCAGCCGCCGGAGAATTCCGACAGCGCGGTGTTCTGCGCCGCCTCGTCGAAGCCGAGGCCGGTGAGGATCGTGGCGGCGCGCGAGGGCGCCGCATGGGCCTCGATATCGACGAGCCGCGTGTGGATCTCGGCGATGCGGTGCGGATCCGCCGCGGTCTCGGCTTCGGCCATGAGGCTCGCGCGTTCGCGATCCGCCTCCAGCACGAAATCGATCAGCGTCGTCGCGCCGCCCGGCGCCTCCTGCTCGACCTGGCCGAGCCGCATGGCGCGCGGGATCGACAGCGTGCCCGATTCCGGCGAGACCTCGCCCGCGATCATGCGGAACAGCGTCGTCTTGCCGGTGCCGTTGCGGCCGACGAAGCCGGTTCGCGCCCCGGTCGGGATGGCGGCCGTCGCGCGATCGAACAGGATCCGCGGCCCGAGCCGGTAGGTGAGGTCGTTGATATGGAGCATGGCGGGTCTTTTGGCGCGAGGCACGCCGCAAGGCAAGAGCGGCGGCCTTGTCGCCTCGGGACTCCGCTGCTAAGAGCCGCGCGTCTTTCCTCTCTCACCGCACGAGTTCTTCATGGCCACCGAGCGTACCTTCTCGATCCTCAAGCCCGACGTGACGCGCCGCAACCTGACGGGCGCCGTCAACGCGAAGATCGAGGCGGCGGGCCTGCGCATCGTGGCACAGCGGCGCATCCATATGGGCCGCGCCGAAGCCGAGCAATTCTACGCGGTGCACAAGGAGCGGCCGTTCTTCGGCGAGCTCGTGGAGATGATGACGAGCGCCCCGGTGGTGGTCCAGGTGCTCGAGGGCGACAACGCCATCCTCAAATACCGCGAGGTGATGGGCGCCACAAACCCCGAGAAGGCCGATCCCGGCACGATCCGCAAGGACTTCGCGCTGTCGATGGGCGAGAATTCGGTGCACGGCTCGGATGCGCCGGAAACGGCGAAGCAGGAGATCGCCCAGTTCTTCAAGCCGGAGCAGATCCCCGGCTGAGGCCTGGCTCCCGATCGTGTTGGTTTCGAACCATTCCGGCAAACAAAGCCCTCATCCTGAGCCTGTCGAAGGATCGAGGGCGTCAAGCGCGGGCTTGTGGACCCCTCGTCCTTCGGCTTGCTGCGCAAGCAGCCGCTCAGGACGAGGGGCCTGAAAGGGACCGCCCAGCCGGAGCTCCCCAGTCACCGTGCCGACGACGCGCCCATCGACGAGCCTGATCCGGCCCGAGGCGACGCCCTCGAGCGCCTGCGGATAGATCCGGTGTTCCTCCGCGAGCACCCGCGCCGCGAGACCCTCCGGCGTGTCGCCCTCCAGCACCGGCACGGCAGCCTGGGCGATGATCGGCCCGGCGTCGACCTCCGGCACGACGTAGTGCACCGTGCAGCCGTGCAGCGTCACGCCCGCCGCGATCGCCCGCGTATGGGTGTCGAGTCCCCTGAACGCGGGGAGCAAGGAGGGATGGACATTGATCATCCGTCCCGACCATCGGTCGACGAACTCCGGCGTCAGGAGCCTCATGAAGCCGGCGAGGCAGATGAGGTCGATGCCGCGATCGTCGAGCGCGGCCTGGATCGCTGCATCGAAGGCCGCGCGGCTGGCGAAGCCGCGATGCGGCAGGGCGAGCGTGGCGAGGCCCTGTTGCGCGGCCCAGGCGAGGCCGGGCGCCTCGGCATCGTTCGACAGGACGAGCGCGATCTCCGCCGGGAAGCCGTCGCGCCGGCTCGCCGCGACGAGCGAGCGCATGTTCGAGCCGCGCCCCGAAATGAAGACGGCGGTCCGGCGGGACGGATCCGTCAAAGCCTTAGCGCCCGGCGGATCGTGACGCGCTCGGCGCCCTGCGCTTCGACGACCTCGCCGACACGAACCGGTGTCTCGCCGAGGCTTTCGAACAGGGCGGTGACCTCGGCCTCTTGCGCTGCCGCAACGAAGACCGCCATGCCGATCCCGCAATTGAAGGTGCGGGCCATCTCGTGCGCCGATATCCGGCCGGCTTCGGCGAGCCAGCGGAATACCGGATGCACCGCCACGCGGTCGAGATCGAGGGCGCAGCCGAGCCCATCGGGCAGGGCGCGCGGCAGGTTGTCGATGAACCCGCCCCCCGTGATATGGGCCAGCGCCCGGATCGCCTGCGTCCGGCGCAGCGCGGCGAGCAGCGCCTTCACATAGATGCGGGTCGGGACGAGCAGCGCCTCGCCGAGCGTGGTCGCTTGGGCGAAGGGGGCGGGGCTGCCCCAATCGAGACCCGTCCGGTCCACGATGCGGCGCACCAGCGAAAAGCCGTTGGAATGGAGCCCCGAGGAGGGCAGGCCGAGAATGATGTCGCCGACGTCGACGGCGCGCGGTAGGAGGTGGCCGCGCTCGACCGCGCCCACCGCGAAACCGGCAAGGTCATAGGATCGTCCGGCATAGATCCCCGGCATCTCGGCCGTCTCGCCGCCGACGAGGGCGCAGCCGGCCTGCCGGCAGCCCTCCGCGATTCCCGCAACGATCTCGGCCGCGACCTCGGGCTCGAGCTTGCCGGTCGCGTAATAATCGAGGAAGAACAGCGGCTCGGCCCCCTGTACCACGAGGTCGTTGACGCACATGGCGACGAGGTCGATGCCGATCGTGCCGTTGCGGCCGGTCTCGTAGGCGATCCTGACCTTGGTGCCGACCCCATCGTTGGCCGCGACCAGGATCGGATCCCGGAAGCCGGCCGCCTTGAGGTCGAACAAGCCGCCGAATCCGCCGATCTCGGCGTCGGCGCCGGGGCGTCGCGTCGAGCGGACCTCGGAGCGGATGAGGTCGACCGTGCGGTTGCCCGCGTCGATGTCGACGCCCGCATCCGCATAGGTCAGTCTGGACGTGTCGGTCGTCATGAGGATCGGATGGCTCGGCCGGGGTGCGGTCGTGTCTTAATCGTCAATGCCATGCCGAGTCGACTGGCAAGCTGGCCGCCACAAGAAAACCGCCACCATCCGTCCGGCCCGGTCCGTCACCTTCTACCGGGATTGGACAGCCGTGCGGGTCCGCTGGAGGGCGTGCACGCCCTCCAGCCGGTGCGTCAGAACAGCTCCGGCCCGGTATAGACCGCGGGCGCTGGCTCGAAGGGCGCTTCGGCGATCCTGAACGGAACCTGGGCGATGCGACCGGCGGCCTGGATCGGCGCACCCACCAGCACGAGCGGATTGGCCGCGACACTGCCCTGCGCGGGGAAGATGTCGCCGAGGATACGGAACGGCAAGTCTACGATGGCGCTCGCGGCGCGGATCGGCCCCGTCACGATGACGCCCGGACCCGCCGGCGGCGGCGGCAAGATGGCGATCTCGGGTTCGACCGGTCGCCGACGCCGGACGGTGAGGGCGCGATAATGGCCCGCGGGCCTGGCATAATTGTGCTTCACCAGATGCCGAGCCCGCGAATGCATGGCGTCGGGACCATAGCGGTCGGCACTTTGGGCTTGAGCGGCCCCGGCCGTGCCGAGCAAGGCAGCGCAGGCGAGTGCCGCGATCGTCGTGGGGAGGGCGGTGCGTCCAAGCTTGATCATCGAAAACTCCTGACAGGGTATCGAGCGCCTAACGCCCGATCCAAGTATTTCGTTCACTGATCTAGCGGATATTCTTCCGAATGTAAGCGTGAATCGGCATTCACCGCATGGAAACGTATGTCCGCTCACAGAAATGCGTCACATGTTGGCAACAACGTTCATCGTGATCACGCGTTGCGCGCGAATACTCACTTAGACCATCGGCTGTGCATGAAATCGCCATCATGGGCGAGGGCAGGCGGGTGCTCGGGGCGACCGCGAGCAGCGGGCGACGAAATCGCGGATGGCCGCGACCGTCGGGGCATCGGTCAGGAACGGGGCGTGGCCCTGCCCCGGCACCGACAGAAGCGTGCAATCGGGATGGCGCCGGCGCATCTCGGCGGCCGTCGCGACGGACAGGAGGTCCGAATTCTCGCCACGGACGACGAGGACCGGCACGCCGCCAAGCGCTTCGAACTGCGGCCACAGCGTCGGGATGTCGTCGAGGTCCATGGCGGCGACGTTGTGCATGAGCGCCGGGTCGTAGACCGGCGCGAAGCGACCGTCCTCGTCGCGGAAGGTCAGATGGGCATAATGCAGCCAGTCGGCATCGCGTAGCGCGGTGAAATCCCGGCCGGCGATGCGCTTCAGCACGGCCACGGCCTCGTCCCAGGAGCGCGGCTGCGGCAATTTGCCGACGTAGCCGCGGATGCGTTCGAGGCCCGCGCGTTCGAGCACCGGCCCGATGTCGTTCAGCACCACGCCGCGGATCAGCTCCGGATGGTGCGGCGCGAGCAGCATGGTGACGATGCCGCCGCGCGACGTGCCGACGAAGATCGCTTCGGCGACCCCCATCGCGGCCAGCGCCGTGAGCACGTCGCCGCTCTCGATCGCAGGATTGTAGTTGCGCGGATCGGGATCGCGGTCGGAGAGACCCCGGCCGCGCGCATCGATGACGAGGACGCGCCGCCCGTCCATGGCGGCCAGCGCTTCCGCCAGGATGGCGAAATCGGCCGTCGTGCGCGACAGTCCGGGCAGGCAGACGACCGGCGGGGTGGAGGACGAGACGCCACCATAGTCACGAAGATGCAGCTTGAGCCCGTCCGCGGTGGGGATGTAGCGGCTCGTAAAGGCGGCCTGCGTCATGTCGTGGTCAGGTACCCTTGCCGGCGCTGGCGAGCGCCTCGGCGCCGACCGCGAGCGTCGAGGGGCGCCCGAGCCGGATCCGGTAGATCTGCAGGTTTTCCATCACCCGCTGGACGTAGTTGCGCGTCTCGGTGAAGGGGATGCGCTCGATCCAGTCGACCGGGTCGACCCCGGGCTTGCGCGGGTCGCCGTAGGCTTCGATCCAGTCCTTCACGTTCCGCCCCCCGGCATTGTAGGCCGCGAAGGTCAGGATCAGCGAGCCGCCCTGCTCGTCGAGCAATTCGCCGAGGTGGGCGGCGCCGAGCTGCGCATTGAAGGCGGCATCGCTGGCGAGCCGCGCGTCGGTGTAGTCGACGCCGGCATGCTCGGCGGTGCGCCGCGCCGTCGACGAGATCATCTGCATCAGCCCCTTGGCCCCGGCCGACGATGCCGATCTTTGGTCGAACTCGCTTTCCTGGCGGGCGATCGCATAGACGACGGCGAGGTCGGCCGAATTGCGCAGCGGCTGGAACTGCGGGATGCCGAAGGTCGGGAAGGCGGCCTCGTCGAGCGGCATGCCGCGCTGCGTCGCGGCCTTGCCGACCGCAAGGGTCGCCCAGGCATCGTGCGCCCTTTCGACGACGGCGCCCATCGCCGCGACCTGGGCCTCGTCGGGCTCGTTGCGGGCGATGTCGAGCGCCAGCGGCAGCGCGATGTCGCGCGCGCCGACGCCGAACAGATATTCGGCAACCCGCACGGCCTCCGAGCGGGCATCACCGACCGCGGGCGTCACCTTGTCGTCCAACGTGAGCGTGGTGCGGCCCGTGTTGGCGGCTGCCAACTGGCCATAGAAGGTGATGGGATATTGTGCCGCTGCGGTGTAGAAGCGCGCCGCCTCCGGCACCTCGCCCGCCGCCTCCGCGGCGCGGCCCTGCCAATAGGCGGCCCGCGCGCGCGAGATCGGCGTCTCGGCCATCGCCGCCATGGCGTCGAAATGCGGGATCGCCAGCTTGGCGTCGTCGAGAAAGCGCAGCGCGATCCAGCCGGCATGAAACTCGGCCTCGATCTTCATGGCGGGCGAGATCGCCGAATGTTCGGCCGCGATCCGGTAGGCGCGCTTGGCGTCGCCGCGATCGAGCAGCTTGCGAGCGATCAGGCGGCGTTCCACCCACCACTCGTCGCCGTCGACGAGCAATTGCGGGTCGTGCGGGGCCGACAGCATCAGGGCGGCGGCGTCGTCGATGCGGTCGGCACGGCGCGCCTTCTGGATGCGCGCGAAGATCAGGCCCGGGTCGGACTGGAGCGCCTTGGGGACGGCCGCCATGGCGGCATCGGACGACGCGTTGGCGATGACGGCGGCGCGCGCCTTGGCGAGCAGCACCACGTCGGGCCCGGCGAGCGCCGCCTCCCGCAGCGCGGCCGCCGTCTCCTCCTTGTAGAGAAGGCGATCGGCCCGGTATTTGTGATCCGCCTTGTCGATGAGGTCGCCGAATTCGTGCAGGATGTAGCCCTCCTGCCAGGGTGAGAGATCCTCGTCTCGCCAGACCTGGGCGACGGTCTTGCGCGCCTCGGCGATCTGGCCGCGCGACCGCTCGAGCCGGGCCAGCGCCAGCTTGCCGGCCACGGTCAGCAGCGGACCGGCCGACAGCCGCGTGTCGACGGCGCCCGTGACGTCGTCCTTCTGCGCGGCGACCGCCTCCTCGATGCGGCGCTTGAGCCAGGGCATCGACGGCCAATCGGGATGCGCGGCCGCGTAGGCATCCTCGCGCTGCAGTCCGGCATGCTGGGGCTGGAGCTTGAGCGCCACCCATTCGAGCGTCAGGCGCGCGATCGATCCGGTCGCCGTCCGGGCGATGGCATCTCCGCCGGCGAGGTCTCCCTTGCGATAGAGCGCCAGCGCCTGGCGGACGCGCTCGACATCGGGATCCGTCTGGGCGAGGTTCGGGCCGGGCGGCGGGTCGACCTCGGTCGACGGCTTCGCCGCCGTCTCGGCGGCGCTTTCCTGCACGGGGGTCGATGTCGGAAGAGCGCCTCCGGCGAAGTCGTCGGTCGCCCGGGTCGTGATCTTGCCCGGTCCCTGTTGCGCTGTGACGGATTCGCGCGGCTCCAGGGCGGGTGAGCGCGACGCCGTGCGGATGCCGCCGTGCAGGTGCGGGATGCGCACCCTGAGCGCCTGTTCGAGACCTCGACGCGTGCCCGGCACGGCGAGAGCGACGAGGCACGCCAAGCCGACTCCGGTGAGCAGGAGACACGCTACGCGGGCCTTGGACATGCGGTCACCACCTGAAATCGGGAGTTGAATGCGGACCCATCCACTCCATCCTGCTCCCGGTGCGTTTACGAAACTTAAACCAAGCCTCGCCTTGCCGCTTTTCGTGCCGATTGACAAAGATGGTCTTTTCAGCGCCGCCATCGCGCGATAAACCCGCTGTCTCCGTCAACCAGCCATCGAATTGCGGCGCCGGTTAGGCTTCGCCGTGTCGGCTGGACATCTCCGTCGTAAGGCCGTGTTTCATGAGGGCGCAGTTCAAGGGTTCGCTGACGGCGCTGGTGACGCCGTTCAAGGACGGCAAGGTGGATGAGAATGCCTTCCGCGACCTCGTCGGCTGGCAGATCGAGAGTGGGGCCCACGGCCTCGTGCCGTGCGGCACGACCGGGGAGAGCCCGACGCTGTCGCACGACGAGCACAAGAGGATCGTCGATCTGTGCATCGCGGAGGCCAAGGGCCGCGTGCCGGTCATGGCGGGCGCGGGCTCGAACAACACCACCGAGGCGATCGACCTTGCCCGCTACGCCGAGAAGGCAGGAGCCGCCGCGCTTCTCGTCGTCACGCCCTACTACAACAAGCCCAGCCAGGAAGGCCTCTATCGCCACTTCAAGGCGATCGACGATGCCGTCGGCATCCCGATCTTCATCTACAACATCCCGCCGCGCTCCGTCGTCGACATGAACGTCGAGACGATGCAGCGGCTCTACGGGCTCAGGAACATCGTCGGGGTCAAGGACGCCACGGGCAATCTCGCCCGCGTCTCGCTGCAGCGCCACGCCCTGGGTCCGGACTTCATCCAGCTCTCGGGCGAGGACATGACGGCGCTGGCCTATCTGGCGGCCGGCGGGCACGGCTGCATCTCGGTCACCGCCAATGTGGCGCCCCGCGCCTGCGCGGCCTTGCAGACGGCGGCGCTCGAGGGGGATTATGCGACGGCGCTCGCCGAGCAGGATCGCCTCGTGCCGCTGCATGCGGCGCTCTTCGTCGAGCCCAATCCGGCCGGGCCGAAATATGCGCTCTCGCTGCTTCGGCGCCTCGGCGAGGAGGTGCGCCTGCCGCTGGTGCCGCTGAGCGAACCGGCGCGCGCCGTGGTCCGCGAGGCCATGACCCATGCCGGCCTCTTGAACGGCTGAGCCCGGAAAGCACCTCGTGGCCAAAGAGCCCAGCAATTTCAAGATCGTGTCCGAGAACCGCCGGGCCCGGTACAACTACGAGATCGGGGAAACCTACGAGGCGGGCATGATGCTGACCGGCACCGAGGTCAAGTCGCTGCGCACCGGCAAGGCGACGATCGCCGAAAGCTACGCCTCGGCCGACAAAGGCGAATTGTTCCTCATCAACGCCACCATTCCGGAATATGGCCAGGGCAACCGCTTCAACCATGAGCCCAAGCGCCCGCGCAAGCTCTTGATGAAGGCCCGTGAGATCGCTCGCCTGAAGCAGGGCGTCGAGCGCGAAGGCATGACCATCGTGCCGCTGAAGATCTATTTCAATGCGCGTGGCCTGGCCAAGTTGCAGCTTGCGGTCGGGCGAGGCAAGAAGCTGCACGACAAGCGCGAGACCGAGAAGCTGCGCGACTGGAACCGGGAGAAGTCGCGCCTCTTGCGCGACAAGGGCTGAACGGGCTCAACCGCCGAGAGCGGCGCGGACCGAGCGGAACACGGCTCGGAACATCTCGGGCGTCAGCACACCCGTATTGGTGTTGTAGCGTGAGCAGTGATAGCTGTCGAAGAGACGCAAGGGACGTCCGCCGAAGGCGACCTCGTGAACTTGGCCATGTCCGAACGGATGAGCCGCGAGCCTCGTCGCACAGGCGCGCAGAAGGCTGTCGTGGGCGATCCGCCCGAGCGCCACGACGACGTCGAGACGGGGCAGGGCGGCCATCCGGCCGGTCAGGAAATCGCGACAGGTGGCGATCTCGTCGGGCGTCGGCTTGTTGGCCGGCGGCACGCAGCGGACCGCGTTCGTCACCATGCAGTCCGACAGTGACAAGCCGTCGTCGGGCAGCTCGTCGTACGACCCCGACGCGAAGCCGAAAAGTGCCAGCGTCTCGTAGAGAAGATCGCCCGCCCAGTCACCCGTGAAGGGGCGTCCGGTCCGGTTCGCACCGCTCACGCCGGGCGCGAGGCCCACGACGAGCAGGCGAGCTTGCGACGGCCCGAAGGACCTAACCGGACCATTATGGCCCGCGGGGTCCCTGCGGCGATTCTCCTGGCGGTAGTCGACGAGACGCGGGCAGCGGGCACAATCGTACGGCGGCTCCCCGCCCGATGCCGTGTCCCTCAACGCGTGTCGGACCCCTCGTCGTCATGGCCGCCCGCATAGGAATGCGCCAGGTTGGCCCGCCGGTCGCCGGCGCGCGAGACCCGCTCCGGCCGGTCGTTGTCGCGTCCGACCTTGGCGACGAGATGCACGAGATCCACGAATTCGTCGGCCTGCCGGCGCAGCTCATCCGCCACCATCGGCGGTTGCGTCGTGACCGTCGAGATGACCGAGACCCGCACCCCATGACGCTGCACGGCTTCGACGAGCGAGCGAAAGTCGCCATCGCCGGAAAACAGCACCATGTGATCGATATGCGCCGCCATCTCCATGGCGTCGACCGCGAGCTCGATGTCCATGTTGCCCTTGACCTTGCGGCGGCCCATCGAATCGACGAATTCCTTCGTCGGCTTGGTGACCACCGCATAGCCATTGTAATCCAGCCAGTCGATCAACGGCCGGATCGACGAGTACTCCTGATCCTCGACCAGCGCGGTGTAGTAAAATGCCCGAATCAGCCGCCCCTTGCCCTGGAACTCCCGCAGCAACTTCTTGTAATCGATATCGAAACCAAGGGTCTTGGCGGTTGCATAGAGGTTGGCGCCGTCGATGAACAGGGCGATGCGTTCTTGCTGGGACATTTAGCGGACTCTGATGTCGGAATTTTCATCTATCAAAGATCGGCGACGACCGCAAAGGCCGTGGCGCCAACACTTTGGGCTAACGGGAATGAATCTTCGAGCAGAGGCGGCCATGTCAGGAGCAGACGCCACGGCGCCGGATGAAGCGCGTGCCGTCCTCGTAACGAAGCTTTCATTTCTATGACTTGACAAACTACGCTCACAATGAGGGCAAATTTAGTCGATCTCGCACAGAAAGAGAATCGGCCAGAAATTCCCGGAAAACTCGCAATTAGGTTTCGGCGAAAACGTCTTCCGCCAACGGAAGCGTGACCAATCGGTTTGCCAATGCGGCTTAAAGCGCCCGAGCATTCCCGACATCATGATTCGACTTGCGCGCGGCGTCAAGCCGATGCTACGGCAATGTTGTTTTTTAATACGTGTCAAGGGATGCTGCATGGCTCGGGTGACGGTGGAAGATTGCGTCGACAAGATTGAGAACCGGTTCGAACTGGTGCTGCTGGCCAGCCATCGGGCCAGGATGATCTCGTCGGGAGCGCCGATCGCTGTCGACCGCGACAACGACAAGAACCCGGTCGTGGCGTTGCGCGAGATTGCCGACGAACGCTTCGCGCCGGAAGACATGAAAGAGGACTTGATCCACTCCCTGCAGAAGCACGTCGAGGTCGACGAGCCCGAACCGGAGGTCGTTCCCTCGATGGTCCCGGCCGGCGACGCAGACCGCGACGCCGGCGGCGAGGTGCAGTTCGATCGCATGACCGAGGAGGACCTGCTGCGGGGCCTCGAAGGCCTCGTTCCTCCGGCCGAGACGGAAGAGGACGGAGAGTAGGGCAGGGCGGCGTTTCGTCGCGGCCCCTGGAGGAGAAGGTCAGGGCATCGAAGCGGCGATGCGGGGCAGGGCCCTGAGAGCCGTTCAAAGCTGGAGCAGTTCGGCAACAGCCGAACATGCTCTTAGGCTTCGGCGATGGCGGAGCCGAGCCGGACGCTTCGCGAGATCCCCGTCGGCCTCGTGGCGGAGAATCGCGTCCGCGTGCGCCCAGCGGACGCGCGTTGAGCCTTGCCGAGACTTGCAAGGGCCCCGATAATGGGCTCATGACGACTGGCATCACCGCGCCGCGGCGGTCGGCGCCCGCCAAAATCATGCGCCAATACGAGCTCGTCGACCGCGTCCGGAGCTATAATCCCGACACGGACGAGGTGCTGCTCAATCGCGCCTACGTCTATGCGATGAAGGCCCACGGCGCCCAGAAGCGGGCTTCGGGCGACCTTTTCTTCGCCCATCCGCTCGAAGTGGCGGGCATCCTCACCGATCTCAAGCTCGACGATGCCACGATCGTGGCGGCGGTGTTGCACGACACGATCGAGGATACGGCCACGACGCGCGAGGAGATCGACCATCTCTTCGGCCCCGAGATCGGCAATCTCGTCGAGGGGCTCACCAAGATCAGGAAGCTCGATCTCGTCTCCAAGCAGGCCGCCCAGGCCGAGAACCTGCGCAAGCTCCTGCTCGCCATTGCCGACGACATCCGGGTGCTTCTGGTCAAGCTCGCCGACCGGCTGCACAATATGCGCACGCTCCACTTCATGCCGGAGTCGAAGCGCGTCCGCATCGCGCAGGAGACGCTCGACATCTATGCGCCGCTGAGCGGGCGCATGGGCATGCAGAGCCTGCGCAACGAGCTCGAGGACCTGGCCTTCGCCCATCTCATGCCCGATGCGCACAAGATGATCGTCGATCGGCTCGACGACATGACGGCGCGCTTCGGCGGCCTCATCGCCAAGATCGAGAACGAGCTCACCGACCGGTTTTTCGATCAGGGCATCAAGGCCTCGGTCAACGGGCGCCAGAAGCAGCCCTATTCGGTGTGGCGCAAGATGGAGCAGAAGTCGCTGGCGCTCGAGCAGTTGTCGGACATCTTCGGCTTCCGGGTCATCGTCGACCGCGTCGAGGACTGCTACCGGGTGCTGGGGATCGTCCACACCCAATGGCCCAACGTTCCCGGGCGGTTCAAGGACTACATCTCGACGCCGAAGAGCAACGACTATCGCTCGCTCCACACCACCGTCGTCGGCCCCGGCCAGCGGCGCGTCGAATTGCAGATCCGCACCCAGGCCATGCACGACGTGGCCGAAAACGGCATCGCGGCCCATACGATCTACAAGGACGGCGCGGTGCTCGACGTCGGCATGCGGGCCGGCGAAAGCCGGGCCTTCACCGGGTTGAAGCGCACCATCGCCATGCTGGCCGAGGGCGGCACCCCGGAGGAGTTCCTCGAGCATACCAAGCTCGAACTGTTCCACGACCAGGTCTTCTGCTTCACCCCGAAGGGCCGGCTGATCGCGCTGCCGCGCGGTGCCACGCCGATCGATTTCGCCTATGCGATCCACACGACGGTCGGCAACACGGCGGTCGGCGCCAAGATCAACGGCCGCATGGCGCCGTTGATCTCCGAGCTCAAGAACGGCGACGAGGTCGAGATCGCCTGCGCCGAGGGGCAGGTGCCGCCGCCCGCCTGGGAAGGCTTGGTGAAGACCGGCAAGGCCCGCGCGGCGATCCGGCGCGCGACGCGCGACGCCGTCAGGGCGCAATATACCGGCCTCGGCCGCCAGATCGTCGTGCGCGCCTTCGAGCGCGGCGGCAAGATCTATGCGGACGAGAAGCTCAAGGCGGCTCTGCCCCGCCTGGCGCGCTCGACGGTCGAGGACGTTCTCTCTTCCGTGGGCCGCGGCGAGATCTATTCGGGGGACGTGCTTCGGGCGGTCCATCCGGATGTCGCCGAGCAGCGCAAGGCAGGCGCGGCACCCGAGAAGGGTGACTCCAGCTGGTTCGGGATCGGCAAGGCTGACAACCTGCGCTTCAAGCTGCCCGACGGCAGCGCCGATCCGGCCAAGGCCCTGCCGATCCGCGGCATCGGCGGCGACCTGCCGGTCAGCTTCGCGCCGAACGGGGGCGCCGTGCCGGGCGACCGGATCGTAGGCATCCACACGCCCGGCGAGGGGATCACCATCTATCCGATCCAGTCGCCGGCCTTGATGGATTTCGACGATCAGCCCGAGCGCTGGCTCGACGTCCGGTGGGACATCGATCCCGCCCGCAAGGAACTGTTCCCGGCGCAGGTCGCCATCACGGCGATCAACGAGCCCGGCGCGCTCGCCGGCATCGCCGGGGCGATCAGCGACAACGGCGGCAACATCGACGACATCAAGGTCATGTCGCGCTCGCGCGATTTCCGCGAGGTGATCGTCGATCTCGACGTCTGGGACCTGAAGCAGCTCAACGCCATTATCGCGCAGTTGCGCAGCCAGAAGGCGGTTTCCAAGGTCGAGCGCGTCAATGGCTGAAGGCGGCGTGCGCCCATGATCATCGGCATCGGCAACGATCTCTGCGACATTCGGCGCATCGAGAAAGTGCTGGAGCGTTTCGGCGGGCGCTTCGTCGAGCGCTGCTTCACCGAGGTGGAGCGCCGGCGCTCCGACGCCAAGGCGGGACGCGCCGCCTCCTACGCCAAGCGCTTCGCCGCCAAGGAAGCCTGCGCCAAGGCGCTCGGCACGGGCCTTAACGCGGGTGTCTTCTGGCGCGACATGGGCGTCGTCAACCGCCCGAGCGGCCAGCCGACCCTGCGGCTGACGGGGGGCGCCGCGGCGCGGCTGGCGAGCCTCGTGCCGGCCGGCCACGAGGCGGTGATCCACGTGACGCTGACCGACGAATATCCGCTGGCCCAGGCCATCGTCGTCATCGAGGCGCGGCCGGGTGCGACGTCGGGCTGACGCCGATCCGGTTCCGAGGCTGCCGATCCGTGGGCTGCCGATCCTCCGGCTGTGCGTCGGCTTGCGCGCCTCGGCCGCCTTCCGTATAAGCTCGGCCCCTCGGTTGTTGCGGGCTCTCTGGGCTTGCTTCCCCGCGCGCCCATCGTCTAGCGGTCCAGGACGTCGCCCTTTCACGGCGAAAACAGGGGTTCGATTCCCCTTGGGCGCGCCAACGACGTCAAGCAGTTGGCAGCCGCGGCATTGGCACGGTCCGCCGACCGCCCGCTTCTCGCGCGCAAACCAGCACCCTCCATTACCCCGCAGGCGGACGACACAGGCCACGGTCCCGCAGGTCGACCACTCTGGCATTCGGGAGGCCCGGCACCATGTCCGCGAGCCGAAGCGGGAGAGGGCGTCGCTCGGCTCGGCCAGCATCGACGTCGAGCATCGTGGTTTCAGGCCGCGCGGCGCTCATTCGCCCGGCGCGGTCCGTCTTCGATCAGATGCCGGCGGGTGTCCTTCGTGCTCGCAGCGACCCTGGCCCGGTCCATCCGCCGGGCCCGATCGCCCCAGAACTCCTCGACGGGCCGTCGAACACGTGTGCGGCGAATTCGAAATCGAAGCCTCGGGGCCGGAGGCATTCGCTGCTTTTGCCGGCGCGCCAATCAAAAGCATGACCGCATCATACCCAGTTTGGGCAGTGCGTTAGCAGGACAGTACCCAGACTGGGAGGTAACCGTGGCCACCGCCCCGACGTGACGGATGCCGAGGCCATGGGCGATGGGAAGGGCGCCGCCGCGTCGAGACCGGGCGCGATCTAATCGAGGTCAAGCGCCAGCTCGGACACGGCCATGTCTTGCAGCGCATCGAGACTGAATTTGAGATGGCCGAAGCACGGCGAAACGCTTCATCCAGGTTGCTGATCGACTTGGATCTAAAACCGTCACGATGACGAATTTACCTCGGATGACCGGGGGGAGTCTGGCAGAATTCCCCACCCGCGCAACCGGACGGGGCGGCAGACGCAGGGTGCGAGCACAACCCGAACCGAAAGCGCCACCGGTGACCCAACCCGCGCCGGCAGGGTCGAGGCTTTCCTGTTTGGGCGAGGCCATTTTTTCTTCTATAAACGGCAAGAACCCGCATACCGCCTCGACCAGCAGGCATCGGACGAGGGCTACGTCAGCTGGCTTCCGCACTCCGCGGCAGCCTAAACCCGGCAGGACGCCTACCTACCGCCCGCAAGGCAGTTCAGCCAGAATCAACGGGCATCTGATTTCTGGCCTATCAAAGCCCGGTGATAGCGCACCCCTTGCTGGCGCCGACATTTTGTCCAGGACGCGATCGGCTGATTGAGTTCTGTGCTCGGCCTAAGCGACCCGGTTTCCTCGACTTGCA
>DATBEH010000057.1:0-59685 GCA_036276175.1 Lichenihabitans sp.
GTACAAGACGGCAAGCTGCTGCTCGCCGTGGCGACGGAGGGCGGCGAGCGGGTGATCGCCCATCTTCTGTCGCTGCGGCCGCTGCGCAGGGTGGTCAAGGACTACCTGATGCTCTGCGACAACTATTATGCC
Organism: Lichenihabitans sp.; assembly: GCA_036276175.1. Classification (GTDB taxonomy): domain Bacteria; phylum Pseudomonadota; class Alphaproteobacteria; order Rhizobiales; family Beijerinckiaceae; genus Lichenihabitans. The sequence continues at coordinate 133 of DATBEH010000057.1, forward strand.
GCGATCCGCAGCTCGACGCCGGCCCAGATCGAGGCGGTCGACATGGGGCGGCGTGGCCTGCACGACGAAGGCGCGGGCCTGCTCGGCGAGCGGCTGAAGGGCAAGGTCGAGTGCGACAAGAGCACGATGCGCCGTCTTTTCACGCTGGTGACCGCGCTGCACTGGAAGGGATAGGCATTCCGGCCGCGCGCCGGAACCACACGCCTGCTTCGGCGATTGCCTGTCGGAACAGGCGCGCCACATGCGCTTCGGCATCGTTCGAACGCCGTCGTGCCGCAAGATCGGATCCCATCATGAGAAGCACACGTCGCGGCCGCATGGCCGTCGTCGCCGCGTCCATCGGCCTGAGCCTCCTCGCCGTCCCGGCTCTCGCGGCCGATACGCACGAACGGGGCACGATCAGCGCGGTCGACGGCTCGATCGTCAAGGTCGCGACCCGGAACGGCACCACCGTATCCCTCGACCTCGCCGACGGTTGGAAGATCCTCGGCGTGGAGAAAGCCTCGATGACCGACATCAAGCAGGGCACCTTCATCGGAACCGCGACCATGCCCGGCGCGAACGATGCCATGAAGGCGATGGAGGTCGTCGTGTTTCCCGACGCGATGCGAGGAACCGGCGAGGGCTATTATCCGTGGGACCTGCAGCCGAAGTCGATGATGACCAACGCGACCGTCACCCACGCCGTCAAGGAGGTCGACGGTCAGAAAGTGACCCTCGCCTACAAGGGAGGCGAGAAGACGGTCACGATCGGCGACCGGACGCCCGTCGTCCAGATCGTCCCAGGCGACAAGGCCGACGTGAAGAGCGGTGCCAACGTCTTCATCTCGACCCCGTCGGTCGCCGACGGCAAGCTCGCCAAGGGCGCGATCCTGATCGGCAAGGACGGCGTCACGCCGCCGATGTAGGTCTTGCTCTCGAGGGGCGACCGCTACCAGGGAGGTTGAAACCGGCCTTGCACATATTGCAGGCCCAGCCAGAACAGGCCCGCCAGCGTCAGCACGCCGAGCGCGTCGATGCAGATCCGCACGCCCCGCATCGTATGGCGCCGGATGGCGCCGCGTGGCCGTGCCGGCTCCGACACGGGTGGCGGGAGAGCGGATGGGGCGGGCGGCGGCGGTGGAGGCGCAGGCAGCGGGGTCGGGGGCCTCGGCAGAGTGCCGTCGCCGAGAAGCGAGGCCAGCGCCTGTTCGCGCTCGACCAGGCGTCGTGCGATATATTTCGTCACCGCCTCGGTCATCACGCCGAGGGCTTCGGTGTCCGCGAGAACCATCCGTCCATGCCGCGTGTCCTGCAGGAAACGGTAGCTGCGCCTGTCGCGGTCCATCTCCACGAAGGAGATCATGTCGATGAACAGCCGCGGCCGTTCTCCACCGGCGACGATGCCGGCGTCGAACATATCCACGTCGGCCGGGACCTGCCGCAGCACGGGTTCGATCGCCTCGCTCAGCAATTGCAGCCGGGCGATCTCGGCGCCGCGCAGATCGCCGACGGCCTGCGCCCGTTCCGCCTCGTCGAGCCGGGCGGCCCGGATCGCCGATTTCAGGCTCGCCGGTTTGCTGGCCTTGTCCGGGACCGGGTCATCCATACGCTTCCCCTACGCACACCCTACACAATAGATGAAGAAAGGCTTTACCATCTTCCTTTTTCGCATCACCCTTAACACCGCCCGCCGAGGCCGCGCTTGACTCCATCCCCGACATCGCTGCCGAGCGTCGTCAAATTCGTCTCCGCCGCGACGGCCCTGGGCTTCGCTCCGGAGATCGTGCTCACGCCCGAGCCTGCCCGTACGGCCGAGCAGGCGGCGCTCGCCTGCGGCTGCGCGGTCGGCGAGATCGTCAAGTCGCTGATCTTTCGGGGCGAGGTCAGCGGCGAGCCGCTGCTCTTCCTCGTCTCGGGCTCGAACCGGGTCGACGAGGCGCGGGCGGCTGCGGCGGGTGGAGAGCCGATCGCCCGGCCCGACGCCGCCTTTGTCCGGGCCGCGACCGGCTTTGCCATCGGCGGCATCCCGCCCTTCGGCCACGACAATCGGACCCGGACCTTCATGGACCGCGATCTCCTGGCGCATGCCCGCCTCTGGGCCGCGGCCGGCCATCCCAACGCGGTCTTTGCCGTCGCGCCCGACATGCTGCGCGTGCTCGCCAGGGCCACGCTGGTGACGCCGTGACGCCGCCGCATCGGGGCGAGGTCGCCACGCGAGAGACCCCATTCCGGACACGGCGCGTGTATAGGCGAAGGCCATGCTGAAAACCGCCTTCGTGGCCGCCCGCGACCGCCGCCGCCTCCTCGTCATCGCCAGCGTGCTGCTGGGCTACGGCTTCACCAAGGTCTTCGACAAGCTGGGGCTGAACGTCGTCGCCCGGATCGCGGCCCGCAATGCGCCGCGTCCCAATGTCGCGCGCCTGTCCCAGCCGCAGCGCGTGCGCCGCGCCATCGAGGCGCTGGGGCCGACCTTCATCAAGCTCGGCCAGATCATGGCGGCCCGCCCCGACCTGCTTGGTCCGGAATGGACCAACGAGCTCGGCAAGCTCCATGCCCAGGTCACGCCCGTGCCCTGGGCCAGGATCGGCCCGCAGCTCGAGGAGGACCTCGGCGGACCGCCGGAGGAGGTCTTCGCCGAATTCGACAAGGCGCCCATCGCCTCGGCCTCGATCGCCCAGGTCTACAAGGCGCGGCTGCATTCGGGCGAGGAGGTCATCGTCAAGGTGCTGCGCCCGGGACTGCGGCGGATCATCGAGGCCGACCTCAGGCTGATGGCGCACGGCGCGCGCATCGTCGAGCGCGAATGGAAGGAAATGGGGCGCTATCGGCCGCAGGAGCAGATGCGCCAGCTCGCGCAGGGCATCAACGGCGAGCTCGACCTCGCCAACGAGGCGCGCAATTGCGAGCGACTGGCGGCGCAGTTCTTCGGCCGCGACGACATCGTCTTTCCCAAGATCTTCTGGGAATGGACCACCGAGCGGGTGCTGGTGCAGGAGTTCCTGCCTGGCATCTTCCTCAACGACCATGTCGGGCTCGAGGCCGGCCAGTTCGACAAGGTCGATCTCGCCAAGCGGGGCACCAACGCCTTCCTGAAGATGGCGTTGATCGAGGGCGTGTTCCATGCCGACCCGCATCCGGGCAACCTGATGGCGTTGCCCGGCAACCGGATCGGCTTCATCGACTTCGGCTTGATCGGCCGCCTGTCGCAACGGCGACGCGACCAGCTGCTGATGATGATCGGCGCCATGCTCAACCAGGATGCGGACGGGCTGATGGCCGTGCTGCTCGACTGGAGCGGCACGAGCTCGCCCGACCTCACCAAGCTCGACACCTCGGCCCAGACCTTCATCCATCGCCATGCCGGCAAGATCCTCGACTTCGGCGCGGTGCTGTCGGACTTCATGACCATGGCGCGCGAGAACGACCTCGCCATGCCGAGCGACCTCGTGATCCTGTTCAAGAGCCTGATCTCGGCCGACGGCGTGATGCGGCAGCTCGACCCCGATTTCGACCTTTTCACGGCCGCCGGCCCGACCGTGCAGCAGACCATGCAGGCCCGCTTCTCCTGGAAGGGGTTCAAGCGGAAGGCCGAGGCGCTCGGCGCGGGCCTGTTCGGGGCCGCATCCGAGCTGCCGACGCTGGTCCACCTCATGCTGGTCCGCCTCAAGCAGGGACGGATGACGGTCGAGATCGAGATCAAGGGCATGGACAAGCTCGTCCATGGCATCGAGGTCGCGGCGACCCGCCTTGCCATCGCGCTCGTGGTGGCGGCCTTCTCGATCGCCATCGCGCCGCGCGTGCTCGACCTCGGCGAGCCGGTGTTCATCACCGCCGTCCTGTTCGTCGCGATGATCGGCGCCGGCTGGCTTCTGCTGCTGCGGCGCCGACGGTAGGCGTTCTGTGGCGGCGAACCGGCTGCTTCCTCATTTTTCGCGCCGCCCATCTTTTTTCTGAGTTTGCCGAACCGCCGGTCGCGGCGCCCCTATCGCAGAAAATCAAGCCAGGATCAGGATATGGCGGTTCGTCAGCTTTCCAGGGTGCCCCGCATCACGATCGGGGCTGGCGCCAGGCACGAGATCGCCGCCCTCGCAGGCTCGCTCGCCGCGCCCGGCGCGCAGGTGCTGCTCTGTGCCGATCCGGGCCTGAGCGCGACCGGCATGACCGACGAGGTCGCGGCGCTTCTCGACGAGGGCGGCTATCGGGTCAGCGTCTTCTCCGACATCAAGAGCGACCCGTCGGTGGCCCAGGCAGACGCGGCGGCGGATCTGGCGCGCGAGATCCGGGCGGAGCTGATGGTGGCGGTCGGCGGCGGCTCGGCGCTCGATCTCGGCAAGGCGGTCGCCGCCGTCGCGGGCGAGGCCGCGCCCGCCGGGGCCTATGCGCTTGGTGCCAGACCCTTTCCGCCACGACGGCTCAAGACGATCTGCATCCCGACGACCTCCGGGACGGGGTCCGAGACGACCCGCACCGCCATCCTGTCGGGTCCGGACGGTGCCAAGCTCTGGTACTGGGGCGAGGAGCTCAAGGCCGACGAGGTGATCCTCGATCCCGAGATGACCGCGACGCTCCCGGCCGGGCTGACGGCCGCGACCGGCATCGACGCCCTGGTCCATGCGGTCGAGGCCGCCACCAACCGCAACGCGCATCCGGCCAATTCCACGTATGCCCACGAGTCGATCCGCCTCGTGGCCCGCCATCTCGAAGCCGCCGTCGCCCATCCCGACGACTTGATGGCCCGCGAGGGCATGGCCCGCGCCGCGGCGCTGGCCGGGACGGCCATCGACAATGGCGGCACCGCGATCGCCCATAATATCGGCCACGCGCTCGCCTCGCTGCGGCCCATCCATCACGGGCGCGCGGTCGGCATCGCCATGCTGGCGTCGCTCCCCTGGACCGTCGAGGGCAACGAGACCGCCTTCGGGGCCTGCGCCCAGGCGATGGGAGCGCGGCCGACGGCGGCGGGCTTCATCGCGGCCTATGAGGCTCTCGTGCGCCGCATCGGGCTCGACCTGTCGCTGCGCGACTTCGACGGCGTGACGCCCGAGGTGCTGGCCGCGCAGATGGAGCGCCCGGAAAACGTCGCCATGCTCCGCTCGACGCGCCGCGAGGCCGGACCCGACGACCTCCTGGCGCTCGCCGAAGCCACGTTGCGCGCGGCCTGAGGTTGCCCGATCCTGCAGAAGCTCGCGCGGGAAACATGCCTGCTGCGGCCGTCATCCCGGCCTTGCGCCGGGATCCATGGTCCCCTGCCGGTTTGGACCCCCGGTCGAGCCCGGGTGACACCGAGGGAAGGACTTAAAGTCATGACGTCACGCCGGACAGAGCCTGCGGCCGCCAAGGTGACGATCACCGGCATCGAGGTCACTCATCACCGCCTTCCGCTCGATCCACCCTTCAACGCGAGCTGGGACACCCAGCCGCGCCGGCAGTTCGACGCCACCGTCGTCCGCGTCACGACCGATGCGGGCCTGACCGGCATCGCCTCGGGCGACACGATGCTCGGCTTCGCCGGCCACGAGCACCTTTTCGTCGGCCAGGAGGCGCTCGCCATCGAGCGTCACTGGCGCATCTTGAACAACATCCAGTTCCACTGGGGCCGGCCCTGGCCGCTCGACCTCGCGCTGTGGGACCTCGCCGGCAAGATCACCGGCCAGCCGGTGTGGAAGCTGCTCGGCGGCCTCTCGGGCGAGGTGAAGGCCTACGCCTCCTCGGGCACGTTGCGCGCCCCCGAAGCGCTCGCCGACGCGGCCGAGCGCTACCTCGCCCTCGGCTTCCCGGCGCTGAAGATCCGCTTCCATCGCGGCGACTGGCGCACGGACGTGGCGGCGCTCGAGGCGGTGCGGGCGCGGATCGGCGACAAGCTCGAGCTGATGGTCGACTGCAACCAGGGCTGGCGCATGTCCTGGGACGCCTATCCGTCCTGGTCGCTCAAGGATGCCGTGCAGGTCGCGCGGGAGCTCGAGGCCCTCGGCGTCTACTGGATGGAGGAGCCGCTGCACCGTGGCGATCGCGAAGGCATGCGCCGCCTGCGCGACAGGAGCGACATCCGCATCGCCGGCGGCGAGATGACGCGCGAGCTCTACGAGTTCCGCGACCTCATCGTCGCGGGCGCGCTCGACGTGCTGCAGCCCGACGCCGCCCTCGTCGGCGGCATCACCGGCCTGCGCCGCATCGCCTATATGGCGCAGGAGCACAATCTCGTTTTCACGCCGCACACCTGGACCAACGGCATCGGCGTGCTGGCCAATGCTCATCTCGTCGCCGGCATCGCCGACGCGCCGTTCCTGGAATACCCCTTCGATCCGCCGGAATGGAGCCTGGAGCGCCGGGACTTCGCCATGACGGAGCCCTTGCGGATCGACGCCCGAGGGACCATCGTGCTCCCCGACCGGCCCGGCCTCGGCTTCGACCTCGACGAGGAGGCGCTGCGCCGCACGAGGATCGGATAGGCCGTTGAAGTCCCGCCCCGGAAGCTCGCGTACGATGGATCGGCAGTGGCTGCCGCTCAATGCGCTGCGCGCCTTCGAGGCGGCGGGCCAGCTGGGGTCCTTCACCGCGGCGGCCCATTCCCTCACCGTGGCGCAAAGCGCGGTCAGCCGCCATGTCATCGTGCTCGAGAAATTCCTGGGCGTGCCGCTCTTCGAGCGCCGCCCGCAGCAGCTCGTGCTGACCGAGGCCGGGCGCCACCTGCTGCCCGTCGTCTCGCGCAGCTTCGACCGCATCGATCAGGTGCTGGGCGACATCATCAAGGAATGCGGCACGCCCAAGCGCCTGCTGCGCGTCGCCCTGCCCCCGACCTTCGCCTATCAGCTGGCGATCCCCATCCTGCGCGACTTCCGCGCCGAGCATCCCGAGCTCACCATCGAGATCGCCTCGCGCGCCGCGGGCGAGCCCGATGGCGAGGTCGCCATCGCCATCGTGTTCTCGGAACCCAAGGTCGCCGACGCGATCCTCGACCTGTTGTGGATGGAGCGGCTGGCGGTTGTCTGCTCCCCCCGGCTGCTCGCGGACGCCGCCCCGAGGGATCTCGCGGCGCTCGTCGCCAACCGCGACCTGCTGCACATCCGCCTCGGTGGACGGCCGCACCAGCACATGTGGCAATTGATGGCGCGCGCGGCCGGGCGGCCGGACCTCGCCGTCGACCGCGGCCTCGTCTTCGATACCGCGCAGCTCGCCGTCCAATACGCGCTTTCGGGCGAGGGCATCGCGCTCGTCGACCCGATGCTGTTTCGCGAGGACCTCAGAGCCGGACGGCTGGTGGCGCCCTTCGAGACGCGCGTCGCCTCGGGCTACGGCTATTATCTGGCCACGGCGCCCGAGGATCTCGACGAGGCGGTGGCCTTGTTCCGCTCCTGGCTGATCCGGCGCTTCGCCGAGGTCTCGGCGGAGCCGGCCGCGATCGACGCCGCGATGGCGGCGGCACCGTGACGGTTCGAGGCAGGCGCCGGCCCTGACGGTTACGCCGAGGCGGCAGCGACCTCGCGGGCGCGTGACGCCTGGTCATGCTGTGCCCATAGCCGTCTGCCGCATTCCTCCGCCGCGAGCGGCATGGCGAAATAATAGCCCTGCCCTTCCGCGTAGCCCATGGCGCGAATGAGATCGGCGTGCGCCTCGGTTTCGATTCCCTCGGCCGTCGTGGTCAGCCCCAGCTTCCTGGCCAGCATGCCGATCGATTCCACGATCAGCGCGCAGTCCGGCTTCAAGGTCATCTGCCGCACGAAGGATTGATCGACCTTGATCTTGTCGATCGGGAAGCGCTGTAGGTAGCCGAGCGACGAATAGCCCGTGCCGAAATCGTCGAGCGCGATGCGGATCCCCAGCGTCTTCAATCCAGCCAGGATCCGCAGCACCTGCTCGTTGTCGCGCATGAGGACCGATTCGGTGATCTCGAGCTCCACCCGATCGGCGCTCAAGCCCGATGCCGCCAGAGCGTCGCGGACGGTATCGAGGAGGTCGGTTCGGTCGAATTGGCAGGGCGACAGGTTGACCGACACGCGGACCTCGTCGGGCCACGAGCATGCCGCCGCGAAAGCCGACCCGATCACCCATTCGCCGATCTGGGCGATGAGGCCCGCTTCCTCGGCGATCGGGATGAACCGCGACGGCGAAATGAGACCGTAGCGCGGATGGCGCCAGCGCGCGAGCGCCTCGCAATTGACGATCGATTGCGTCGCCAGATCGACGATCGGCTGGAATTGCAGCTCGAGCTCGCCATCGCGGATCGCGGCGCGGAGATCGGCCTCGAGATCGCGCCGTTCCTGCAGCTCCCGTTCCATGCGCGGATCGAAGAACCGATAGGTGCCGCGGCCGGCCGATTTGGCGGCATAGAGCGCCACGTCGGCGTTCTTGAGCAGAACCTGCGGATCGCGACAGCCCGGGGTCGCGACGACGATGCCGACGCTCAAGCTCGTCGAAATCGACTTGCCGTCGAGGTCGAACGGCTCGGTCGCGATCCGGCAGATCCGCTGCGCGATGTCCGCCGCCTCGACCATGGGATCGTTCAGGGAGAGCAGGACGGCGAATTCGTCCCCTCCGAGCCGCGACACCGATTCGACGCCGCCGGGCAATTGCTTCAGGCGATTCGCCAGAACCTGCAACAGAGCGTCGCCCGCCGCATGGCCCAGGGCATCGTTGATGTGCTTGAACAGGTCGATGTCGAGCAGCATGACAACGGGCCGCCCGCCGCCGTCGTCGGCGCGGACCAGATCGGCCAGCCGCGCCTGGAAGGCCAGGCGATTGGGCAGCCCGGTCAGATGATCGCAGTGCGCCAGATGGTAGATGCTCCGGTTCCGTCGCATCAGCATGACGACCAGGATGAAACCGCACACGATCAGGCCGACCGTGAGGCAGAGGCCGTTCCAGTAAACCCCCCGCAGATGTTGCCGCTGCTCGTCGCGGCCGACGCTGGCGATCTGGTTCACCGTCGACACCAGCATCACGGTCGGCGTGTCGAAGGTCGCCAGAGCGTCCAGGATCTTGCGCGGATTGTCCGCGCGATCCAGGTTGTCGACGAGGGGTTCTATCGTGGCAATCGCGCCCGACAGCCCCGCCAAGGTCTCCCGTGAGGACGGCTCGGCCCGGATCAGATCGCCGATCGTACCTTCGTGCAGGAGCTTGACCCGACTTTCGAGGATGGCGAAGCGAAGCTGCACGTCGCCGAGCAAAGCGTCGCTCGGCTCCGCGGCGTAGCGTCCGACCTGGGCCTCGAACCGCATCAGTTCGGTGGCGCCCTGGCTCGCATCGAAGACCGTATTGTAGCCGGACGATTCGATCAGCGACTGCTGCCGGTCCGAGATCAGCATGGTTGTATAGACGGCCGCGAGGGCCAGCGCGGCCGTGACCACTTCCAAGCCTAGCTGCCAAGGGGTGGTGTGCTTCACCATTCGCGCTTCCACTCGCCAACAATGCGGCGGGACAAAGGTCGCGCCTCCGCCAATGGCACCCGATTTCGCTCGTCGGACGTTGCGTCACCGTCGAACAGAGTCGGTGCGCCGAACGGAAGAACTTGACCGCCTATCCTGGCATAGGGGGGTGAAGCTGAAGTTAAGAGACTTTGTTTCTCGCCGGCAAGGTCTGCTGATATGACGCGATCCAAAAAACGCATGGGGTCTGCGGATCGATTCGCGTTAGCCTGCCCGGATTGAACTCGTGCGATGCAGCGCCATGCGCGAACTGGCGGTCGTCGACCGACGGCTTCCAACCTTCCATGCGGACCCTATCATGAGCGACACGGCGACGGCGGGCGAGGCGAGAGGCGGCCGACGCCGCGGCCCGAGGGCGGCGGAGCGCGCCGGGCCTGCACCGGTCAGGCCGCAACCCCGGCTGCCCTTCGCGCCGACGCCCGCGGTTTCGGAGGACCAGCTCGACGCCATCCATCAGGCCTCGCTCCAGGTGCTGAAGGAGATCGGCATCGACGTGCTGCACGCCGGCGCGCGCGACATCCTGAAAGGCGCCGGCGCCGATGTCGAGCCGAACGCGCAGCGCGTGCGCTTCGACCCCGGCCTCGTCGAAAGCGTCGTCGGCCTCGCGCCGAAGAGCTTCACGCTGCATTCGCGCAACCCGGCCCGCGCGCTGACCTTCGGCGACGGCCATATCGCCTTCTGCTCGGTTGCCTCGACGCCCAATTCCTTCGACCGCGACGGCGGCCGCCGTCCCGGCAACCGTCAGGACTTTCAGAACTTCGTCCGCCTCGGCCAGTCGCTCGACGCGATCCACCTCTGGGGCGGCTATCCGGTCGAGCCGATCGACATCCACGCCTCGGTCCGCCATCTCGACGCGCTGTTCGACATGCTGACCTTGTCGGACAAGCCGATCCACGCCTACAGCCTCGGCCGGCAGCGCAACCTCGATGCCTTCGAGCTGGTGAAGCTCGCCCGTGGCATCGACGAGGAGACGCTCGAACGCGAGCCTTCGCTCTTCACCATCATCAATTCCTCCTCCCCGCTGCGGCTCGACGACCCGATGTGCGAGGGCATCATCCAGATGGCGAAGCGCAACCAAATCACCGTGCTGACGCCGTTCACGCTGGCCGGCGCCATGGCGCCCGTCACCATCGCGGGGGCCGTGACGCAGCAGAACGCCGAGGCGCTGGCCGGCCTGGTCCTCGCGCAGACGGTCAGGCCCGGCTCGCCCTTCGGCTATGGCGGCTTCACCTCCAACGTCGACATGAAGTCCGGCGCCCCCGCCTTCGGCACGCCCGAATATATGAAGGCGACGCTGATCGGCGGGCAGCTGGCGCGCCGCTACGGCCTGCCCTACCGCTCGTCCAATGCCAACGCGGCCAATTCGCTCGATGCCCAGGCGGCCTATGAGAGCGTATTCTCGCTCTGGGCGGCGATCATGGGCGGCGTCAACCTGCTGATGCACGGCGCCGGATGGATGGAGGGCGGCCTGCAGGCGTCCTTCGAGAAGATGGTGCTCGACGCCGACCTTCTCGGCATGGTGTCGGAGTTCCTGAAGCCCGTGGCGGTCGACGACGACGAGCTGGCGCTCGACGCCATGCGCGAGGTGGGGCCAGGCGGCCATTTCTTCGGCTGCGCCCATACCCAGGCGCGCTATCGCAATGCCTTCTTCGCGCCGATGATCTCGGATTGGCGAAACTACGAGACGTGGCGCGAGGCCGGCGCGCCGACCGCCTACGACACCGCCAACCGCCTCTACAAGGAGAAGCTCGCCGCCTACGAGCCGCCGGCGATCGAGCCCGAGCGGCTCGAGGCCCTGAGGGACTTCGTGGCCCGCCGCAAGGCCGAGGGCGGCGCAAAGACGGATTTTTGATACGTGTATGGATTGCCTGCAGCCCTCATCCGCCCTCACTTCGTTCGGGCACCTTCTCCCGCAAGGGGAGAAGGGAATGCCTCATCCTGCGAGGTTGGCGCCCTTCTCCCCTTGCGGGAGAAGGTGGCGCGCGCAGGCAAGTTTACGCATCCAGCGTAAACTTGCCTGCGTAGCGCCGGATGAGGGGTCCGCGGCCCCCTGACCGAAAGGATGTTTCTATGAAATCCCACGCGCAAGTGGTCGTGATCGGGGGCGGCGTCGTCGGCGCGAGCGTGCTCTATCACTTGACCAAGGCGGGGTGGCGCGACGCCATGCTGATCGAGCGCGCCGAGCTGACGTCGGGCTCCACCTGGCACGCGGCGGGCGGCATGCACACGCTCAACGGCGACCCCAACGTCGCCAAGCTGCAGCAATATACGATCAACCTCTACAAGGAGATCGAAGCGATCTCCGGCCAGTCCTGCGGCATGCACGTCACCGGCGGCTTGAACCTCGCCGGCACCAAGGAGCGGCTCGACTGGCTCAAGATGGCCAAGGCGCGCGGCCGCTACCTCGGCATGAACCTCGAGATCCTGTCGGTCGACGAAGCCGCCAGGATGTATCCGTTCATCGAGAAGAAGCACTTCGTCGGCGCGATGTACGACCCGGTCGAGGGCCATCTCGATCCGTGGGGCGTCACCAACGCCTATGCCAAATGCGCCACCATGGCGGGCGCCGAGATCAACCGCTTCACCCGCGTCGTCGATCTTCAGCCGCGACCCGACGGCTCGTGGGACGTCATCACCGACAAGGGCAATGTCGTGGCCGAGCACGTCGTCAACTGCGGCGGCCTGTGGGCGCGGGAAGTCGGCCGCATGGTCGGGCTCGAGCTGCCGGTGCTCGCCATGGAGCACCACTATCTGATCACCGAGGACATCCCCGAGGTGATCGACCCGAAGGAGGACAAGTTCCACGTCATCGACTTCGAGGGCGAGATCTACATGCGCCAGGAAGGCGGCGGCATGCTGATCGGCACCTACGAGCAGGCCTGCCAGCCCTGGTCGGAGCGCGAGACGCCCTGGGATTTTGGGCAGAACCTGCTGCCCAACGACCTCGACCGCATCGCCCCGAGCCTCGAGACCGCGTTCGAGCATTTCCCGAAGCTCGGCACGGTCGGCATCCGCAAGGTCGTCAACGGCCCCTTCACATTCGCGCCGGACGGCAATCCGCTGGTCGGCCCGGTCAAGGGCCTGAAGAACTTCTGGGTCGCCTGCGGCGTCATGGCGGGGTTCAGCCAGGGCGGCGGCGTCGGCCTGGCGCTCGCCAATTGGATGATCGACGGCGACCCCGGCTACGACATCTGGGGCATGGACGTCGCGCGCTACGGCGATTGGGCGACGCTGCGCTATACCAACGCCAAGGTGCGCGAGAACTATTCGCGCCGCTTCCGCATCCGCTTCCCCAACGAGGAGCTGCCCGCGGCGCGGCCCCTTCGCACGACGCCGATTTACGATCGCCTCGTCGCCGAGAATGCCGTGTTCGGAGACTATTGCTCGCTCGAGAATCCGCTGTGGTTCGCGCCCAAGGGCACGGAGCCGCGCGAGGACGTCACCTTCCGCCGCTCCAACGCGCATGAGCATGTCGGGGCGGAATGCCGCGCGGTGCGCTCGTGCGTCGGCATGACCGAGATCGCCAATTACGGGAAGATCGAGGTCGAGGGCCCGCGCGCCGCCGAGTTCCTGTCGCATGTGATGGCCAACAAGCTGCCGCCGGTCGGCAAGCTGGCGCTCACCCCGATGCTCAACGAGGGCGGCAGGCTGATCGGCGATTTCACCATCGGCCGCTACGCGCAGGACAAGTTCCTGCTCGTCTGCTCCTATGCGGCGGAGAGCTACTACCTTCGCTGGTTCGAGCGACACCTGCCGGGGACCGGCGTGAACGTCCGCGCAGCCTCGATGGATTACCCGGGCCTGTCGATCGCCGGGCCGAAATCGCGCGACCTGTTGCAGGCGTTGACCCACGAGGACGTGTCGAACGAAAAATTTCCGTTCCTCTCGTTCCGGCGCATGGATGTCGGCATGATCCCGGCGCTCGTCGGGAGAGTCAGCTTCACCGGCGATCTCGGCTACGAGATCTGGGTCAGGCCCGAGTACCAGCGAGCGCTCTACGACCTCTTGCTCAAGGAGGGCGAGCGTTTCGGCCTGACCCAGTTCGGCATGCGGGCGCTTCTGTGCATGCGTCTCGAGAAGGGCTTCGGCACGTGGTTTCGCGAATATCGCCCGATCTACGGACCCTATGAAGCGGGCCTCGGCCGTTTCGTCGATCTGAAGAAGAACGATTTCGTCGGACGCGACGCTGCCGCGCGCGAGAAGGCGAGCGGCGGCAAGCTGAGCCTGCAATGTTTCGCCGTCGACGCCGACGATGCCGACGCGATCGGCGACGAGCCGATCTGGCATGGCGACAAGGTCGTCGGCTGGGTCACCTCGGGCGGCTATGGCCATTCCGTCGGGAAGTCGCTGGCCCTCGGCTATATCCCCAAGGAGCTCGCGACGGCAACGGACGGCTTCGAGATCGAGATCATCGGCGAGAGACGAAAGGCCATGCGGCTGGACGGCGCCGCCTTCGATCCCTCGGGGAGCCGCATGCGGTCCTGAGCCGGCCCCGACGAGCGGTTCAGATGTCCCCGTCTCGGCGTCGCGCTTGCCGCAGGGCCTCGCCGAGCACCATGGCGGCCGCCACCGCGACGTTGAGCGACCGGAAGCCGGGCCGGAGCGCGATGCCGACCGCGAGATCGGCCGCCGCACGGACCTCGTCCGGCACGCCGGCCGATTCGCGACCCACCATCAGCACGTCGTCCGGCAGGAAGGGCACGTCGCGATAGTCCGTCGTGGCGCGCGTCGTCAGAAGCACGAGGCGGCGCCCGGCGGCGCGTCTCGCCACGTCGAACGCCGCGAACGAGGCGTGCCGCGTCAGGTCGACGGCGTCGAGGTAATCCATGCCGGCCCGGCGGAAATGCCGGTCCGAGGTCGGGAAGCCGGCGGGCTCGACGAGATCCGCCCCGATCCCGAGGCAGGCGCAGGTCCGGAGCAGGGTGCCGGCATTCTGCGGGATGTCGGGCTGGAACAGGGCGAGGCGCAAGCCGGGACGACAGGCTGGATCCATGGCGTGAACGCTCAGCGCGCCGCCGCCCGCGCGGCGGCGATCAGCATGTCGGCGGCCAGCGCCACCTCGTCGAGCGCGACGGATTCGTCCGCCGTATGGGCCTGGGCGATGCTGCCGGGACCGAAGACGATGGTCGGCGTGCCGGCGCGGGTGAGTTTGGTGGCGTCGGACCCGAACGGCACGCCCGCGACCGCGCCCGCGCGGCCGAACCGGCGGCAGACGTCCTGCATCAGCCGCACGATCGCATCCTCCTCCGCGACCTCCATCGAGGCGGAATCGATGAAGGGCGACTGCATGTCGAGCGTCGCGCCCTCGGGCCAGCCCGCCGCGACACGCCGCGCGACGGCGGCGAGCTCTTCCCAGGCCTCGGGGCCCGTCCGGTCGGGCAGGATGCGATAGTCGAAGCCGAGCTCCGCCCGCGCCGGCACGGTATTCGGTCCCTCGCCCGCCTCGAACCGCGTGCAGGTCAACGTCGGCCCGCCCAGCAGGGGATGGACCTTGCCCGAGCGGCCGACCGCATCCCGAAGGGTCGCGACGAGCGCCATGGCGAGCGCGCCGGCGTCGATCCCGTCCTGCGGGGTCGAGGTATGGGCGGCGCGTCCGCCGACCGTGACCCGCCAGCGGATCACGCCCTTGCAGGCGCTGACGATGCCAAGGCCGGTCGGCTCACCCGCGATGCCGAAATCGTAGGGCGGGTGGCGGGCGATGTGGTGCAGCACGCCCCTGAACGTCGTCTCCTCGTCGACGGCGGCCAGGAAGGTGAGGTCGATCGGGCAGCCTTCCTCCGCCAGCGCCGCCATGGCCAGCATGAACATGGCGAGGCACCCCTTGTCGTCGACCGCGCCGCGACCGTAGATGCGGCCGTCGCGGATCACCGGCGCGAAGGGCTCGACCGTCATTCCGGCAACCTGGACGGTGTCGAGATGCCCCTCCCAGATCATCCGCGGGCCTCGTCCGGCGCCAAGCCGGGCCACGACATTGGGCCGGCCGGGCTCGACCTCCTCGAGCGTGACCTCCGCCCCGGCCCGACGCAGCCAGTCTCCCACGAAACGGGCGAGGCGCTCCTCTCCGAACCAGCCGGACGGCTCGCCCTCGCGACGCAATGCGGGGTTGATGCTGGGGATGGCGATCAGCCCCGCCAGCAGGGCGCCGGCCGCATGCTCTGTCGTCGGGCGTCTCATCCGTGCAGGCCTCGATCGGTACTTGGGTGCGGCATGCATTACAGCAGGGCCGGATCGGATGGAATCGTCTTGCGAGTCCATCCCAGGGTGCCCAATCGGGTTCTGTCCTGATCCTCGTTCATCGCGACATCGAGCCGCCAGTGGAGCCTATCCTTCAGCCCTCAACGCAAATTCATCGCTGAAATCCACATGCGGTTCCCTGCGATCGCAGGTCGGATCGAAACATGTCGCCTGTGGCACGCACGGCACGGTTCGGCCCGGGGCATGCTGATATTGTACATTGATAAAGTAGACATTCTGCACCTTTACAGGATGAGTCATGACCCGGCATCGCGGACCATCGTCGCTCCACCGTCTCGCTGCGGCGTCGCTCATGCTCGTCGGCTCGGCCGCAGCCGTGCCGGCCGTCGCGCAAAGCGTACAGGCGAATAGCGGGAGCCCCCGAACTCCGACAGCGCCGGATCGAGAGGGCAAGAAAAAGCCTCTCGGCAACGGCGCACCGCAGATCCAGAGCCGAACGTCAGGAAAGAAGCCGGCGGACGGACCTTTGCCGTTCATCGCGGCCTATTCGAGCAAGCTCCCCGGAGGAGGCACCTTCTCGATCGACACCAAGGGCATCACGCTGCAGACCGTCGAGGATACGGCAAAGCTTCGCATCGGCGGCCGCCTGCAGTTCGACGCCAGCGCCGCGAGTCTGCAGCCTCGCTCCATTGGCCCCGCACTGACCGACAACCTATTGATTCGCCGCGCTTACTTCGAGAGTTACCTCACCCTCTTCGACAGCGTCGAGGCCGCCTTCCAGTACGATTTCGCGAACCAGACGCAACCCATCCAGGACGCCGCGCTGGCCTATCGCGGGCTGAACCACGTCATCCTCTCGATCGGCAACGTCAAGGAACCCTTCGGGCTGGATCAGTTGCGCGGCGACAACACCACGACCTTCGCCGAGCGCGCGCTCACCAACGCCCTGTTTCCGTCGCGGAATTTCGGCGGCGTGATCGGGACCTTCGGGGACAGGTGGACGGCGACGGCGGGCGTCTTCGGCAACAACGCCAATCTCGGCATCGGGGACAACGGGGTCGCCGGCACGGCACGCGTGACCTACGCGCCCCTCCTCACTCAGGATCAGGTGCTCCATTTCGGCGTCGCCGGCTCCTACCGCGCGCTGGATCCCGGCCTCACGAATTTTTCGATCAGCAGCCGGCCTGAAGACAATTCCTTCGCGCGCACTCTCGTGAGCACCGGCACGCTCGCCAATGCGCAGGACGTGAGCCGCTTCGGTGTCGAGACGATCTACCAGCTCCGCTCGTACCGCATCACCGGGGAATATGCCTTCGCCGATGTCGGCGGCGTGACGCCGAGCGCGTCGATCGCCGGGCAAAAAGGCGATCGCTTCTTCCAGTCCGGCTACGTGGAAGGCGCCTGGGTCGTCAACGGCGACGGACGACCTTACCGCATCGCGCCGACCTACGGCTCGGAATTCGGCGTGCTCGGGGGCGTCGAGATCGACGACGCGCAGCGCGTCTCGCGCGGCGGATACGGCGTGTTCGAAGTCGCGGCACGCTACAGTGAACTCGACCTCCAAAGCGGCTCGACCAACGGCGGCAGGCAGCAGGACATCACGGCGGGCGTCAACTGGTATCCGGACCGCAACATCCGTGTCGTCGCGAACTATATCCACGGCCATGGCGATCCGGCCCCGACCGCGCTGAAGGTCACCACCACCGACAGCGACGCCTTCGTCGGGCGGCTGCAGATCAGCTGGTAGGATGCCAATTCTCCTGCGTCGCACGCTCGAAAAGTGCCTCATCCCGAGCGGCTGCTTGCGCAGCAAGCCGAGGAATCGAGGGGCCCCAACGAGGATCGATGTCCTGTCCTTCGACAAATCTCTGCCGGGTTCTCCGCCGAGCTTCGCCCGTCGGAGTCTGAAGCCAGCTCCGCTCAAGATGAGGACATCGAGAAGCCGGAGCCCCGTAAAAAGGTTTGCGGTGCAGCAAGGCCGCCCAGAGGCGGCCTTCGAATGTCATCCGAACCGGATCGGGTTAGCGCGAGTAGAACTCGATGACGAGGTTCGGTTCCATCTGCACCGGATAGGGCACCTCGGTGAGGCCCGGCACGCGCGTCATCTTGGCGGTCTTCTTGGCCTCGTCGTGCTCGAAATAATCGGGCACGTCGCGCTCGGCGAGCTGTCCCGCCTCGATCACGACGGCGAGCTCGCGCGAGGCGTCCTTGACCGCGATCGCGTCGCCGACCTTGACCTGGTAGGAGGCGATGTTGACGCGGCGGCCGTTGACCCGGATGTGACCGTGGTTGACGAACTGGCGGGCGGCGAAGATCGTCGGCACGAACTTGCAGCGATAGACCACCATGTCGAGCCGGCGCTCGAGGAGGCCGACGAGATTCTGGCTCGAATCGCCCTTCTGGCGGATGGCCTCGGCGTAATATTTCCGGAACTGCTTCTCGGAGATGTTGCCGTAGTAGCCCTTCAGCTTCTGCTTGGCCTTGAGCTGGGTGCCGAAATCGGTCGGCTTGCCCTTGCGGCGCTGGCCGTGCTGGCCGGGGCCGTATTCGCGACGATTGACCGGGCTCTTCGGGCGGCCCCAGATGTTCTGGCCGAGCCGTCGGTCGATCTTGTACTTGGCTTGAATGCGCTTCGTCATCGCGTCCTCGTGCGACAGGGTTGAGGAACGCGCCCTCCTTTGCCGCGACCATTGAGGGTCGCGACCGACAGGCAGCTCACCGGCAAGGAGTGGGAACGGCCACGGGTGCGTCGCCGGGCATCGTCGACGCCGCGGCAGGACTCGTCCGCCGACACCATGGGCGCCGCGGCGAGAGCCGGCTGGTTAGCGGCTGCGCGGCCGCCTGTCAACGCTCTCGCGCGTCGCTCTCGCGTATCGGCGAAGCATCGACAGGGCGCCCTCAAGCCATGGGTCGAGCCCGGGCCTGTCGCGCACGGCACCGCATTCCACGTCATCTTCGCAGAAGGGGACGCCCCCCAGGGTTGTCAAAACGTCACGCCCGAAGGCTTTTGGCGATCGAGACGTGATCGGGCCTTGCGTCCATCGCCACCCTGGGGCTTTGGAAGCACGGTGCCGACCTGCCGTTCCCATCCCGTGGTTCTGCGCTTTGCCCTTGCCCTGGCGCTGCTCGCCCCGGTGCCCGTGCGCGCCGATCCGGGCGGCCCGGCCCACGAGCTGCCGGGGCCGCCCGGCGAGGAGACGGTGCGGCAGGCGCTCTGCCGGCTCATCACCACCGCAGCCACCGACCAGAAGATCCCCGTCGCCTTCCTGACCCGCCTCATCTGGCAGGAATCGAATTTCCGGGCGGGGGTGACAAGCCCGGCCGGGGCGCAGGGCATCGCGCAATTCATGCCGGGCACCGCGCTGGAGCGCGGCCTCGACGATCCGTTCGATCCCGAGAAGGCGGTTCCGGCCTCGGCGGCGCTGCTGCGCGACCTCGCGACGCGCTTCGGCAACCTCGGGCTGGCGGCCGCCGCCTACAACGGCGGCCCCAACCGGGTCGCCGCCTGGCTCAACGGCAGGGGTGGCCTGCCGGCCGAGACGGAAGATTACGTGCTGCGCGTCACCGGCCGCTCCGCCGACGACTGGGCGGCGGATGCGAAGACCAAGGCAGCGACGCCGATCAAGGAGGATCCGCAGACGTGCCTCGCGCTGGCCTCCACCTTGCGGACCGCCGCGCTGCAGCGCGGCTCCGCCTTGCCCGAGGCGCCGTTCGCGCCGTGGGGCGTGCAACTCGCCGGCAATTTCTCGAAGAGCCTGGCGCTCGCGAGCTTTTCCCGCGCTAGGGCGAGCTATGCGGCGATCCTGGGCGACGTGCGGCCGATGATCATCGGAACCCGCCTGCGCAGCCGCGGCTTCCATGCCTTCTATCGCGTGCGCGTCCCGGCGCAGACGCGTCAGGGCGCCGAGACGCTCTGCCGGCGGATCAAATCGGCACGCGGCAACTGCGTGGTGCTCAGAAGTTGAGCCGAGCGACAGGGTTCAAACGGAAGCAGGCGTCAAACGGAAAAAAGCCCCGTCAGTACATCCGTGACGGGGCTTCCGTTGCTCGCGCAACGTCCGTTTCGAAACAGCCAAGTTCCGAACATCGGCACCAACGGCGCCGCCAAACCCCGAAAGACTTCATTCCTTGGAAGGGACGAACCCGCCTCGCCAGTACATCCGTGGCGAGGGGGGATGCCATGACGGCATCGGCCAAAGACCGGGATCCGACAGATCCGCCGATCGGGCTCCTAACCCAGATGGGGATCCTTGCCGCAGATGCAAGACCTGATCCGCTTGCCGGCGACGGATGAGGCTTCGACCTGACGGAATTATGACTAGCGCGGAAGGCTTGCGCCGGACTGACCGCCGGTCCTCAGGCGGCCGCATCGGCAGGTGTGGCGGCCTGGACGGCTTCCGGTGCAACCGGCGGTGCGTCGCGCGCCGGCGTGCCGGCGCCCCGATGCGCCTCGGCTAGGCAGGCCTCGACCGCTTCCTTCATCGAATGCGTGTAATGGTCCGCGCCGATCACCTGCCTGGCGCGCGTGTCGCCCGCCGGCTCGTCCTCCATCGGCCACAGGCCGACCAGCAAGGGAAGGCCGGGCGCCTTGCGGCGCAACCGCCGCAAAAGATAGTGGAGATGCGTCGGGCTGTCGGCGATCTCCAGATAGCTGATGCACACCATCGCCACGCCGCCGAGATCGAGGCTGGAGATTCCCTCCCGCGAGGCCGCCTCGTGCGCAGCGATGCGGGCGTGCAAGCCATGCTTCCCGAGGAGCTGCGCCAGCATGGCCGAGGCGGCCTCGTCGAGCGGCCCGCGTCCGGCGAGGCAGAGCACCGGCGATTGGCCCTGCCAGCCGGGCGGCAGCGCCTCGGGACCCGGCGCGTCGCCCCTCGGGGCGGGCGGCGAGGGGAGGGCGCGCTCGGCCTTGGTCGCGACCGCCGCAGCATCGGCCTTCTCAATCGGATGCGGGTCGACGTCGTCGTATTCGGCTAGATCCTCGACGAGCGCCATGACGCTGCGCTTGATGGACTCGACCGTGTCAGAGGCGAGCACGCCGCGCAGCGCATCGTTGGCGGCGAGCTGCAGCCCCTTGAGCGCCACCTCGTCGTAGTAGGCGGTCAGCGGCCGCTCCTTGAGCAGGAGCTCGGCCTGGTGCAGCGCCTCGTCCGTGTCCTGCGCCAGCATGCGCTGGTAGAAATTCTCGACCGGGGTGAGGGCCGGCCGGTCGCCGAGCATGACGTCGAGGAATTCGAGCCGGTCGACGTGGCGGCCCAGGACCACGAGGCAGAGCGTCAGCGGCGTCGACAGCACCAGGCCGATCGGACCCCAGATCCAGGTCCAGAAGATGGCGGCGATCACCACGGCCGCCGGCGACAGTCCGGTGGAGTGGCCGTAGACCATGGGTTCGATGACCTGTCCGGTGACCGCCTCGACGGCGACGAAGAGGCCGACCGTCCACGCGACCATCGACCAGCCCGGGAAGACCGCCGCGGCGACGGCCGCCGGCAGCAGACCGGCGATGACCGGGCCGACATAGGGGACGAAGCGCAGCAGCGCGCCGGTCACCCCCCAGAGCACCGGCGAGGGGACGCCGATCAGCCACAGGCCGAGCGCGACGATGAGGCCGAAGCTGGCGTTGATGCCGAGCTGAGAAAGGAAATAGCGGCCGAGGCGGCGTGCCGCATCGTCGAGCGCGACCGTCGTGCGGTGCAGGTCGCTCGAGCCGAACAGGCGAATCAGCCTGTCACGCAGGTCCTCCCGCTGCATCAGCACGAAGATGGCGATGATGATGATGATGAACAGGTTGGAGACCGGCTCGACCACCGGGGCCAGCACGGCGCGGAGGATGTCGAGCGGCTGGGCCGCCGGCTGCTGGATCTCCACCGGCACCGCCTGCGGACCCTTGCCGAGGGTCGGCGGTGCATTCGGGCCGGGCTGGCTCTCGCTCGTCGCCGGCGCCGTGGTCGAGGGCCCCGGCGCGCCGCGTCCCATCTGCCGGTCGAGCTTCTGCATCAGGCTCGACAGCCGGCCGAGCGTGGCGCCGCGCACGGCGCCGATCTTGGTCTCGATCGTCGCCGTGTAGCGCGGCACCTCGGTGGCGAGGCTCGCGATCTGCACCCCGATGACGCCGCCGATCGACAGGATGACGCCGAGCCCGATCATAACCGCCAGGATGACCGCCGGCGCATGCGGAATCCGGATGCGGCGCAGCATGTCGACGACGGGCGCCAGCACGAAGGAGAGCAGGATGGCGAGGGTGATCGGGATCAGCACCTCGCGGGCCAGATAGAGCGCCGCGACCGCGACGACGCAGGCGGCGAGCGTCAGCAGCGAATGGAGGCCAGGGGTTTCCGCCGGAACGACCTTGGCCGGAAGGCGGCGAACGTTATCGGACATCTGAGCAAGACCGTCGCGCTGCGGACCGTGCCCGACGCAGATCCCTGCCCGCAACGTGCCGGAGGCGGCTTTTGATCCACGCGGACGAGGCGGCCGGGCTTTCGCCGCGCTTCCAAAGCCGCAACGTGCGCGGGAGCCGGACCTGCCGGACCCGATCGGGACGTAAGCCGAAACTCGACCTATCGGCGTGTCGGGGCCGACACCATGCCGGTTTTTCGAGCAATGCGTTTAGGCATTGGCAAGGAGAAGCCGATACGACTGGCGGTCGTTCTCCAACGCGACGGTGGCGTCCTTGCAGCCAGAGATTTCCGGCATCAGCGAGCAATTCGGCTCGATCATCTTCGTCGCGGGCTCGAAGGCGGGGGTCGGGATGAAACCCGTCCCAGGCGGCGATCATCGGCTCGCCGCGACCGTCGGCAAGTTCATCGGGCTCGAGGCCGGCCGCTCCTTCATCATCGCCATGGTCACGGAAGTGACGGCCGAGGTCCCGGCCATGGTGCGTGCCCTGGGCTTCGAGGCCTCGGCCATGATCGACCTGCTCGGCGAGATCCGCGAGGCGCCCGACGGGACGAGCCGCTTCAAGCGCGGCGTCTCCGAATACCCGGCCATCGGGGACGCGGCCGTCATGCTCGACGCGGAGGCGCTCCGCCTCGTCTCCGCCGCCGATGGCCGCGCGACGATCGACATCGGCACGCTTCACCAGGACGACACGCTTCCCGCCCGCATCAACCTCGACGACCTCCTGTCCAAGCATTTCGCGGTGCTGGGCACCACCGGCGTCGGCAAATCGAGCGGCACGGCGGTCATCCTGAGCGAGATCCTCGCGGCCCGGCCCGACGTGCGGATCTTCCTGCTCGACGGCCACAACGAATACGGGCGCTGCTTCGGCGCCAAGGCCAACGTGATCAATTCGCGCTCCTTCAAGCTGCCCTTCTGGCTGTTCAACTTCGAGGAGATGGCGGATGTCGTCTACGGCGGTCGCCCGGCGGTCGCCGAGGAGCTCGAGATCCTGGCCGAGGTCATCCCGATCGCCAAGAGCATGTACAACCAGTACAAGGCCCCCGACCGCGCCATCAGGCGCAAGGGAGATCCGCGCAGCTCGGGCTTCACCATCGACACGCCGGTGCCCTATGTGATGCAGGACCTCGTGGCGCAGATCGACGAGCGCATGGGCCGGCTCGAGAACCGCGCCACCCGCATGCACTACCATCGGCTGATGACCCGGATCGAGACGATCCGCAACGACCCGCGCTACGGCTTCATGTTCGAGAACGCCAATGTCGGCGGCGACACGATGGGCGACCTTCTGCGCCACTTGTTCAGGCTCGACACGCCGGAGAAACCGCTGACCGTCATGCAGCTCGCCGGCCTGCCGGCCGAGACGGTCGACGCGGTCGTCTGTGTGCTCAGCCGGCTCGCCTTCGACTTCGGCCTGTGGAGCGACGGCGCCGTGCCGCTGCTCTTCGTCTGCGAGGAAGCCCATCGCTATGCCTCCGCCGATCCGGCGAGCGGGTTCCATCCGACCCGCCGCGCGCTGACGCGGATCGCCCGGGAGGGCCGCAAATACGGCGTCTTCCTGGGGCTGGTGACGCAGCGGCCGGCCGAGCTCGAGCCGACCATCATCGCCCAATGCGGCACGCTCTTCGCGATGCGGATGGCCAACGACCGCGACCAGGCGCTGCTGCGCTCGGCGATCTCCGATGCGGCGACGAATCTCCTGTCCTTCATCCCGACGCTCGGGACACGCGAGGTCGTGGCCTTCGGCGAGGGCGTTTCGGTTCCGGCCCGCATGACCTTCCGGCAGATGCCGGCGGGACTTTTGCCACGCAGCGAGGCGTCCCGGGACATGGACGGCGCCGCGGCCGGCCTCGGCGATCCGGATTTCGTCAAGGGGGTCATCGAGCGCTGGCGCGGCGCCCACATGAGCTTCAAGCCGCGTCCCGAAGAGAGCGAGCGGGAGCCGGAGGGCGCGTCGCACCGGGTCCCGGGCTCCGTGGCCGGCGTGCCCGACGCCGACTCCGACAACGCCCGCTTCCGCCTGCTCAAGAGCCGGCTCGAAACCGCCCTGCCGAGAGGCGACATCCCCCAGGCCCGCTGAGGCGACGTCCTCCACGCTCATCCGGACAGGCATTCGGTGGGAAGCTCATGAACGACAGACCGGAATCGCCGGGCGGCGGCGCTTCGCCACCTCCTCCAGGCGGGAGCGCGGCCCGCGAACGCCTGCTCGATGGCGTTCTCGAGGCTCTGCCTGTCGGCGTGGAGCTGCGCGATGCCGGCGGCGGCCTGGTGCTGCGCAACCGCGCCGCGCAAGAGGCCGAGGGGCCGGCCCGGCAGGTCACGCGCTGCGACCTTCGCCTGTCCGGCCGGGACTACGCGCTCACCACCTTCCTCGATCTCACGTCTCGCACCGAGGTCGAGGACGAGCTGTTCCGGCGCGCCTATTTCGACGAACTGACCGGATTGCCGAACCGCAGCTATCTCCAGCACGTCGTCGGCGATCTCATCGCCGGAACGGCCACCGGCAGCTGCTTCGCCCTGGCGTTCGTCGACATCGACAATTTCAAGCACATCAACGACTATTACAGCCACGCCGTGGGCGACGAGATCCTGGTCAAGATCGCGCGGCGCATCTCGAGCGAGCTGCGCGACGGCGACATCCTGGCCCGCATCGGCGGCGATGAATTCCTGCTGCTGCTGAACCCGATCGGCGATCCGCAGGACGTCGCGGCGGATGTCGGCCACCTCCTGGCGCGGCTGAAGCAGCCGTTCTTCGTCGATGGCCACGAGGTCTTCACCTCGGCCTCGATCGGCATCAGCGTCTGTCCGCAGCACGGCCGCGACTACAATGCACTGCGCCGCCACGCCGATCTCGCCATGTATCGGGTCAAGGGCGCCCAGAAGGGCGCCGTCGCGATGTTCGACGAGGACATGCGCAATGCCGCGACGACCCGCATGGAGACCGAGCAGCGCCTGCGCCTCGCCATCCGCGATCGCCGGTTCCTGTGCGCCTATCAGCCCAAGGTCGACATCCACAGCCGCGAGATCGTCGGCCTCGAAGTGCTGCTGCGCTGGCGCGACGAACAGGGCATCTTCCACCCGCCGGGCGATTTCATCGGCCTCGCCGTCGAGCTCGGGCTGATCAACGAAATCACCCTTCTCGTGCTCGAGGAGACGGTCACGGCGCTCGACGAAATCGACGCGACCTTCGGCCCGGGCACGTCGATCAGCCTCAACGTCGCCGCCAAGCAGGCCGGCGACATCGCCTTCATGACCGCCTTCGCGGGCCATATCGCGGCGACTGGCTGCGCCGAGCGCTTCATGGTGGAATTGACCGAGGAGGCCTTCTTCGCCAAGAGCGAGCTGCAGACGCGCATCCTGCCGCTGCTGCGCGAGATGGGCACCGGGGTCTCCATCGACGATTTCGGCGTCGGCTATTCCTCGCTCTCCGCCTTGGCCGACCTGACCGCCGACGAGATCAAGATCGACCGCTCCTTCATCACCGACATCCACCGCCGGCCGCGCAGCCAGAGCATCCTCAAGGCCATCGAATCCCTTGGCCAGGCGCTCGGCATGAGCATCATCGCCGAAGGCCTCGAGACCGCCGAGGAACTGACCTACCTGACCGCCGCGACGCGGATCCGCTACGCCCAGGGCTATTACTTCTCGAAGCCGCAGTTCCTCCACCAGCTCGCCTCGACCCGGACCGCGTCCTACCTGACGCGACCCGTGCCGGTCACGCGCGAGACGGCGGCTCGGCACGGCGCCCTCAGCCGCGGCTGAAAGCCTCCCGCAACGAGCGGACGCTCCGCGCCGACGCGGCGGCCCGGATGCTCTGCGCCCTCAATCCGCCGCCATCGCCGGACTAAGTCCACGCTGAGGTCGAATCGGCCGATCATACGAGACGCGATCACGATCTTGGATCGACGAGGTCCAAGATCACAGGCCAAAAGGTGAAGCACTTTGCCGTCCTCATGGTGAGCCGGCTGCGCAGCAGCCGAGTCGAAACACGGGGGCGACCCCTCGATCCTTCGACACAGCCGCTGCGCGGCTGGCTTAGGATGAGGGGACTTTGGGCGTCACCGATTGCCCTGTCCGAGACCATCGCGATCCAGGGAAGGCGCAGCGTGGGACGCGTTTCGAGATCCTTCATCCGGCATCGCCTTCCGGCGCTCGCCCTGGCCGCGACGGCCCTCATCGGCGCGGCCTCGGCCGCCACGGCGCATCCGCACGTCTTCGTCACCGCGAAGGAGCAGGTCATCTTCGGCCCGGGCGGCAAGGTGACGGGGATCCGCGCCGCCTGGACCTTCGACGACATGTATTCGTCCTTCCTGGTGCAGGGGCTCGGCGATCCGGGCAAGGTCCTGACCGATGCCGAGCTGGCGCCGCTGGCCAAGACCAACGTCGAATCGCTCGCCGACTTCGGCTATTTCACCGTCGCCAAGGCGGCCGGGCGGCAGCTCGACTTCGATGCCCCGACCGACTACCTGCTGCACGAAGGCGAGGACAAGCTGCTGACGCTCTATTTCACCTTGCCGCTCAAGGCGCCGGCCAGCGCTGCGCGCGCCTTCACGCTGAGCGTCTACGATCCGACCTATTTCGTCTCCTTCCAGATGGACGACAAGGATCCGATCAGCCTCGTCTCGGCGCCGTCCGGCTGCTCGAGCAGCGTCGTCAAGCCGCGCCCGCTCGATGCGGGCGACAACCAGAAGCTGTCGGAAGCCTTCTTCGCCAACATGTCGCCCGGCACCGACTTCGGCATCAAGCTCGCCAGCCGCGCGATCGTCGCCTGCCCATGATGTCGATGCGGGCACGAGTCATAATAGTCGTGGGCGCGGCGGCGCTGCTGGTCGCGGCCCTGTTCGCCGCACCGGCCCTGGCGCAGGCGCATAATCCCTTCAGCGTCGGCATCTCCGAAGGCGGCGGCGCCCCGAGCGGCCTGATGGGCTGGATCATGGCCCAGCAGGGCCTTTTCGAGCGCTCCATCGCGGCTGCGGTGCGAGGCTCGACGCACGACCGCTCGGCCCTGTGGCTGCTGATGGGCTTGAGCTTCCTCTATGGCATCCTGCACGCCGCCGGCCCCGGACACGGCAAGGCCGTGCTGGCCTCCTATATGATGGCCAACGAGACGGCGCTGCGGCGCGGTATCGTGCTCTCCTTCCTGGCGGCGCTGCTGCAGGCCAGCGTCGCCATCGTGGTGGTGGCGCTCCTGTCCTACGTGTTCCACGCGACGCAGATGGGCATGCGCGCCACCGACGCCGTGATCGAGAAGGCGAGCTACGGCGGTGTCGCCGCCCTCGGCCTCTGGCTCTTTTGGCGCAAGGGCCGCGCCTTCGTGGCCGAGTGGCGCGCGCCTCGGCGCGCCGGGGGGCGCGTGGTCCGGCGGAGCCTGCCCGATCTTGCATTTGCGGGTGCTTCGGGCTCCGGCCCGCTCGCGGGGGCGTCGCCCGCCCTCTCCCGGCTTTCGTTCGACAGGGCCTGCGCCGATCCGGACTGCGCTCCCGTCGCACGAGGCTTCGCCTGCGAGGAGGCCCACGAGCATGGGCCGACCTGCGGCCATGTCCACGCGCCCGACCCGACGACCCTCGGCGAGTGCTTTTCCTGGCGCGAACAGATCTCGACGGTGCTCGCGGCCGGCGCCCGCCCCTGCTCGGGGGCGATCCTGGTGCTAGTCTTCTCGCTGGCGCAGGGTTTCTTCGTCGCCGGCATCGCCTCGACGCTGGTGATGGCGTTCGGCACCGCGCTGATGACCGCCACGCTCGCCTCGACCGCCGTGCTGGCCAAGCCGCTGGCGCTGCGGCTCGTCGGCCGCGGCTCGCAGAACGGACGGCTCGTGGCGCGCGGGCTCGAAGCGGCGGCGGCGCTCCTGGTCTTCGCCGTGGGCGTGTCGCTGCTGATCGGCATCGGGCCGCTGCAGTCGCTGGCCTGAGCAGCCGGGCCCGCGACGATGCGCTTGCGCGCGACCGGCACTGGCGGTACACAGGTCGCAGGGAAGGCTCGGGTGACGAGCCAGGTTCATCGAGGCCCTTGTGGCGGCTCCTGTGAGGCAGATGACCGGAGATCGGGCGGCGCGCGGCGCCGCCGCCCTCCCGCTCGTCCTCGCTCCGTCCTCGTTCGCGACGCTGCTTCTTAGCCGCCCCTGAGAGCCGGCCGGGCCCGAGGCCTGGGCGCTCAGGGGATCGCAGCTTCGAATTCCAGCTTGACCTGCCCCGCGACCGCATCCGGTCCGGCACGCTTCGCGAGACGACGACCATGAGCGAGACCCCTTCCGCCCCCCTGCCCGCCGGCAAGGACCGGGTGCTGATCTTCGACACGACCCTGCGCGACGGCGAGCAATGCCCGGGCGCCACCATGAGCTTCGAGGACAAGCTCGAGGTGGCGGAGCTGCTCGACGAGATGGGCGTCGACATCATCGAGGCCGGTTTCCCGATCGCCTCGGAGGGCGACTTCGAGGCCGTCTCCGAGATCGCCAGGCGGACCAAGACGGCGACCGTCGCCGGCCTCGCCCGCGCCGTCGAGGCCGACATCGCCCGCGCCGGCGCCGCCGTGCGGCATGCGAAGACGCCGCGCATCCATACCTTCGTGTCGACCTCGCCGATCCACCTGGCGCACCAGATGAGGAAATCCGAGGCCGAGGTGCTCGACATCATAAGCCGCACCGTGACCCAGGCGCGCGGCCTCGTCGAGGACGTCGAGTGGTCGGCCATGGACGCGACCCGCACGCCGCTCGACTACCTGTGCCGCTGCGTCGAGGCGGCGATCCGCGCCGGCGCCACCACGATCAACCTGCCCGACACCGTCGGCTACGCGACCCCGGCCGAATATGGCGCCATGTTCCGTGCCGTCCGCGAACGCGTGCCGGGCAGCGACAAGGCCGTGTTCTCGGTCCATTGCCACAACGACCTCGGCCTGGCGGTCGCCAATACGCTCGGCGGGATCGACGGCGGCGCGCGGCAGGTCGAATGCACGCTCAACGGCATCGGCGAGCGGGCCGGCAATGCGGCGCTCGAAGAGGTAGTGATGGCGTTGAAGACGCGCGGCGACGCGCTGCCTTACTTCACCGGCGTCGAGTCGACCATGCTGACCCGCGCCTCGAAGCTGGTTTCGGCCGTGACCTCCTTTCCGGTGCAGTACAACAAGGCCATCGTCGGCCGGAACGCCTTCGCCCACGAGAGCGGCATCCACCAGGACGGCATGCTGAAGAATGCCGAGACCTACGAGATCATGACGCCGTCGAGCGTCGGCGTCACCAAGACCTCGCTGGTGATGGGCAAGCATTCGGGCCGCCATGCCTTCAAGGACAAGCTGCGCGACCTCGGCTACGAGCTCGGCGACAACGCCCTGCAGGACGCGTTCAAGCGCTTCAAGGATCTCGCCGACCGCAAGAAGCACATCTACGACGAGGACATCATCGCGCTCGTCGACGACGAGATCGGCAGCGCGCACGAGCGCATCGCGCTCGAGGCCATGACGGTGATCGCCGGCACCATGGGCCAGTCGGCGACGCTGACGGTGGCGGTCGACGGGCAGCATCGCACCCACCAGGCGACCGGCAACGGGCCGGTCGACGCCATCTTCAACGCCATCAAGGCGCTGGTGCCGCACGACGCCGTGCTCGACCACTTCCAGATCCACGCCGTGACGGAGGGGACCGATGCCCAGGCGGAGGTCTCGGTGCGGCTCAGCGAGGGCGGCCGGTCCTTCACCGCGCGGGGTGCCGATCCCGACACGCTGGTGGCCTGCGCGCGCGCCTATATGGGTGCGCTCAACAAGCTGACGGCGTGGCAGACCCGGGGCAAGGCGCAGAGCGCGATGCGGCTCGGCTGAGCTTCAGGACGAATCGCGGGCGTCGCCGCCGGCGTGCGGCGAAACGGGCTGGACAGGCTCCGTCCCGTTTGCTACACGCCGCACCTCGGCCGGGTCCGCCCGCCGCGATGTGATGGGCGCTTAGCTCAGTTGGTAGAGCAGCTGACTCTTAATCAGCGGGTCGTAGGTTCGAGACCTACAGCGCCCACCATCACGCCTCCATGAGAGCAACGAGCTAAGAGACCAAGGCATGCTGGGTCTCTTCGTTTGAGGTTCGGGCAACCTGCGGGCAGCGCCGGACAACATTGGACGTCGCTTCCCCGTCGATCTCGCCAGCCGCTCCGCCAGCAAACTCGGCCACGGCCTCCGGTGGCCATCTTCGGCGACGGGATTGTCGTCGCCGCTTGTCGCGGCGTGGGGCTCACGCGTCGACATTGTCTGTTTTCACACAGTGTCCGTCCAAGACGAAAAAGCCCCGCGAAGGGGCTTGCAAACGTTGCAGTGCAGCGTAGTTTCGCCGATGCAGCCTTTTGGCTGCATGCCCTCGTTGGGCGTTTCCTCCCTAGACTTGGGCCGCTCTCCGGGGCGGCTCTTTTTTGTCTCGGTGATGATTTTTTGCATGAACGCCGATGAGGCGCAAGGCAGGCATGCAGATTTAATGTTTCCGCGATGCGAGGAGAACGCGTCCCTGCGGCCCATCAGGGCTGTCCGCGAGGAGGCGTGGTGATCCCTCACGCCACCGGCGTCAGGTTCGGCGCAGCCGCCATGATCCCGCAGAACGGGCTTTCCGTTCGGCGCCTGGCTCTCCATCGAAAGGCGCGGTGCCGGCCGTCGTTTTGCCGATGCAACAGGCCCGCGATCGGTGGAGTTGATGGTTCGGCGGCGGTCCTCCAGTCCCTCGCCCCGCGGCCTCGTCATCCGTCACATCGTGGCGAAGGCCGCGGTCATTTCGTGCGTTTCCGGCGCATTTTCCGTTGCTCGACGCGGCGCCATGTCGTCGATGCGTTGCCGGCCGCGCGGGAACCTGGCTCCGTTGGTGCCGGTTTGCCTCGGACATCCGATGCCCCTGTCTTGCCTGGGGCGCAGCCTCCTCGCGGGAGCGTCACCGTGAAAGCAGCCTTCGTTCTCTCGGCATGGGCCTTGATGCTTGCCGCGCCTGCGTTCGGCCAGGATGCCAAGACAGGAAAGTCGCCTGACGGGAAGCCATACCTCGAGACTCCCGCCGGCATGACGCTCTACGTGTTCGACGGCGATGGCCCGAGCGGTGGCGGCTCGAGCTGCTATGATCAATGCGCCAAGCTGTGGCCGCCGTTTGCGGCAGATGCCGCCGCGAAGCCGCACGATGCCTGGACGGTCGTCAAGCGCACCGACGGCTCGATGCAATGGGCCTATAAGGGGCGCCCGCTCTACGCGTTCGGGAAGGATCTCGCGCCGGGTCAGGAGAACGGCAATGCCTTCAATGGGAACAAGTGGCACGTCGCGCAGCCGTAGCGACAGCCTTCTCCCACGCTGAAGCAGGACCAAAACTGGAGCGTGCCATGCCGAAGCTCGATACCGAGGACCGCAAGAAGCTGCCCGCGAAGGACTTTGGTGAACCGAAGAAGAAGGCCTATCCGATGCCGGACGCCAGCCATGCCAAGAATGCGAAGGCTCGCGCCAGCCAGGCCGTGAAGGCTGGACGCATGTCGAAGTCCGAACAAGGCAAGATCGACGCGAAAGCCGACAAGATCATAAAATCCCATGGCTAAGCAGCCGTGCGTGGCTAAAGCCGCGATTGATTTTGCTTTTTGCAAGCAAAATCAATGCTGCTGACATTTCTAAGTGTAGGCAAACTCGCACAAGTTTGCTTAGGGGCGGGATCGCTCGCGTCACGGCAGGCAGACGGACTGCGGTCGAGCAGTGGCTGCCGCATGCGGTGAGGTCTGCAGATGTCCCGTCAGGCTCGGGAGGGAACGATCGATGGGAGCATTGTGTTGATCGGCCTCTCTGGTCAGGACTTTGCCATCCATGCCGGAAACCGATACGCACTTTGTTCGTCTGCTTCGCCGCAACGTGTCGGCCGTCGCGAAGGTCGAGGCATCGCTTCTCGGCGAGCGTTCGCCTGGTGCGCGCCTGATTCGCTGGTGGATGCGCGGTATCGGCACGCCTGCCTCGGCAATGATCCACGGTCTCGTCTTCGCGAGCTGGATCGGCCTCAATGCCCTGGTGTTGCCAGTCGGCCGGCGCTTCGATCCGCCACCCTTCGCCTATCTCGAGCTGGCGGCGTCAATCGAGGCCATCCTGCTCGGGATCTTCATCCTCGCCTCTCAGAACCGTCTGCAGCAGGAGGAGGACCAGCGGGCGCACCTCGGCTTGCAGGTCAACATGCTGGCCGAAACGGAGACGACGAAGGTGCTCCACATGCTCGACCAGGTGTGCCGGCGCCTTGGGATAGAGACCGAATCCGAGGAGGATCTGATCGGCCTCAAGGCCAGCACCGATCCCGAGACGATCGTCGAAACCCTGAAGACGTCCATGCCGAGCGACCGCTGAAGAGAGAGAGGTCTCGTTCGGCGCCCTTGAGATCCCCGCACCCGCCATCCGCGCCGCCCGGCGGCTTCATCCGAGACGCCCTTCTCGACGTGAACGTCTCCCCGCGAACCGGAACTGCCATCCGTCGAATGCAGTTCGACCTGCGTCAGGCGCTAGAGCATGTTCGGCTGTCGCCGAGCTGCTCCAGCTTTGCAATGCGAGCAGTTTCAACGGGATGGAATCGCACTGCGAGCCCATCCGATCCGATACGGCGCTAGGCGGAGGCGACAATGCCCGATCCCAAATCCGAATTCCCGTCGCCGCCGCAGCCCAGGCAGCGGCAGGATCCGCCAGGCCATACGGCCGAGATGAGTCCCCGGCCGGATCACGGTGAGGAGAGCTACAAGGGCAGCGGGAAGCTCTCCGGCAAGGTTGCGCTTATCACAGGCGCCGATTCCGGCATCGGTCGCGCCGTCGCGATCGCGTTCGCACGCGAAGGAGCAGATGTGCTCATTTCCTACCTCAGCGAGGGCGACGATGCGAAGGAAACCGTTCGCTGGGTCAAGAAGGCTGGCCGCAAAGCGCTGGCGATTCCGGGCGATGTCGGCGAAGAGGCCCACTGCCGGACCCTGGTGGATCGCACCATGGAGGAATTCGGCACAATCGACATCCTGGTCAACAATGCAGCGCACCAGAGAAGCTTCGAGAGCTTGGCGGATATCAGCGCGGCGGAGTGGGACAAGACGTTCCGGACGAACATCCATAGCCAATTCTATCTCAGCAAAGCGGCCGTGCCGCACATGAAGCCGGGCAGCGCCATCGTGAACACGGCGTCGATCAACGCCAAGACTCCGTCGCCGCAGCTTTTGGCCTACGCGACCACGAAGGGCGCCATCGCGAATTTCACGGCCGGATTGGCTCAGCTGCTGGCCGACAAAGGCATCCGCGTGAACTGCGTCGCGCCGGGACCGATCTGGACGCCCCTGATCCCCTCGACCATGCCCCAGGACAAGGTCGAGTCGTTCGGCAAGAACACGCCCCTCGGCCGGGCGGGCCAGCCGGCGGAGCTCGCACCTGCCTATGTGCTCCTGGCTTCAGCCGAAGCGAGCTACATCACGGGAGCGATGGTGCCGGTCACCGGCGGCCGGCCCATGCTTTGACGGCTGCCTTGCCGTCTCGTCCGCCGGCCGCTTGGTTGCGCGCCGGTCTTTCGGCCAGCGGCTCGAGGTCGACCACGAGGCGATGGTGGAACGCTTGATCGCTTCGACCCTGTCGAGGTTCCTCGACGACATCGCCTCGACCGAACCTTCACCTGGGTCGGGCGCGGCCGGCGCCATGACGCTGGCTATGGGAATAGCCTGCGCGCGTAAGGCGGTCCGCATCACGGCCGCTCATCATCCGGGCGACGATCTTCTCGCCCGAGCGGACGAACGGCTTGGAGCGATGGGCCGTGCGGCCTGCGAGGGCGCAGAACGGGATGCGCGCCACTTTGCCCGGATGATTGCCGCGATGCAGCGCGCGCATGACGATGAGGCGGATCGGATCGCTCGGGCGAGCCTGATCCAGGCAAGCGCCGTGCAATTGATCAAGGTGGGTCGGGATCTCATCGTGCTTGGAGACGAAGCCCGCCAGATTCTCGTCGAGATCCGGGATCGCCTGGATCCGATCATGTCCAACGACGTGAACGCCGCGATGTCGTTGATCGAAGCCAACCGTCGCATCCAGAGCGACAACGTTGCCGAGAACCGCCGCCACGTCGATGATGGGCAGCCGTGACGGTGAAGGCGACCCGACGCAAACCGCCTCTGCACGGATGCGACCGCTCGGAGGTGCCCAAAGATGCCGGGCGTTCCGAGCTTTCAGGTCGCGGGCTGGTGCAGGCCGTCGCTGTCCAGGGACCTCCGGCTCAGCAGGGAGATCGCCATCGACGCGACGATGACGCAGACGATCCCCCACCATTGCCGCTGCACCAGGTGCTCGTGGAGCATCCAGCGGCCGTAGAGCGCGGCGAGCGCCGGCTCGAGGCTCATCAGGATGCCGTAGACCCGCGCCGGAATGCGCTTCAACGCGAACATCTCCAGGGAATTGGGGAGCGCGCTCGACAGGACCGCGACGCCGAGCGCCGGCAGCAGGACTGCCGCGCTCAGAATGTCGCCGCGCGCCTGAGACACCCCGAAGGGCACCACGGCCAAGGCGCCGACGGCCACCCCGAGCGCCGTGACGCGGCCACCATGCAGACCCTGCCCCGCTTTCTGCCCGAAGATGATGTAGGCCGCCCACAGCAGCGCCGCCGACAAGGCATAGCCGAGACCGGCCCAATCGAGCGCTGCGCCGATCTGCTCCGGCGGCAGGAGCAGGACGACCCCGAGGCCGGCCAGGCCGATCCAGAGCAGATCCGCGCCGCGATGCGACCCCAGGACGGCGACGCCGAGAGGCCCGAGAAATTGCAGCGCCACCGCTATGCCGAGCGGAATCGTCCGGATCGCCATATAGAAGAACAGGTTCAGAAGGCCGAGCGTCACCCCGTAGACGACGATCACGAGGACTTGCCCGCGCTTCAGTCTTGCGCCGCGCCATGGCCGCCAGACTGCCGCCAGGATGATCGCCGCGAACAGCAGGCGGAGCGCGGTGCTGCTTTCCGGCCCGATCAGCGGAAACAGCCGTTTCCCGAACACCGCTCCGAGCTGATAGGAATTGACCGACACCAGCACGGCAAGCAGCGGCAAGGCGCGAGCCTTCATGCGAACCCTTGAGGTTCGTCGGCGAATTGAACGCGCATGGGCAGGAGTCCGAAGGTTTCAGCGCGCGCCGTGCGAATCGCGTCCGACGGCTTCGGCGTGCTCAAGTCCATAGCATACCGGCTTCAATCGTGGCTTTAGCCACGCAAGGCTGCTTATGCGGCAACGTCCCTGGCGAGCGCCGGCGCGACGCAACAGCGGTCGCGGCCGCTGCTCTTCGCCAGGTAGAGCTGGCGATCCGCGGAGCCGATGAGCGCGTCCGAGGACTCTCCCGCGCGTGGCACGGCGGCCGCAACCCCGACGCTGATGGTGATGAAACCCGAGGGAGACGCGGCGCTCGGCAAGGCGCAGTCGCGGACCTCCCGAACGAGATCTTGAGCGATATGGCCGCCTGAGGCGATCATCGCCGGAAGCAGCACGGCGAACTCTTCCCCGCCGAAGCGGCAGGCGAGGCCACCGAGACGTTCGGAAACGACGCCGATCCTCGTCGCGACGATCTTCAGAACCTCGTCGCCGCCGAGATGGCCGTACAGGTCGTTGTATCCCTTGAAATGGTCGACGTCGATCATCAGCAGCCCGATGGCGCTTCTCCTCCTGATCGCCAGCTGCCATTCCCGTTCGAGCGCCGCATCGAACACGCGCCGGTTGGCGATGCCGGTCAGCGGATCGCGCGACGCGAGCTCCTCGAGCATCGTCTCCGCCGCGATGCGCGAGCGCAACTCGCGACCCAGCATGAGCTGCAGCAGCAAGATGCCGACCGACAGGACCGCCAGGAGGCCGCCCATCATCGAGGTTCTCTCTCGCCAGTCGGCATAGACGTCAGCCGTCGGCATGCCGGCGTATTGGACGAGCGGCAGATTGCCGACCCGATGAAAGCTGTAGAGCTTCTCGACGCCGTCGAGCTTGGATCTTGCCTGGTAGACGCCCTCGGACTTGGAATGCCCGATCTGTCCGTTGATCGATTTCGCCGGCGCGTTTCCGAATCCGGTTCCCAGGATGGGGCGGCGCGCCAGCAGCAGCCCGTCGTCGGTGCCCAGCGCCAACAGGGCGCCGGATCGCAATCCGATGCGGTCATACACGCCTTGGACGTAGGCCATCTTGAGCGTGCCGGCCACGACTCCGGCGAAGGCGCCATCCAGGGTCGTCATCCGCCGGCTGACGGGGATGCTCCACTGACCGTCTTCAGTGTTCAGGAAACCCTGACCGACATAGAGGCCGTGCGTGGCGCTCTCCGCCTGGATCTTGAACTCCCAGCGATCCGCATAGGTGTCGTTGGCCTGCTGCGGCCGATCAAGTGGCTTGGCAGCGGAGCCATAAGGATCGCGCTCCTCCTCGTCGGATCTGGCCAGGATCGAGCCATAGGGATCGAGCACCACCACCGGCCCGAACGCTTCCGCGGACATCGACGGGTCGAACAGCACCAGATGTCGCAGCGATGGCTTGAGCGCCCGGATCTCGTCGTTCTGCCATTCGTTCACGACCCCCTGCAACGAGCGGTCGAGCAGCTCGAGCGCATGAGACAGATCGATCGCGAGCGACGCGGCGACGTTGGACAACGAATGGATCGCATCCTCTCGCGCCTGATCGCGGGCCGAGGTCGCATCGATCGCAAAGAGGATCCACATCCCGAGCAGAAAGCCCAGCTGCAACGCGAAGGCTCGGTCGGGATGGGCCCGACGCGCCGAACGTCCTGTGGGTGCCTTGAGCGAAGTCCCTGCGGGTCGCACGTCTCGTTCCCTCCAATCGGACGACCGTGGAGGCGCGATCCTACTTTTCAGTGAAGTTTTTCCCGCGACCTCGACGTTGAAGGTGCTCGCCCAAACGATCCCGAACCGCCTGTGCCGGGCGGATCGAGCCGGCGCGGACCCCTGAGAACCTTTCGGCGTCGCGGCGAGTTCGGACGGAGACCCTGGGGAGGACGCGACATGGCACGGCACGCGGTATGGAAAGGCTATCTTCGCCTGTCGTTGGTCAATTGCGCCGTCGCGCTCTATCCGGCAACGACGGAAGCCACCCGGATCCACTTCCACAAGCTCAACCGCGAGACCGGCCATCGGCTCAAGATTCACATGGTAGATGAGGAGACGGGAGAGGAGGTGCCCACCGATCGGCAGGCCAGAGGCTACGAGGTCGCCAAGGGCCGGAGTGTTATCATCGAGCCCGAGGACATCGACAAGCTGGCTCTCGAAAGCACGCATGTCATGGAGATCACCGAATTCACGGCGCGGCGAGACATCGATCCGCTCTATTTCGACCGACCGTATTTCCTCATCCCGGACGACAAGGCCTCGGCGGAGGCCTTCGCGGTCATCCGGGAGGCCATGCAGCAGCGCAAGGTCGCCGCGCTGTCGAAGCTCGTGATGCACGAGCGCGAGCATATCCTTCTGCTCGAGCCGCGCGGCAACGGCATCGTGGCGACGCTTCTCCACTGGCCTTACGAGATGCGCGACGAGGCGGAGATCATGGCCGAGGTGCCGGCGCCCCCGAAGATCACCGCCGACCTGCTCGACGTCGCCAGCGATCTCATCGATCGCAAGATGGGCAAGTTCGACCCCGCCAAGTTCAAGGACCGCTACGAAGCGGCCCTGAAGGAACTGGTCGAGGCCAAGCGCGCCGGAAAACGGCTGGTCGCGCCCAAGCCGACCTCGGCCACGACGGGATCCGAGGTGTTCGAGGCCTTGCGGGCCAGCTTGCTCGAGGCTGGCCACGAGTCGGCCTCGAAGCGGCGGGTGTTGGGCCGCAAAGGCGGTCGCCGGACGAGCGCATCGTCCAGCGCCGCGCGGACGAAACCCGCGGCACGCAAGACATCCTCCCGCCGCTGACGCGAGCGGTGGTCAGCCGGCGACGCGGGTCTTGCCGAGCCGCCTGATCGCGGGCGCGAGGGCCCGCTCGCCGTCGGCATAGTCGGCCCAGGCCTCCGTCTTGCGCAGCAGATTGGGCACCGTCCGGACGGTGAAAAGCTTGGGATCGAGGTCGGCCTTCACCTGCGCCCAGGTCAGCGGCATCGACACCGTCGCGCCGGGCCGGGCGCGGGGAGAGAGCGGCGCGACGGCGGTGGCGAGACGATCGTTGCGCAGGTAGTCCAGGAAGATCCGGCCCTGCCGCTGCGCCTTCGCCATGGTCACGACATAGCGCTCGGGCGCATCGCGGGCCATGGCCGTGCAGAGCGAGCGCGCGAAATCCTTGGCGGCCGGCCAATCCGGGCCGCCGCGTCCTGTCGCCCGCAGCGGCGTGACGACGTGGAGCCCCTTGCCGCCGGTCGTCTTGCAGAAGCCCGCGAGGCCGAGCGCTTCCAGCCGCTCGCGCATCTCCAGCGCCGCCCTGACCACATCGGCGAAAGCCACGTCGGGGCCGGGGTCGAGGTCGAACACCAGGCGCCCGGGGACGTCCGGATGGTTCGGACGGCAATTCCAGGGATGCAGTTCGAGGCCCGCCACCTGCGCCACGGCGGCCAGTCCCTCGACCCGATCGACCTCGAGGTAGGGCTTCCTATCGCCCGAGACGGTGACGAGGTCGAGCAGGCTCGATGTCCCCGGCATCGCATGACGCTGGAAGAACCGCTCGCCCGCATAGCCGTCGGGTGCCCGGATGATCGAGCACGGCCGGCCTTTGATATGGCCGAGCATCCAGGCGCCCACCTCCTCGAGATAGCGCGCGAGATCGAGCTTCGACACCGGCTCGCCGTCGCCGGCATCGGGCCAGAGCGCCTTGTCCGGGCGGGTGATCACCACGCCCATGACGACCGGCGGGCGGGTCCGAGCCGAAGCGGCGGGCCGTGCCGGGCGCGGCAGGGCGCTCTCGGCCGCCGCCGGCGTCTCCGCCTCGACCTCCTCGGCCGGCTTGTCGTCGCGCAACGCCTTGAATGCGGCCTGGCGCACCATGCCCTCGGAGGTCCAGCCGGCGAATTCGACCTCGGCGACGAGCTCCGGCTTCGTCCAGTGGACGCCCGAGCTCTTCTTCGGCGCGCCGCGACCGGTGAACGGCGAGTGCGCGGCCTCTGCCGCCTCGAGGCGTGGCAGAAGGGCCGCGACCTTGTCGCCGCCGAAGCCCGTGCCGACGCGCCCGATGTAGACGAAATGCTTGCCGCGATGGACCCCGGCCAGGAGCGAGCGGAAACGGCCGTTCGTCGTGGCCCAGCCGCCCACCACGACCTCATGGCCGCCCCGGCATTTGGCCTTGGTCCAGCTGTCCTGGCGCCCCGACCGATAGGGGGCGTTGGCGCGCTTCGACACGATGCCTTCGAGCGACAGGCGGCAGGCCGCCCGCAGCACTGCCTCCCCGCCCGTGTCGAAATGCTCGACGAGGCGGATCAAAGGGTCCTTCGCGTGCTTGGCCAGCAAGGCTTGCAGCCGGCCCTTGCGCTGCGCCACCGTCAGGTCGCGAAGGTCGTCCGAGCCCTCGTAGAGCAGATCGAAGGCGAAGAAGATGAGCTCGTCCGTCTGCCCTTCCGAGAGGGCGGCCTGAAGCGCGGCGAAGTCCGGTGCGCCATGGCCGTCGAGCGCCACGATCTCGCCGTCGACGATGGCGTCCGGCAAAGACTCGGCGGCCGTCGCGATCGCGTTGAACTTGGCGGTCCAGTCGAGCCCCTTGCGGGTGCGCAGCGTCGCCCGCCCCGCCTCGACGCGCAGCTGCATGCGGTAGCCGTCGAACTTGATCTCGTGCAGCCAACCCGCGCCGCCCGGCGGCCGGTCGACCGGATGGCAAAGCTGGGGTGCGACGAAGGCCGGCAGACCCTCGGACGGCGGCCGCCGCGCGGTCTTCGACGCGGCACGCGTCCCGACAGACTTGCGGGCCGCAGCCGCAGGGCCGGTCCGCGTGTCCCAGATCGCATCGGGATCGCCGCTCGACCGCGTCGCCGACATGAAGGGCTTCGGGCCCTGCCCCTTGCCGGCGGCGATCTTCGCCATCGGCCGGCCGGAGGCGATGGAACGGTCCTCGGCCAGCACCGCGTCGCCGTTCTCGTCGACGGCGTGCTCGTCGCGGTGCTTGATCAGCAGCCAGTTGCGTCGCTTGCCCCCGGTGCGATCGTGCTTCATGAGAACGAGCGCCCAGCCGCCGTGCAGCCGCCGCCCGTCGAGCCTGAACTTCAGGTCGCCGCTCGCCAGCGCCTCCTCGGGTTGCCGCTCGCCCTCCGGCTCCCAATAGCCGCGATCCCAGAGCTGCACGGTGCCGCCGCCATATTGCCCCTTGGGAATGGTGCCCTCGAAGTCGCCGTAATCGAGCGGATGATCCTCCACCTCGACGGCCAGACGCTTGTCGTGCGGGTCGAGCGAGGGCCCCCTGGTCACGGCCCAGGACTTGAACACCCCGTCGAGTTCAAGCCGCAAATCGTAATGCAGCCGGGTCGCGTCGTGCTTCTGGATCACGAACCGCAGCCGCGGTGAGGTCGCGACGGCATCGCTGCCGTGCGGCTCGGCGCTCTTGCTGAAATCGCGCTTCGACCGATAGGTCGAGAGCTTCCGGTCCTTCGCCACATTGTCCCCCGTTCGCCACGATGCCGATGCGGCGCGCGCATGCAGCACGACAACGGGAATCGGGACCAACAAGTTTGCTTAAGCCATCGCGGGCTGCGAGCGAACCGGCTCGGCGACAGGCTACGCCGACCGGATCAGCGCCTCGTCATGCACCCCGCACCATGATGCCGGCGATCCAGCTCAGGGCGACGATTTCCGCCGCGCCGACCATCGTGACGATGAACAGAAATCCGGCTTCGATGATCGTCAGCCTCGCATCGAGGCCCGCTGGTTCGCTGCGCATCGCATGCCCCGGTCCCGCGCCCAAGATCGTTGCCGATGTGTAAAGCACGATGATCAAGCGGCGGTTGAACGAAGCGTTAAAATGCTCCCGGCTGGCATCTCCCTGCCTGAAGTTGCGGATCGCCGTCCTGAAGCGGGAGGTGTTAACGCCCCGTTAATCCGCGATAGTCTCATGGTCTTTCACATCACGGACAATTCGATCGGGACGCCTTCATGGGGACGAAAATTGCAATGGCCGTGGCCATTGTGGTGGCAAGCAGCCTCTCCGCATTCGCTGCCGAGGACAAGTACAGCATCACGCCGGCCGAGCATCTGGCCTGCGACAACGATGCCGTTACGTTTTGTGCGGAAGCACCGGACGAGGATGGCTTGATCGCCTGCATGCGCTCGAAGCGCGCGATGCTGAGCCACGTCTGCCTCAGGACCTTCGATGCGGGGCTGAGGAGACGCCACCTGCCGCTGTGATCGCGACGACACTGGCGCCGCTCGTCGGGTCCGACCGTGATTCCGGCCCTTGCTTTGCATCGAGCAAGGTCATCTCACCCGAGGTGGCCCGATGTGGAACAGCTTTGTCTCGAATGCGAATGCGGTGCTCAGCACGGTCATTGCCCACTGCGTCGAAACCGCTTGGCGCTACCCGAAGGTCGGCGTGGCCTTCCTGGCGACGGTCTCCGTCCTGACCGTGCTGATGTGGGTCGAGGTCTGGAAGGACGCCATGCTTGCCCGGCAGGAGCAGGCGCTCGAAAACGCCGAGCCGCTGCGGCCGACGCGATAGAAGACGGCCGAAGCACCGCCAGGACCGACGGGACGGGCGGCGCCGGCGGATTCCGACCCGGCCGGCGACCGCAAGCCTGGCGACAGCAGCCGGTGGCAAGGTCGCGACGATCTCCTTCGCCCGGCCTGCCATGATCAGCTTCACCCTCTCGCCCATGCCCCTGGACAACGGACAGATCGACGTCGTGCTGCGCCTCTACCGCCGCGGCAAGCTCGCCTCCGTGACCAATGTCGCCACCGTCCACCGATCGGTCGCCTCCATGGTGATGCTCAGGTGCCGGGTGCATCTGCGCAATCTCGGCGTCGGGGAGGCGACCGAGCTGCGCACCGCCGGCTAAGCCGGGCGACGCGTCTGGAGCGGACGCGTCTACATGCGGAAATCGTGGCCGAGATAGAGGCGCCGCACGTCGGGATGGGCGATGATCTCGTCGGCCGTCCCCTCGGTCAGCACATGGCCCGAGTGGATGATATAGGCGCGGTCGATGAGGCCCAGCGTCTCGCGCACGTTGTGGTCGGTGATCAGCACGCCGATGCCGCGCTGCTTGAGGTGGCGCACGAGGTCCTGGATGTCGCCGACCGCGATCGGGTCGATGCCGGCGAAGGGCTCGTCGAGCAGCATGAAGGAGGGGCGACCGGCCAGCGCCCGCGCAATCTCGCAGCGCCGCCGCTCGCCGCCGGAAAGCGCGATCGACGGGGCCTTGCGCAGCCGGGCGATGTTGAACTCCTCGAGCAGGTTGTCGAGCTCGGCCTCGCGCTGAGCCTTGTCCTTCACGGTGATCTCGAGAACCGCGCGGATATTGTCCTCGACGTTGAGGCCGCGGAAGATCGAGGCCTCCTGCGGCAGGTAGCCGATGCCGAGCCGCGCCCGCCGGTACATCGGCAGCGCCGTGACGTCGTGACCCTCGAGGTCGATGGTGCCCTTGTCGGGCTTCACCAGGCCCGTGATCATGTAGAAGACGGTCGTCTTGCCGGCCCCGTTCGGGCCGAGCAGCCCGACGGCTTCGCCCCGGTGCAGATGGATGGAAACGTCCTGGACGACCTTGCGTCCCTTGTAGGCCTTGCCGAGATTCCGGACGCCGAGCCGGCCCTCGTACATCGTGGCAGGCGC
This sequence comes from Lichenihabitans sp., assembly GCA_036276175.1. Taxonomy (GTDB): domain Bacteria; phylum Pseudomonadota; class Alphaproteobacteria; order Rhizobiales; family Beijerinckiaceae; genus Lichenihabitans. The sequence continues at coordinate 42,803 of DATBEH010000057.1, forward strand.
CATGGCGTCCGGGCCGAACGCCGGCTCGGCCGCACCCGTCCAGTCGCCCGCGGCGTCGCCCGCAAATTGCGCGACGTCGTCGAGATCGGGCTCCCGAGCCTGATGCCGATACGTCGCCAGAGCTTGGGAGCCGACGTCATGCCCGATCCGATCGTCGTCGAGCGCGCCCATGGAGGAGGAGCGGTCCGCAGCGACGCCGTCGGGACCAGGGCCCTCGGTCTCGGCGCCATCATGCCAAAGCGCCGCCTCGGACGCCCCGCGGGCGCGCCGCAGCCAGCCGACCGACCTGCCGAAGAGGTTGGCACGGGACATGGGTCCGCTCAGCCCCCTGCGGGGACGCCGGCCGACGTCATTGCGCGGCCGTGGTATGGTGAGTCCTCGGCGGGGCCTTGGCCCGGCGATGCGGCGCGGGCGTTTCCGGCTTCGGCGGCGGCTTCGCCGCGGCGGGCTTGTCGGGCGTGGCGCTCCCCGGGGTGAAGATACTCTTCACCCGGCCGTTGGTCGCGCCGGAGAAGATCTGCGCCTGCCCGCTGGTGAGATCATAGATCAGGTGATCGCCCTGGGTCACGTTGGTTCCCTGGGACAGGGTGACGTTGCCGGTCAGATAGACCTTGTTCTCGGTCTTGTCGTAGGTCGCATGATTGCCGGTGCCGACCTGGTCCTTGGAGATCAGCGTCACCGGACCATCCGCCTCCATGTGCCTGACCGAGCTGCCCGCCGCCGGGCCGACGTTCCCGCCGCCGGGCGCGGGGTTCGGTGCCGGGGCCGTGGCGCCGCCACCCTGCCCTTGCGCATCCTTCTGCAGGAAGATGGTCAAGGCCGAGGCCTTGAGGGTGGAGTCCCCCTGCACCGCGACCACGTCGCCCGTGTAGATCAGCTTCTGGTCCTTGTCGAAATAGTCGAGCTTGTCGGCATCGATATTCACCGGCTCCTTGGAACCGGCGCCGGGCAGCAGCGGAACCCCTGCGCCGGCGCCCTTGGCGGGGGCGGGCTTCGCGGCCTCCGGCTTGGCGGAAGGCGCGGCGGCCCGAACCAGATGAGGCGAGGCGAGGAGACCGAGGATCGCCAGCGCGGCCACGCCCGGCCGCAGCAGCGGACGGCTCATGGCGTCGTCCCCTTGAGGGCCGCAGCCGTCGCTTTCCCGGTACCGGCCGGCAGCATGACGGAATGCACATGCCCCTCGAAATGCGCCACCTTGCCGTTGTCGCTCATATGCATCCGGTCGGACGAGACGGTGCCGGAATTCATGACGACGCTCACCGGGTCCTTGGTATCGACGACGCCGCTCTTGAACTCCACGTAAGCGCTCTTCATGCGCACATCGAGCCCCGAATCGCTCGTCAGATGCACGTCGTGATCGAAGGTCATGATCTCCTTCGAACTGTCGTAGTTCCCAAGGTTCGATACGACGTGGACGACGCTCTGATCGGCCATTGTGACATGCGCGTCGATGTCGTGGAGTTCGAGCAGGTTGGGAGTCCGCGCATCTTGCACGGCGGACTTGGCGTCGAGCGAATAGGGGCGGCCGTCGCTCCTGAAACCGGTGAGCTTCGGGTTCTGCATCGTCACCTGGGTGCCGTTGAAGCCGGCGCCGTCGATCGACACGGACGGGATTGCCATCCGGAAAGGATTGAAGAAGACGAAGCCGATCAGGCCGCCGACGCCGAGGACCGCGCCGGCCAGGATGAACCGGCGCAAGAGCCGCACGCGCACCGAATGGCGCCCCGCGGCCAGGAAGGCCTTGCGGCGCACGAACGCGGCCGCATCCGCATCGTGCTGGACCGCAACCCTTCCATGCTCCGGAGAGCCGATCATGGCGAAATCTGTCATGCGCGCGTGCGACCAAACCCGACGGATAAACTCAACTGCCAATACAAGCTCAATGCCATGGCCAAGTTAAGGCGCAATCGGCCTCGCGCCCGAAGCCCGCGCGCCCCGCGTCGCCGCTTCATTCATGCGCGAAAATATCCGTATCGGGCCATCCCATGAGGTCGAGCCTGGCGCGCGAGGGCAGGAAGGCGAAGCAGCTCTGCGCCAGATGCTCGCGGCTTTCGCGCGCCAGAAGGACGTCGAGCTTGGCCTTCAGTGCATGCAGATGCAGCACGTCGGAAGCCGCGTAGGCGACCTGCGCGTCGGTCAAGCTCTCGGCCCCCCAGTCGGACGATTGCTGCTGCTTGGAGAGATCGATGCCGAGCTGCTCGCGGCAGAGGTCGCGCAGGCCATGCCGATCCGTGTAGGTGCGCACAAGCTTCGAGGCGATCTTGGTGCAGTAGAGATTGGCCGTCATCACGCCGAAGGCGTTGAACATGACGGCGATGTCGAACCGCGCGAAATGAAACAGCTTCTTGACCGTCTCGTCGGCGAGCAGGCGCTCGAGGTTCGGGGCTCGGGTCTGGCCCTTGGCGATCTGCACCACCTCGGCCGATCCGTCGCCGCCCGACAGCTGCACGACGCAGAGCCTGTCGCGGTGCGGATTGAGGCCGAGCGTCTCGGTGTCGATGGCGACGCTGGAGCCGAAGTCGAGATCGGACGGCAGGTCGCCCTTGTGGACTCTGATGGTCATGCTTGGTCTTCGGGGCCGGCGAGGTTGCGCCGCGATCCGGCTGGACGGGCCGCCTGTTCTAGCCGCGATACGCCGCGAAGGGAACGGCCGCCGCCACCTTGCAGCGCCCCGGCCGCTTCAGTGCGCCGCCTGAGACCCCTCGGCACGGGTGACCGGACGAAGGCTCAAGGCCAGCGGCACGGCCGCCAAGGAGAGCAGCGCCAGGACGAAGAAGACGTCGATATAGCTGAGGAAGCTCGACTGCGCCTGCACCTGCTGCCCGATCCAGGCCGTCGCCGTCTGCGCCGGGCTGCCGCCGGTCGCAGGCTGGGTGGCGAAATAGCCCTGCACCTGCTGCAGCGTTTCATGGTACCACGGATTCCAGGCGCCGACATGGGACGCGAGACGCGCCTGATGGAACTGCTCGCGCCGCGCCAGCGTGGTCTGGGCCAGCGACACGCCGATGGAGCCGCCGAAGTTTCGCGCCATGTTGATCAGCGCCGAGGCCTGGTCGGTCTTGTGCGGCGGGATGCCGTCGTAGGAGGCGGTGGTGATCGGGATGAAGATCAGCGGCAGGCCCACGCCGATGATCATGCGCGAGAAGGCGAAGAACCCGAAATCGAGATCCCCATAGAGGTTGGTGAGATAGATCATCCCGGCCGAGACGATCAGCGCGCCGGCGGCGATGAGATATTTCGGCTGTACCATGCCGAGCCGGCCGACGACGAACATCATCACCATGGTGACGAGCCCGCCGGGCGCGAGAACGAGCCCGCTCAGCATCGCGGTATAGCCGAAATCGTCCTGCAGCAGCTGCGGCAGGAACTGGGTCGTCGAGATCAGGATGGCGCCGGTGGCCAGCATCACCAGGAAGCAGGTGCCGAACTGGCGCCCGACCAGCATCCGCGTGTCGATGATCGGGTCCTTGCGGATCAGCGACCAGGGGACGAACAGCACCAGCGCGGTCGCCGACATCAGCGCGAAGGTGACGATGAAGCGCGAGCCGAACCAATCGTCCTCCTGGCCCTTGTCGAGCACCACTTCGAGCGCGCCGAGCACGGTGGCGATCAGGACGAAGCCAAGGAGGTCGAAACGCAGGCCCTCCTTCCAGCGCTTGGCCCGCTCCCGCTTGGCCTCCTTGGATTCGGGCAGGATGAACCAGATCGCGACGAGCGAGATCAGGCCGACCGGAGCGTTGATCAGAAAGCACCAGTGCCAGGAGTAGTTGTCGCTGAGGAAGCCGCCGAGCGTCGGGCCGACGACCGGCGCCACGACCACCGCAACGCCGTAAAGCGCGAAGCCCTGGCCGCGCTTCTCGGGCGGAAAGGCCGCGGCCAGGATCGACTGGGCCACCGGCGTCATGCCGCCGCCCGCCAGCCCCTGAAGCACGCGGAAGACGAGCAGCGATTCGAGGTTCCAGGCGAGACCGCAGAGCACCGAGCTCGCCGTGAAGAGCGCGATGCAGGCGAGGAAGAAATTGCGCCGGCCGAAGGTGCCGGCGAGCCAGCCCGAGGCGCAGAGCACGATGGAATTGGCGACCAGATAGCTGGTGATCACCCAGGCGGCCTGGTCCGGCCCCACGGCAAGGCCACCCGAAATGTAGCGCAATGCCACATTGGCGATCGTCGTATCGAGCACCTCCATGAAGGTCGCGACCGAGACCAGGAGCGCGATCAGCCAGGGGTTCACGCCCGGATAGGCGGACTTGCCCTGGGCGGGCGCTGCGCTGGCCTCTGATCCGCTCATGGATGCTCGCGCGGTTGCCGGGGTCGGGCGCCGGACGCCCGCGACCTCTCGAGCATCACAATCGCCGACGGCGGTCGGGGTTCCGCGGGGACGGCCGGCCCGAATTCGCTCAGTGGGCGCCGAGCAGAGCCTGCGCCGCAAGACCGGCGAAGAGGATCAGGCCGGCGTCGCGATTGGCGCGAAACAGCCGGAGCGCCCGGCGCGGATCGTCATGGTCCATGCGCGAGACCTGCCAGCCGAGATGGATCGCGAATCCCGCGAGCCCGGCCCAGGCCAGCGGGCCGGCCCCGGCCCACCCGAGGGCCGCCGTCGAGGCGAGGACGGCGGCCGCGTAAAGCCCTGCCACGCCCAGCCTGACATGGCTGCCGAAGGCGATGGCGGTCGAGCCGATCCCCACGATCGTGTCGTCGGCGATGTCCTGCATGGCGTAGATCGTGTCGTAGCCCATGGTCCACAGGATGGCGCCGAGGTAGAGCAGGATCGGCACTGGCGAGAGCGAACCGAAGATCGCCGACCAGCCGACGAGCGCGCCCCAGGCGAAGGCGAGGCCGAGGACGATCTGCGGCCAGTCGGTGATGCGCTTCATGAACGGATAGACGGCCACCGGCACGAGCGCCAGCAGGCCAAGCCCGATGGTGAAGCGGTTGAAGCAGACGAGGACCGCGAGGCCGATCAGCGCCTGGACGACGAGGAAGGCCAGCGCAGTCCTGACCCCGAGCCTGCCGCTGGCGAGCGGACGGCCGCGGGTCCGCTCGACCTTACGGTCGAGGTCGCGGTCGACGAGATCGTTGAAGGTCGAGCCGGCGCCGCGCATGACGATCGCCCCGATCATGAACAGGACGAGGTGGACGGGGTTCGGGCGCAGGCCGGCGGCGGCGGAGGCGAGCGCGCTGCCCCACCAGCACGGCAGGAGCAACAGCTGCCAGCCGATCGGCCGATCGATCCGGGCCAATTGCACGAAGGGGCGCAACGGGGCCGGCCATGGCGAGAACAACCCCGACGCGGCATCGGGCAAGGTCTCGCCGCCGGGACCCGGAGCGGATCGGCTCACGGTCAGGCGCCCACCAGGACGATCACAAGGGACCGCTCGGCAGCTTGAGGACGGGCTGCTGATTCGCCGCCTGCTGCGCCTGCTGCGCTTGCTGCGCCTGCATCTTCTTCATCTTGACCGCGAAATCGCAAGCTTTGACAGCCACGCTGGCGGTGCGAGCCCTGCTCTGGCTCATCTTCTCGACGAGATCGTCGGGAAGGCTGCACCAGTCCTTGTTCTTGGTCATGTAGGCAACGACTTCGGCCTCGGCGACGGCGAGCGCCCTGAGCCGCGGACAGGCGGAGATCGGTTCGAGCTTGCCCCCGTGGGTTCGGGTGATCTGGTTCAGCGCCGTCACCTGAGCCATGCGCTTCTTCATCAGCGCACCGAGGTCGTCCCCGCAATCGGCGCGGGCCAGGGTCGGCACCAGGAGCGCGGCAGCCGTGATGGCGGCCATGGACGGACCCGGAAGGGAACGGAAGACAGACAGCGAAAATATCATGCGCCAGATCTCTCGGTGATGCGGGCCTTTCCTGCCGGTTGCCGCGGGACCCCTCTTTCCAGGCCAGCGAGGCCTCCGAAAAGCGGCGACTTGATGGCCGAACGGGTGCCGCGGGGGTTGACAGGGCCGCCAGCGTCGACGCAGGCCGAAGGTGTGACATGATTCCCTCTGCCCCAGCGATCCGACGCCATGCCTCGCCCCGATTTCACCCCTCCTCGCCTTTTCGTCGAGGCGACCCTCGATGCCGGGGCCCGCGTCAGGCTTGAGCGTGATCAGGCCCATTACCTCGGCCACGTGCTGCGGCTCGGGCCGGGCGCGACGGTGCTTGCCTTCAACGGCCGCGACGGCGAATGGCGGACCCGCTTCTCCGGCGGAAAGACCGGCCATGTGCTGACGGTCGAGACCTGCACCCGCCCGCAGCCGGCGCCCGGCGATCTCGTCTATTGTTTCGCGCCGCTCAAGCATGCGCGGCTCGACTATCTGGTGCAGAAGGCGGTCGAGATGGGCGCAGACGTGCTCCAGCCGGTGATCACGCGACGCACCCAGGCGGCGCGGGTCAATGCGGAGCGGATGCGGGCCAATGTGATCGAGGCCGCCGAGCAATGCGGCGTGCTCGCGCCGCCCGAGATCCGTCCGCCGCTGCTCCTGGCCAACCTTCTCGCCGGGTGGTCGGCCGACCGACTGATGGTCTTCTGCGACGAGGCTGCGGAGACCGCCGATCCCCTCGCGGCGCTCATCGAGTGTGGTGTGCACCGCGGCGGCGCGCTCGGCGTCATCGTCGGCCCCGAAGGCGGCTTCGACGCAGCGGAACGGGCGGCGCTTCTCACCCTGCCCCGCCGGCTGCGGCTGTCGCTCGGGCCGCGCATCCTGCGGGCCGATACCGCGGCGGTCGCGGCGCTGGCGCTCGTGCAGGCGACGCTCGGCGACTGGCGGCCATGACGATCGGCGATCGCCCGCCTCAGGCGTGACCGGCCTCCGTCGAAAGCATGGCCGGGTCGATGCCGAGCTTGCGCAGCGCCCGGTCGTATTTGGTGTCGAGCCGGTCGTCGAAGATCAGCCCTTGGTCGGCCGGACAATTGATCCAACCGTTATGCTGCATCTCGACTTCGAGCTGGCCAGGCGACCAGCCGGCGTAGCCCAGCGCCAGCATGGCCCGGTCCGGCCCTTTGCCGCTGGCGATGGCGCGCAGGATGTCGACCGTCGCGGTGAGCGAGATGCCGTCGTCGATCTCGAGGGTGGAATTGTCGACGAAATAATCGGCCGAATGCAGCACGAAGCCGCGGCCCGTCTCGACCGGACCGCCCTTGACCACCGGCACCGCCCCGGCGCCGCGCGGCAGGCGGATCGCCTCGTCGGGCGCGATGACGTCGAGCTGCACCAGGAGCTCGGAGAAGCTCACCTTCTTGGCCGGCTGATTGACCACGATGCCCATGGCACCGTCCTGGGAATGGGCGCAGACGTAGATGACGCTGCGGGCGAAGCGGGTGTCCGACATGCCGGGCATGGCGACGAGGAGCTGGCCGTCGAAGAAGCCCGGCGGATGCGGCGCAAGGGAGGTGAGGTCGATCATCGTCGGCATTTTATGGCTCCGCACGGCCATAGGACAAGAGATTGCAGGCCTGCAGCACCGATGCGAATCGGCGGCCGGCCGCAGAGGCATGGCGAAAGGTCGCGCGGAGGCCTATGTGGCACGCATGACCGTTCCCGTTTCGCGCTCCGCCGCCTCGGCGCTCCGCTGCACCGGCTTGGCGTTGGGCCTCGCGGGCGGCCTGTCGACGCCGCATGGCGCAACGGCGGAGCCATCGGCCTGGTCGACGAGCCGTTTCGCCTCGGTCCGCCTCGTCGACGGTGGCCCGGCGCCGGCCGACGCGGCGGTCCCACCCGGGACCTTGCTCGCCGGGGTCGAGATCCGGCTGGCGCCCAAGTTCATCACCTACTGGCGCAATCCGGGCGACGCGGGCGCACCACCCGTCTTCGATTTTTCCGGCTCCGACAATCTCCGCGACGCCAGAGTGCTTTATCCGGCGCCCGAGAAGCTCGAGGAGGCGGGCAGCGAAGCCTTCGGCTACCGCGATGAGGTCACCTTCCCGGTCGAGGTCACGCCAAAGGAGGCCGGCAGGCCGGTCGCGCTCGCCCTCAAGCTCGACTATGCGGTCTGTTCGGAGATCTGCGTGCCGGTCAGGGCCGAGACGCGCCTCGAGCTCGGCGCCGCGACCGCGGCCGAGACCGACGCGGTGCGCGGCGCGCTGCGGACGGTTCCCGTGCCGCGCCGGCTCGGCGAGAGCGGCCCCCTCGGCATCGATGCCGTGACGCCCGGCCCCGGTGGAACAGCGCATGTGGACGCGACGGCGCCGGCTGGCGCCGTGCTGTTCGCCGAGGCGCCGGAGCCCTGGTACGTTACCGCCTCGGCGGGACGAGAGGAGCCCGGCGGCCATCTCGGTTTCACGCTGTCGGCGCCCGATCCGCGGCCGGCCGGCAAGGTCCCCTCCGAGCCGCTTCGCCTCACGCTCACGAGCGCGAGCGGGGCGATCGATGTCTCGGTGCCCCTCGACGCGGTGATCCGCAAGCCTTAAAGACGCATCGTTCTCATCATTGCCGCGGAGCCCGCATGGCCATTCAGATCGGCGATCGATTGCCGCACGCTACCTTCTTCGTCATCGGGCCGGATGGGCTCGAACCGCGCACGACGGAAGAGGTGTTCAACGGCCGCAAGGTCCTGCTCTTCGCGGTACCGGGGGCCTTCACCCCAACCTGCGACAAGAACCACCTGCCGGGCTACATTCAAAACGCCGGGACGATCAGGGCCAAGGGCATCGACGCGATCGCGGTGACCGGCGTCAACGACGCCTTCGTCATGCGGGCCTGGTCGCATGCCTCGGGCGGCGAGGGCGTCATCGAGTTCCTGTCCGACGGCAACGGCGATTTCGCCAAGGCGGTCGGCCTCACCATGGACGGCACCGCGCGCGGCTTCGGCCTTCGTTCGAAGCGCTACGCCATGCTGGTCGAGGACGGCGTGGTGAAGCGCCTGGCGGTCGAGGACGCGCCAGGCCGGGTCGACGTGTCGTCCGCCGAAGCCATGCTGGCGGCGCTCTAAGGCCGCTCGAAAGGTCCAGTCGTCGTGTCCGCTCTCGCAACGCCTCTCGCGACCCCTGCCCCGCCGCTCGCTTCGGCTGCGGGGAGGACATCGCTCGCCGGACTGGACCGCACCGCGCTCGCCGAAGCCCTGCGCGCGCTCGACGTTCCCGAGCGCGAGCTCAGGATGCGCGTCACGCAGCTCTGGCAATGGATCTACGGCCAGGGCGCGACGCGCTTCGAGGTCATGCTCAACATCGGCAAGGCGCTGCGGGGCCGGCTCGCCGAAGCCTATAGCCTTGCCCGGCCGGAGGTGGTCAGCGAGCAGGTGTCGCGCGACGGCACGCGCAAATGGCTGATCCGTCTGGCGCCGGCCGGCCCGCACGACCGCGGCGCCGAGATCGAATGCGTCTACATCCCAGAATCGGATCGCGGGACGCTATGCGTATCGAGTCAGGTCGGCTGCACGCTGACCTGCACCTTCTGCCACACCGGGACGCAGAAGCTCGTGCGCAACCTCGAGGCGCGCGAGATCGTCGCCCAGCTCCTGGTGGCCCGCGACCGGCTCGGCGACTTTCCCGGCCTGGCGCCGCCCGGCGACGGCCTCGTGCCCTCCGGGGAGGGCGTGAGGGCGGTGTCGAACATCGTCTTCATGGGGATGGGCGAGCCGCTCTACAATCTCGACGCGGTGCGCGAGGCGATCGCTACCATGGCGGACGGCGACGGCCTCTCCGTCTCGCGGCGGCGGATCACCGTCTCGACCTCCGGCGTCGTTCCGCAGATCGAGGCGCTCGGCCGCGACTGCTCCACCATGCTCGCCATCTCGCTGCATGCGGTGCGCGACGAGTTGCGCGACGAGCTCGTGCCGCTGAACCGGAAATATCCGATCGCCGCCCTCCTCGACGCCTGCCGGGCCTATCCGGGCCTGTCCAACGCGCGTCGCGTCACCTTCGAATACGTCATGCTCAAGGGTGTCAACGACAGCCTGCAGGAGGCGCGCGACCTCGTCCGCCTGCTCAAGGGCATCCCGGCCAAGATCAACCTGATCCCGTTCAATCCCTGGCCCGGCACGCGCTACGCCTGCTCCGACTGGGATCGGATCGAGGCCTTCTCGGACATCGTCTTCAAGGCGGGCTACGCGAGCCCGGTGCGCACTCCGCGTGGACGCGACATCCTCGCCGCCTGCGGCCAGCTCAAGAGCGAGACCGAAAAGCTGCGGGCGCGCGCGCGACTTCTGCTGGACCAGGTTCCCGGCGCAGCCGAAGAATGATCGGCCATCGGCTTTTTTTGGCGGGGATCGGCGCGAGGGGCTTGGCGTGGAGCCCGAAACGGTATATATCTCATTCAGAATTCGGGACGAACCGCCAGTGTGGATGCTCCGCAGCCCACAGATCGGTTGTCAACCACCCGCCTTTTGGCCTTGATCCATTGGAGATCGGCCATCCGGATCAGGGTGGGGCCGATATTACCTTGTTCCGGTAGACCCTCGATAGATATGAGAAGGTTTTCAGATTGATCGTGGCCAGGCGCAGGTCGCCGAGCTGCGATTGTCTTACTGGAACGGTTCCGGCCGCGAGGCCTGATCGGAACGGCGCCGCGGGATCAGCTCTGCATGGGATCATCCTATGCGGGTGGCGGGCCTGATGTCACTCAAGGACGATCGATGAGACCAGGTCAGAACAAGCGTATGCGTGGGCGCAACAACAATAACAACAATAACAACCGGAAGGGTCCCAACCCTCTCACGCGTTCCTATGAATCGAATGGTCCGGACGTCAAGATCAGAGGGACCGCGCATCACATCGCGGAAAAATACCTGCAGCTTGCGCGTGATGCACAGACGTCCGGAGACCCTGTCGCGGCGGAAAGCTACTTGCAGCATGCCGAGCATTACTTTCGGTTGATCGCTTCCGCTCAGCAGGCACAGATGGGCTTCAATCGCCCCGCCGACGAGCCCGACCCGGACGAGACGGACGACGACGACGTCAATGCGGTGCCGGACCGCTTCGCGTCTCCCCCCGAGCGGCCTCAACCGCAGCTCAATCCGCCGCAGCCTTATGCCGACCGCCCTTATAACGGCGGGGAACGGCAGGGCGGCTTCAACGGCGAGCGCCCCGCCTATAACGGCGAGAGGCCGGCGTTCAATGGCGAGCGGCATGACCGCCAGGATCGTGGCCAGCAGGACCGGCAGGGGCAGGATCGCGGCAATTACGAGGGCGGCCGGCGAAACGACCGCATGGGGCGTGGGCCGCGGCCCTACCGGGAGCAGGATGGGCGTCCCGATCAGCGTGGCCAGGACAACCGAAATCAGGAATACCGCGGGCAGGAGCGCGGCTATTCGGATCGCCAGCCCGAGTCCCGGCCAGATGTCCGCGAGGGCGGTCGGCCCGATCAGCAGGGCGGCCGGACGTTCAGCGGCCCACCGCGCGATCGCCTCCGCGATGCCGCTGTCGGCGAGGCTCAGCCTGAGGTGAATCTCCGCGAGGATCCGGTTCAGCGCGAGCCGGACGTCCGGCCCGCCGAAGCTCCGGATCTGCCGGCCTTCATCAGGGCACCGGTGCGCCTCGGCCAAGGTCCGTCGGAGACGACCGAAATGCCCGACGCGCTCCCGGCCGGCACGATGGAGACCGCCGCCGAAGGTCAGGGCGACGAGGCGCCCCGCTTCCCGCCGCGTCGCCGCCGCCGCCCGAGGGTTGCCGCCCCTGGAGCCGACGAGGCGCCCGCGGAGGCCCCTATTCCTGAAGAATGATCGCCCGCAGGGCCGCGGGGGCGCGCGTATGCGGCCTTAGCCGCCCTGCGAGCCCCTCGTACCGGTCCGGATTTCCCACCCTCTCTCTATTGCCTTTCGATCCCTCCTCCCAACGATGTCACCGCGAGCGCGCCCGTGATCAGCCGGGCCCCGACTAGCCGACAATCCCCTCCCCTTCCGCCTTCCATATCAGTCTGCCGCGCCCCGCGTCCCTTCGGGACGGCGTGGCGGCACCCCGAGGATCCCTTCCCATGCGGGAAATCAAACTCCAGGACTTGAAGTCCAAATCCCCGACCGAGCTCCTGGCCTTCGCCGAAAGCCATGAGGTCGAGAATGCCTCGCTCATGCGCAAGCAGGAGCTGCTTTTCGCCATCCTCAAGGAACTCGCCAACCGAGAGATCGAGATCATCGGCCAGGGCGTCGTCGAGGTGCTGCAGGACGGCTTCGGCTTCCTGCGCTCGCCCGATGCCAATTATCTCGCCGGGCCGGACGACATCTATATCTCGCCCTCGCAGATCCGCCGTTTCGGCCTCAGGACCGGCGACACCGTCGAAGGGCTGATCCGCAGCCCCAAGGAGGGCGAGCGCTACTTCGCGCTGCTCAAGGTCAATACGATCAATTTCGAGGATCCGGAGAAGGTCCGCCACAAGGTCCATTTCGACAATCTGACGCCGCTCTATCCCGACGAGCGATTGAAGCTCGAGACCGAGGACGTGACGCGCAAGGACATGTCGGCGCGCGTCATCGACGTCGTGGCGCCGATCGGCAAGGGCCAGCGGGCGCTCATCGTCGCCCCGCCGCGCACCGGCAAGACGGTGCTGCTGCAGAACATCGCGCAATCGGTCACCGCCAACCACCCGGAATGCTATCTCATCGTCCTGCTGATCGACGAGCGGCCCGAGGAGGTCACCGACATGCAGCGCTCGGTCAAGGGCGAGGTCGTCTCCTCGACCTTCGACGAGCCGGCGACGCGCCACGTGCAGGTGGCCGAGATGGTGATCGAGAAGGCCAAGCGCCTGGTCGAGCATGGCCGCGACGTCGTGATTCTGCTCGATTCGATCACCCGCCTCGGCCGCGCCTACAACACCACCGTTCCCTCATCCGGCAAGGTGCTGACCGGCGGCGTCGACGCCAATGCGCTGCAGCGGCCGAAGCGCTTCTTCGGCGCGGCGCGCAACATCGAGGAAGGCGGCTCGCTGACCATCATCGCCACCGCGCTGATCGATACCGGCTCGCGCATGGACGAAGTGATCTTCGAGGAGTTCAAGGGCACCGGCAATTCGGAGATCATCCTCGACCGCAAGGTCGCGGACAAGCGCACCTATCCGGCGATCGATATCGCCCGCTCGGGCACGCGCAAAGAGGAACTGCTGGTGCCGGCCGACATCCTCAAGAAGATGTACGTGCTGCGCCGCATCCTGAACCCGATGGGCACGGTCGACGGCGTCGAGTTCCTGCTCGGCAAGTTCCGCGAGACGCCGAAGGGCAATACCGCCTTCTTCGAATCGATGAATACCTGATGACGGGGGTTGCCAGGTGGTGATCTGCGGACATCTCGGTTGGATCGATATGCGATGACGAGCGCGGTGCATTTGACGACGGCGGCCCAGGCCTGAAGCGGCGCCCGTGACGCCCGACACGATCTTCGCCCGTGCCTCCGGCGGCGGCCGGGCCGCGATCGCGGTGATACGTCTGTCGGGGCCGCACACGCGGGACGCGCTTTTGCGCCTCACCGGCCGCCTGCCCCGCCCGCGCACCGCGACGCTGGCCGGCTTGAGCGACCCGGTCTCGGGCCTTCTGCTCGACCGCGCGCTGCTGCTGTGGTTTCCCGGCCCCGCCTCCTTCACCGGCGAGGACACCGCCGAACTCCAGCTCCATGGCGGCCGGGCGGTCGTCGCCGCCGTGCTCGATGCGCTTTCGCATCTCGATGGGCTGAGACTGGCCGCGCCCGGTGAGTTCACCCGCCGGGCCTTCGTCAACGGCAAGATGGATCTCGGCGAGGTCGAAGGCTTGGCCGACCTCATCGACGCCGAGACCGAAGCCCAACGCCGCCAAGCGGTCCGAACGTTAGAGGGCGCGCTTGGACGCTGGGTCGAGACCCTGCGGCGCCGGCTCGTCGGTGCGTTGGCGCTTACCGACGGCGCCATCGATTTCGCCGATGAAGATGACCTCGTCGCAACGTTCCGGCGCGAGATTGGAACGGAGGTCGAGGCCGTGCGGAGCCTGATCGCGGCCGAGCTCGACGTTTCGCGCCGCGGCGAAAAGCTGCGTGAGGGTCTGGTCGTCACCATCGCGGGCCCGCCGAACGTCGGCAAGTCGACGCTGCTCAATGCCTTGGCGGGGCGGGAGATCGCCATCGTCTCGGTCCATGCCGGCACGACGCGCGACGCCATCGAGGTCGACCTCGATCTCGGCGGTCATCCGCTGAGGTTGATCGATACGGCGGGCCTGCGCGACACCGACGATCCGGTTGAGCGCGAAGGCATTGCCCGGGCCCGTCGCAGGGCGCAATCCTCGGATCTGGTGCTGTGGCTGTGCGAACCGGGCAGCCCCGCGACACCGCCGCCGACCGAGGGTCTCTGCTGGCTGGTCCTGACCAAGGCGGACCAGGCGGGAGACAGGTTGGCGGGAGCCGCAGGCGCCGCGGACCATGTGATCTCGGCCCGCACCGGCGCCGGCATGGACGGCCTCGTCGCCGCCTTGCACCGCTTCGCGGACACCACCCTCGTCGGGGCCGAGGACGCGATCGTCACGCGACTGCGACAGCGACTGGCCCTGGAAGCGGCGCAGAGTCACCTGAGCACGCTTTTGGCGCCCGACGAAACGGTGCCGCTCGAATTGCTCGCGGAGGACTTGCGCGCGACCATCGCGGCTTTGTCGAGCCTGGTCGGCGAGGTCGGCACCGAAGAGATCCTCGGCCAGATCTTCGCGCGCTTCTGCATCGGCAAGTAGTCCGCGACCCCGTTTCACGTGAAACGGAGAGGCTCCGCCCGGCTTTCCGTGCGCCGCAATCCGCGCTATAGGCGGCGGTGTCGGGGCCAGGCCGCGACACCTTCGGATGATGATGATGGCGCACTCCTACGACGTCGTGGTGATCGGCGGCGGCCATGCGGGCTGCGAAGCCGCCGCAGCCAGTGCCCGGATGGGCGCCCGCACGGCGCTCGTCACGCAATCCCTCGCCACCATCGGCACGATGTCGTGCAATCCGGCCATCGGCGGTCTCGGCAAGGGCCATCTGGTGCGCGAGGTCGATGCCCTCGACGGCGTCATGGGCCGCGTCGCCGACCGCAGCGGCATCCAGTTCCGCGTGCTCAACCGCCGCAAGGGGCCGGCGGTGCGCGGCCCACGGGCGCAGGCCGACCGCAAGCTCTACCGCGCCGCAATGCAGGCAGAACTCGGTGGCGCGCCTGACCTTTTTCTCGTGGAGGGAGAGGTCGACGGGCTTGCCATCGAACACGGCCGGCTTGCGGCCGTCATTCTCGCCGACGGCCGTCGCCTCGGCTGCGGCGCGGCCGTGCTGACGACCGGCACGTTTCTCGGCGGCATGATCCACATCGGCGAGACACGCATCCCGGCGGGCCGCATCGGCGAGGCGCCGAGCCACGGCCTGTCGGCCGTGCTCGAGGACCATGGCTTCGCGCTTGGCCGGCTGAAGACCGGCACGCCCCCGCGGCTGGATGGCCGGACCATCGACTTCGACCGGCTGGAGCGCCAACCGGGGGACCCGGAGCCGGAGCCCTTCTCCAGCCTTACCACCCGCATCGAGACGCCGCAGCGCGATTGCTTCATCACCCGCACCACCGCCGCCACGCATGACATGATCCGTGCCAACCTCGATCGCGCACCCCTTTTCTCGGGCGCGATTACCGGGCGCGGCCCGCGCTACTGCCCCTCGATCGAAGACAAGATCACGCGCTTCGCCGAGCGCGACAGCCACCAGATCTTCCTCGAACCCGAAGGTCTCGACGATCCGTTGTTCTATCCGAACGGCATCTCGACCTCGCTGCCGGCCGAGGTGCAGCAGGCGTTCGTCCGCACGATTCCTGGCCTGGAGCAGGCCATGATCGCCCAGCCGGGCTATGCGATCGAATATGACTTCGTCGATCCGCGCGAATTGCGGCCGAGCCTCGAGACCAAGCGGATCGCCGGCCTCTTCCTCGCCGGACAGATCAATGGCACGACGGGCTACGAGGAGGCGGCCGCGCAGGGTCTCGTTGCCGGCCTCAACGCCGCCCGCCGAGCCGGAAACGGCGTGCCGATCCTGTTCGAGCGGTCCCGCTCGTATATCGGCGTGATGATAGACGACCTGGTGACGCGCGGCGTCACCGAGCCTTATCGCATGTTCACCTCGCGAGCCGAATACCGCTTGACGCTACGGGCCGACAATGCCGACCAGCGGCTCACCGAGCTTGGCCGAAGCTGGGGCTGTGTCGGGGCGGCCCGTGCCGCAGCCTATGCGGAGCGGATCGCCGCGATCAGGCAGGCCCGCGCGCTAACCGAAAGTCTCGTCGCTACGCCGCAGCAGCTCGCCTGCCACGGTATCGCGGTCAGCCAGGATGGCGTGCGCCGCTCCGCCTTCGCGCTGCTCTCCTATCCGAGCCTCGATGCGGTGGACCTAGCCCGGCTGTGGCCGGCGCTTGGCGCCATCCCGGCCGGCGTGATGGCGCAGGTCGAGGCCGACGCCAAATATGCCGTCTATCTCGACCGGCAGGCGAGCGACATCGACCGGAGTCGCCAGGAGGATGCGGCGCTGCCGGACACGCTCGACTATCGCGCCATTCCCGGCCTGTCGCGCGAGCTCGGCGACAAGCTCAGCCGCATCCGGCCCGCGACGCTCGGCCAGGCCCAGCGCATCGAGGGGATGACGCCGGCCGCCGTGACGCTGCTGCTCGCGCGTGCGCAGGCCACGAAGCCGCCTGTCCCGGCCCATATCGAACCCGCTCGTGCCCCGTCCTGAACCGGATGGGGCTGTGGAGGCGGACCGTCGCCAGGCGCTCGCGCTGGTGCCTGTTTCACGTGAAACGGAGGAGCGGCTTGCGCTCTATGTGGCGCTGCTGCGGCGCTGGCAGCGGATCAAGAATCTCGTCGGCCCTTCGACCCTCGACCGAGTGTGGACGCGGCACATTGCCGATTCGGCGCAGCTGGTCGCGCTCATGCCCGATCGCCGCCGCTGGCTCGACATGGGCTCTGGCGCCGGCTTTCCCGGGCTCGTCGTCGCTATCCTGCTTTGCGATACGCCCGG
>DATBEH010000058.1:0-107578 GCA_036276175.1 Lichenihabitans sp.
TCACGCTCGACTTCGGCAGGCTCTCCCAGATCACAAAGCTCATCGGCGGCGCTCCATCCCGGCCCCGCACACAGAGTCACCCCCAACCGCGTTCGTAAACCCGCGTTAACCCGAGTTCGTAGCCCTGTTAGCCACGCAAGGCTGCTCACGCAGCAGCATCCGCTCATCCGGCGAAAAGACCCGTGCCGAAACCCATTCGTCAACCCGAGTTCGTAGCCCCTGGTGGGCGGACGGGATCGATTATCGGGGAGACGGCACGCCCGGTCCGCTCGGCTTGACGGCATCGCTCCGCGGTGCGACAGGCGGACCCTTCCGTCTCAGAGCCGCCCGAATGACCGACCTCACCCATGATGCCTTGTGCATCGGCAACGCCATCGTCGACGTCTTCGCTGCGGTCGAGGAGGATTTTCTAGCCGATCAGGCCATCGTCAAGGGCGCCATGATCCTGATCGACGAAGATCGCGCGGCAGAGCTCTATTCGGCCATGGGGCGGGGCAGCATGGTCTCCGGCGGTTCGGCCGCCAACACCGCGGTCGGCATCGCGGTCCTGGGCGCGCGCTCCGCCTATATCGGCAAGGTCAAGGACGATACGCTCGGCCACATCTTCGCCCACGACCTGCGCGCCACGGGCATCCACTTCGATACGCCTCTCGCTGCCAGCGGCCCGGCGACCGCCTGCTCGTACATCCTGGTGACGCCGGACGGTCAGCGCACCATGAACACCTATCTCGGAGCCTGCCAGAACCTCACCGTCGCCGACGTCGACGAGCGCCTCGTCGAGGCCGCGCGCGTCACCTATCTCGAAGGCTATCTGTGGGATCCGCCCGCCGCCAAAGAGGCCTTCCGCAAGGCTTCGGGCATCGCCCACGCGTCGGGGCGGCAGGTGGCGCTGTCGCTATCAGATTCCTTCTGCGTCGATCGCTATCGGGCCGAGTTCCTGCACCTCATCCGATCGGGCCTGGTCGACATCGTCTTCTCGAACGAGAGCGAGCTCCATGCGCTCTATCAGACGGCGGATTTCGAGACCGCGCTGAAGGCGCTCAAGGATGACGCCAAGCTCGGTTTCGTGACACGGGGCGAGGCGGGCGCGCTGGTGGTCGACCGGACGGGCACCGAGGCCGTGCAAGCCTTCCCGATCGAGCGGCTCGTCGATTCGACCGGAGCCGGCGACCTTTTCGCCGCCGGCGTGCTGGCGGGGCTGGCGCGCGGCTTCGACGGTGCGGCCGCGGCGCGCCTCGGCGCGCTTGCCGCGGCCGAGGTCATCGGCCATGTCGGCGCCCGCCCGATGGCCGACCTCGCGGCGTTGGCCGCCGAGAGCGGCGTCGTGCCCTGACGCCCACGGCGGGTCGGCATTGCGGCCGCCCGCCGCCGCTTTAGACCGGGGCCTACTGGCCGCTACCCTGTCCGGAGTCGCCGCCCTGCGCTCCGCCGCCCTGCGGCCCGCTGCCGCCTTGCGGCCGGCGCTGCATCTGGCCGCCGCCCTGCGCTCCGCCGCCCTGCGGCCGGCGCTGCATCTGGCCGCCACCCTCCGCTCCGCCGCCGCCCTGCGGCCGGTGCTGCATCTGGTCGCCGCCCTGCGGCCCGCCGCCTTGCGGCCGGTGCTGTATCTGGTCGCCGCCCTGCGGCCCAGGACGCCCGGCAGGCCCCGCGCGGTCACTACCATCGGGACCACGCCCATCGGGACCACGCCCCGGGAAGCCGGGCCGGCCAATCTCCGGGCCGCCGAAGCCGGGACGAGAGAGATCGAGGCGCGGGCGCAGGACGGGACGCGGCACCGGGATGCGCCGGCCGTAAGCATCGATCCGGAAGCAGCGGCCGAACGGTCCGCAGACGATCCGCACCTGCTCGATCGGCTGGCGAACCAGCCCCTGGCCGTCGCCGAGGACCGGGAGCGCCGAGGCGGCGGTGGACAGCAGACCTGTTCCGGCCAGCGCCACTACGAACAATGAAAAGCGAGACTGTGTCATGTCGCTACCCCATAACTAAGTTGGAACTTAGAGAATCAGTTCGAGCATCACAAAGTAGAGTGCCGAGCTTGTCCCCGACATTAACTTGAAATTCATGGCTCATTCACCTCTGCTGTTCCGGCCGACCGGTCGGGAAACGGAGGTCGGGGTCCGATGCCGAGGACGTTGCGGCCTTTGGAATCCGGCGCGGATTTCGTGCTAAGGATCGGTGCGGAGCTGGCGCAGCGACGCCGCGCGAAACACCGGGAAAGCGGTACACATGGATGCCGAAGACGCAGGTCCGCGAACCAGGGGGCGCCTCAGCCGAGCCGGGGCGCTGGCGGTGGCGCTGATCGGCGCGGGCCTGCTCTGCGGCCTGTGGTCGATCGGCGAATTCCGCGCCTCCAGCCTCAGGATCGATCACGAGCGGGCCGCCATCATCGACCTCGAGCGGCTGCTGTCCTCGGTCAAGGATCTCGAGACCGGCATGCGCGGTTTCCTGCTGACCGGTCGTGACGACTATCTCGACCCCTACACGGCCGCCCTGCCCAGGATCGATCAGGAACTTCAGGCCCTCGAAGGCACGCCGCTCGATCTCGATGCCTTGCGCGCGGCCGTGGCCGAACGCCGCGACAGTGCCGCGCAGGCCATCGCGGCCTACCGGAGCTCCGGGCCGGAGCAGGCGCTCCAGCATGTGCGGCTCGGGTCCGGCAAGGCCGCCATGGACAGGCTGCGCGCCGCCATCGTCCAGGAGCAGAACGACGCGGACGAGCGCATCGCGGCGATCCGTCGGTTCGAAAGGATATGGGTCTGGCCGCTCGCCATCCTGGCGCTCCTGCTGGTGATGGCCGCCTTCCTGTCGACGGTCCGGATGGCGATCCGGCGGCGGCGCGAGCAGCGCATCGCCAGCGCGCTGTTCGAGGGCGTGCTGGAGAACGCCCCCGTGGGGCTCGGGGTGCTCGACCGCTCGCTCAGGGTCCGCCACATGAACCGCGCGCTCTCGGCGATGAGCGATCGGGCGCTGAGCGCCGCCGTCGGGCTGAGCATCTGGGACGTCGTCCCCCAACTGCGCACGGCGCTCGAAGCGCGGCTGCGCCAGGTCGTCGATGGGGGCCGGCCGGTGCCCAATATCGAGGTGCAGGCCGGCAGCAACCTGCGCCGCGACCAGATGCGCGACTATCAGGTGACCTTCTATCCGCTCCGTTCGGTCGATGCCGAGGCGCGCGTCGAGGGAGCCGGCATGGTCGTCTCCGACGTCACCGTGCGCAAGCGGACGGAGCAATGGTTGCGCGATTCGGAGGCGCGGTTCCGCAGCCTCACCGAGGCGTCTACGGATATCATCTGGACCACCAACGCTGCCGGAAGCTTCGACCGCCCGCAGCCGCAATGGAACGCGTTCACGGGCCAGAGCCCGGACGAGTCCGCCGGGGAAGGCTATTTCGCAGCCGTCCATCCGGAGGACCTCCCGCACACCCAGGCCGCGTGGACCACGGCCGTGGCGGAGCGGTCGCGCTATGCGGTGGAACACCGGCTGCGCCGCGCCGACGGCGCCTGGCGGCACATGAGCGTGAGCGCCGTCCCGATCATCGACGAGGACGACGAGACGCGCGAATGGGTCGGCACCCACACGGACATCACCGATCGCAAGACGGCCGAGCTCGAGCTCGAGGCGGCGCGCGACGCGGCCGAGGCGGCCAATCGGGCCAAGAGCGTCTTCCTGGCCAATATGAGCCACGAGCTCCGCACCCCGCTCTCGGCCGTCATCGGCTACAGCGAGATGATGGAGGAGGAGGTCGAGGACCTCGGCGAGACGCGCCTGCTCACCGATCTCGGCAAGGTCAAGGCCAATGCCCGTCATCTCCTGAGCCTGATCAACGACGTGCTCGATCTGTCCAAGATCGAGGCCAACCGGATGGATACGTTCGCCGAGGAGGTGAATGTCGCCGTGCTCTGCGGCGAGGTGGCGGCCACCGTCGAGGCGCTGGTCAAGCAGAAGGCCAACCGGCTGGAGCTCGACCTCGGCGCGGATCTCGGCACCATGCGCACCGATGCGGTGAAGCTGCGCCAGTGCCTGTTCAACCTGCTCGGCAACGCGTCGAAATTCACCGAGGCAGGCCTGATCACCTTGAGCGTGCGGCGCGGCGCGGACTGGCTCGACTTCGTCGTGCGCGACACCGGGATCGGCATGACGGGAGAACAGCTCGGGCGCTTGTTCGAACGCTTCAGCCAGGCCGATGAGACGACGACGCGCAAGTTCGGTGGCACCGGCCTCGGCCTCGCCATCACGCGGGCCTTCGCGCGCCTGCTCGGCGGCGACATCGCGGTCGAGAGTCGATCCGGCGAGGGCTCGGCCTTCACGCTTCGCCTGCCTGCCAAGATGCCGGACCGGCAGGTGCCGGAGGAGGGCTCCGCCACCATCGAGGGCCTGCCGTCGGACCGCCATGTCGTGCTGGTGGTCGACGACGACGCCACGCAGCGCGATCTGATGATCCGCTTCCTCGAACGGCAGGGTTTCGCGGCCCGCACGGCGCCCGACGGCCCGAAGGGCCTGGCGCTCGCCCGCGAGCTCAAGCCGCGCGCCATCCTGCTCGACGTGATGATGCCGCAGATGGACGGCTGGTCGGTGCTGGCGACCCTCAAGGAGGATCCCGACCTCGCCAAGATCCCGGTCATCATGGTCACCTTCGTCGACGAGCGGGGGCTGAGCACGTCGCTCGGCGCGGCCGACCACGTCAACAAGCCGGTGAACTGGCAGACGCTCAAGGGCGTGCTGGACCGGTTGCGGGCCGCCGACGGCGACGTGCTGATCGTCGACGACGACCCCGACGCGCGCCAGCGGCTGCGCCAGCGGCTCGAACGCGACGGCTGGACCGTGCAGGAGGCGGCCGACGGCAAGGCGGCGCTCGACATGGTGGCGCATGGGCCGCCGCGCGCCATCCTGCTCGACCTCACCATGCCGGTGATGGACGGCTTCACCTTCCTGAATGCGTTGCGGGTGCGGCCGGGCTGCCAGGACATCCCGGTCATCGTCTTCAGCGCTCGCGACCTGTCGGCCGCCGACCGCGACAAGCTCAAGGACGCCGACCGGGTGCTCAGCAAGACGATGAGCCTGCGCGATCTGTCGGGCGAGCTCCGTGCCCTCGTGCCGCCCGATGCCGAAAGCCGCGCCGAGGCCCACTGAGGTCCCTGGCGTCGATCGGTGGCGCCCGGCATTATTGTGGCATCCGGGCAACTACGGCATGAGAACACAGCTCAGGACGCCCGCTCCGGCCGGCACGGGCGCATGGGCCACGGAACAACCATGATTCCGTCGTATCTCGCCATGGTCGGGCTGCAACTTGTGCCTGCGGTCTCGTGACCACCCGGCGATTTCATGGATGGCATTGTGCGAATGAGCGACAAAGGTTTCTGCATCCGGCCGGCGCATGCGCTCGGCGTGCTGGCGGTATCCTGGATGGCCCTGGGCCTTGCGCCAGCCATGGCGCAGTCGCCGCTGCTGTCGCCGACGCCCATGGCGACCAATCCGAGCACCCCTGCCGCGAGCCCGCCGCCGGCCGCCAAGCCTCCGTCGCCCGCGCCCGCCCCGACCATCGCCCTGCCGCCCGCGCCGGCCGTTCCGGCTGCCGCGTCGACCATGCCGGCGCCTGCATCGGCGTCTCCGGCCACCACGGCCGTCCAGGCGCCGGCCGTGGCCTCACCGGCGGCGAGCGGACCGGCGTCGACCCCCGCCGCGGCGCCCGCCTCGGCCGCTCCGACGACGCCCGTGGTGGCGGCCAAGAAGAAACATATCGCCCCGCCTCCGCCGCCTCGCGAGATGGCGCTGTCGACGGACCCGACGCCGACGCTCACGCCGGAGACCTTCTTCGCCACCGCCAAGGCCTCCGAGCGCTATGCGGCGATCGCGGATGCCGGCGGCTGGCCCGAGATCGCCGGTCATCTCGCGCCGGGCTCGAGCGGTAAGGCGGTATCGACGCTGCGCCTGCGGCTCGCCATCGAGGGCGACCTTGGCAAGGCCGACGGCATGGACCCGAACGACACGACGGCCGGCATGTTCTCGACCCGTTGGGGTCCCGATCTGACGGAGGCGGTCAAGCGCTTCCAGGCCCGGCACGGCCTCAAGGAGACGGGCATCGTGGCCGGTGCGACGCTCAAGGCGATCAACGTCCCGGCGCGGGTGCGTTTCACCGAGCTCGCCTCGAGCGCCCAGCGTCTGGCGGGGCGCGACTTCAATTTCGGCGACCGCTACGTCGTGGTCAATCTGCCGTCGGCCTCGGTGGAGGCCATCGAGAACGGCCGCGTGGTGCATCGCTACGTCGCCGTCGTCGGCAATCCCGACCATGCCTCGCCGGAGGTCGACGCCAAGGTCGTCGCGGTCAACCTCAACCCGACCTGGACGGTGCCGAGCTCGATCATCAAGAACGAGATCATCCCCAAGATGCAGAAGGACCCCGGCTACCTGAGCCGGGAGCGCATCCGCATCCTCGACGGCGCCGGCAACACGATCAACCCGCGCTCGGTCGACTGGTCGTCGCAGCGCGCCGCCAACTACATCCTGCGGCAGGATTCGGGAGCCTCGAACGCCCTCGGCAACATCCGCATCAACATGCCGAACAAATATGCCGTCTACATGCACGATACGCCCTCGAAGCGCTTCTTCGGCGGCGACTACCGCTTCCTGTCGCACGGCTGCGTGCGCATCGAGGGCGTGTTCGACCTGGCGGCCTGGCTGCTCGAGGGCACCGGCGGCGCGCCCGACGGCACCTGGACCAAGGACGCCATGCTGAGGCAGGTCAAGACCGGCGAGCACCAGGACATCAAGCTGGCGAAACCCGTGCAGGTCGCCTGGGTCTATCTGACCGGCTGGGCGGACGGCAACGGCAAAGTGCAGTTCCGTGACGACGTCTATGGCATAGACACGGTCGGCGCGGGGGCGCAGGCCCAGGCCGATCCGATCGCGACCCTCGTCAACACCAAGCAGTAGCCGGATCGCTCAGGCGGAGACGCGCGGCACCGTCACGCCGATCATGTCGCCCTCGCGGACCAGCGCCGCGAGCTGCGCCTCGTCCCAACCCTCGGTGCCGGCCGGGCGGCGCGGCAGCACCATCCAGCGATAGTCGGCGGTGGAATCGACGACGCGGATGGCGGTGCGCTCCGGCAGCACGGTGCCCCATTCGGCCAGCAGGCCACGCGGATCGCGCACCGCCCGCGCCCGGTAGGCCGCCGATTTGAACCAGAACGGCGGATAGCCCAGCACGGCGCGCGGATAGCAGCTGCACAGCGTGCAGACGACGAGCGTATGCGTCGTCTCGGTCGTCTCCAGCACGCCGAGCGGCGGCGCGCCCCGCATGGCGACGCCCATGGCCTCGGCGGCGCGCGTGCCGTCGTCCAGCAGCAAGGTCCGATAGGCGGGGTCGATCCAGGCCCGGGCCACCATCGCGGCACCCTGGGCCGGCGAGGCGCGATCCGTCACCGCGACGCGCTCGGCGATCTCCGCCGTCGAGGCGATGCCCTTCTGGGCGAGGAGGCTCCGCAGCGCCGTCAGCAGCCGTTCGGGTTCGATCTCGGCGAGGGTCATGGACCGAGCTCCAGCCAATGTTCGAAGATCTCGACGAGCAGCGTATCGCCATGGCGCGGCTCGGGCCAGACCGCCGCCGCCTCGAAGGCGACGTGATAGAGGGGCACTCTGGCAGCTGGGCGGCCGAAGGCGAGGTCCTCGGGATTGGGAAAGGCGCCGAGCCGGCGGACGATGCGGCCCGCCTTGCCGCGCAGGTAATGCGGGGTGCGGATATGCGCGGGGCCGCGAGCTTCGGGCCAGTCGTCCCTGACCCGCACCGCGGCGCCGGCCGGGTAGGCGGCTTCGCCGGTCACGATCCCGCCGGCGCGGTTCGGATGGCCGCGGAACCGCCGCCCGAGGTGACGTCGAGCGCGGCGGCGAGCTCGTCCTCGCCGATGACCCCCTTGCGAACCAGGGTCGCGGCGATCGACCGGATCCAGCGCTGATAATAGGTCAGGCGATGATACTCGGCCTCGGGAATGGTCTCGATGCCGCGCCGCAGCTCGTCGACCGACATGACGCCCTTGAGCCCGAGGATCTGCCTGATGGCGTCGACCTCCCGGTCGAAATCGTCGAGCGCGTGCGGCTCGGTGTCGACCGCGAGGCACATGTATTTCGGAACGCCCCCCATGTCGTGGTGGGCCCGCGGCACGCTCTCGTCCATGCGCCTTGCCTAGCATGGCCGGGTCGGGGAGTCACACCCCTGAGACCGTCTCAGGCGGCGCTCTTGCGTCCTTCGGCCGCCTCGGCGTCGAGCACCGCGGCCAGGGACTCCGCCGCCAGCGGTCGCCCGAGATAATAGCCCTGGCCATATTGGCAGCCCCGCTCCGACAGGCGGGCCATGGTGTCCCGGTTCTCGATCCCCTCGGCGACCGTCCGCAATCCGAGATTCTTGGCGAGGCCCAGCACGGCGTCGACGATCTTCTCGCTCTCGGTGTCGACCTGCATGGCCTGCACGAAGGAGCGGTCGATCTTGATCTTGTCGAACTTCATTTCCCTGAGGTGATAAAGGCTCGAATAGCCGGTGCCGAAATCGTCGAGCGCGATGGTGATGCCGAGGCGCTGAAGCGTCGAGAGGATGGTCTTGGCGGTGCTCATGTCGGCCACCAGGGCCGATTCCGTGATCTCGATCTCGAGGCGCTTGGGGTCGAAGTTTTCCTCGGACAGGATCGCCAGGATCTGCGTCGGCAGCAGCGGATCGCGCAGATGGAGCGGCGAGACGTTGAGCGACAGGCGAATTTCCGGCGCCAGTGCCTTGAGGTCGCGACAGGCCTGCCGCAGGATCGAGAAGGTCAGCTGCGGGATCAGCCCGAGCTGCTCGGCCAGCGGGATGAAGACGTCGGGCGGCACGAAGCCGCGCGAGGAATGGTTCCAGCGCGACAGCACCTCGAAGGCGTAGACGCGCTGGTCCTCGAGGTTCATCAGCGGCTGGTAGTAGGGGCGGATCTCCTGCTCGGCCACGGCGCGTCGCAGGTCCTCCTCGAGCGACGCCCGGTCGCGCAATTGCTCGTCCATGCTGGCTTCGAAGAAGCGGAACCTGTCGCGTCCGTCGGCCTTGGCACGATACATGGCGATGTCGGCGGTGCGCAGCAGCACCTCCGCGCTGGCGCCGTCGTTCGGGCAGATCGAGATGCCGATGCTCGAGCCGATCTCGACCCGGATGTCGCCGATGGTGATCGGCGCCCTCACCGCCGCGAGGAGCGCCGTGGCCAAGGCCGCGAGCGCGTCGCCGGGCCGCTTTTCCCCGGGCCGGATCTCGGCGATCACGGCGAACTCGTCGCCGCCGAGCCGCGCCGCGAGGTTCGGCGCCTCGGCGACGACGTCGATCCGGCGAGCCACCTCGCACAGCACCAGATCCCCGATCGCGTGACCGTGAATGTCGTTGACCGGCTTGAACCTGTCGAGGTCGATCAGCAGCACCGCATGGCTCGCGGCGCCCTGCAGCGCCTTGCCGACGGCCGCTTCGAGCTCGGTCGCGAAGACCCGGCGGTTCGGCAGGCCGGTCAGCGCGTCGTGACGGGCGAGCGCCTGAGCCTGCTGCTGCGCCGCGCGCGTCTCGCCATGCGCCTTCTCGAGCGCCAGCATGGTGCCGTGGAACAGCTCGAAGGCCTTGGCGAGCTCGCCGATCTCGTCGACACGATTGGTTTCCGGAACCTCGATCGTCCGGTCTCCGCCGGCGAGGCGCGACAGCGCGAAGGTGATGGCCGCGAGCGGATGGCAGATCTCGCGCCACGCCATGAACAGGATGAAGCCGGCGAGCACGACGGCCGCCCCGGTCGAGATTCTGAGGGAGGTCGTGGCGGCGCCGACCCGTTGGCGAGCGATCTCCGCCTCGCGGTTGGCTTGCCGCTGGTTGTTGTCGACGAGCCACCCGACCGCATTGTCCGTGGCTTGGCGGGAATATTCCAGCGCGCCGTTCCACAGCAGCGCGGCATCCTGAGGATTATGCGACGCCAGCCAGGCATCGTGCTCCAGCAGGTAGTTGCGCCACGTCCGCTGAAACGCCTTCACGTTGACGTCCGCCATCGGCCCGATGAGGTCGTGATACTGACCGAGGACGCCGGTGATCGCCGCTCTGTGCTCGGCCGCCGAAGCCTCGACCTTTCGGGCCTTGTCGGCGTCGGGCGCCAGAAGATAGCGGCTTTCCGCGGCGCGATACTCGCTGATGTGGCTCGAGAGCCGGCCCAGCAACGCGGCGCCGGACAGCCACTTGCGGGTGGTGGCGTCGACCTGGGCGTCGACCGATCTCAGGCTGGTGGTCGCCAGCGACCCGATGGCGAAAATGATGATCAGGAAGGCCGAAATATAGAGGATGAGACGGGCTTTGATCGACCTGTTCATGATCATTTTCAGCGCCACACCGTTGGGTGGCCGCCGCGGCCACCGCGTCATCCATACGGCAAAGCCCTTAATCCAAGTTTGCCAAAACCGTCACACGCTGCGCGAGGCCATTGCGGAACTTTTGTGGAGGAGAGAAAATTGAAACAGGAGCCGGATGACGTGCAAAACGACGACATCCGGCTCCGGTCATCCGTGTTGGATCGGCTCATTCACCGCTGCAACGGTTCCGTAACCGATCCATCATAGGGTTTTGATCGTATCAAAGCCTAGCAAGCTTGACCCGTCCGACGCCGCCGAGCCCGATAGCGCGGGCCGATGCTTTGGACAGGTCGATGACCCGGCCTGCCGCAAACGGGCCGCGGTCATTGATCCTAACGACCACGGAACGGCCGTTCGACTGGTTGGTGACGCGAACGCGCGTGCCGAACGGCCAGTAGCGATGGGCCGCCGTGAAGGCTCCCGTGTTGAAGCGCTCCCCGCTCGCCGTCCGATGGCCGGAAAATCCAGGCCCGTACCAGGAGGCAAGGCCGCCCGACGAGGCGACGTGGCGAAAGAATCGCCCGGACCATCGATGGTGATGCAGGTGCGACCTGAACCGCCAATGATGCGTGTGGGCTTGAGCCGCCGTGCTTCCCAGTCCCATGGCTAGAACAAGGGCGGACGCCGCCAGAATCTGATGTTTCACGTGGTCGGTTTCCCGTACTGTTTCAGACGGGTCGGCACCATAGAACCATTTGAGGCGACACTGTGTCTGTAGATCCGCCAGGTTATGCTGGGTTGATAGACATGAATTACTCTTACAAGACTAAATATAGTGATGGAGGAGGGCGGCTATTAATTTTTGGATCAAAAATAGGATAAAATAACGGAAACTGAATCAACCGCTCTGGGAAGCATCGTCAATGGCCAAGCTGAAGCTCGGGCTAAACCCGGCATGCCGGCAGGCGCTGCGTCGATAAGTGCCGCTCGCCCTCGGGGGGCGGAGCGATTCGTGACCGAAATATCACGGCGTGAGAAAGAGACTCCAAGCCGCTTTCCGAAGTCTAGTTTTCCGCCTTTCAAGCGGACCTCGGCGCGTCGGCCGGGTCCGGCCGGCATGCTGGGCGAGGTGGCCGAAACGGTACTGGCGGCTAGCGTCGTGGCAGTCACGGCGGGCTCGGCTTGGATCTTGTTCGCCGCTTCTCCTATGGTGCCTGCGACACCCGGTTTAGGGTAGATGGGAAGCGAGGAGCCATGCGCGCCAGTCCGCTCGTCCGCCGGAGCGGACCTCGCGCCGTTCGATGACACCGTACCTGCAGCCCGATAGGATCCGGCGGGGCTCATGGCGCGGGTGCGTCCTTGCGGCGGGCCTCGCCGGCTTGGCCGCACTGATGCCGGCCGCCGCCTTCGGCCAGCAGAGCGTCGCCGTGACGCCGAGCGAGACTCAAGGCGGATCGCATCACGCAACGGTCGACGCGGACGTCTATCCGTGGTCGTCGGTGGCGAAGCTCTTCAACAGCGTCGGCGGGTCCTGCACGGGGGCGGTGATCGCCCGCGACAAGGTGCTGACTGCCGGCCATTGCCTCTACGCGTTCCGCACGCGCCGCTTCCTGCCGCCGGAAGCAATCCACGTTCTCCTCGGCTACGATCGCGGCGACTATCGGGTTCATGCCCGGGTGGCCAGCTATCGGCTCGGACCCGGCTACGATCCGCAGTCGGAGCAGCGCTCGGCTGCATCCGATTGGGCCGTGCTCGATCTCGATCAGCCACTGCCCGGGAGCGTCGAGCCGCTGCGGCTCTCGCAATTGCCCGCCCCCGACAAGGCGCCGATCATGGTCGGGGGCTTCGCGCGCGACAGGGCCTTCATGATGACCGCCGACGACCGTTGCGCGGTCACCGGCAGCGTCGACGGTGGCAGGCTGATCGCGCATGACTGCGTCATCGCCCCGGGCGATTCGGGTGCGCCGCTGCTGATCAGCCGGGGTCCCAAGCAGATCGAGGTGGTCGGCGTCGCGGTCGGCATCTGGCATGTGGGCAGCAAGGCAGTGGCGATCGCGGCCCCGATCTCTCCGGCGATCCTGGCCGGGTCCGTTCCGCCGCCCTGAGTCGCACGCCGACCGACGCGGTGCCGGCGCGCATCATGCGGGCGAGCGTCGTCGGATGTCCGGTGCGACGAAGGCCGCGGCCGGATGGCACCGCAACGTTCCGAGCATCTCTTCGAGCACCGCCCATGCCGTGGCGTCATGCGCCAGGTGGTGGGTGAGGAGGCCGATCGGGCGTCCGTGGCCCGCTTCGATCAGTTCGGCCAGCTTTGCCGCCACATCGTCCGGTTCGCGGCCGGTGCGGTGCCGGCGCCAGTCGACGATGTCGAGATCGCAGTTGAGCCGTGGGAGCATGGCCTCGACGGCCGGCGGCGGGGGGCCGAAGGCCGACAGCGCGACGAAGCCGAGATCCGGCAGATGAGGGATCACGGCCGGCGCGATGCGGTTCCAGGGCGGCACGAGGACATCCGCGAGACGCGACCCAAGCAACGATCGCAATCGGTCGCGGCCCCGCCGCAGATCCTCGATCACCGCCGCGATGTCGCGGGCGCCGCCGAGCTCGCAGGCCTTGGCGCCGAGCGCCGCATGATTGATGTGGGCGAAGCCGTGCTGGCAGGGCGTCACCGCGACGTGGTCGGCGATCCAGGGCGCGAGGTCCTGCTCGGCGCGCGCCGGAATGATCGCCAGCAGGATCGGCATGCTGAACGAGACGCAGAGATCGGCGAGGCGGCCGAGGGCGCCGGTCGCCGCGACGGCATCGTCGTCGCGCAGCCAGATCTCGATCGTCCGTCCGGCGCCATGGGCGCGCTCGAGCGCATCGACGACGGGCCTCCAGGCCGGCGTCGTCATGCACGCCTCCAGGCCGGCCGATCGACGATGCCGGCGAGATGGCGCGACAGGATCGCCGCCGCCGCCGCGACCGTGCGCTCGCCCGTGACGAAGCGCCGGGCTGCCGCGCCGAGCCGAAGGCGCTCCGTCCGGTTGGCGATCAGCCGGGCCAGAGCCCCGGCGTAGGCGCGGACGTCGCCGGCCGGCGTCAGGCAACCGGTCTCGCCGTCCCGCACCACGCTTGGGATGCCGCCGCAGCGCATGGCGAGGGTCGGCAGGCCGGCCGCGCCCGCCTCGAGATAGGCCATGCCGAAGGCTTCGTTGATCCCCGGCCAGACATAAAGGTCGGCTCGCGCCAGGGCCGCGACGATCCCGGCGCCCGATATTTCGCCGCGCCAGACGAGCCGCTCCCGCGGCAGGTTCGCGAAGAGCGCGCGCACGTCGGGGACCGCCGGCCCGTCACCGATGACGGTGAGTCGCCAGGGCAGGGTGCCGGGCAGCCGGTGAAGCGCCTCGGCCAGGATCGCATAGGACATGAGCTTGTCGCCGGGCCGCATCATGGCGACGCAGATGAGGTCGACGTCGCCCGCGGGGCCACGTGTCCGAACATGGCCGAAGGGCTCGGCATCGATGAACGGCGGCAGGTCGACCAGCCGCGCTGCGCCGTCGAGCCCCGCGAGACCGTCGCGGTCGTCCGGCGTCAGGCAGAAATGCACGTCGGCCATCTGCAGCGCCGCCTCGTTGGCACCGTGCCAGCGGCTCCAGGGACCCGCGGCGCGCTTGGGAGCATGAGAGGCTTCGGCCGTCACGTAGGCGAGGTCGAATCGGCGCACGAGATCCGGCCCGAGGAAATCGGGCGCCTTGTAGAAGGGATGGTAGGTGAACCAAAGGTCGGGCGCGCCGTCGCGCGACCAGCGCGCCGCGATGGTCTCGCGCTCGCGCTGCGCGCTGGCCTCGGTCGCGGCCTGCCGGACCGGGTCTGACGTCGCCGTGAAGCTGCGCAGGTCCGAGACGAGCCCGACCTCGTGCCCGCCCGCCCGCAGTGCCGCCATGAGAAGCCGCGCCATGGCCCGGTCGCCCGAGGGGACCGGATGATCCGGCCCCTTGATCGGTGCGTAGAAGGCGATGCGCACGATCCGCGGCGCCCTCAGGCCGTATAGGGGTCGGCCGCGTCGCGCAGGCCGTCGCCGAGGAAATTGAAGGCCAGGATGACGAGGATCACCGGCACCACCGGAAACATCAGCCACGGATAGAGTGCCACCACGTTCATGTTCTGCGCCTCGTTGAGCATCACGCCCCAGGAGACGATCGGCGGGCGCAGGCCGAGCCCCAGGAAGCTCAGCGCCGTCTCGGCGAGGATCATGGCGGGAATCGTGATCGTCGCCGAAGCGATGAGATGGCTGATGAAGCCCGGGATGAGATGGCGCAGCAGGATGCGCGGCGTCCTGGCGCCCATGAGCTGCGCGGCCAGGATGTAATCTTCCTCGCGCAGCGAGAACAGCTTGGCCCGCACCGCGCGGGCAAGGCCCGTCCAATCCATCATGCCGAGGATCAGGGTGATGCCGAAATAGACGAGGATCGGGCTCCACGAGGCCGGCATGATGGCGGCCAGCGCGAGGAAGATGGGGATGTGTGGAATCGAATGGATGACCTCGATCAAGCGCTGGCTCAAGAGGTCGAAGAGGCCGCCGTAATAGCCCGCGAGGCCGCCGATGGTGATGCCGAGACAGAAGCTGATGGTGATGCCGATGATGCCGATGGTCAGCGAGATGCGGGCCCCGTAGATCATGCGCGAGAGCAGGTCGCGGCCCAGACGGTCGGAGCCGAGCAGGAACAGGATGCCGCCCTCGGCCGGGCAGGCGAGATGCAGGTCGGCGTCCACGAGGCCCCAGAAGCGATAGGGGTCGCCGTGGCAGAAGAAGCGCAGCGGCATGACCTTGCCGCGGTCGACGGCATATTGGCGCTGCAGGTTGTCCATGTTGAGGTGGTAGTCGTAGCCGTAGACGAACGGCCCGACGAACCGTCCGCCTTCGAAGAGATGGAGCCGCTGCGGCGGCGCCCGGATGAAGTCCGTGTGCCGCGTGTTGGCTTCGTAGGGCGCCAGGACCTCCGAGATCGGGATCGTGGCGTAGATGGCGATCAGGAAGATCCCGGCCACGACCGCCAGCCGGTGCCGCTTGAACTTCAGCCACATCAGCCGCCACTGCGAGGCGAAGTAGATCTGTTCCTGCTCCGGCGTCAGCTTGTCGGCCGACTTGATGTCGAAGACCTCGTCGGAGACGTAATGGGCGATGGGCGCGCCAGCCGTAGGCACGGGAGCGTTCACTTGGTGGCTCCCCCCTGCATGCGGATGCGCGGATCGAGAAAGGCCAGGGCCACGTCCGACACCAATACGCCGACCACGGTCAGGGTGGCGAGGAACATCAGGAAGGATCCGGCGAGGTACATGTCCTGGCTCTGCAGGGCGCGGATCAGCAGCGGCCCCGTGGTCTGCAGCGACAGCACGATGGCGACGAGCTCGCCCCCCGAGATGATGGCCGGCAGGATCGAGCCGATGTCGGAGATGAAGAAGTTCAACGACATGCGGAACGGATATTTCATCAGCACCTTGAAGGGATGGAGCCCCTTGGCGCGAGCGGTCGTCACATATTGCTTCTGCAGTTCCTCCAGCAGGTTGGCTCGCACCGCGCGGATCATGCTCCCGGTCCCGGCCGTGCCGATGATGATGACGGGGATCCACAGATGGCTCAGCACCGAGACGAACTTGGCCCAGCTCATCGGCTTGTCGAAATAGCGCGGGTCCATCAGGCCGCCGATCGACAGGCCGAACCATAGGTTGGCGAAATACATGAACACCAGCGCCAGCAGGAAATGCGGGATGGCGAGGCCGAGCAGCCCGAGCGTCGTCAGCCCATAATCTCCCCAGCTATACTGATGGGTCGCCGAATAGATGCCGATCGGGAAGGCGACGAGCCACGTGAAGACGATCGTGGTGAAGGACAGCAGCATTGTCAGGACGACTCGATCGCCGACGATGTCCTTGACCGGAAGCTGGTATTCGAACGAATAGCCGAAGTCTCCGTGCAGCATGCCGCCGACCCAAAGGAAGTAACGTTCGACGGGCGGCTTGTCGAAGCCATATTCCTTCTTCAGGAAGGCGATACGGCCGGTATCGACCTTTTCGCCCTGAGCCGCCATCTCGGCGGCGAGATTGGTGAAGTAGTCGCTCGGCGACAGGCTCATCACGGTGAAGATCAGCGCGCTCGTGACGAACAGCGTCGGGATGATGATCAGGACGCGGCGGACGAGGTAGGTCAACATCGGCCCGCCTCTCGGGCCGGCGGTCGCGAGCCTCGCCGAAGGGTCGGGCCGAGTGTCATGGCGGCGGCTCCTTCAGCTTTTCGGGGGGTCGAACCAGAACGTATCCGGCATGTAAATGCCGAAATAGGATCCGGGTTCGAAGGAGAAGAGCGCCTTTTCGGGCACGTTGTGCAGCCGGTTGGAGACGACCACCGGCTGCTGGGTGCCGTTGACGATGCCGATGGAGAAGACCTGCTGGCTGTAGAGCGACAGCATCTCTCCCCAGATCCGCCGCTGATCGGCGATGGTCTCGGACCGGCGCCACTCGCGATAGAGGTCCACCAGGCGTTGCACCTCGGGCATGTCGATCTTGATGCCTTGGTGACCGGCGGATTCGAGGTTGAGGCCGAAACCCGACCATTGATATTGCGAATCCCGCAAGGGGGCGAGGTCGAGCGGTTCGAACTCGGCCGTCGGCACGCCGTTGTCGATGCCCTGATAGATCGACAGCACCGTATCGCCGCTCAGGATGCGCTGGCGGAAGATGTCGAGGTGGGACGTATGCGAGAAGGCGCGGATGCCGAGCTTGGCCCAGTCGCTCGTCACGAGCTCCATGATGTCGCCGTAGGTGGTATCTTGGCCCGGCCCTTCGACCGTCACTTCGAGCCGCCGTCCGTCCGGCATCAGCCGGACGCCGTCCTTGTCGCGCTTGTCGAGGCCGATCGCGTCGAGCAGCGCGTTGGCCGCAGCGGGGTCGTAGTTGCTGTAGGCCGCCGCATATTCGGGCTTGTAGAGCGGGCTCTGCGGCAGCACCGTGTCGGCGCTCTCGCGGGCGAGGCCGAAGAAGATCACCTGGTTGATGTCGTGCCGGTTGATGCCGAGCGACAGGGCGCGGCGGAAGCGCACGTCGCGGACGAGCTTGCGCCAGTCCGGGTCCTTGCAATTCAGGTTCGGCAGGATCGCCGCGTAGGAGCCGAACCCCTGCTCCCACAGGCGCGTCTGGAAATCGTGGATCCGCTCGGCCCCCTTGAGGAACGTATAGTCCTCGAAATTGAGGTAGCGGGCCTGCAGGTCGGCTTCGCCGCTGACCGTCTTGGCGGGGATCAGGCTCGAGGTGCTCAGCACCATGCGGACGGTGTCGATATAGGGAAGCTGGTGGCCGGCCGTATCGTCGCGATGGAAGTAGGGGTTGCGTTCGAAGATGAATTCCTCGGCCGGCGGCTTGGTGGTGTTGCGCCAGGGCTCGAGCGTCGGCAGCTTGGGGTTTTCCGGCCGGTACTGACGCCCCCTGCGCTCGTGCAGCGCGCCCCAATCCATGACATGCGCAGCCTTGACGAGCCCGGCGAGCTTGTCCTTGTCGGCGTATTTGGGATTGAACTGCTTGAGGTAATGGG
Source organism: Lichenihabitans sp. (assembly GCA_036276175.1). GTDB lineage: Bacteria > Pseudomonadota > Alphaproteobacteria > Rhizobiales > Beijerinckiaceae > Lichenihabitans. The sequence continues at coordinate 17,885 of DATBEH010000058.1, forward strand.
CCGGCATGAAGATGTAGAGCGGCTGGGCGGCTGCCAGCGCCGGCAGAAAGCCGGGGTTCGGATCGGCCCAGGTGTAGCGCACCGTCAGGGGGTCGATCACCTCGAATTTCGGCGGCTTGCCGTTCGCCAGCAGCGCCGGGTCCGGTCCCGAGGGCGACAGCCGCTTGTCGTTGGCGACATCGTCCCAGTAGTAGCGGAAATCCTCTGCCGTGAACGGCTGGCCGTCCGACCATTTATGGCCGTCGCGCAGATGCAGGGTGAAGACCTTGTCGTCCTGGTTGTCGAGGCTCGCGAGGATGTCGGGCACGAAATCGAGCTTGTCGTTCAGGGTCACCAGCCGCGCATAGGAATAGATGGTCATCATCCGCAGATCGCGCTGGTCGCCCATCAGCATGCGCCAGGCGCCGCCCGGCACGCCGACCTCGCGCTTCATGGCCGCGAGGTCGACCACGCGCGGATCTTTCGGCAGCCGTTCGGCGACGGGCGGCAGCTTGCCCTTCGCGACCGCCGCGGCGAAGAAGGGCGTCTCGACCGGCGCGGCGGCGGCGGGGACGGTTTCGGGCGGGGCAGCGGCTGCCGAGCCCGCGCCCTCGTCGGCCCGGGCGAGGCCGGCGGCGAACCAGAGGGCCAGGAGGCAGGCGAGGACGACCTTCACGCGGTCAGTTCCCGCCGGTCGACGCTGGGACGCGCCAGCACGTGGTGACCCTCGCCGAGGTCGATCGGAACGAGACTTGCCGGATCGCCCTCGTCACGGAACTTCGGCTCCCACTGACCGGGGTCCGACGCGCTGCCGCCGGCGATCAGCCCCAGATCGAGCGGCCGGTCGAGATCAGGATAGGGCACCGCCCTGAGCAGCGACTGAGTATAGGAATGCACGGGCCGGCGGAACAGCACGTCGCTCGGGGCGATCTCGACGATGCGGCCGTGGGCCAGGACGGCGATGCGATCGGCGATGTAGTCGACCACGGCGAGATTGTGCGAGATGAACAGATAGGTCAGGCCGAGTTCCCGCTTGAGGTCCTTGAGCAGGTTGAGCACCTGCGCCTGCACCGAGACGTCGAGCGCCGAGACCGGCTCGTCGCAGATGATGAGGTCGGGGTTGAGCGCCAGCGTCCGCGCGATGGAGATGCGCTGGCGCTGGCCGCCCGAGAAACTATGCGGGTAGCGGTTGAGGAAGCGCCGGTCGAGGCCGACGGCGGCCATGAGATCGCCGACGCGCTCCACCTGCTCGGCGGCCGAGCCACGCCCATGGATCTCGAGCGGCTCGCGAATGAGATTGAGCACGGTCATGCGCGGCGAGAGCGAAGAGACCGGATCCTGGAAGATCATCTGCAGGCGCGGCCGGAAGGCCCGCAGCGCCTCGCCCCTCAACGCCAGCACGTCGATCTCGCCCGACCCGTCATTGAAGACGATGGACCCCGAATCGGGCTTGACGGCGCGCATGATCACCTTGCTGAGGCTAGTCTTGCCGCAACCGCTCTCGCCGACGAGGCCCAGGCATTCGCCCCGCCGGATGTCGAACGTCACGTCGTCGACGGCGACGATCCGCTCCTTGCGGCCGATGAGCCCGCGTCCACGCACCACGTAGCTCTTGCGCAGGTTGCGGAGCGACAGCAGCGGCGGAGGGGGGGCGGCGGCCGGGGAGACGAGCTTGCCGGGCTCCCAGGCTGCCGGGCTCGCCGCCGGCCTGCGGAAGTCCTTGAGCAGGCCGCCGAGATCGTCGTCGCCGTCGCGCAGGGCCACGAGCCGTTCGCCCGGCTTCATGTCGAAATGCGGCAGGGCCTTCAGCAGCGCCCTGAGATAGGGGTGGCCGGGCTGCCTGAAGATATCGGCGGCGGTGCCGGCCTCGGTGATCTCGCCGTGATAGATCACCACCACCTCGTCGGCCATATTGGCCACCACGCCGAGATCGTGGGTGATGAGCAGGATGGCCATGCCGAGCTCGCGCTGGAGCTCGCGCATCAGGTTCAGTACCTGCGCCTGGATGGTGACGTCGAGCGCCGTCGTCGGCTCGTCGGCGATCAGCAGTGCGGGACGGCAGATCAGGGCCATGGCCAGCATGGCGCGCTGTCTCAGGCCGCCCGACAGCTCGAACGGATACATCCGCGCCGCCCGCTGCGGCGCCTTGAAGCCGACGAGGCTCAGCATGTGCTCGACCGTGGCGCGCGCTTCGCCGGCCGGCACGGGCTGGTGGAGCTGCAGCGCCTCGCGGATCTGGTTGCCGATGGAATGCACCGGCGAGAGGGACGACATCGGCTCCTGGAAGATCATGCCGATGCGGCCGCCGCGCAGCGCCCTGATCTCGCGGCCGTCGCGCGCCATTGCGGCAATGTCCACCGTCCGGCCCGGCGCCGCCGGATCGCAGAACAGGATGCGGCCGTCGAGCACATGGCCGTTCTTGGGCAGGAGGCCCATGATGGATTGCGAGATGACCGACTTGCCGGATCCGGATTCGCCGACGAGGGCCACCGTCTTGCCGGCCGGGATGCGGAAGGAGACTCCCCTCACAACCTCGCTCATGTGACCCTGCATCGTGAAGCCGAGCCGCAATTGCTCGACGCGCAGGATGTCCGGGGCGGCTGGCGCGGGTGCGGTCGACTCGATGGAATCCTCCTGACGTCCGTTCGAGCGGCTTTTAGATGAAACGCATGTTCGCAGCTTCACCGGTCCGGTCAAGCGCGGGATTCGCTCGGCTCCGTCAGGATGATGCGGCGGACCTGCGGTCGATCGGCCCCGCGCTACCCGGCCTGCCGCTTCAAGTCGCGGGCGGCCCGCGCATAGCCGCCCGCCGCGCCGTCGACGAAATGGATGTGGTCGGCCCGCAGGGCGGAGGGCACCATGCAGGTCACCACGGCCGCCTCCTGGCGGTGCAGTCCGTATCGCACGATGCCCTCGTCATGCGCGGCGCGCAGCGTCGCCTCGATCGCGTCGGCGGCCGCTCGCGTGCAGTCGAGCGTCATCATCAGGCCGTCGTCGAACTTGCGGAAATCCGAATTGTCGACGAGCTGGCGCCGATAGCGCTGCGGGGAAAAGCGACCGACGTCGCGCCCCCGTCGAAAGATCATGTGGGCGACGGCCGTCTTGCAGGCGACGACACCCCGTGCCAGGGCGAGCGGCAGGCCGGGTCGGCGATGCAGGCGTGCCTCGAGGTCCAGGCCGCGCGGCGGCCAGTGCATCGCCGGGCCGGCGATGGGAAGCGGGTGGCCGGAGCGCGACACCGTCTCGGCGACCGCCAGGATCCGGCGTAGCACGGCGAGCGCCTTCGTGTCATCGGCGCCGGCCATGGGGCGCACGATGAGGGACAGGATCACCCCGTTGGCGGCCTCGATGTCCTCGAAGCGGCAGGAGAGCCCGGTGAGGTCGGGGCGGCTGCCGGGCGGGGCGGCGGCCGGCGCCAGGCGTCCGGCCTTGAGCTCGGTCTCGGCCCAGCTGCGACCGCCTCCCGAAAACATCGCATAGGCGACGTCCGGCGAGGCGGCGAACCGCGCGATCCTGACGTCCTGGCCGGCGGCCCGGATCGCCGAGACCGGCAGCAGCGCCCCGCGCAGTTCGAGGTCGAGCGCCTCGCCGACCCAGCCGACCGTCGCCGCCAGCGCCTCGCCGGCCGTCCTGGCCTGGTCCGGGGCGACGGCGAAGCTCGCCCCGTCGCCGCCGAACACGAAGGGGAAATCGAGCGTGCCGAGCGCGTTGGAGACTGCCGCGATGACGGCGGCTCCGGCGGTGTTGACGGCCTTGTAGCGGCCGGCCTCGATCGCCGCCGTGGATGTGACGACGTCCGCCAGCCCGAGCGACCAATCGGCGGGCAGCGGTACATAGGCCCCGGGCTCGGTCAGCGCGTCGAAGCTCGAGACAGCGGGGAGGTCCCTGAACACGAACGTCGACGGGGCCGAGGCGGCACCGGAGGTCGACCTTTCGTCCAGAGCTTGGTTCAAGCCGCAGCCCCTTGCGCCGTGGCCGTCTGGCGGCTGCGGAGAGCGACCGCCGGAGCGTCCCGATGGGGAACTTCGCCGGGCATGATTGGTTGCCGACCAACCGGAGCGGATTCCCGTAGAACCTCCCACGGGGCTGGCATAAGCTTTGCTCGACGGCGGATGGGATCCCGGACGTCTGGAGGTCGAGCGTGGCCGCGACGGAGCGTTTTTTCGACGAGATGACGCGCTCGGACGGGGGAGCGCGCGCCGTCTACACGCGGCTCGCCAACTGGCTGGCCCGGGTGCCGCCGGGTCTTCTGGCCTCGCGACGCTCGCAGGCCGACCTCCTGTTCCGGCGCATCGGCATCACCTTCGCGGTCTACGGCGACAAGGATGCGACCGAGCGGCTGATCCCGTTCGATCTCGTGCCGCGGCTGATCTCCCGCAACGAGTGGTCGAAGGTCGAAAAGGGGCTCGTCCAGCGGGTCAGGGCGCTCAACATGTTCCTGACCGATCTCTATGGTCCGCGCGAGGTGCTGGCGGCCGGCATCGTTCCTTCCGACCTGATCTACCGCAATGCCTATTTCCGCCCCGAGATGGTCGGCGTGAAGGTGCCGCACGACGTCTACGTGCATATTGCCGGAATCGACATCGTCCGCCTCGACGAGGACGATTTCTATGTCCTCGAAGACAATGCCCGCACGCCCTCGGGCGTCTCCTACATGCTCGAGAACCGCGAGGTGATGATGCGGCTCCTGCCGGAGCTTTTCGCCTCGCATCGGGTGGCGCCGGTCGAGAACTATCCCGACATGCTGCTCGCCACGCTGCGCTCCGTGACGCCCGGCACCGCCGACGCGGCCGATCCCGTCGTCGTCCTGCTCACCCCGGGCCAGTATAATTCGGCCTATTACGAGCATTCCTTCCTGGCCGACAAGCTCGGCATCGAACTCGTCGAGGGCCGCGACCTGCTCGTCGACGACGACGTGGTCTACATGCGCACGACCGAAGGGCCGAAGCGGGTCGACGTCATCTACCGGAGGATCGACGACGACTTCCTCGATCCGCTTGCCTTCCGGGCGGACAGCGCGCTCGGGGTGCCCGGCTTGATGAGCGCCTATCGGGCAGGCTCGGTGACGCTGGCCAACGCGGTCGGCACCGGCGTCGCCGACGACAAGGCCATCTACACCTACATGCCGGACATCATCCGCTTCTTCCTCGGCGAGGAGCCCATCCTCAGGAACGTCGAGACGCATCGCTGCCGCGAGCCCGACGCCCTCAAATACGTGCTCGACCATCTGTCGGAACTCGTCGTCAAGGAGGTCAACGGCTCGGGCGGCTACGGCATGCTGGTCGGGCCGCATGCGACGCGCGACGAGATCGCCGTCTTCGCGGCCAAGCTCCGGCAGGATCCCGCGAACTTCATCGCCCAACCGACGCTGAACCTCTCGACCTGCCCGACCATGGGGCCGGAAGGGATCGGCCCGCGCCACGTCGACCTCAGGCCTTTCGTGCTCTCAGGCGCGCGCGGCGCGCGCGTGGTGCCGGGCGGCCTGACCCGGGTCGCCATGGAGCCCGGCTCGCTCGTCGTCAATTCGAGCCAGGGCGGCGGCACCAAGGACACCTGGATCGTCGAGGATGCGGGACCGAGGCCATGAGACAGGCGCAGACGCAGGGCACGCCGGCAGGCGAAGACGCGCCGAGCGTCTCCTTCGCCCGTCCGACGCGCAAGTTCACGATGCTGGCCCGCACGGCGGACAACCTCTTCTGGCTGGCCCGCTACATGGAGCGGGCCGAGTTCCTGGCGCGGACCATCGAGGCCGCCCAACGGCTCGCCGCGTTGCCGACCGCCTATAACGAGCACGGCACGGAATGGGAGAGCGCACTCGAGACCGCCGGAGTGGCCGATGCCTTTCACGAGCGATACGAGACGGCCGAACCCGACCGCGTCGTCGATTTCGTGACCTTCTCGGACGACAATCCGTCCTCGATCCGCAACTGCATCGAGGCGGCGCGCACCAATGCGCGCGCCGTGCGCACGGCGCTGACGGCGGAGATGTGGGACGCGATCAACGGCGCCTGGCTGGAGCTCAAGCGATTCGAGGACCTGCATGCCGACGCCACGACCGCCTGGCGCGAGGAGATCCCGCGCTTCCTCGAATTCGTCAAGCAGACGTCGCTGCTGTTCGACGGGTCGATGACGCGCACCATGCTGCGCGACCCCTCCTACTGGTTCTCGCGGCTCGGCGTCTTCATCGAGCGGGCCGACAACACCGCCCGCATCCTCGACGTCAAGTATCACGTGCTGCTGCCCGAGACCGAGGCGGTTGGCGGGTCGCTCGACTATTTTCAATGGGCCGCCATCCTGCGGGCCGTCTCGGCGCTGACCGCCTATCACTGGGTCTATCGGGAAAGCATCAAGCCCTGGCTCATCGCCGACCTCTTGATCCTGCGGCTCGAAATGCCGCGCTCGCTGATCTCCTGCTACGAGAACATCGTGCGCTGCCTCGATTCGCTCGCCAAGGCCTATGGGCGCCAGGGCGTGTCTCAGCGTCTCGCCCGCCGGACCATGGCGCAGCTCGAGAATTCCTCGATCGGCGGGCTCTTCCAGAGCGGCCTGCACGAGTTCATCACCACCTTCATCGACGACAACAACCGCCTCGGCGTCGCGATCAGCGAACAATATCTCGTCTGAAGGGGCCCATGCAGTTCCGTATCCGTCACGAGGTCCGCTGCCGCTTCGATCCGCCGGTCCGCAACGTCATGGCGATCGTGCGGCTGTCTCCGCGCAGCCACGAAGGCCAGCACGTCACCGAATGGTGGATCGACGCCGACCTCGACTGCAGCCTGCGGAGCGGTGACGACGAATTCGGCAATCTCACGCACACGTTCAGTTCCGCCGGCCAGCTTCGCGAGGTGACGATCGCCGCCACTGGGCTGGTCGACACGTTCGACACGGCCGGCGTGATCCGCACCACGGCGGAGCGCCTGCCCGTCGAGATCTTCCTGCGCGACACGCCGCTGACCACGACCGACAAGGCGGTCCGCGCGTTCGTCACGGCATGCACGGCCGAGGGGACGACCATGCTCGGCCGGCTGCACGCGCTGATGGGCGCGGTCAACGCGGAACTCGCGCTCGATTCGGGCGCCGACATCCTCTCGGCCGCCGAGGCTTTCGGCGGCAAAAGCGGCGGCCGCGGCAGCCATGCCCATCTCTTCATCGCCGGCGCCCGTTTCCTGGGCATCCCCTGCCGGTTCGTCAACGGTTACCTGGTGTGGGGCGAGAGCGGCGAGGCGACGTGCCATGGCTGGGCGGAGGCCTTCTTGCCGGACCTCGGCTGGGTCGGCTTCGACCCGCTCAACAACCTGTGCCCGCGCGGCGAGCACGTGCGCTGCGCGGTCGGCTTCGACGCCGTCCATGCGGCCTTCGTGCGTGGCCTGCCGCCGGAGGCGACGACGCATAAGCTGACGGTGACGGTGGTGGGGTGAGCCGTTCACGGGGCCTCAAGCTGGGCGTCCGGGATGGATGGGAAGCGGTCATCGGCCCCGGTGCGGGAAGCGGACTTTCTCAGGAGTCGGCCGCCGGTCTGTTTTGGGTATACCCATACCGAACCGGGCCGTGGAGCCTCACTCGCCGCAGGCTTCGCGCGGAGTGGGAAATTGACAGCAAGACTGTCGATCGGTCCGATCGTTCGGTATGCTGGTCGGTCCAATCATCGTTGCTTGAAGATTTCCAATGCGCCGGGTGTATCAGCGTAAACCTGAGTGTAGCTATTTTCATATATCAGCTTATTCAGCTCGTTGACCCTGCCTTCATCGAGGCTCGCTGTGTCATACAAAGGGGCGCAATCGACCTCAGATATTAGAACAGCTGTAGATGGTGAGATCGGATAAAAAAGTGAGACAGTCTCAACCTTCTGATCCGGTTTTGCGGCCAAGTTTATAACCGGCTGATCCCCTGTAATGAAGCTGATCGAGGTACGATTATCTATGATGGTTAGAGATCGACGATGCCTCTCAACAAACAGAGCACCGCCGATGTTGACTGACAACATGTGGCTGATTAGTGGCCAGACGTTGGAACAATCAAAGCCACTCGCAGTTTTTAACGATGCGACCGTTTTTGCCCTTATTCCTTTAGTCCGCATATACTGGTGAGAGATATAGTTGAAAAAATTGATACAACCCTCGCGAGATGAATAAAAACTGGTGTCATGGCATTGCAGTTTAGCAAGTAAGGGCATGAATTCTGATTCAATGTGAGAATGAAAATTCTCAAGTACATTGCTGCCATACAGATCCAATAGATCGTCAGTTAGAGTTGCCTTGCCGTACAGAGCCGAAACTATTTTATAGTAAGATAAAAAACTATTGTGGATTTTCTGAGCACCTTCATTGCTTCCATCGATTATGTTAGTTTCGATGAAATCGATCTCTTCACGGTTAATCTGTTTGACTCTATAAAAATCGCTTTCAACACCCAGCCCGATTGTACCAGAACTAAATATGCGATCATCCATAAGACACGATACGCTGCCTCTGGTTCCCCAAGAAGAAAGATAATGTTGCCACACATGGTGGTGACGCCGTTTCCTGTTAAATCCCAATAATTTGCGAGCAGAAGAATATGCGGCGGCAAGGTCAATCGGCAATGGTCTGATCTCCTAATTAATCTGTATTGAAGAAGAAATCTGACGATGCCCTGTCTAGGGTCCGAGACTCGCTTTGAAAACGGCATCTGCCGCAGCGTGCTGACCCAATCCGCCTTCAATAAACATCTCTGTGTTGTCTTGGTCCAGCTTCCCGTTTTCGAGTGACTCTCCCATGGCATGGCAGAGTGCCCCGGAAGCAATCTTGATCGCAGTCTCAGCGCTGGCCGCCAGACCCGATGGGCTGCTTTTATCTCGTTGCGTGGCCCACCCCAGGCACCGCACGAGGAAGTTCCAGCCCGGATCACTGCGCTTTGGATTGGACTGAAGGCCCTTGAGCGTTGCATCTAACAGACGCATAATACGTTGCGACTCGCCGTCCCAGAAATTTCGCAATACCTGACGCTTGCCAGAGATGCTTGAGGCATTATTCAAAAGATCAAGCAAATCCGTGGCCACGATTCTTCGTCGCCGGTCGAAAGAGCGACGCATTAGCTGGTTCTGGAGTTCTACAGCCTTGCCACTACTAATCGCGTGTGACAAGCTTGCAGTCACATTGTCCGGTCGGTCCACAGATGCGACAGCAGTCGCCTGCTCCCGTTGCATGAGATCATCGGGCATCTTTTCGGCAATGGGGTCAATGTCATTTATGAAGGAGCGCGACGTTGTTGCCTCGCTCAGCTCATAGAAGACTATGGCGTAGTCGAAGGTAGAAAACAGAGACACGCGCCCGTAGGCAACGCCCCTATCTGCGTCGATGCCTACAACGATCCGATGGCCGAGCTCAAAGGCGTTCGCGGGCAGGTCAACGGGTGCTTCGAAATCCCACCAGACCAGGGGGCCACCCACGCCGTTGAGCGTGTAATCGATAAATGGTCGCATTGCCGGGACGCGTGCGAGATCCCTGAAACAGTGCGTGAAAAAGGTCTGTGCGAGATACCCGATCGCGCGTAAGCCTTCAGGGGCGCCAAATCCTTGACGCGTAACAAGCGTGCTAGGATGGTATGCAACCGGCTTTCCCCCATTCGCGACCTCGAACTTGACCCCTTTCGCCTCCTGCTCTGCAAGGAAGCGCTGCATTCCAGCCGTATCGTTCGCAGGGAGCGCAATTGTAACTTGGTCGTCCGATTGCGAGACAAGGCGCGGTCCAGCCGGTGTTAGCTCGGTGCCGTCCCATGAGTATGTCGCGCCGTTGCCGTCCTTCAGCGTTACCGGACGAATCTTTTTCGTCCGCGTGTTCATAATGCCGAATTGGGCATTGTAGAAAGCGAGCTGACTGGCGAGTAGCTCAGCAAGCGGTCCGTAAGCTTCGTTATGGGGACCGCAGTAGATACCGTTGTTGACTCGCAAACCGCCCAGGCAGGCCGGGAAGATGTGCTCACCCGAACCGGCTGGACCTTCGCAGACAATGCACGTCTTGGCCATCACCACTACTCCGATCGCGCAGCTTGAAAAACACGCTCGAAGCAACGATGCCAGTCTGGGGCGTCTGGCGGGACGCGCTTTTTATGGGTATCGAACTGCCGACGATCAAGGCCCTTACAGTCATTCCCCCTCTGCCCGTAGCCGACGCATGCCATGCTCAGACCTCAGCTTACCGCTGAGCAACCAGTCCTGATGGTTCGCTATGGATCATCGCCGTACCATTCAAAACTAACTTTTCATTATGGACCATTTAAATCGTACCGGAGCGTACGGAAACTTCGGTTGGTCAGAAGCGGACCTCCCCAAGGTCGGCAGAGGGTCGAAAGCGGTCCGAAACCGACCCGCGGCAAGTGCCCGCCGCCAGCGACGGATCGCCGGCGTCGGCGAAGCGACGCCAGCCCGAGCCGCAACCGAACCTCATCCCTTGCCGGTCAGCTTCCGCCTATGCGCCACCAACCCGGCCGTCGAGCCGTCGAGACCCTCGGTCGAGGCGTTGGCGTTCGAGACGATCGGGCCGAGCTTGGAGGCCAGCTCCTTGCCGAGCTCGACGCCCCATTGGTCGAAGGGATTGGTCTCCCAGACGGCGGCCATGGTGAAGACGCGGTGCTCGTAGAAAGCGACGAGGCGCCCCAGCATGCGCGGGTCGAGCTTCCTGTACATGAAGGTCGAGGTCGGCCGGTTGCCCTCGAACACCTTGTGCGGCGCGAGCTTCTCGATGGCGTCCGCCGCCATGCCATCCTTCTTGAGCACCGCCTTGACCTCGTCGAGGTCGCGCCCGCGCATCAGCGCCTGGGCCTGGGCCAGGCAGTTCGAGACCAGGATCTCGTGGTGCTTCTCGTCGGCGTGGGTCGGCTCGGCCGCGACCAGGAAATCGATGGGCACGATGGTCGTGCCCTGGTGCAGCAGCTGGAAGAAGGCATGCTGGCCGTTGGTGCCCGGCTCCCCCCAGACGATCGGCCCCGTCTCCTCGCGGACATGCGACCCGTCGATATGGACGTGCTTGCCGTTGCTCTCCATGTCGAGCTGCTGGAGATAGGCCGGGAAGCGGCCGAGCCGCTGATCGTAGGGGATCACCGCCTGGGTCTGGAAACCCCAGACGTTGCGGTACCAGATGCCGAGCAGGCCCATCAGGACGGGAATGTTTCTTTCCAGGGGCGCGGTGCGGAAATGCGCGTCGACCTGATGGCCGCCGCGCAGGAATTCCTCGAAGCCCTCCGGGCCGATGGCGATGACGAGCGACAGGCCGATGCTCGACCACATCGAATAGCGGCCGCCGACCCAGTCCCAGAAGCCGAACACCCGATCCGGCTGGATGCCGAACTTGGCCACGAGATCGAGCTTGGTCGAGACGGCGGCGAAATGATGCGGCACGGCCTTCTCGCCGAGCGCCGCGACAAGCCAGGCCCGGGCCGATCGCGCGTTGGTCATGGTCTCGAGCGTGGTGAAGGTCTTGGACGAGACGATGAAAAGCGTCCGCTTGGGGTCGAGACCGGCGAGCGTGTCGCCGATGTCGGCGCCGTCGACGTTCGAGACGAAATGGGTACGGATCGCGGGGTCGGCGAAGGGCGCGAGAGCCCGCGCCGCCATGGCCGGCCCGAGGTCGGAGCCGCCGATGCCGATATTGACGATCTCGGTCAGGCGTTCGCCCGAGGAGCCCTTGATCGAGCCGTCGCGGATGGCCCGGGCGAAGGCCGCGACGCGCTCGCGGACCTCGATGATCTCGGGCATCACGTCCTTTCCGTCGACCGTCACGGGCTTGCCGGAGACGTTGCGCAGCGCCGTGTGGAGCGCCGCGCGACCCTCCGTCGGGTTGACGATGCCGCCGGCGAACATCCGGTCGCGCTTGCCCTCGACGTCCATCTTGCGGGCCAGCGCCATCAAGGCCTCGAGCACCCGGTCGTCGATCCGGTGCTTGGAGTAGTCGAACAGCACGTCCTCGAAATCGACGTGGTAGCGGCCGAAGCGGCCGGAATCCTTGGCAAACATCGCCGCGACGGTGGTCTTGGCGATCCGGTCACGCTCGGCATGGAGCTCGGCGAATTTGGCAGCGTCGCGATCCTGCGTCATGGTTTGCCTCGTGATCCGGTCCGGCGTGATGGAAGGCCTATGATGGGCATTTGTCGCGACAGCCTAACGAAACGACAAGCGAAAAGTGCCGCTTTGCTCGTCGGTCGCGGCGCGCGTCCTGAAAAAGCTGCCCCTGATCGACGGTCCGTCCTTAGGCGCGGCAGCTGAAAGTAGAGCGGAACAGGCGTCACGACGCTGGTCTGCAGATCGATGTCGGATCGATCGATAACTTCGGAGACGATCGTCCCACGGATCCGGCTCCGCCGCTTCTCTTCGGTCGCCGGCCTGAAGCCGGAACGGGCGGAGCCTGCGCGATCGACGCTCTGCGGTTCCTCCGACGGTCTGACGAAGCCGTGCGCCGATTTGGCTCCTGGGCCCGGAGTAGCGCTCACATCGAAGGAGCAATCCGCGTAGACCTAACGTCGCTCGCCCTCGTCGGAATACAGTTATGCCAAACGCGAAGCAGGATCGATTCGGCTTCCGAGTCGAAGGCGGAGCCTGTAATTTGGTCGCGGTACCAGAGCGACGGCGGCCGCGACCGCGTGCCGCTTTGCATCACCGAGGGCGTAAGTCGCCACCGGCCGCCGTCGAGGACGGTCGGAGGGCTCACGCAGGGAGGAGAGGCGCAGACATGGCGGAAGGACAGGAGAAGCAGGTTCCGGGCATCTACAAGCGCCGGATCGGCGAGGCCATGGTGACGACGGTCAACGACGGCTTCCTCGACATCCCCTTCGAGATCCTCCGGGGGATATCGCCCAGCGAGATGCGAGGGGTGATGCGAGACGCCTTTCACGAGGGGGCGCCACGCATCACCGTCAATGCTTTCGTGATAGAGAACGGGGATCGCACGATCCTCGTCGACGCCGGGGGCGGCAGCACCACGGTCTATTCGATGGGGCTCCTGCTCGACAATCTACGGACCCTCGGGCTCACCCCCGCCGATATCGACACCGTGCTGCTGACCCACATCCACCCGGATCACTCCAACGGGCTTCTGGACGCGGACGGCAAGGCGATGTTCCCGCGGGCCCAGATCATCGTGAACGAGGCCGACGTCGCGTTCTGGTCGGACCCCGGCCTAAGCGGAGGTCGGGTGCCCGCCGCCACGCCCTATCTGGCATCGGCCCTCGCGCTGCTGGCGGCCTATCGCGACCAGATCCGCCCGAGCCGAGACGGGATCGTCGCGCCGGGCCTCTCGATGCTGTCCCTGCCTGGCCACACGCCCGGCCATAGCGGGTATAGCTTGGAGTCGGCGGGAGAGACGTTGATGATCTGGGGCGACACCGTTCATGTGCCCGAGCTTCAGGTGCCTCACCCGGTCGTCACGAGCGAGTTCGATATCGACGAAGGACAGGCGGCGGAGAGCCGGCGACGCCTCTTCGACCTCGTGGCGAGGGAGCGCACGCTCGTGGCCGGCATGCACCTGCATGTTCCCGCCTTTGCGCATCTGGTCAAAAGCGGAGAGGGGTATCGCCTCGTTCCCGAGCCTTGGGCGGTGACGCTCTGAGGCCGCCGACCGATCGCGCGACGGTGCCCGTGTTTGGCGTGCCTGGCTTTGGATGGCGCGATGTCCCGGCAATGCAAGCCGGAACGCTCCGCTCGACCGATCATGGGCGGCTTGAATTGCGCTCGATCAATCCTTGACGTCGACCCACTGCTTGGTCTTGGCATCGTACTGGACCAGCGTCAGCTGAGCCGGCGTGATCGTGATATGGTTGCTCGGCGTGAACCCCAGATCCCCCGTCACGCCCTTGAAGTCCTGCACGGCGTTGAAGCCCTTCTGCAGATCCGCAGGCTTCGTCGAGTTGGCCTGCTTGATGACCTGGGCCAGCATCATGATGCTGTCGTAGCTCGTCTCGGCGAAAGGCGTCGAGTCGAGGTTGAACTTCTTCTTGTACTCGTCGCGGAACGACAGCATCTCCGGGCTCGGATGCAGGTCGGAGGTCAGCACCGCGCTGATCGTGCCATCCGCTTGTTCGCCCGCCAGACTGGCGAAAGTATCGTCGGCGTTGGTCTCGTCGTTGCCATAGCGCGTGACCGCGTAGCCGAGCGAATGCGCATCCTGGGCGAAGGCCGCCTGGTCCTGCGGGGTCAGCCAGACGTCGACGCATTTGATGCCCGCCGCCTTGATGGCGTTGATCTGGGGCATCAGGCCTGCGGTCGCTCCGGTCGACCAGTTCTCCGTGATCGGCTGATCGATCTTGATCGTCTGGCCGGCCTTGTCATAGACGAGCTTCATGCCGTAGTCGCCGCCCTCGCCATAGGTGGTCGGGTCGTGGAGGATCGCCAGTCCGTCGGGACAGTGCTTGATGGCATGTTCGGCAATCTTTGCGCCCCAGGCGAAGGTGTTCAGCCCGAAGTCGAAGACCCAAGGGTTGGGTTCGCCGGCGGGTCCGTTGGGATTGACGGTCAGCCCGCCGTCGTCCACGACACCGATGGTGGGGATCTTGTAGCGCGTCGCCAATTGCGCGGTGACAGGGCCTGTGTCGGGTGAGCCCGCGATGGCGACGGCGCCGTTGCTGACCAGCTTGGCGAACAGCTGTCCGGACAGCGTTGCGGACGCGTCGTCGTTGTAGCTGTCGAGCTTGATCTGCCGGCCGAGAACGCCGCCCGCGGCATTGATCTTATCGACCGCGAGCTGAGCGCCGTTGACCGTCGCGACGCCGGTCGAGCCATAGGCGCCCGTCGTGCCTGCGATCAACCCGACGAGGATCGGCTGTGCGCTTGCATCCGCCGCATAGGCGGCCGGAGAGGCCATCATCGCCGCCGTCGCGAGCATGCTTCCCGCAAAAAATGTCTTCATCGGATGTTTCCTCCCCGGCTTCGAACGGACGAACCGCCCAGCGACATGCGTCACGAGATTCGTCCCGCTGCTGTCCGCGCCTGTCGAAATTGCTGGATGATATCGGTCCCATTGTCAACGAGCCTCCCGGCCGCCGGGCGAGCGCAGCGAGGTGCAGTCGAGGTCCGCGGTCGCGGGGTATAGCTGTTATAGCCGACAGGCGATGCGTCGGACCCGAGGAATCCCGCTTAGGCTTTGGTACAGCTCGTTGCCTGCTCGCCTCGAGCGGAGCTCGAGATCGGCAAATACGGACAACGGGCTCGTCGCGGGTCTTGCAATCCGGCCCGGGACAAGGATCAATCGTGGTGGGCACACGGGCGTGCCGTCGTATGAGGGCCGGCTCTGCTGAAGACCGATACCATCGACCGGGAGGACGTTCATTGCTGCAATTCGTCCTGAGCGGACTGGCAATTGGATCGATCTACGGCCTGATCGGCATGGCCCTGGCCATCTGTTTCTACGTGACGCGCGTGATCAATTTCTCGCAAGGCCAGTCCATGATGGCCGCCATCATGCTCACGGCCGCGATCAGCTCCGCGGGCTATTCGCCCTTGGCCGCCGCCGCCGCGGGACTCGTAGGTTCATGCGTGATCGCCGTCCTGGCCTATGTCGTGGCGGTGAGGCCGATCCTCGCCCTCGACCGGTTCAGCTTCGGGTGGCTCGTGAGCACGCTCGGCTTCGCGGCCGTCGTCGAGAACGGCGCGGCCTATCTGTGGGGACCGACGTCGCGCCCGTTTCCCGCCTTCCTCAACGAGGCGAGCATTCACCTCGGCGATGCGGTGCTGACCGAACAACAGCTGCTGGCCATCGCCACGGCGATCATCGCGGCGACGCTGTTCGAGGTCGTCCGCAAGACGACGCTCTTCGGAAAGCTGGGGGTCGCGATCGCGGCCGATCCTGAAATGGCATCGGCCATCGGTGCGAACACCACGGCGGTTGCGCTCGTGGCCTTTGCCATCGCGGGTCTTTTTGCGGGGATCGCCGGCCTCCTGATCGGTCCCAGCACCTTCGCCAATCCCTATCTCGGCAGCACCTACGGCACCTATGGGTTCATCGCGATGATGATCGGCGGGGGAACCGAAAAGCCCGTCACCGCGATGTTCGGCGGCTTGCTGCTGGGCGTGCTGGCCGAAGGCGCCAACGCCCTGATCAATTCGCAAGCCTCGGACTGGTTTCCCTTCCTGGTGCTCGTGGTCATCCTGATCGTGACGCCCCGCGGGCTCTTCAACGCGGGACACCTGCTTCCCCGCTTCCGCGTCGCGGCCACCGCCGCGGCGAGGCGCTGAGGGGAAAGCGCGATGACCTCGAAAGCCACCCCTTTGTCACGAGCCGTGGCCGTTGGACGGCCGTGGTCATGGCGGGTGGCGGCCATCCCCCTCGTCGTCATCGTCTATCTCGCGCTGACCGGTCTCGTCGCGAATGCCAGCATCAACGTCCAGAGTCTCGTTCTCGTGGCAGCCGTTTTCGGCATCCTGGCGTTCAGCCTCGATCTGGTCGCCGGCATGCTGGGCCTCTACTCGCTGGGCCAGGGCGGGTTCTTCGCGATCGGGGCCTACTTCACCGCGATCGGGGCGGCCAATTTCGAGATCGATGTCGCCCTGCTGCTGCCGATCGTCATCGCCGTCACCGGCCTCTCCGGCGCGATCATCGGCGCGATGTCGTTGCGGGTCAGCGGTCTCTACTTTGCCATCACGACCTTCATCTTCACGCTGGTGTTGACCGTCCTCGCGACCGATCTGCGGATCACCGGCGGAACGCAGGGGCTGCTTGGCCCGGCTCTCCCCGACTTTCCGGGCAGCCTGTCCGCCTTGGGGACGCCCGTCGCTTGGTGCGTGATGATCGCGCTGCTCCTTGCAATGGGGCTGATCTGGAACGTCCGCAACTCTCCGCTCTACCCCGTCCTGCTCTCCATTCGGGACGCCGAGCCGTTCGCGGAGGCTGCCGGGGCGCGCACCTCGCTCATCAAGATCGGTATCTTCGGGGTCTCGGCCGCGATGGCCGGTGCAGCGGGATGGCTGTTCTCCTTTCTCGGTGTCGTGTCGCCCGGTCAGTTCGACTGGTCCGTGTCGCTCAATATTCTGGTCATGGTTCTGATCGGCGGGATCAATACGACGCTGGGACCTTTGGTCGGCGCGATCTTCGTCACCATGTTCCCCGCCACAGTCAACATCAACCCGTGGTTGCAGGAAATCGTCTACGGCGCCTTGTCGATCATCGCCGTGACGATGTTCCCCGAGGGGATCATCGGTTTGGCGCGGCGCCGGCTCGCTGCTCGGACCTCGAGGCGAGCCGGGCGGACCGAAAACGCAACCCTGCTCACCGAAACACCTGCGGCCTCCACGCTGGACTCGAGGCGGCCGGCGGACCTCGACCGAATCTCATCCCAGCCGGAAAGCCCGGTCGGGGAGCAGGGGAGCGCCGCGGTCGGCGCCGTCGTCGAATGCCGCGACATCACGTTCGGTTACGGCGCAGGCCCCAAGGTGCTGCGGGGCGTCAGCCTGACCGTCGAACGCGGTCACATCCACGGCCTCATCGGTCCCAACGGCTCCGGCAAGAGCACGCTCGCCAACGTGATCGCGGGCCGTCTGACGCCCATGGCAGGCACGATCCTCGTCAAGGGCATGCGGGTCAACGGACTATCGCCCAGCGGTCGCGCGCGGCTCGGGCTGCGCCGCACGTTCCAGGCGGCTGAGCTCGTCCGCGAGCTGACCACGAGCCAGAACGTCTCCATCGGTCTCTTTACCCGCGTCCCCGGGATCGTCCGGCGCGCCGCGCTTTGGCCGTTGCTTCCCTCGGGATGGCGCGACCAGGCCTGGATGCGCGCCCGCTCGTCGGAGGCCCTCCGTTCGGTCGAGGCCGGGGCATGGACCGAGCGGCGGGTCGGCGACGTGCCGCACGGCATCGAACAACTGACGCAACTCGCGTCCGTCTGCGTGGCCGGTCCGGACATCATCATCCTGGACGAGCCGGCAACGGGCCTGTCGAGCCGGGAAGTCGCTCACCTGGCGCGGATCCTGACCCAGCTGAAGGCGCAGGGCGTCACCTTGATCATCATCGAGCACCAGACGCGGTTCCTGTTCCCGCTCTGCGACAAGGTGACGGTCCTCAACGCCGGGGAGGTGGTGCTCACCGGTACGGCGGACGAGGTCCGCGCCGATCCCGTGGTCCGACAGGTGTACTTGGGCGAATGACAAACCTTGGGCGAATGACGAACCCATCCGGCCCCGCTCTCGAGGTGTCGTCCTTGTCCGCCGGCTATGGACGGTTCGATGTCGTGCACGACGTCGGCCTTCGGGTCGGACGCGGGGAAGCGGTGGCTTTGCTGGGCCCCAATGGGGCCGGCAAGACCACGGTGCTGAAAGCCATCATGGGGCTGGTCAAGCAGCGACGCGGCACGGTTCGCGTCGGGGAGACCGATGTCTCGGCCTTTCCCACGCATCGTATCGCGAGCGGCTTTCTCGCGATCGCTCCCGAAGGACGCCGTCTGTTCACCGATCTGTCGGTGGAGGACAACCTCGTCCTGGGCGCCCTCCACCTGCGCCGGGAGACGGCGCGCGTGCAAGCGCTGCTCGACTCCGTCTACGACCTGTTTCCGGTGCTGCGGAGCTACAGCCGGCGCCGCTCCGCCTTCCTGAGCGGAGGCGAGCAACAGATGGTGGCCATCGGCCGGATGCTGATGAGCGACCCGGACGTCCTGCTGCTCGACGAGCCGTCCGTCGCCCTGTCCCCCGCGGCGGTCGAGACCGTGGTCAAGGCGTTGATCGAACTGCGCCGCCGGGGCGCCTCTCTGCTGCTCGTCGAACAGCGCATCGACATCGCCGTCCGGGTCTGCGATCGGCTCTACATCCTGACGCACGGCGAGATCGCCGAGGAGATGACGCCGGAGACCGTCCGGCGCGAGGGCCTTGGCATCATCAACAAATATCTGGGGTGATCGCTTCTTCCACGCGCCGGACAGGCGGAAGAGACGACGATCGGTCCAGGCTAACGCCTTCGCGTCAGCGCCATCACCGATGCAACGCTGACCTCATGCGCCGAACGGTACACCGCGCTCTCCAGCCTCTCGGCCGTCTCGGCGCCGACGGAGGCGGCCGCGGCCGCGCGAAACCGCGACCGTACCTGGTGTTCGTCGGCCGCCAGAACGTTCGGCAACGAATGCGACAGGACGCCGCCACCGGCCAAATGCACCTCGACGCTCGCGCCCTGCCGCTTCGGGAAGGCAGCCGTCAGGGCTTCGTCGGCCTCCACCATGATCTTTCCGCAGAGCGCGAGCCGCGCCGGCTCGTCGAGATCGGCGTAGCTGCCCTCGTCGATGCGTCCGTCGAGCAGGGCGCTCGCGACCGCATAGTGGATGCTCATCTTGGCTTGCAGGATGCGCCCGAACGGTCCGGGATGGTCGCAGCCCGGGTATGTCTTGGCGGCACGGGAAACGCGAACGGCCACGCTCTCGATCATCGCCGGGTCGAGGCGATGGTCGCGCACGAGTCCGATCGCGGCCAGAGCGGGCGTCTGGGCGAAGTTGCAGACCGGCACCGGCTTGAAGAACACCGACAGGATTTCCGGCTCGCCCGCGAACAGCGCGACCCGCGGCGCCGTCCTGTCGGGCCGCATGGCGGTGAGCAATCCCGCTTCGCCATCGAGCGCCTTTTCCGATCCTCTCGCGCCAAGCGCGGCCAGGCGCACGGCGGTCAGCCCATTGCGCGTGGCGATCCCCGGATGGAAGAACATGTCGTCGGCGCCGGTGTGGGGCCATTGGTTGAGGCCCGACGCCATGTTGGCGGCGAGAGACAGCGCGCTTTGCGTCGCCGTCTCGTCGAGGCCGAGGAGGAACGCGCCAGCCGCGGCCGCGGCCGCAGGCCCCACGAAACCGGTCGGCCGGAAGGAGCGTGAAAATTCCGGGGTGACGATCGCCAGCCCCAGCTTGGCGCCGACCTCGTAGCCGACGATCGCGGCATCGATGGCGGCCGGCAGTCTGGCGCCGCGCCGCTCGGCCAGGGCCAGGACCGCGGGGAGGACGACCACGCCGAGATGGGCCACCGCCCCCGCGTGCATGTCTTCGCGAACCAGGCCGTGACCCGCGACCGCATTGGCGAAAGCCGCATCCCCGAGCGCCGCACCGCGCGGCGACCCGACGATGGAGCAAGGTCCCTCGCTCTCGGCGAGGGCGGCCGCCTGTCGGCTCCAGGGCAGGCCGCTCGCCTCGAACGCGCAGCCGAGGAAATCGATAAGGCACGCCCGAGCCTTGTCGCGCGCCGCTTCGGAAAAAGGGGTCGAACGGGATCGCACGATCGACCGCGCGAGAGCCGTCGCGAGCGGCGGGTCGTCGAGGCGAGGCGATGCCGGTTCGATCCGGCCCGATGAGGCGTCCGGCACCTTGGACTCTAGGGTGTCCGACACGAGATCCTCCCTGGCATCATCGGGTTGCGCGATGTGACCCGAACCGGATGGGTACGCGGAACGGCCCTTCTCATGCCGCCGTTCCCATCGGAGTTTTCGCGAACGCGGACGCCGCCTGGTCCCGGATCAATCGCGTCACCAACCGCGTCGCGACGCTCATCGGGCGCTGCGTCGAGGTTGCCAGGATCAATTGCCGCGTGATCACCGGATCGACGATGGCCCAGGCTCGAATCCGGCCCGCCCCGATCCGCTGGGCCGCGGCGGTCTCGCTGAGCACGGTGTAGCCGAGGCCCTCCTCGACGAGGCCGAGTGTCGAGGGCATGGCGTCGACTTCGAATTCGACGCGCGCCGTGGCCCCGATCTTGGCCAGCACATGGTCGACGAGCACGCGAAGGCCGTGCGGCTCGGCGGGAAGGATGAGCGGGATGTCGGCGAGGCGTGCGGCCGCAACCGTGTCGCCTTCCAGGCAGGCCGGATTGTTGGCCGGACCCAACAGGACGAGATTGTCGGAAAACAACGGCTCGGTGTTCAGACTGGCGCGACGGGACGCGTCGTAGACGATCCCGACATCGACGCGGCCGGTCGACAGCCACTCGGCCACGTGCCCGCTGAAGCCCTCGACCACGTGCAGCGCGATGTTCGGGAACGCCTCGCGGCACCGGCGGATCAGCGGGCCGGTGAGCACCCAGCCGATCGACGGCGGCATGGCGATGACGATGCGCCCTTCCGGCACGGCCTTGAGGGCGGAGATCTCCGTGCGGGCGCGCTCGACCGTCTGCAGTGCGGTCCGGGCGTGGACATCGAGGATCTTGCCCGCCTCGGAGAGAACGATGCCGCGGCCGTTGCGATAGAGCAGGTCCATGCCGAGCTCGGTCTCGAGCAGCTTGATCTGACGGCTTAGGATCGGCTGGGCGACGGCCAGCAAGACAGCGGCTTTCGAGAAGCTTCCAGCCTCCGAGACGGCCAGGAAATAGCTGAGCTGCTTGAGTTCCATCGCGGCGTCTACGCTCTTCCGGACAGATCGGGCGGAAGAGCCGGGATGCACATATGGCGCATCCGGAAACGCATCTCCAGCAATCTTCACGATCGCGGCTGCAACGACCTTGCCCGGCATCGCGGATCAGCCGGCGCGAACCGGCCGGTGCGGGCCACTCATCGCATGACGAAGGGGCTGGCGACCTCGCCGACCGTATCGATCCAGACGCTCTTTTCCTGCAGGTATTCGCGAATGGCCGTCAAGCCGCTTTCGCGCCCGATGCCGGACCGCTTGTAGCCGCCGAACGGCGACAGGTAGCTCGTGGCGCGATAGCTGTTGACCCAGACCGTTCCGGCCTCGAGCCGCTCGGCCATCTGGAACGCCGTGCCGATCGTCTGCGTCCACACTCCGGCCGCCAGGCCGAACTGCGTGTCGTTGGCGATCGCGATCGCTTCTTCGGTGTCGTCGAAGGGGATCACCGAGAGAACCGGTCCGAAGACCTCTTCCTGCGCGATCCGCATGCTCGGCTTGACCGCTGTGAAGATGGTCGGCTCGACGAACCAGCCGTTGCCGCATTCGGGGCGGGTCGCCTGGCCTCCGCCGAGCACGCAGGTCACGCCCTCATCCTTGGCGATGCCGATATAATCGAGCACCTTGGTGCGCTGCGGCCGCGTGGTGATCGGGCCGACCTGGGTCGTCTCCAGCGCAGGATCGCCCATCCTGGCGGTCCGGCCCAGCGCCACGAGCCTGTCGACGAATCCGTCATGGATGGCGCGGTGGACCAGCGCGCGCGAGCCGGCGATGCAGGTCTGGCCGGTGGCGGCGAAGATCCCCGCGACCGTGCCTCTGACCGCATTGTCGAGCGAGGCGTCCGCGAACACGATGTTGGCGGACTTGCCACCGAGTTCAAGCGTGACCGGCTTGATCGATCGGGCCGCGAGCTCATAGACGCTCTGCCCGGTACGGTCGCCGCCCGTAAAGGCGACCTTGGCGACACGCGGATGCGTGACGAGGGCTTCGCCGATGTCCGATCCGAAGCCGGTCAGGATGTTCACGACGCCTGGGGGAAAGCCGGCCGTCTCGAACAGCTTGCCGAACTCGAGCGCGGAGACGGAGGAAAATTCCGAGGGCTTCCAGACGACCGTGTTGCCCGCGGCCAGCGCCGGCGCGAGCTTCCATGTCGCCAGCATCAGCGGCGAGTTCCAGGGCGTGATCGCGGCCACGACGCCCAGCGGTTCCTCGCGGGTGAAGTTGACCATGCCGGGCTTGTCGATGGGAATGACCCGCCCCTCGATCTTGTCCGCGAGACCGCCGAAATAGTGGAACCATTGCGGGATATATCGGAGCTGCGCCCGCATCTCGGTGATCAGCTTGCCGTTGTCCTGCGTCTCGATCGCGGCGAGCCGGTCGGCATCGGCGGCGATCAGATCGGCCAGCCGACGCAGCAGATGGCCGCGGGCTGTCGGGGTCAATCCGCGCCACGCCGGGTTGCGGAACGCCTTGTGGGCGGCCGAGACGGCCCGGTCGACGTCGTCGGCCCCCGCACGGGGAACGAGCGCCCATGCGGCGCCCAAATACGGATTCTCGGTCTCGAAGGTCCGGCCGCCCGCGGCCGCAACCCATCGGCCACCGATCAGCATCTCGTAGGTGTGCATGGACGTCTGCTCCGCTGCGCCGGTCGGCATCACTTGCCGGCGTCGAACTCCGTGAAGGCTTCGCGCGCGATGCGGAACGCGTCCACGCCGGCCGGCACGCCCGCATAGATCGCGACCTGCATGAGGATCTCACGGATCTCGACGCGGGTGACGCCGTTGCGCAGCGCACCCTTGAGATGCATCTTGAGCTCATGCGGCCGGTTGAGGCAGCTCAGCATCGCGATGTTGAGCATGCTGCGCGTCTTGTGCGGCAGCTCTTCGCGGCCCCAGACCGCGCCCCAGCAATATTCGGTGACGAGCTCCTGCATCGGCTTGTTGAACTCGTCCGCGGACGCGAACGACTTCTCGACGAATTCCGCTCCCAGAACCTTCTTGCGGATTTCGAACCCGCGGTCGAACACGTCCTTGCTCACGATCGATACTCCTTGATGTTATTGGCTGAATAAGCGCTCAGCCCTTGATCTCGACGCCGGCCCATCCCTCGATCACCTTGGCGATCGAGGTGAAATCGCTGTCAGGGCCGTATTCGGCCTGCGTGATGGCCAGCACCTGCCGCACCGCGGCACCGGCCACCATGGGGACGCCCATGGCCTCCGCCTCGTCGACGCACAGGCGCACGTCCTTGTAGGACAGCCCGGTCGTAAAACCGAAGTCGAAGGTTCGCGGCAGCACCGCCCTGGGGAACTTGTCCTGGCTGGCGCTGTTGCGGCCGCTGCTGACGTTGATGATGTCGATCAGCACCTTCGGATCGAGACCCGCCTTGACACCCATCACCACGGCCTCGGAGGTGATGACGAGGGCCGAGGCCGCCATGAGATTGTTGGCGAGCTTGGCCACCTGCGCGAGCCCTGCCTTCTCGCCGACGTAGAACAGCTTGCCGAGGATCTTCAGCAGCGGCTCCGCGATCGCGTAGGCCGCCTTGGGGCCGGACGCCATGACCGCGAGCGTGCCGCCCTTCGCGCCTGCGATGCCGCCCGACACCGGGGCATCGATCCAGGCGATGCCGTGGTCCCCGAGGCCCTTGGCGACCCGCCCCGCCATGCCCGGACCCGTGGTCGACAGATCGACGACCGTCTTGACGCGCGATCCGCTGGCGAGCCCTCCCTCGCCCAGCACGACCTTATGGACGATATCGGGGGTCGGGAGGCTGATGAAAACGATGTCGGCCTTCGAGGCGACATCCTGCACGGACGCGGCCGAGGTTGTGCCGGCCATGGTCGCCGCCTTCAGCGCCTCCGGGCTGGCATCGAAGACGTGAACCTCATGACCGGCCGACGCGATGCGGCCGCTCATCGGACCACCCATGCGGCCGAGACCGACGAACCCGACGACTTCGTTCGCCATGCTTCCTCCCTTTTGGGTCACGTGCCGTCTCGATACGAGGACTGGCTTCAGCCTTGATCACCGACAGACTAGCCGCCTTGGGACGAGATCGCAGCCGCACCGGCGGCATATCAGAAATGACCGACCCTGCTCCTTGTCAGCGAGCCGCCGGCGTGAGGCTCGCGGCCAGGGCGCCGAGGTCGGCCCGCTCGTCCAGCCGCCAGACCTCGGCGATGATCGCCTCCGCGTCGCAGCCGGGCGCGCCCTGTCGGGCGCAGTCGCGCACCTTGGCCTCGATCTCGCGGTCGCTCAGGGGATCCTCGAGGCTGCCGCGCGGGTGCAGGACGGTGGCGCTCAGCGCGCGACCATCGGTGAGGGTGACGTGGACGCGTGCGGCCCCCCGGGGCATGTCGGGTGCCAGCGCGGCCCGCACCTTGGCGCGGAAAGCCTGGATGCGAGGATCGAAAACCGCTGCGCGCTCGTAATCCGTGACACCGGCGGTTCCGAACACGAAGGCGATCGCCGCCGTGTGGTGGATCGAGACCCGCGCGTCGCGCTCGGTGTTGACCGGCCGGTCACCGCGCGCCAGCAGCAGCGCGTCGCCGCTGACCGTCACGTCGCGGATCGCATCAGGCGCCAAGACGTAGTCCTTGCGGAGCTTGAGGCTGGCGTCGGTGACCGCATGGAACACGATGCCGCTCGGGTAGGGCTTATAGGTGTTCTTCAGCAGTTCCCAGCGCGTCCCGAGGCCGCCGAGGATCTCCTCGACATCCGCCGCGTCGCCCATGCTGCGTGCCCAGCCGAGCGGTCCCTCGATCGCGGTGGGCGCGGCCTCGTAACCGGCCTGCGCCATCAGGGCCGCGAATAGCCCATTGCGGGCCGCGTTGCCGACGCTGACGTTCTTGGCCGAACTCGGCAGGTTTTCGACCAGACCCGCCGACTGGCTCGCCGCGATCCCGATCGTATGAGCGGTCTCCTCGGCGCTCAGGCCGAGCAGCTTGGCGCTGGCGACCGCCGCGCCGAAGACACCGCAGGTCGAGGTGATGTGCCACCCTCGCGCGTAATGGCCGGGCGAAACGGCATTGCCGATGCGGCACTCGATTTCCGCGCCGAGAATGAAGGCCTGCAGCACCGCCGCGCCGGACATGCGGTAATGTTCGCCCAGCGCCAGGGCGGGCGGCGCGACCGGCGCGGTCGGGTGAATGACGGTGTCGAGGTGCGTGTCGTCGAAATCGAGCAGATTGGCGCCGGCCGCGTTGATGAAGCTCGCGCCGAGCAGGTCGAGGCGCTCGGGTCGGCCGATCAGCGTTGCCTGCGCGGGCCCGGCGAACCGGCGATGCACGGCGATCGCCTGTTCGATGGGCGCGGAGCGCGACACGCCAAGGGCGCATCCGATCGAATTGAGCATCGATCGCTTGGCCTCGTGGCGAAGCCCCTCGGGCATCGCCGCCCAGGCGGATCGCGCCACGAAGCAACCAAGGGCAGGGCTGACCGGGGGCGGCGACCGAATTTGGGCCATCTCGCGACTCTTCGCACGACGAAATTTGATACCGCTATCACGGTTCCGCGACCGAAGGCATGGCTTTTCGGCGACTCGGAACGGCGCCGTGCGCCGGCCTCAAGCGACCTTGTAGATTCCGAGACCCTCGACGTCGTGGACCTTTTCGAAAGCCGACCAGCGGGTCTCGTCGTGCAGGATCAGGATGTGCGACCGGTCGCCATCCACCGATTGCTCCAACCGGTCGAACGACATCAGCTGGTCCCAGACACTTCCGATGCCGGAGCCGAGCGGAACGTAGCGATGCAGGTGGCCGCAACCGGCCCCGGTCAGGTTGCGAGACGAATAGATGCAGTCCCCCGCGACCGCATAGCGCCCTTTGGCCGTCTCCACGGTGATGAACTGCTGTCCCATCGTATGACCCTTGGCGAGCCTGACGCCGATGCCGGGCAGCAGGTCGTCGCGGTCGCCGTCGACCAGGGTCAGCCGGTGCTGAAAGCTCGCCTCCAGGGCGGAGCGGATGTCATCGGGGTCGACGACATCCGTGAGGATCGAGAACCGCGGCGGCAGCGCGAAAGCTTCGACCCAGCTCAGCATCTCCTCCTTCTGCAGGTAGATCTGCGCTTTGGGGAACTGCTCGATCGAACCCGCATGGTCGAAATGGGCGTGCGACAGCACGATGTCGGTCACGTCGTCGCGGCCGATGCCCAGTTTTTCCAACAGGGTCAGCGGTGATACCCATTTGGGGACGTTGAACTTTTCCGCAAAGTTGAGGCCGTTGCCCTCCTTCATGAATCCGCAGTCGCACAGCACCGTCCGTGTGCCGTTCTGCGCCACTACGAAGGAGAACGGCGTGTCGATCGGCGGCTCGTTGAATGTCCCCCAGACAAGGCTCGCGATCGGTTGCTTGCTGCATTGCGCATATTCGACGACGTGAACCGTCCAGATCGCGCTTTCCTTGGGGCTTGACGACGGCCTCACCGGCTCCTCCTCAGTTTATGGCCCAAGACTCGAGATTGGCTTGGGACTTTTTCGAGTGACCTCGCGGTTTTCATCCGCCGAGGCTTCCGCCGTTTGATCTAAAGGGAAACGATCGGCGGCGAAAGCGCCCATCGGAGCCTCCGCCTGCAGGCGTCGCTTCGTCCCTTGCCAAGCGGTTCCCATCCCCCTAAGCTGCCATGATGATACCGATATCACAAGTCGGATGGTGTGGCCGCGGCCCGGAACGAGGCAAGATCTCGTGCGCTCGCCGCCATCGTTCAGATCGGCGTAATCGCGATTTGCGGGAAAGTTGGGCCGCGTTTGCGCCCGGCGGCCCTCCAGCCACCCGAGCGCCTTCGGATCGACCTGCCGCACGGTGCGGACGCCGGTGATCCTCCGCAGCATCGCCTTGCCACCTGTCGTGCGGGGCTTCAGAACACCTTGCTGCTCTCTCCGGCCCCGAGCGCGATCTCGACCAGCTGCAGGCCGGCCGCGGTCTTGCGCGAGGGGAACATGTCCTTGAGGCGGTCCTCGTGCACGGGAATGACGCGTTTGTTCTCGCCGCCGGCCTCCTTCAGCATGGCGGCGCTCGTGAAGATCAGATTGGACTGGCTGCCCACCGCCAGGCCGATCGGCACGATCTGCGGATCGGCCACGTCGAGGCCGGTCAGGTTGTCATAGGTGTAGAGGTTGTCGCCGGCGAACACCCACACGTCCTGGCTGTTGCGGGCGCCGTCGTTGCGGATCGTCACATACATCGACCCATAGGTGTGCGTGTCCGCCGCAAGCCGGAGGTCGATGCCGGGCAGCACGTCGTCACGATCGCCGTCGACGCAGATCATCCGGCCCTGCTGCGTGAGTTCGACCGCCTTGACGATGTCGCCGGGATCGGCCGCCCCGACTAGGAAACGGTATTCCGGCCCGAGCGTGAGCGCCCACACCCATTTGTCGACCTCGCGCTGCTGGATGTAGAATTTGGCGTTGGGGAAGTGATCGATCGCACCCATGTGGTCGAAATGGGCGTGGGTGATGAACACCGTCGTGACGTCCTCCGGCTTGACGCCGCATTCGGCCAGGACCTCGGCGGGCCTGTGAAAGTTGCTCACGCCGAACAGCTCGGCAAGCTGCTTGCCGTAGTTGACGTGGTCGTAGCCGGTATCGACGAGGATCGTCTCGCCCTTGCCCTTGATCAGCGCGTAGGCGTAGGGAAGCTTCCGCGTGCCCTGATACTGCGGGCCATAGAGCATCACGCTCAGGGGGAATTTCTCCACGGCCGCGTGTTCGAGGACCCAGATCGAATAGTCACCCATCGGTCGACATCCCTCTACCGTGACGGCTTGGTCGTGCGGCGGGCCGGCAGATCGGAGGCGCCGGAGCGTGAGCGGCGCAACAGGCCTGCGACAGATCGACCATCTCGAAACCCGGCAGGAGGCGCGTCGTGGCCCGCAGATGGTCGGTCGCGGCCCGCAGGGCCTGCGTCAGCGCAGCCCGCGCGTGATCGTCGGCAGCCGGACGCAGACAGATCGTGAGAAGATCGAGGGATCGCTCGATCGCCGTCGCTGCGGCGCTCAAATGAAAATGATGATGACGTGCGCCGCTTGGGACGCGCACGGCCCGCAAATCATCCCGAGCGTCTCCCAGGGCGTCGCGGGCGATCGTGACCGGCGCATCGAGGAGCGCGCCAGCCTTGCCACGCGTCACCACCAAGAGCGCATAGCCGGCAGCCTGCGTCAGCAGCTGGTTGAAGCGTTGATGCGGCGCTTGGACGGCGTCGATGTAGGCGAAGACGGGATCGGCCCGGGCAGGCGCGCCAAAGGTCAAGATCCGCCCTCCCGAATGGCCCGACCGCGCGCCGGCCAGGGCGTCGCTCACGCCCCTTCCGTGCGAATATTAAATCGGTTGGGTATCGGTAACAACCGGAAAAAACGAATTGAGCTTGTTGTTTGCCGACAGGCGCGCTTTCCTGACACACGCAGGCTATCGGGGACCGAATGTCGGAGCAAGAGAGTTCGGCGAAGAAGCGGGTCGGCAGCGGCAGCGCCCGCATGCGGGACGTCGCCCGGCGAGCCGGCGTTTCCACCATGACGGTGTCGCGCTCGTTGAACGAGCCCGACAAGGTCTCGGCCGAGATGCGCGAGCGGGTCATCGCGGCGGTCCGGGACCTCGGCTATGTGCCGAACCATCTGGCCCGCAACCTCTCGTCGAGTCGCTCCACCACGATCGGCCTCATCGTCCCGAGCATCGACAATTCGATCTATAGCCTGACGATCAAGGCTCTCTCCGATGTGATCCGGCGGTCGGGGTTCCAGCTCATGATCGCCGAGTGCGGCTATGATCTCGGCGAGGAGGAAGACCTGATCGCGACGTTTCTGGCGCAGCGCGTCGGTGGGCTCGTGCTCCACAATGCCGAGCATACGGATAGCGCCGTGGCCATGATCCGCAACTCGGGCGTGCCGGTCGTCGAGAACGGCAATCTGCCTCGCAAGCCGCTGGACATGGTGGTCAGCTATTCCAACCACGACGCGGCCAGGGCCATGACGATGCATCTCGGCCGGCTCGGCTACAAGCGCATCGGCTTCGTCAGCCTCGGCGCCGCCAACAACGATCGCTCCCGGGACCGCATCGACGGCCACTTCGCGGCCCTCGCGCGGCTCGGCCACACGCCGGATCCGCGGCTCATCGTCGAGACCTCGCGGGGCCTCGCGTCCGGCGCCGAGGCGTTGACGCGGATCGTCCAGAGCGTCCCCGACGTCGATGCCCTGTTCTGCGCGGGCGACGTCCTGGCGGCCGGAGCCTTGTTCGAATGCCAGAAGCGCGGCTGGGCCGTGCCGCAGCGGATCGCCATCGCGAGCTTCGACGACGTGGACCTCATGCGCCACGTCATCCCCCCGGTGACGACGCTCCGCCTGCCTCGGCACGAGATCGGCGAGCGGTCTGCCCAGATGCTCATCGCTCGGATTCACGACGGCGCCGACCACCTGCGCGGCAATGTGGTCGACCTCAAGTTCGAGATCATCCAACGCGAGAGCGCCTGACGAGCAAGCTCTTGCCACTCGGGGCCGGCCCGAGTAGCATCGCTTGTTACCGATATCAAACGACTGGGAGGCGGCGCCCCTCCATGGCCCTGCGATGCCGGAGCACAAGAGCATCGAAACCTGATGAAGTCTGACGCTGCACCCTTGCGGGGACGAACGGCCCTGCTGACCGGCTCCGCGGGCGGTCTCGGCTTCGCTATGGCGGAGGGCCTCGCCCGGGCCGGATGCGGTGTCATGATCAACGGCGTCGAGCCGGTCGAGACCGTGGAGCGAAAATGCCGCGACCTCGAGGAGCGAACCGGTTCGCACGTCGCTTATCGGCAGGCGAGCGTCGCCACCGCCGAGGGCGTGGGATCGCTCGTCGACGCGACGGTCGCCTCGTTCGGAGCCCTCGATATCCTGGTCAACAATGCCGTGGTCCGGCACTTCGGGCCGATCGTCGACTTTTCCGCGGCCCATTGGGACGAGGCGCTCGCGGTCAATCTCTCCGCCGCCTTTCACGCCATCCGCTTGAGCCTGCCCGGCATGCGCCAGCGCGATTTCGGCCGCATCTTCAACATGACCTCCGTCTACGGCTCGCGCGGCACGATCAATCGTGTCGACTACGTCACCACGAAGTCGGCCCTGATCGGCTTGACCCGGGCGGTTGCGCTCGAGAACCTCGATCGGAACGTCACCTGCCATGCGATCTGCCCGGGATCGGTTCTCACCCCGGGAACCGACGACCGGATCCTCCAGATCATGCAGGAGCAGGCGCTGTCGCGGGAGGACGCCGAGCAGGCTTTCCTCGACGGCAAGCAGCCCGGCGGACGCTTCATCCCCGCCGGCAGCGTGACGGACCTTCTGGTGTTCCTCTGTGGCCCGATCGCCCGCGACATGACCGGCTCGGTCCTACCGGTCGAGGCCGGGTGGCTGGCGAGCTAGAGTCAGTTTCACGCGTCGTTCGACGACAAACCGGAGGCTCACGTGAGCGACATCTACGACCTGTTCGCCATCCGTTACGGGCACAACGACCGGCGCGCCGCCGCCAACTTCATCGGCGGCGACCCTCACGACGGCCCGATGCCGCTCGACTATTTCGTCTGGGCCATCGTGGGCCGGACCCGCAGCTTCGTGTTCGATACCGGTTTCGACGCGCGGAGCGGCGCGCGGCGGGAGCGCGCGCTGCTGCGGCCGGTCGGCGAGGGCCTCAAGATGATCGGCATCGATCCCGACACGGTCGAGGACGTGATCATCTCGCACATGCACTTCGACCATGCCGGAAATACCGACCTGTTCCGCCGTGCGCGCTACCATATGCAGGATACCGAGATGGCCTATTGCACGGGCCGGTGCATGTGCCACCACGCGCTTCGCCATCCGTTCGATCTCGAGGACGTCACCGCGATGGTGGGCAAGGTCTTCGACGGCCGCGTCACGTTCCACGACGGCACGTCCGAGGTGGCGCCCAATCTCACGGTGCACAAGGTCGGCGGCCATTCCAAGGGCTTGCAGGTGGTCCGGGTGATGACCCGCCGGGGATGGGTCGTGCTCGGGTCGGACGCGTCCCACTTCTATGCCAATTTCGAGCAGGGCAGGCCTTTCCCCGTGCTCGAAAGCGTGTCCGACATGCTCGAAGGATTCGACACCATGCGGCGGCTCGCCTCCTCGCCGCAGCATGTGATCCCGGGCCACGATCCGCTGGTGATCGCGCGCTATCCGGCAGCCTTGCCGGGGGTCGACGACATCGTCCGGCTCGATGCGGAACCGATCGCGGTGGACTGAGGCGATGCCTGGACTTATGGCTCACTGATGTGAGGGCTCATCGATGTCGAGGCGTGGCCGGCCGGGGAATCGCGGGACGTCGGCGTCGATGCGGTCGCGCTGGGCTTCGCCGGGCCGGCCTTCCTGCCGCGGAGGGTCTCCTGGGCACCTGATCAGGCCTTGCCTGATCATGAACTCTTCGAGCCTGCTATCGACCGGCATCCGAAACCTTTCACAATTGCGGACACCCCGGGAAGATGAGATCATGAACCTCGACCGGGAGGATACTCATGGAAAAAGCTGGAGCGCTCCGTCAGCCGATCATCGTCCCGCCTGAGCAGGGTCGCGTCTACGCGATGGGCCGGATGCGTGCGGTCTTCAAGGCTGACTCCGACGAAACGGACGGTCGCTACTCGGTATCGGAATGGTGGCTTGAGCCTCGCACTCGGGGACCGGAGGTGCATGCGCATCCGGAGGATCACGTGTTCTATGTCATCGCTGGAACCTTGAGCCTGCGCATCAACGATGTCTGGTCGCACGTGACGCAGGGAACTTACGCTGTCATTCCGGGAGGAACGCCTCACTCCTTTGAGAATCAAGCATCGGTCCCCTCAGGTTTCATATCTTTCAATTCGCCGGGTGGATTCGAAGCGAAAATGACAGGTATCGCTCCCGCGCTCGCAGCCGCGGACCTTCGAATGTAGCAAACCTCGCGGCTGAACCGCTCCGGAACGGCGGCGGCTCTCAATCGAGGTGAAAGACCTCCGCCATGCCGGCCCACCATTCCCCGGGTCCGCGGGTCTCGAACGGGAGCTGGCAGGGTCCGCAGAGCGCCCACCAGTCCTGCGTCCTGGGATCGGCCGCAATCGCCGCCATGTCGGCCGAAAAATCCTCGCCATCGTATTCCCAATAGCCGAACAGCAGATTCTCGGGCTCCTTCAGGAAGATCGAATAATTGGCGATACGGCTCGCCTTGAGCCGCGCCAAAATCTCCGGCCAAACGGCGGCGTGCAATCGCTTGTACTCTTCGACCCTGCCGGGCTGCAATTTCAGGCACATGCCCATCCTCTGTCCCATCGCAATTCTCCTGGAGCACCTCGGGTCGAGCCGGGCTCACGGCGCCGAGCCGAGATCGGGCAGCGGCAGGCCGCGTGGTTCTACGGGGGTGGATTGGACGATGCTCGTCGTCGTCTGTCCATAAGCCAGGAACTGGTCGAGCACCTCGTCGAGCCGGTCGAGGCCGGGAAGATGGACCTTGACGATGAAGCAATCCTCTCCGGTGACGCGGTGGCATTCGACGACCTGCGGCAGGCGGCGGGCAAGTTCGGCGACGGCCCGCAGCTGCCCGGGCACGGGCCGCACCCGCACGAAGGCACAGACCGGATAGCCGAGGGCGGCGGGCGCGAGATCGAGCCGCGTTCCCGTGATGATGCCGGCCTCCTCGAGCCGCAGCACGCGTTCGCGCACCGCGGGCGCCGACATGCCGACGCGCCGCGCCAGTTCGGAGGTGCCCATGCGCGGCTCGTCGCGCAGCAGTCGCAGCAGCTCGACATTGCGGCGGTCGCGCAGCAATTCGGATGTTTGAAGGCGCACGAGCGCTTCTCCTTGCCGGAATCGTCGAAGATTCTCGATATCACCTTCGACACGATATTCACCAGGCGGTCGCGGCGTGCGATTCTTCGGCCATGGCCATCGACGCCCGCCTCGACACCGACGTTTCGCCCGCGCCGCTTGCCAACAGGGTCCCGCCGCACGCCTGGTTCCTGGTGAGCGCGGTCTTCCACTATCTCGGCCCATCGTTCGCGGTACTGCTTTTCGCGCAGATCGCGCCGCCCGGCGTCGCCTGGTTGCGCATCGCCAGCGCCGGGCTGGTCTTCGCCGCCTGGCGGCGTCCTTGGCGGTTCCTCGCTGCCCTGTCCGGGCGGGATCGGCTCGTCGTCATGGGGCTCGGCGTCGTGCTGGCGGCGATGAACATGGTGTTCTACGAGGCCATCGCCCGGCTGCCGCTGGCGACCGTCGGCGCCATCGAGTTCCTCGGGCCGATCGCGGTCGCGGCGGCCGGGCTGCGCAGTCGGCGCAACCTCGCGGCGCTCGTGCTGGCCGTGGCCGGCGTCGCCGTGCTGACCGAGGTCTGCCTCGCCGGCGACGAGCTTGCCTATGCCTTCGCCTTCGCCAATTGCGGGCTGTTCGTGCTCTATATCCTGCTCGGCCACCGGATCGCGTCGACCCGCGGCGGCGCCTCGGGGATAGACCGTCTGTCCGCCGCCATGCTGGTCGCCGCCGTGGCCGCGCTTCCGTTCGGATTGCGCGATGCCTCGCCCGCCTTTGGCGACCCGTGGCTGCTCGCCGCAGCGGTGGGGGTCGGGGTGACGTCGTCGGTCATCCCCTATGTCTGCGACCAGCTCGCCATGCGCCGGCTGCCGCGCGCGAGCTTCGCGCTCCTTCTTGCGCTGCTGCCGGCGACGGCGACCGCCATCGGCCTTGTGGTGCTGCATCAGGTGCCGACGCCGGCGGATCTCGTCGGCATCGGGCTGGTCGTCGCCGGCGTCGCCTTGCATCGCGCGGGTTAAGCCGGCGTGATGCCCGCATCGAATCCGGCCCGGCGCCTCACGTTTCGACGAAGGCGCGCAGCCGCGACAGGGCGTCGTCCCATTGCGCCGAGACCTGGTCGAGATAGGACCGGGCTGCGACGACCGGCTCCGGCTCGAAGGCGAAGCGGCTCTCCCGGCCGCGACGGATGCTGCTCACCAGGCCGGCCCTCTCCAGCACCTGCAGGTGCTTGGTGACGGCTTGCCGGGTCAGCCGGCTGTCCGCCGCGAGCGCCGAGATCGAGCGTGTCTGCCCGTCGCTGAGCGTCCTCAAGAGCGACAGGCGCGTCGGGTCGCCGAGCGCCGCGAAGACCGGCGCAGGGGCAAGTTCGGGTCCGTGAGGGCTAGCGCTCGACATGCGTTTTGATGTTCTCGACCTGCTTGGTCCAGCCGCCCTCGTTCATGCGGAAGGCCTCGGCGCGGCGGGCCTCCGGCACGGCGTCGAAACCCGATTCGATGATCGTCAGGCGCGTTCCCTTTGCTGTCGGCTCGAGGTGAAACTCGACGACCGTCGGCACCTCCTCGGAATAATCGTGATCCGGGTCGACCGCGTAAGGATGCCACGAGAACGAGAACAGGCGCGGTGCCTCCATCTCGAGGATGCGGGCTCTCCAGATGACGTGTTCGTAGCCCGGATGGGTGATGCGCCCGGTTGCGGCCTCGCCGGGTACGAAGGGATCGTGGATCTTCACCCGGAACCAGGTGCCGAACTCATGGTGGTCCGAGAGCGCCTTCCACACCCGCTCGACGGGGGCGGCGAGTTCGATGGTCTTTTCGATGCGATCCGGCATGAGCAACCTCCTGGTTGCTCGACTAAAGCCATATTGCGGAGCGATTAGCAACCGAATAGTTGCTCTTCGACGAGTTTGCGGTGCGAAGAGCCGCGCTCCAAGCCACCCCGACGCAAGCTTCGCACGCCAGGATCGGCCCGATGGGGCGCCGCGAGATGCGCCCGAAGGGTATCGGCATGAGCGTTTCGGCAATTTCCCCGGTCAAGGCGGAGCGGCGCAACGGGCGCGACGTCGGCTTCGCGATCGGCATCATCGCGATCCTGTCGATCTTCTTCCTGCCGATCCCTCCCGTCTTGATCGACATGGGCCTCGCCTTCTCGATCGCCCTCTCGGTGCTGATCCTGATGGTGGCGCTGTGGATCGAGCGGCCGCTCGAGTTCTCGGCCTTCCCCACGGTGCTGCTCGTCGCCACCATGCTGCGCCTGTCGCTCAACATCGCGACCACGCGCGTCATCCTGGCCGACGGCGCGGAAGGCGCCAATGCGGCGGGCTTCATCATCGGCGGCTTCTCGCGCCTCGTGATGAGCGGCGACTTCGTCATCGGGCTCATCGTCTTCGCCATCATCATCACCATCAATTTCGTGGTGATCACCAAGGGCGCCACCCGTATCGCCGAGGTCGGCGCGAGGTTCACCCTGGACGCGATCCCCGGCAAGCAGATGGCCATCGACGCCGACCTGTCGTCGGGCCTCATCAACGACAAGGAGGCACAGCGCCGCCGCCGCGAGCTCGAGGAGGAGAGCGCCTTCTTCGGCTCGATGGACGGCGCCTCCAAATTCGTGCGCGGCGACGCCGTGGCGGGCCTCATCGTGCTGGCGGTCAACGTCTTCGGCGGCATCGTCATCGGCGTGACGCGGCACGGCCTGCCCCTGTCGCAGGCCGCCGACGTCTTCGCCAAGCTCTCGGTCGGCGACGGCCTCGTCAGCCAGATCCCGGCGCTGATCACCTCGCTCGGGGCGGCGCTGCTCGTCTCCAAGGGCGGCACGCGGGGCTCGGCCAACCAGGCGGTGCTGAACCAGCTCGTCCACTATCCGCGCGCCCTCTATGTGGCGGCGCTCTTGATGTTCCTGCTGGCCGTCGTTCCGGGCCTGCCGTTCTTTCCCTTCGCGGTGCTCGGCGGGCTCATGCTGTTCATCGGCTATTCCATGCCGCGGCGGCTTGCTGCGGCGAAAGCCGCCGAGGCCGCGGTGGCGGCGGAGGTCGAGCAGAAGGCGGCGGCCGAGGCCAAGGATTCGGTCAAGGAGGTGCTGCGCACGGCGGAGATCGAGCTTCTCCTCGGCAAGCAGCTCGGCGGCCGGCTTTTATCGTCGCAGAGCGAGCTCGGCCACCGGGTGACCAAGATGCGCCGCAAGTTCGCGCGCCAGTACGGCTTCGTCGTGCCCGAGATCAAGGTCTCCGACAGTCTCGACCTGCCGCCCAAGACCTACCAGCTCAAGATCCACGGCACGGTCGTCGCCAGCCAGGAGCTGCCGCTCAACGAGTTCATGGTCATCACCGGCGACGGGCGGCGGCCGGACGTTCCGGGCGCCGAGGTGCGCGAGCCGGCCTTCGGCATGAAGGCGATGTGGATCGCCGAGGCCTATGCGGCCGAGGTCAGGAGCCAGAACTTCCAGACGGTCGACATGCTCTCGGTGCTGCTGACCCATCTCTCCGAGGTCATCCGCAACCACCTTGCCCAGCTCCTGTCCTACAAGGACATGCGCGGCCTGCTCGACCGGCTCGAGCCCGAATACAAGAAGCTGATCGACGACATCTGTCCTTCCCAGATCAGCTATTCCGGCCTGCAGGCGGTGCTCAAGCTCCTGCTCGGCGAGCGTGTCTCGATCCGCAACCTGCACCTGATCCTCGAAGCCATCGCCGAGATCGTGCCGCATGTGCGCCGCTCGGAGCAGGTGGCCGAGCATGTCAGGATGCGCATGGCACAGCAGATCTGCGGCGACCTCTCGGAGGGCGGCGGCCTCAAGGTGCTGCGGCTCGGCAACCGCTGGGATCTGGCCTTTCATCAGAGCCTGAAGCGCGATAGCAAGGGCGAGGTCGCGGAATTCGAGCTCGATCCCCGCATGGTGGAGCAGTTCGGCCAGGAAGCCTCCGCGGCGATCCGGGAGCGCATGGACCAGGGCCATCATTTCGTGCTGATCGCGGCACCCGAGGTGCGAACCTACGTGCGCATGATCGTGGAGCGCATGTTCGCGACCCTGCCGGTTCTCTCGCACCTCGAGATCGCGCGCGGCGTCGAGATCCGGCCGCTCGGCAGCATTTCTTGAACGATTTCGCCGGCCAGAGCATCGTCGCGGCCTTCGTGGTCTTCGCCCGTGTCGGTGGCTGCCTGATGCTGATGCCCGGCTTCTCCAGCGACCGCTTCCCGGTCCAGGTGCGCCTGTTCATCGCCATCGCGCTGTCGCTCGCGGTCACGCCGCTGGTCTATGACGCGGTCGTCAAGCTCGTCGCCGACGGCCAGCCGGTGACCCTGCTGCGGGTCATGGTCCTCGAGATGATGACCGGCGTGACGATCGGCGTGATGGGACGGGTCTTCTTCGTGGCGCTCGAGACGATCGGCATGGCGGTCTCGATGTCGATCGGCCTGTCGCAGAACATCGGCGCGCCGATCGACGAAGATCAGCCGCTTCCCGCCCTCACGACGCTGCTGACGCTCGGCGCGACGGCGCTACTGTTCTTCACCGACCTGCATCTCGAGATCCTGAAGGCGATCGCCGCGTCCTATCGGATGCTGCCGCCGGGCGCGGGCTTCTCGACCCAGTTCGCCCTGGCCCAGGTCTCCGACAAGACCGCGCAGGCTTTCATGATCGCGCTGCGGCTCGGAAGCCCCTTCCTGATCTTCTCGATCGTCGTGAACCTCGCCATCGGGCTCACCAACCGGCTGGTGCCCGCCGTGCAGATCTTCTTCATCTCGCAGCCGTTCCTGCTGCTCGGCGGGCTGCTGCTGCTGTATTTCTCCATCAAGCCGATGCTGTCGATGTTCATCGAGGCCTTCGGCCAGTTCCTGGTGAGCGGATGAGCGAACCCTTTCATGAAAAGCTGAGCGGATGAGCGAGCGTCTCGATGCGATGCGGCGGCTGATGCGGCTGCAGGGCCAGGTCAAGCGCCTTGCCGAAGCCAGGCTCGCCGAGGCCGAGGCCGAGCGCCGCGAGATCGAGGCGGCGCAGCGCGATCTCGATGCCTTCGTGGGCGAGGCGCCGGTCGCCGGCAAGCTGGCCTCGCTCGTGGTCGTGCAGCGCCGCAGGCTCGGGGCGCAGGCGGTGCTCGCCGGGCAGAAGGTCGACCGGCAGGCGCAGGAGACGCGCGAGGCGCGAACCCGTCTCAAGATCGCCGAGCGCATGGCCGAAACGCTTGGCGCCGAGGACCGTCAGCTTCAGGAGCGCAAGGAGTTCGAGCGGCTGCTGGACGGCATGATGGGGCGGAAGCCGGCGGCTCTCTAAAGCGAGACCTGGATTCGATGGCGGCGGTCCGCCGGCGCGTCAGGCAGACGGCTTTGCATCCCGCAATGAACCGGCCGGGGCGGGCAAGACGCCGAGCGTTCCCCGCTTGCCGTTCTCCCAGCCCGGGCGGCCCTCCAGCCCCCGGTAAGCTTGCGGCGGCAGGATGAGCCGGTCCGGTCGCGATGCGCCCGGCGTCCCCGCCCGCCCTGCAGTCCGGAATGTTCGTCCCGTGTCGATCTCGCCGCCCTCTGACATCGTGCTCGACGTCGCCCAGGCCGCCGATCCGACGCGGCTCCAGGCAGCGACCGCGAAACTCGCCAGGATGGCGGCCGGGCAGGGCGGTGACGGGTTTGCGGCGGCGCTCGGATCTGCGACCGATGCCGTCCACGTCGCCACGTCGCGCGCAGCTCCGCCCTCGCCGTTCGGTCCTCTTGCGCGCCGGGCCATGCCGACGCTGTCGCCCTATCAGAAGTTCGAAGCTCTCATGCTCCAGAACTTCG
The DNA here is from genome assembly GCA_036276175.1 of Lichenihabitans sp. Lineage (GTDB taxonomy): Bacteria > Pseudomonadota > Alphaproteobacteria > Rhizobiales > Beijerinckiaceae > Lichenihabitans. Next base: position 56,700 of record DATBEH010000058.1, read on the forward strand.
TCCAGAACATCCTGCCGAAGGACGAAGACCTGTTCGGCGACGCGGCCTCGGCCGACATCACCCGGTCCATGCTGGCCGAGCAGGTGGCGAACCAGATCGCCAGGAGCGGCCGGATCGGCATCGCCAAGATGATCGAACATGCCCACGGCGGCCTCGACAAGACGAAACCCGGCGAACCGCAGGGTCTGGCCCAGCCCGGGGCCGCGACATCGGCCGTCGACGCATCTGCCGCCGCGACCGGGCCGGGCCTCGCGGCCTTGTCGTCCATGGCCGGGACCAAGCTGATCGCCAAGTGAACGTCGCTTTATGAACCAGGGTGGTGTGAGATGAAGTTCTCGTTGAGGGCCGGCGGCGGTGGCGGCGCGGCGGCGGGCCCGGCCAAGGCCGAGCCGGCCGATGGTGGCGCCGCTGCCTCGATCGCCACGTTCATGGCGGTGGTCGGCCGGGTGGAGGCGGTGGTGGAGGCCGAGACCGAGGCCTTCAGCCGTAACCTCAAGCTCGACATGGTCGCCTTGAACCAGCGCAAGCGGCAGGGCCTGCTCGAGCTGAGCCGCGTCTTGCGCAACCTGCCCGGCCTCGGCCCGAACGCCGTGGCGCGGGAGAGGCTCGCGGGCCTCGCCGGCAAGCTCGAGACGAACCGCACCGTGCTCGACCGCCAGCTCCGCGCGCTGCGCGAGGTCGCCGACATCGTCTCCCGCTCGCTCAAGGAGGCGGAGTCGGACGGCACCTATTCGCGGCTCGCGGGCACGCGGGCGGCCAGCCAGCCATGAAGGTCTGGTTCGTCGGCATCTGGGTCGCCCTGGTGGCGCTCGGGGCGGCCTATGGCGTCGCCGTCTTCATGCCGCCGCCGAGCTCGGCCAAGGCCGCCGGGGCGGCGACGACCCTGGTGGCGCAGAAGACCCGTGTCATCAGCGTGCCGATGATCGCCGACGGTAGCGTGCAGGGCTTCATCTCCATGCAATTCGCCTACACGGTCGATGCGGCGGTGCTCAAGACCCTCAAGGTGCCGCCGGAAATCTACCTGCTCGACGAGGCCTTTCGGGCCGTCTACACGGACGAGACGCTCGATTTCCGGCACCTCGAGAAATACGACCTCAAGAAGCTCACCATCCACCTGATCCAGAGCACCAACGCCCATCTCGGTGTGCCGCTGGTGAAGGAGATCCTGATCGACAATTTCACCTATGTGGACAAGGACCAGAAGGACTGAGCGCTTCGGGGACCGCCCGCGGCGGCCGGCACGGACGAGAGAGGGCGGCATGGCGATCGATCGCTTCACGTGGTTCGGATTGGCCTTGGCGCTCGTCGGCTGGGCCGTGCTCGTCGCCGACCTTTTCGTCGCCGAATCGGTGCTCAAAGCCGGCAATCTCGTCGCCGTGACGGCCTTGCGGGGCGACGTCGTCACCTTGTCCCAGACGGCGATTCTGAGCGGTATCGGTCTTGCGGTCGTCGGCGTGCTGCGGCGCGGGTTCGGCTCGCTCCACCGGCTCTTCGAGGCCGTGCTGGCCCCTCCGGTGACTGTGCAGCCGCTGCCGGTGGAGGAGCGGCCCGAGCCGAAGCCGCCGATGCCGGCGGCGCCGGTCATCGTCGAGCGCATGCCCGTCACCGGCCAGATCAAGGACCGCAACTACGTGATTCTGCCCGACGGTTCGGTCGAGGTCGACACGCTGCTCGGCACCCGCGTCTTCGCCTCGCTCGACGAGGCGCGCGATTTCATCCGGTGACAGAGAGCCGGGGCGGGCCAGGCCGCGTCAGAAGACCCGCAGGTTGGCGCGGTCGCAGGTCAGGTCGATCGTCTGTCCGCGCGCGATATCCGGCAGCGCGGCGCCCGGCGGCAGGCGCACCGTCAAGGGAACGCCCCAGGCGGTGCGCACGGCGATCAGCGTATATTCGCCAAGGTAGGTCGTATCGGTCACGGTTCCGGTCATCTTCGGCAGCCCGTCGTCCCTCTCGCCGTTATGAAGGCGGAAATGATCGGGGCGGATCATGATCTCGACGTCGCGCCGCTGCGGCTCAATGGCCGCCGAGGGCGCGGCGTCGAACCGCACTCCGTCGGGCAGCACGATGGCGCAGGCCGTGGAGGATCGGCGGTCCAGCTTGCCGCTCAGGAAGTTGGAATTGCCGATGAAGCCGGCCACGAAACGGGTGGCCGGCGTCTCGTAGAGATCACGCCCGGTGCCGAGCTGCTCGATCCGCCCGGCGTTGAACAGCGCCACGCGATCGGACAGGCGCAAGGCCTCTTCCTGGTCGTGCGTGACATACAGAATAGTCACGCCGGTCTCGGCGTGGATGCGCTTGATCTCGACCTGAAGCTCTTCCCGCAGCTTCTTGTCGAGTGCCGAGAGAGGCTCGTCCATGAGCAGGATCGGCGGATCGTAGGCGAGGGCCCGGGCGAGGGCGACGCGCTGCTGCTGGCCGCCCGACATCTGGGCCGGCATGCGCTCGGCCATCCGATCGAGGCGGACGAGCTTCAGCATGGCTGAGACCTTGGCGTCGATCTCGGCTTTCGGCCTGCGCCGGACCTTCAGCGGGAACGCGACGTTGTCGGCGACGCTCAGATGCGGAAACAGCGTATAGCGCTGAAACACCATGCCGATGTTGCGCTTGTTCGACGGCACGCTCAGCACCGACTTGCCTTCGAGGAGCACGTCGCCCCTGGTCGGCTCGAGGAAGCCCGCGACGACATAGAGCGTGGTGCTCTTGCCGGACCCGGACGGCCCCAGGAAGGTCATGAATTCTCCCTTGGCGATGTCGAGGGAGACGTCCTTGACCGCGACGACGGCGCCGTAGGTCTTCTCGATCGCCTGGATGGAAAGGAAGGGTCGGGTCATGCGGGCTTGCCTTTCCGCAGCAGCGAGGCGAGGAGCATCAGGACGATCGTCAGCCCGACCAGCAGGGTCGAGACGGCGGCGATCACCGGCGAGAGATCCTGCCGCAGGGTCGAGAAGATGCGCACCGGCAAAGTCTGCAGGTCCGGGCTCGCCATGAAGATGGCGATCACCACCTCGTCCCAGGAGGCCAGGAACGAGAAGATCGCCGCGCCGAACAGGCCCAGCCGAATAGCCGGCAGCGTGATCCGGATCTTGGCTTCGAGCGGGCTCGCGCCGCACAGCACCGCGGCATCCTCAATGCTCTTGTCGAAGCGCTCGAGCGCGTTGCAGATCGAGATGATCGCGAAGGGCAGGGCGACGACGACATGGGCGATCACGAAGCCGGCGAAGGTGCCGTTGAGGTGGAGGCGGAGGAAGAAGGCGTAGAGGCCGACCGCCAGCACCACCACCGGCAGGACCATGGGCGTGAGGAACAGGGCTCGCAGGACTTCCTTGCCCGGAAAGCGGCCACGCGTCAGGCCGAACGATGCCATCAGCCCGATCAGCGTCGCGACGATCATGACCGTGACGGCGATCTCGAGGCTGGTCGCGAAAGACGACAGCCAGTCCGGATCGGCGAACAGCGCAGCATACCATTTGAGCGTCCACGCCGGCGGGGGAAACTGCAGGTAGCGCGACGAGCCGAAGGACAGGGCGACGATCAGCAGGATCGGCAGCAGCAGGAAGGCGCCGACCAGCAGGGCGATGCCGACGAGGACGATGCGAAAGAGGCCGAGGCGGTCGAAATCGAGCAGCATCGTCACTCCACCTCGTGGCCGACGCCGAAGCCGAAGAGGCGCAGCTGAATGGCGTAGATGGTCAGCGTCACGACCAGCAGCACGACGGCCGCCGCGCCCGCCAGGCCCCAGTTGAGAAGCGATTGCACGAGCTGCGCGATCAGTTCCGCGAGCATCATGTTGGCGGTGCCTCCGAGGAGCGCCGGCGTCACGAAATAGCCGAGCGACATGACGAAGACCATCAGGATGCCCGCACCCAGGCCCGAGGCGACGAGCGGCAGGAAGACCCCGGCGAAGACCTGGAGCGGGCTCGCGCCGCAGAGCGCCGCGGCCCGGCATAAGGCGGGGTCGAGCGTTCTGATCGTCGAATGGAGCGGCAGGATCATGAACGGCAGCATGATGTAGGTCATGCCGATGGTGACCCCGGCGAGGTTGTTGATCAGGGGCAGGGGAGCGGAGATGAGACCGAGATCCATCAGCGCCTTGTTGATGACGCCGGTGCGTTGCAGCAGCACCATCCAGGCGTAGGTGCGGGTCAGAAGGTTGGTCCACATCGACAGGATGATGATGCCGAACAGGAGCGACGACCATCGCCGCGGCGCGATCGCCAGGAACCAGGCCACCGGGAAGGCCAGCAACAGGGTGGCGAGCGTCACCAGCCCCGCGACCACGAAGGTATTGGTGAAGACCCGCAGATAGGTGGTCGAGCCGAACACCTCGGCGTAGTTCGAGAAGCCGGGCTGCGGGTCGAGGACGCTGCGCAGCAGAAGCCCGACGACCGGGGCGACGAAGAATACGAGCAGCAGGAACAGCGCCGGCGTCGTCGGCCAGAAACCGGCGACGGGCCGGGGCTGTCGCCGGACGCGCTCCGCGCCGGTCCGGGTCGCTGTCACAGATGCCATGGACCTGTCCGCATCCGACGAATCCGATGGACGGAGCGCGCGCTGCAAGGCACGAGGCGCGACCTGCCGCCGGCATTCGTGCTTACTTCGCCTGCCAGTCGTACCAGCGCTTGCCGATCTCGTCGCGATGCGCCGCCCAATAGGTCATGTCGAGGTTGATCTGCGATGCCGTGTGCTGGTCCGGCAGCGTCGCGGCCTCGGCGGCGGGCATGAGCTTGGCCGACTGGGTGTTGATCGGCGCATAGCTGGTGAGGGACGCGAAGTCCGCCTGGGGCTTGGCGCTCGACGCTTCGGCCAGGAACTTCATCGCTTCGGCCTTGTTCTTGGCCCCCTTGGGGACCACCAGGACGTCGGCAGCCGTCAGGTTCTGGTTCCAGGACAGGCCGACGTTCGGCACGTCCTTCTGCACCGCGAAGACCCGACCGTTCCAGAAGGCGCCGATCGGGGCCTCGCCCGATGCGAGCAACTGCTGCGACTGCGCGCCACCGCTCCACCAGACGATGTCCGACTTGATCGTGTCGAGCTTCTTGAAGGCGCGGTCGAGATCGAGCGGATAGAGCTTGTCGGCCGGCACGCCGTCGGCGAGCAGCGCGATCTCGAGGACGCCGGGCGCCGACCATTTGTAGAAGGTGCGCTTGCCCGGATAGGTCTTCGTATCGAACAGATCGGCCCAGGTCTTCGGCTCCTTACCGCCGAGCGCGTCCTTGTTGTAGCCGAGCACGAAGGAATAATAGAAGCTGCCGATATAGTCGGCGGCCGTGAAACGCGGATCGAGCTCGCTCTTGTTGATGACCGAGAAGTCGAGCGGCTCGAGCAATCCCGTCTTGGCCGCCGCCGCGGCGAAGTCGCCCTCGACGTCGACCACGTCCCATTCGACATTGCCGCTGTCGACCATGGCCTTGAGCTTGCCGTAGTCGGTCGGCCCGTCGAGCTTGACAGTCAGTCCGGAGCTTTTCTCGAACGGAGCGACCCAGGCCTGCTTCTGGGCATCCTGGGTCGTGCCGCCCCAGGAGGTGAAGACCATGTCCCTGGCCGAGGCGCCGCCGCAGGCGCCGAGCAGGCCGAGCCCGAGCGCTCCGGCGAATAGAAACTTCGATGCTGTCATGGTTGGACGTCCCGTCGATGGTTGATGGTCATGTTGGATCATCCTCTTCGGGATGTTGCTGAAACTCAGTTGAGGGGCGAGAACGACGCCGGCCTCAGGATCTTGCTGTCCATGGTCTCGATCAGCGCCTGGATCTTCGGCAGGAAATCCTGCCAGCGGGCGTCTCCGGCCAAAGCGGCGCGTCGCGCCTCCCGATCGGCGAGGTCCGCATAGGCCCAGATGTGGACGATCTCGTTCAAAGGACCGATCTCGGAGGAGAAATAGCCGACCAGCTCTCCCAGATGACCCTTCTGCACGGCGATCCCCTCCTGCTCGACGAGCTTGAGGTAGGGCGGCACGGCGCCGACTTTCATGCGATAGGTGCGCATCTCGTAAATCATCGTCGGCCGCCTCAGCGCATCACGAAAGGATCGGGGATGGGGTCGTCGGAGGTGCGGATCCACACCGCCTTGACGCGCGTGTAGTCGAGGATCGACTCCGCGCCGCCTTCGCGGCCGAGCCCCGATTGTCCGGAACCGCCGAAGGGCACGATCGGCGAGACGGCCCGATAGGTGTTCACCCAGACGACGCCGGCCTTGAGCTTGCGGATGATGCGGTGGGCGCGGGCGAGGTTCGTCGTGAACAGGCCGGAGGCGAGGCCGAAGCGGCTGTCGTTGGCCTTGGCCACGGCATCCGCCTCGTCGTCGAACGGCATGACGCTGAGCACCGGGCCGAACAATTCTTCCCTGGCGCAGGGGACCGCATTGTCGGGGCAGGCCACGATGGTGGGCTCGAAGTAGAAACCCCGGGCCTGCCCGGCTGGCCGCTTGCCGCCGGTGACGAGCGTCGCGCCCGCCTCGACGCTGCGCGCCAGCACGGCTTCGATCCCGTCACGCTGGCGCGCGGTCGCGAGCGGGCCCATCTCGGTCGCGACGTCCTGCGGGTCGCCGATGACGATCTTCTCCGCCTTGGCCTTCAGGATGGCGACGAGGCGCGCATAGGCCGGCCGCTCGACATAGAGCCGGGAGCCGGCCACGCAGCTCTGGCCGCTGGCGGCGAAGATGCCGGCCACGATGGCGTTCGAGACGCTGTCGAGATCGGCGTCGGCGAAGACCAGGACCGGCGATTTGCCGCCGAGCTCGAGCGTCGTATGGGCGAAGTTCTCGGCCGTGTTGCGGACGATGTGGCGCGCGGTGGCGGGGCCGCCCGTGAAGGCGACGCGCGAGACGAGCGGATGGCTCGTCAGGGCTCGGCCGCAAGGCTCGCCGAAGCCGGTCACGATGTTGACCACGCCCCTCGGAAACCCCGCCCTCTCGATCAGGCGACCGAATTCGAGCAGCGGCGCGGGGCCGTCTTCCGAAGCCTTGAGCACGACCGTGCAGCCGGCGGCGAGCGCCGGGCCGAGCTTCACGGCGGCGAGGAACATCTGCGAATTCCACGGCACGAGCGCGGCCACGACGCCGATCGGCTCGCGCCGTAAGGTGACGTCCATGTCGGGCTTGTCGACCGGCAGGTGGGCGCCCTGCAGCTTGTCGGCCAGGCCGCCGAAATAGCGGTAGTAGTCCGCCACGTAGCCGATCTGCGCGCGCGTCTCGCGGATGATCTTGCCGGTGTCGCGGGTCTCGAGCTCGGCCAGTCCTTGCGCCGCTTCGCCCACGAGATCGCCGAGCCGGATCAGCAGCTTGCCGCGGGCGCTCGGCGTCAGCTCCGCCCAGGCCGGATCGACGAGCGCACGGTCGGCCGCCAGGACCGCCCGGTCGACGTCCTCGGCATTCGCGGCCGGCATGAGCGCCCAGGGCCGCTCCGTCGACGGATCGAGACTTTCGAAGGTCTCGGCGGCGTCGCCGAGTTCGCCGTCGATCAGATGCCGGAAGCGTGGAAGGCTCATCGTGGACCGTCCCTTTCCGTCAGGCGAAGGCGGGCATGACGTGGCGGATGAAGAGGTCGAGCGACTTCATCTTCCGCTCATGCGCGATGCCGGAGTCGATCCAGATCGAGAACTGATCGAACCCGAGCGCCTCATAGCGCTTCAGCCGGGCGATCACCGCGTTCGGCTCGCCGATCACCAGGTTCTGCGCGATCTTTTCGGGCGCGAAATGTGCGACGGCCGCGCGCTCGTCTTCCGTCATCGGCTCCATGAAGCCCTGGCTGACCGGACGCTTGTTGAGGAACCAGGCGCCGAACATGCAGTAGAACGCGCTGAGGTCGCGGGTCAGGCGCTCGGTTTCGGCCGGGCCGTCGGACACGAAGGTGTGCTGCAGCAGCATGATCCTGGGCCGCTTCACATCGGGGTGCGCCGCGACAGCGGTGTTGAAGCGGTCCATCAAGGCGGCCACCTCGCCATCGCCGGAGGCCAGAGGCGTCACCTGGACATTGCAGCCCTGGGCGACCGCGAAGTCGTGGCTGTTCGGGTCGCGCGCCGCGATCCAGATCGGCAGTTCGCGCTGGATCGGTTTCGGCGACGAGGTCGTCGATGGGAAGCGCCAGAACTCGCCGTCATGCGCATAGTCGCCGGCCCAGAGCCTCTTCACGGCCGGTACGATCTCGCGCAGCCGCTGTCCCGCGCCCCAGGCGTCGAGGCCGGGGATCAGCCGCTCGTATTCGAACATATAGGCGCCGCGCGCGATGCCGAGGTCGAGCCGGCCGTTCGAGGCCACGTCGGTGATGGCGGCTTCGCCGGCGAGCTTGATCGGATGCCAGAACGGCGCCACCACATTGCCGGTGCCGAGACGGATCGTCCGTGTCTTCGCGGCCAGATAGGCGAGCTGCACGAAGGGATTGGGCGCGATGGTGAATTCCATCGCGTGATGCTCGCCGATCCAGGCCGTCTCGAAGCCGGCATGTTCGGCGGCGAGCACCAGCTCTTCGAGCTCGCAGAACAGCTCGCGGTGCGGCTTTCCGGCATCGGAGCGTTCCATATGGGCGAAAAGCGAGAACTTCATCTGATGCCTTTCGTCGTGCGGTCAAGCCGAGCGGGCCAGCGGTTGGACGGTGCCGCGTTCGGCATCGCCGACATAGACCCCGAAGAGGTCTTCCCGGCGCTCCTGGATGTAGCGGTGGAGCATCGACTTCAGCGCCTCGTCCCGGATCCGGTCCCAGGCGATGTCGTCGAACCGCACCAAGGCTGCGCCGTTCGCCCCTGCCGGCGCATCCCGCAGCGTCCCGCGATAGATGATCGACATGGCGCCGGCGCCCCGCGCCGGATCCTCGTAGACCGCGAACAGGAAGCTGAGGTCTGCCTCGAGATCGAGGCGCCGGAGCGTCGCATGGAGGCTCGCGGATTCGGTCGCGGCGCCCAGCACGGCGCCCGAAGGCAGATCGAAGCCGCCCTTGCCGTCGTCGACGAGGACGATGGACGAGTCGTGCTCCAGGATGGCGCCGACGCGCGTGCGCCCGCCGCTCGCCGCCAGCGCATCGAGCTGCAGCCCGAAGGTGATATGCGCGCCTCTGCAATAGCCGAGCGGGTTGGCGGGCGTCTGGTCGAAGCCAAGCACTTCGCCGATCAGGATGATGTGGTCGCCGGCCTCCACGACATCGTGCCGGCGGCAATCGAACCAGGCTGCGACGCCCTCGAGAATCGGGCTGCCGGCGGGGCCGCGTCGCCAGGACGCCCTGGCGAACTTGTCCGCCGCCTTGGTGGCGAACAGGCTCGACACGGGCGCCTGGTGCTCCGCCAGGATATTGACCGAGAAATGGCCGGCCCCCGAGAAGACGGGAAAGCTCGACGCGGTCTTGGCGATGCAGATCAGCACCAGCGGCGGGTCGAGCGACACGGAGGTGAAGGAATTGGCGGTAAAGCCGCGCGGTTCGCCGTCCTCCTGCAGGGTCGCCACCACGGTGACGCCGGTCAGGAAGCTACCGAGCGCCTTGCGGAAGCTCTTGGGGTCGAGCGAGGGAGCCGGCGGTCGGAGGGGCGTCGGTTCTCGCGTCTCGACCTTGGCCAGGAAGGCCATGAGGCGGGCATTGACCTCTACCGGAGCCGTGAGGGCCATCATATGGCGTTCGCCGGATACGATGTCGACGCGGGCTTCGGGCGCAAGCGCCGCCATGGCGCGCGTCATGGCCGGGCTGGAATTGAGATCGCCCTCGCCGGTCATGAACAGGGCCGGCACGGCCAGTCCGGACAGCCGGTCGCGATGCGCCGCATCCGAGGTGGCGAAGAGGCGGTAGGTGCGCTGGTAGCCGAGGGGATCGGCGGCGTCGAGCAGGCGACGGGCGACCTGCGCCGCATCCTCGAGAGCTGCCGGGACGGGCGCGCCGAACCAGCGCCCGATCGTGTCGCTCCAGTCGGGACGCCGCCCGTCGAGAGCACTGAGCCGTGCCTCGATGGCGGCCCGCTGCTCGGCCGATCGGCAGAAGACGGCGTTCATCGCGACGAGACTCGAGACCCGGGCCGGGCGGTCGAGGGCGAACTGCGTCGCCACGAGCGCTCCCATGGAATGGCCGATCACATGGGCCTTGCCGATCGCCAGGGCATCGAGCAGGGCCGCCACGGCGTCCGCATAGTCGGCAAGCCGCGCATTCTCGGGCGGCAGGCTCGAGCCGCCGTGGCCCGGCATGTCGAGCGCGATCACGTCATGGCGCGCCGTCAAGGCCTCGATCTGCGGCGTCCAGACGACGCCTTGCAGGCCGACCCCATGGATCAGCACGACCGGCGTTCCGCGTCCCGACCGGCGAAAGGCGACCCGCGCCTCCGCGCCGGTGCGGTCGCGGTAGGTGATCGTGCGCCGCTCAGACATCGGTGCCGCCGAGCTCTTCAAGGTCCTGATATCGATCGCCGATTCTGTGGTGCGGGCGGCCGCCGATGGAGGCCCCCAAGGCGACGACGATTTCGTCGGGTCCCGGCGCGTCGAGGATCGAGAACTGGACCGTGAGGTAATGCGAGCGCATGCCCTCGTCGGCCTTGTGCATCAGCGGGATGACGACCGGGCAGTTCGGGCCGCCGCGCGTATTGGTGAAGCTCAGGTAGCTCTTGGCGCCGACCGCGGTGCGGTAACGGTTGCCGAACCGCAGCGTGTGGATGAGGGCGGAGGCGTGTTCGAGCTCGCCCGACGTGCCGACGACCGCCGCCTTGCCGTAGCCCTCGACCGCAGCGCCGCCGCCGGTCATGGCCAGGATCTCGGCGGTGAGCGTTTCGCCGAGGATGGGCGCAATGTCGCGGATCTCGGGCCGCAAATCCTCGACGAAGCCGCGCCCGGCCCAGGGGTTCGCCAGCATCGCCGCGGCGCCGAAGAGCCTGAGCGGCCGCGGGGCCGCACGGCCGCCATCGACGAGAAGAGTCTCGACATAGGTGACCAGCTTCCGGATCGACACCGCCATCGCCTGCCTCTTCTCATCCCGCGACTTCTGTATTATGGTATTCCATATTACTGGATGTCAAGCCGCTTGTGTCGCGGCGGGACTCGGGCCAGAACGGTCATCGGGATCGCGGGGCAGCATGACAGTGGCGGCAATGGAGACGATCGGGATGCGGGTCGATCGGAGCGCCCGAACGCTGCGGGAGCTCGCGCTCGAGAAGCTGCGCGACGCGATCCTGGATTTTCAGTTCAAGCCGGGCGAACGCCTCGTCGAACGCACCCTGTGCGACAAGCTCGGCGTGAGCCGGACCGTCGTGCGCGAGGTGTTGCGCCACCTCGAGACCGAGGGGCTGGTGGAGACGCTGCCCCAGCAGGGGCCGGCCGTGGTGAAGCTCGACGTCAGCCAGGCCGCGCAGGTCTACGAGATCCGCGCACTCCTCGAAGCGGAGGCGTCACGTGCCGCGGCCGAACGCGCCACGCCGGCCGAGATCGCCCGGCTCAGGACGGCCAATGACGCGATCCAGGCGGCCTTCGCCACCGGCACGTCGCGGCACGTCCTCAAGGCGACGACGGAGTTCTACGAGATCCTGTTCACCGTCGCGGGCAAAACCGTGGCGTGGCAGGTGGTGCAGGGGCTCAATGCGCGCATCAACCACCTGCGCGCCATGACGATCGCCGGTCCGGGCCGTGCGGCCGACGCATTTCAGGAAATGCTTCGGCTCCTCGATGCCATCGAGAGCCACGACGGCGAGGCTGCGGCGCGCGCGAGCTTCGACCACGTGCAGACCGTGAGCGCGCTTGCCGCCGCGGCCTTGGCGGCTTCCGGCCACCTTGCCCCGGCGGCCGTTGAGGCGACCGCACGCCGGGGCCGAGGGGTGCGCTGACGGTCCAAAGTCCGCCGAGGGGTGGACAAACGATCCGAACAGCCGGACGCCGCGTCACCCATAGAGGTTGGGGCGCCCGCCGAGCGAGACGGGCGTTCGGGCGCGCGAACGCCAGGCCTCCAGGCAGGCCGCGGCCGTCACTGAGGCCGCATAGCCGTCCCAGGCGCTTGAGCCCGTCGGCACGCCGGTCCGGATGGAGCCGACCCAGTCCGCCATCTGCTCGCGATAGGCGTCGCGGAAGCGCGCCCGCCAGTCCTGCTCGACCGCGAAGCCGTCATGGCCGGACTGCCGCACGGCGACGGGCGGGTTCGGGGCGAGCGACACGGTGCCGCTCTCGCAGACGAGCTCGGCGCGCACGTCGTAGCCGTAGCCGGCATCGACGAAGGCCTCGACGTCGACCACGATGCCGCTCGCGGTTTCGAGGACGATGAGCTGAGCCTGCCGCCCCGGCGCCTTGCGGCTGGCGCGCGGGCTGATCACCGTGGCGGCCACGAATTCCTCGTCGAGCAGGAAGCGCGCGATGTCGATTTCGTGCACGGCCGAATTGGCGATGACGAGGTCGGAGGTGAGGTAGTCCGGACCGACGGCATTGCGATGCACGCAGTGCAGGAAGAGGGCGGCGCCGAACCTCTCTTCGGCGAGCACGGCCTTCATGGCGCGATAGCCGGGATCGAAGCGCCGCATGAAGCCGACCTGGACGAGCCTGCGACCCGCCCTGGTTTCGGCCTCCACGACGGTGAGGGCGGCCTCGGGGGACGATGCGAGCGGCTTCTCGACGAGCACCGGCTTGCCGGCCGCGATGCAGGCGAGGGCGAAGGGCGCATGCGTCTCGTCCGGCGAGCAGACGAGGACCGCATCGACCTCGGGGCCGCCGATCAGCGCCTCGGCGTGCGCGACGACGCGTCCGCCGCAGTTTCCGGCGACGGCCTGCGCGCGGACCGGATCGGCGTCCTGCACGGCCGCGAGCTCCGCCCCCGCGATGCCCGAGGCGAGGATCCTTGCGTGATCCGCGCCCATGACGCCGGCGCCGATGAGCCCGATGCGAAGGGCTTTCATGGGCTGTCCTCGGTCACGATGGGGGCCGCGCCGCTCCACCGGTTGACGACCAGCGCCGGATCGAGGCGGCCGGCGAAGAAATCGACGATGTTGCGGGCCGCCACCTGTCCCATCCGGGCGGCGCATTCCCCGGTCAGGCCGGCCGAATGCGGGCTCAGGACGGTTCGGTCGCTCGCGAGCAGGCGCGACGCCGCCTCCGGCGGCTCGGCCGCGAAGACGTCGAGAGCCGCGCCCGCGAGCCAGCCCGCCTCCAGGGCATCGGCCAGGGCCGCCTCGTCGACGAGCCCGCCGCGCGCCGCATTGATGAGGACCGCGCCGGGGCGCATCAGCCGCAATTCGGCGGCGCCGATCAGGGCCGCTTCCCCGGTCTTCGGCACGTGCAGCGAGACCACATCGGCGACGCGAAGCCCCTCGGCGAGCGTCGCCATGGGCTCGGCTCCGGCCGCCGCGATGGCGTTGGCGGCCTGGAACGGGTCATGCGCCAGGATCCTCATGCCGAAGGCCGAGGCCAAGCCGGCGACGAGCCGGCCGATGCGGCCGAAGCCGATGAGGAACAAGGTCTTGCCCCAGAGTTCGGAGGTGGAGAAGCTGTTGCGGATCCCCCAGGATCCATCGCGGGTGGCGCGATCGTAGGCCGGGATGCGCTTGGCGAAGGCGAGCATCAGGGCCAGCGTATGCTCGGCCACGGTGCGGCCGTTGACGTCGCCGACGATGGCGAGCGGGATGCCGCGCGCCTCGAGCGCCGCCACGTCGATCGAATCATAGCCGACGCCGTGCCGCGACACGATGCGCAGACGCTGCGCCGTCGCGACGATGTCGGCCGCCAGCGGCTGCGTGCGGATCAGGAGCGCGTCGGCGCCGTAGATGCGCGGCGCATAGGTCTCGACCGAGACCTCGTCCACCAGCTCGAACGTCACCCCAGGCGCGGCGCGCAGGACGTCGAGGCCGGCCTCGTGGATACGCCCCGCGACGAGGACATGCGGCATGGTTCCTCCTTGGTCCGGTCTCGCCGAATTCAGCACGCTCGGCAACGCGCCGCATTGGAAGATTCAGAGCGTCGCGGGCGCCCCGGCGCTCACCCAGGCTGCCGTATCGTCGAGCAGCAGGCCGAAGCGCCTCGCGATCTCGTCGACATCCGCCTCGGTGACGATCAGCGGCGGGCAGAAGCAGATCGTGTCGCCTGCCGCGCGGATGATCAACCCATGGTCGTGGCCCTTGGCGAAGGCATGGGCGCCGACCCGCCCGGGCGGGTCGAACTTCCGCTTGCTCGCCTTGTCGGCCACGAGCTCGACGCCCGCGATCAGGCCCACGCCGCGCACCTCGCCGACCAGCGGATGGGACGCGAATTCGCGCAACGCCGCCTGCAGCCGCGCACCGCAGCGGGCCGCATTGGCGACGAGGCCGCGCTCCTCGATGATGTCGAGATTCTCCAAGGCGACGGCCGTGGCGACCGGATGGCCGCTGCCGGTGAAACCGTGGCCGAAGGTGCCGTTGCGCTCCGAGCCATCCGCGATGCCCTGATAGAGCGCGTCGCTCACGAGGACGGCGGCCAGCGGCAGATAGGACGAGGTGAGCTGCTTCGACAGGACCAGCATGTCCGGCCTTATCCCGTAGTGATCGCAGGCGAACATGGTGCCGAGCCGGCCGAAGCCGGTGATCACCTCGTCGGCGACGACGAGCACGTCGTGACGCCGGCAGACGGCCTGCACCTTCTCCCAGTAGGCCGCGGGCGGCGGCAGCACGCCCCCCGCTCCGATCAGCGGCTCGCCGATGAAGGCCGCCACGGTCTCGGGCCCTTCCTCCACGATCCTCGCCTCGAGTTCCTCCGCGAGCCGGTCGGCGAAGGCCTCCTCGGTCTCGCCCTCCTCGGCGAAGCGATAGTGATGCGGACAGCCGACATGCTTCATCTGCGGCAGCGGCAGGTCGAAGTCGCGATGGTTGGTCGGCAGACCGGTCAGGCTGCCGGAGGCGACGGTGATGCCGTGATAGCCGCCCGAGCGGGCGATGATCTTCTTCTTCTCCGGCCGGCCGATGGCGTTGTTGTAGTACCAGACGAGCTTGACGACGGTGTCGTTGGCCTCGGATCCTGAATTCGTGAAGAAGACCCGGTCGAGCCCTTCGGGCGCCATGCGCACCAGCCGCTCGGCGAGCAGGATCGAGGGTTCGTGCGACTTGCTCGAGAAGGTGTGGTAATAGGGCAGCCGTTGCATCTGCCGCGCCGCCGCCGCGACGAGGCGCGGCTCGTCGAAGCCGACCGCCACGCTCCACAGGCCCGCCATGGCCTCGATATACTCCCGGCCCTGGTCGTCGAAGACGTGGATCCCCGCGCCCCGCTCGATGACGATCGGCCCGGTCTTCTCGTGCCGGCGCAGGTTGGTGATGGGATGGATCATGAAGGCCACGTCGCGGGCCTGAAGGGAATTGGGCAGGACGGTCATCGCGGGAATCCGGGTCGGAGGGCGGCAGGTGGCGGCCAAGCCTCGCGGCGCGCTCGACCTTGCAACGGCAGACCTGCGCCTCGGCGGGAAAGCCGTCAAGCCGGCCGACGTCGTACGGCCGCCATCCGTCCACGACGTGTCCTGTCTTGCCGGCCGGGCGCGAAACATGCGAGGCGCTCGTCTTCCACGCGCGGCGGCGCGCGATGACGGAGGCGGAATGACGTTCGTGCCGGAACGCGGCCTGTCGAAGGAGCAATATGCGGCGATCGCGGCGTTCCGCTTCGAGCTGCGCCGCTTCCTCGCCTTCAGCGAGGGGGCCGCCACCGCGTTCGGCCTGCCGTCCCAGCAGCACCAGGCGCTTCTCGCCATCGCCGGCCAGGCGGGGCCGTTCACGGTAGGCGGCTTGGCCGAGCACCTGCTTGTCGCACCCCATACCGCGACCGAATTGGCGTCGCGCATGGCGGAGGCCGGTCTCGTGACGAAAACGACGTCGAGCCAGGACCGCCGGCGCGTGGAACTGGCCCTGACACCCAAGGCAGAGGGGCTGCTGCACCGTCTGACCTCGGCCCACCTCGATGAACTGAAGACGCTGGAGCCCGCGCTGGCCCGAGCGCTCGGGCGCCTCAGTCGTCCAGCGACATAGGCCCGCGAACAATGCCGGTCAGGCCGCTCGGCCCGGCGTCATCCTCATGCTCCGGCGTCGCTCCCTCGCGCTCGAGTCCTGCCGGTCGGCAGCACGGAAAACACCAGACCGGTCCAGAGCGCGGCGGTGAGGTAGCCGCCGATGACATCCGTCGGATAGTGAACGCCAAGGTAGATGCGGGACAATCCGATCGCGACGATCGCAAGCGCTGCGGCGGTCCAAACGGCGAAGCGGCCCAATCCGCCGCGCAAGCGCCGTGCGATGAGCACGGCGACTGAGACATAGAAGCACAATGAAAGCAGCGAGTGGCCGCTCGGAAAGCTGTATGTCGTCGGATCCACGCCGAAGAAGGCTTCCGGCCGGACCCGGTGGATGCTGTATTTCAGGCCGTTCTCGATGCCGAGCGCTCCCGCCATGAGGCAGCCCAGCCGGCCGGCCTCGCGCCGCAACCGGGCGAGCAGCAGCCCGATGATGGAGGCCAAGGATGCGACCGACAGGAACAGGATCGATCCGAGAATCGTGATGGCCTGCGCCGCCGCGGTCAAGGCTGGCGACGCGTACCGATGTATGGAGTCGCGGATCGACAAATCGAAGCCTTGCGTGCTGCCGGACACGACGTCGACGATGAGCCAGACCAGCATGCCGAGCGACATCAATCCGACCGAGAATCCGGCCAGCCTGACCGCCCCGTCCCGCGTCATGCATGCTCTCCGACGTTGCGCGTCTCGGGGCGGGTCCAAGTGCTCGACTGCCGTCGGTAGCGCTCGGCCGAGGACGCGACGAACAGCGAGCGGGCGTCGTTCCAGCCCCATCGCTCGATCTCCACCTCGGGGTGGTCGATGCGCAGCACGTTGAATGAATTCACCTCGTTGCGGCGGCGCGTCGAGGTGGCCGTACCGGCCTGGACGAGCAGCGCCGCGGGTCCGGCGTCATCGGAGGTTATCGCGCCCTGGAGCGTCCGGCTGACGTGCAGATGACCGGACAGGATCAGGTCGACGCCGGCCGCGGCGAAAGCCAGAAGCCCCATCCTGGCCCGGCCGATGAGATCGTTCGGGTTTGCGCCGTCGGGCAGGATGAACGGGTGATGGGCAACCACGATGCGGGTGACCGGTCCCGTGTCGCCGAGCGAGGCGAACCGTTCGCGGCACCGGACGACCTGCCGGCGATTGATGCGCCCGCTCTTGAACGTGAGAGCGCGGGCCGTATTGACGCCCACCACGACGACCTCCCCGTCTGCGTAGACGGGCTCCAGGTCTGGGCTGATGATGGCCTTGTATTTTCCGAGCGGACGCAGCCAGCGGTCCACGACGTCGTAGAGGGGCACATCGTGATTGCCGGGCACCACCAGGCGCGGAAACGGCAGGCCGTCCAGAAACTGCCGGGCATGCTCGAACTCTTCGCGACGCGCGCGCTGCGTCAGGTCGCCGGAGACGACGACGAGGTCGGGTCTCACGTCGAGCAGCGTCCCGCGCAGGACGGGGAGGATCGCGGGGTCCAGGTGGCCGAAATGCAGATCGGACAGGTGAGCGATGGTGCGCAATGGCCTATGGGCTCCGATTGGACGACCGGTCGTTTCACGGCGAGGCACGCCCGCGACCCCAAAACGCGCCGGCCGCCGTTACGATTCGCCGGCGCTCCCTGGCGCCTGGGCTGGAACGACGACGCGCAGAGCCTTGGGCCGGATGCGATAGCGAAGAGGCGCGTCGAGGCTGAGCACTTCGCCGTCGGCGCTGACCTCGAGGTGCCTGTGGCGCGTGCTGATCGTCATCTCCTTGGCGCCGAACATCTCGATGTCGGCCGTCCCGAGGCGGTTGACGAGCGCACGGACGCCGATGGCGAGCAGCGTCCCCGGAGCGGCGCGAGGCGCCGTGCAGACCCACAGCGCGCCGCCATCGAGGGAGGCGCGAGATCCCACGTGGAGTCCGGAGATCTCATAGCGATTGTTGCCGACGAAGAGAAAGGGCGTGTCGAATTGCGTCTTGCCTGGCTCGTCCGAGGAGAGGCTGATCCGCACCTGCGAATGGTGGCGCATGACCGCAACCAGCGACCGGGCGAAGGCAATCCATTTCGAACTGCCCCTCTGCTCCTGCTTTTCTCGCAGATGAACGAGCCTCGGATAAAGTCCCAGACTCGAGTTGTTCAGGAAGATGCGGCCGTTGACCTCTCCGACATCCACTTGGATGACGCGGCCGCCGAACGCGGTACGGATCGCCTCGTCGATGTCCAACGGGATCTTGAGGTCCTTGGCGAAGTGGTTCAGCGTCCCGAGCGGAAGCACGCCCAAAGCGCTATCGGTTCCGGCCACCGCCGAAGCCACGGCGCTGACCGAGCCGTCTCCGCCGCCTGCCACGATCGTGCGGCTCGGCCCTTTCGTGGCGCGTGACGCCAGGCTCGCAAGGTCCGAACCATGGCGCGCGATGTGGATCCGAGCCTCGACGCCATGGTCGGCCGCGATCCGATGGATGCGCTCCTCCAATGTCCCGTCTGGAGGAACGCGCGCGCCATTGAGCACGAAATCGAACTCGGCCGGGTCGGCCGACTCCGCGACACTCATGAGCAACTCCGGAACTCAGTCCATGGGACAGGCCGGCGGCCTGCGCGATCGACCTCTAGGTGGGGCCGGGCGCGAGCAAGTCCATGTTTGGTCCCGGATGGGCATCGCGTCGTGACGCATGGCCGGCTATAAGCGACACGGGCAGGGAGACATCATCATGGCGGAGGCGACGCTGACGGAATGGCCCGACCTTTCGACCTTGGACCTTGAGCCCACGCTCGGCGCGCTGCATCTCTGGAGCCAAGTCGTCGGCAAGGTTAGGCTCGCGATGACGCCGTGGGAGAACCATGGCTGGCATGTCCCGCTCTACGTCTCCGCCCGCGGCCTGGCCACGGGCCTGGTGCCGGCCGGAGACCGGGCCTTCGCGATCGAGTTCGACCTTGTGGGAGACGGCCTGACGATCGGCGTCACCGACGGTCAGGAGCGCCGGCTGGCGCTGCAAGCCCAGAGCGTCGCCGTGTTCCATGCCGCCGTCATGGAGGCCTTGGGCCAGCTCGGCTTGCGCGTGCGCATCAATTCGATGCCGAGCGAGATCGTCGATGCGGTGCGCTTCGAGCGCGACACGGCTGTCAGGGCCTATGACGGAGCCGTGGCGCGCGCCTACTGGCGTGCCCTGGTGCAGGTGCAACGGGTCTTCCAGCTGTTCCGGACGCGCTTCGTCGGCAAATGCAGCCCCATCCACCTGTTCTGGGGGAGTTTCGACCTGGCGGTGACCCGCTTTTCGGGCCGCCCGGCACCCCGCCACCCGGGAGGCGCGCCGCATATGCCGGACGCGGTGGCACGCGAGGCCTATAGCCAGGAGGTGTCGAGCGCCGGCTTCTGGTGGGGCGGCGGAGCGGTCGCCGGGCCGAGCTTCTACAGCTACGCCTACCCCGCGCCGAGCGGGTTCACCGCCGCGCCCATAGAGCCCGCCGCAGCCCGTTTCGACCCGCAGCTCGGAGAGTTCCTGCTGGCCTACGAGGCGGTCCGCGCGAGCGAGGATCCCGATGCGATGCTCCTGATCTTCCTCCAATCCACCTATGAGGCGGCCGCGGACCTGGCTCACTGGAGCAGAGACACCCTCGAGGGGCCCACGGGCTTGCTCGGACGCCCTCCGCCTGGCAGCTGATCCGGATATCTCGAGGCGTACCGCGCTTTCGGCTGATACGACGCAAGGAGGGCGCTAAGCAAACTCTCGCGAGTTTGCTTACACTTAGAAATGTAGCAGCATTGATTTTGCTTGCAAAAAGCAAAATCAATCGTGGCTTTAGCCACGCAGGGCTGCTTTGATGGGACGAACGGCCGCTTGCCGGAATCGGTAGACGGAAGGCACTTAAAATGCCTCGGGCACCGCCCGTGTGGGTTCGAGTCCCACAGCGGCCACCATTGGCTACTCGTTGGGGGCGCTCACGACGAGCTTGAACTTGCCGTTGTCGGCGTAGAATTCAGTCCCTCCGAACGTCGCCATGCTCTCGCACATATCCCATCCGCCCTCGACCGGTATGTTCAAGTCGCTGAAAAGCGTCTTGAATCCCTTGAGATAGGCCGTGCTATGGTGCGTGACGTTCACCGCCCTCATGCAATACATCAGCCAGCTGCCGAACAGAAGCTTGTCGGCTTCGTAAAGCCCGTATTGACATCCTCGTTCGCAATGTACGGTCAGCTGCATCAGGATCTTGCAGACCCCGATCCGCTCGTTGGCGGTCGTATTCTGCTCCGTGGCCTGAGCAAAGCCGACCAAGTCTTCGAGAAACGCCGTGGCGAGCCGACCGTCCTGCGCGAACATCTGCAGGGCTCCGTTGTTCCAATAGCCCTCCTTCAGGGCCTCGGCCTGAGCCAACGAGTCCTGAAGCTTGTTCAGCATCCGAAGCTTGGGGCATCTGAACGTGTATTTCATGCGTCACCTTCGTCTTGTGCCGCAATCGCCAAATCGCGCCGGACGGCCCGAGCGTCAGCTTCGGCTGGCGGAAACCTACAACGGCGCCGGGCAGAGCGCCATCGCGGGAACGAGATGGAGGTGAAGCCGCAGCCTCGCAGCGGTACCGATCATTGCTGCGGCGGCCGAGCCATCACGAGGAACAAGGTCATTTCATGCGTCGCGACGAACTCTCCATTGCCGGGCTCGCCGAGCCGGCCAGCATCACGATCGACCCTTGGGGAATCCCCCATATCAGGGCCGGCAACCTGATCGATCTGTTCTTCGCCCAGGGCTTCAATGCCGCCCGTGACCGGCTCTGGCAGATCGACCTGTGGCGCAAACGGGGTCTCGGGCTTCTGGCAGCCGACTTCGGACCGGGCTACCTGGAACAGGATCGTGCCGCGAGGCTGTTCCTCTACCGCGGCGACATGGACGCCGAATGGGCCTGCTACAGCGACGATGCCGAGGCGATCTGCGAGGCCTTCGTCAAGGGCATCAACGCCTATATCGACCTCGTGGAGGCGGAACCCGAGCGGCTGCCGCCGGAATTCTCGGACCTCGGGACGAGACCGGCCAAATGGGTCGCGCAGGATGTCGTGCGGGTGCGCAGCCATTCCTTGATGCGCAACGCCTTGTCCGAAGTGATCCGGGCGAACGTCATGGCGAGCGCCGGCTCGGAGACGGACCTTCTGCGCCAGAACCTCGATCCGCCGAAGACGCCCGACATCCCGGAAGGTCTCGACCTGTCGTCGATCCCCATGGAGGTGCTCGACGTGTTTCGGCTCGCGCAGGTCCCGGTCACCTTCGGGCGCGAGCGTCTCGAGGCAGGGCTCGATGCCGCCGCGGCTTGGCGCAGGATCACCTCGCTCGGCGAGGTCGTGCGCGAGACCGACGGCCAGGGCTCCAACAACTGGGTGATCTCCGGCCGCCGCACCGAGACCGGCCGCCCGATCATGGCCAATGACCCGCACCGCGCCCATGCGGTGCCGGCGCTGCGCTACATCGTGCATCTCAGCTGCCCGGAGTTCGACGGCATCGGCGCGGGGGAGCCGATCCTGCCCGGCATCATGATCGGCCACAACGGCACGATCGCGTTCGGGCTGACGCTCTTCTTCGGGCCGGACGAGGAGGACGTCTACGTCTACGAGACGGCGCCCGGCGACCCCGACCGCTACCGCTACAAGGACGGCTGGGAACGCATGACGCGGGTCGAAGAGACGGTGCGGGTCAAGGGCGCGCCGGACCAGACGCAGGTGCTGAAGTTCACCCGGCACGGGCCGGTGATCTTCGAGGACCCGGCCAAGCACCGGGCCTATGCGGTGCGCTCGGTCTGGTTCGAGCCCGGCGCCGCGCCCTATTTCGTCAGCATCTCGTCGATGCGCGCCAAGAGCCATGCCGAGTTCGCCAAGCACATGACACGCTGGGCGGTGCCGGCCGTGAACCAGGTCTACGCGGACACGCGCGGCGATATCGGCTGGATCGCCGCCGGCTATAGCCCGATCCGCTCCAACTGGGATGGCCTGCTGCCGGTTCCGGGCGACGGGCGCTACGAATGGGCGGGGTTCTACCGGGCCGGGGATCTTCCCCACGTGCTCAACCCGGCCGCCGGCATCTTCGCCACGGCGAACGAGCAGAACATTCCGCCCGACTGGCCGCTGAGCGGCACGAAGATCGGGCGCGAATGGTATGATGTCGCCCGCGCCGACCGCCTCGCCGAGGTTCTTGGGGCGACGCCCGTCCATTCCATCAAGAGCTCCTGCGATCTGCAGACCGACATCGTCTCGCTGCCGGCTCGGAGGATCCTGCGTCTTCTCGCCGGTCTGTCGAGCGAACGAGCCGATGTCGCGGCCGCGCTCGCCCTGCTCCGCGCCTGGGATGGCGCGCTCGATGCGGGCAGCGCCGCCGCGGCCCTGTTCGAGATCTGGTGGTCGAAGCATCTCCGCCCCGGTCTTTTCGCGCGCGCGACGTCCGATCCCGTGGTTCAGGCACTCCTCGGCCCGGGCGACCCCGACACCGTGCTGGCCCGTCTCGAGCGGCCGGAAGGCTGGTTCGACCCGCCGGCCGATCGACATCGGGATCGTCTTCTCCTGGAAACGCTGGCGTGCGCGCAGACGGAAGCCACGCAGCGCATGGGCGATCCGGCGAGCTGGGCCTGGGGCCGCCTGCATCACGGCTACTTCGAGCATGCCCTCTCGCCGGCGAGCCCGGCACGATCCTTGAGCTTCGACGTGGGGCCGTTGCCGATGGGGGGAAGCGCGTCGACGCCGATGAACACCATGTACCGGTTCGACGATTTCCGTGTCGTCCTCGGGGCCTCGTTCCGCATCGTGGTGGACGTCGGCGGCTGGGACGGAAGCGTCTGCATCAACGCGCCCGGTCAATCCGGCGACCCCCGTTCGACGCATTACGCCGACCTCGCCGAACCATGGTCGACAGGGGCCTACGTGCCGCTCCTCTACAGCACGGCGGCCATCGACGAGGTCGCGGAATTACGCATCGAATTGAAGCTCGGCGCTGAGCGACCGCCGGTCGATCGGGCATGCTTGTGAACGTTCGTCCGGACATCCGGCAAAAGGATCGGTGCGTCGCAACCCAACCTCTCACCCGACACCCGGATGAACAACCTTCATAGCCTCGACATCTAGCGCTCGGCCGCCTCATCGTTGCGCTGCCCGGTTCGGGATCAGCGAGGTCCCGAACAGTACCGCGAGCGTGCCGACGACGAGCACGACGGCGAGCGCCGCTCCGCTGAAGATCTCGCCGCGGTCGGTGAGCGCGAAAATGCCGACAGGCAGCGTCACCCAGCCGGGCGGATAGACCATGACGGTCGCGCCGAGCTCGCCCATCGAGAGCGCGAAGCTCAGGCAGAAGGCGGACAGGAGGTAGGGCATGACCATCGGGATGGTGACGCGCCGCAGACGATAGAGCGGCCGGGCGCCGAGGCTTTCGGCCATCTGGTCGATCTCGGGCGGCAGGCGATCGAGCCCTGCCGAGACATTGCCGAAGCTGAAGGCGAGCACCAGGACCAGATGAGCCGCCACGACGATCATGATCGTGCCGTTGAGCAGGACCGGGGGACGGCTGAAGGCGACGAGCAGGCCGAGCCCGACGGAGACCGACGGCACGGCGCTCGGAATGAAGAAGACGAGATTGTAGAGGCGTCGCGCCTGCGCCCGCATGCCCTTGAGCACCAGCGCCGCCCAGGTGCCGAACGACAGGGCCACGAGGCTCGCGATCGCGCCCGTCACGATGCTGGCCACGATCTGGTCACGATACTCGCCCTGCATGGCGCCGCTGTAATGCGCGATCGTCAAATTGATGGGCAGAATGCCGTTCCACTGTCCGGCCAGGCTGGCGAGCACGATCACCAGCATCGGGGCCGCGAAGACGCCGACGATGACGATCGCCGCGATACCCCAGGCGAAGGCGCGCCCCCGGCTAGACCAGACGAGCACGGCCGGCTCCCAGGTTCGAGACGACGAGGCGGTAGGCGGCGAAGAGGCCCAGCGACAGCACGATGTTGATGAGCGCGATGACGCAGGCGGTCGGGTAGTCGAACTCCTGGATCGCCTTGTCGTAGATCAGGAGCGGAAGGGTGACGACGCCCTTGGCGCCGATGAAGAGCACGATGCCGAACTCGTTGACCGTGAGCAGGAGGCAGAGGCTTCCGCCCGCCAGCAGGGCCGGGATCGCGGCCGGCATGATGACGCGGCGCAGGACGTAGCCTGGCCTGCCGCCGAGCGAGCTCGCGACCTCGAGCTGCGACCGGTCGAGGAGCGAGAAAGCGGCCATGACGGGTCGCATCACGAAAGGCGAGTAGACCGTCATCTCGGCCAGGACCACGCCCCAGCCCGTATAGAGAAAATCGAGCGGCGCATGGTCGAGACGGAACAGGTCGACGAGCGTCGTGTTGAGGATGCCGGCCGAGCCGTAGAGGAAGGTGAAGGCCAGCGTGATGAGAAAGGTCGGCAGCGCGATATAGGTGTCGATCAGGCGGGCGACGACGCGCGAGCCCGGGAAGGGCACGAAGGAGAAGATCGTGGCGAGCGTGAAGCCGATGAGAAGGCACCCCGCCGTGGCGCCGAGCGCGATCTCGATCGTATTGCCGAGCGCCCGCAGGAAGAAGGCGGACCGGACGACCTCGACGAGGCGCGACGCGGAGACGGCCCCGTCCTGCGTGAAGGCTTCGACGCCGATGAGGTAAAGCGGGTAGGCGAAGAGCGCGAGAACGAGCAGAAGCGGCGGCAGGATCAGGAGTCCGTGAGGAACTCCCGATGACCGGCGCGGTGCCGCGAGCGCCAAGGTGCTCATCGCATGGCCTCCGTGTCCGCGATGAGGATAGCGTCTTCGGGCGAGAAGAACAGCTCGACGGCATCGCCGCGCTCGGGAGGCCGCCGCATCGGGCTCGCCGCGAGCCGAAGCTCCGTGCCGGCCGCATCGAGCGTGAGGGCGTGCTGGTCGCCTTGCCATTGCACCGCGGTGACGGTCGCGGCGACGCGGTTGGTCAGCCCGTCGGCCGGTGCCAGCGCCAGGCTGTGCGGCCGCACGCAGAGAAGGGTGGTTCCGCCCATCGGCGCGTTCTCGCCTCCTCTCGCCTGCAGCGCCGCTCCGGCGAAGGATACCGTCGCGCTCCGCCCGTCGGTCGACCGGCCTTCGACCGCAACCGGCAGCAGGTTGGCACGTCCCAGGAACTCCGCCGTGAACCTGTTGGGCGGACTGCGGTAGAGATCGTCGGAGGCCCCATGCGCGCTGAGCCGGCCGTCACGCATGATGGCGATCCGGTCGCCGAGCGTCAGCGCCTCGGTCTGGTCATGGGTGACGTAGAGCGTCGTCAGCCCGGGCAGATGATGGTGGAGGGAGGCGAGCTCCTCCACCATGTTGCGGCGGATCTGGGCATCGAGGGCCGACAGAGGCTCGTCGAGCAGCAGCACGCGCGGCTCGATGGCGAGGGCCCGGGCGATCGCGACACGCTGCTGCTGGCCGCCCGAAAGCTCGCGGGGGTAACGCTGCCCGAAGGACGACATGCCGACGATGCGCAGGCAGTCTCGCACCCGATCCGCCACAAGGTCGCGGGGTGCGCCTTGGGCCATCAGTCCGAAGGCGACATTGTCCTCGACCCGCATATGCGGAAACAGCGCGTAGTTCTGCACTACCATGCCGATGCCGCGCGCATAGGGCGGCAGGTCGGTCACGTCGCTCGAGCCGATCGTGATGCGCCCGCGCTGCGGCCGGACGAAGCCGGCGAGCGCCCGCAGCACGGTCGTCTTGCCCGATCCGGACGGGCCGATCAGGGCCAGGAACTCGCCGGGCTCGATGGCGAGGTCGAGCCCGTGGACGATGGTCAGTCCGCCATAGGCGATCACCATGCCCTCGAAAGCGATGCGATTGCTGGCCGCCACCACGGCCGTCGCATCGCGGGAGGCGCCCCGTTGCGCGGCGCGGCTCGCGAAGGTGGCGCCGATCGACATCAGTTGCCCGTGGCCTTGCGCCATGCGGCGACGTCGGCCTGGAGGTCGGCGACGACGTCGTCCCATTTCGGCGTATAGACCTTCACCTCCGACAGCATGTCGTGCAGCTGCTGGAAATTCTTGTCCGTCGGCTTGACGTCCTCGCGCACCGGCAGGCCGAGCGCCACCGAGCTGACCTTGGCCTGCTGGTCCTTGCTCAGGAGGAAGTCGATGAGCTTCTTGCCGTTCTCGGCGTCGGGTGCGCCCTGAACCAGCCCGATATCATAGGGGAGCGACAAGGCCCAGCGCTGGCCGTCCGGCGCCGCCGGCCAGAAGATCCGGATGTTCGGATTGCCGGCCATCTGGGAGAAGTTCATCTGCATGTCGCCGTTGGCGACATAGAGCTCGCCCTTGTTGACGAGCGCGGTCAACTTGCCGGTGGAGGCCGAAGGCCCGACGTTGTTGTCCTGCAGCTTCTTGAGATAGTCGAGGCCCTTGGTCTTGTCGCCGAAGGCCTGGAAGGTCAACAGCATGACCGCGGTGCCGTCGCCGGCCTGGCCGGGTGTCGAATATTGGATCTTGTTCTTGAATTTTGGATCGAGCAGATCCTCGAAGCTCTTCGGCGGCTCTTTGAGCGCGCTCGAATCATAGATGAAGTTGGTGAAATTATAGACCAAAGGCACGTAGCGGCTACCCGGATCTTTCGCCTCCGCGGCGATCTGATCGGCGCCGGCAGGTGAATAGGACTGCAGCAAGCCGTCCTTGGCGGCGCGCTGGATGAAGGGCGGCAGGGTGACGAGAACGTCGGCCTGCGGGTTCGATTTCTCCTTGGCGACGCGCTCGACGATACCGCCCGAGCCTGCCTCGATATATTGCACCTTGATGCCGGTCTGTTTCGTGAACTCGTCGAAGGCCGTGCCGAACCAGCTCGGCGAGCCGTCCTTCAAGCCGTCGGCCGAATAGACCGTGACGACGCCACCCGCCGCAAACGCCGGCGCCGCAGAAAGTGCGAGTGCCGTAACAAATCCTGCAACAAATCGTCGAGACATGGCGCAACCTCCCTCGGGTTTATTTCCCTCGATCATCCTTAGCGGACTAATCGTAGATCATTGTTTTCATTCTGTTCAAGACTATCGATTACAAATTGCGAGAATTTCAGGAACCCCAAGGCAAGGAATAGGTTTTTACATTGGTGAAGCTTTTCATCGCCTCGACCACGCCTTCCTTGTAGCCGAGGCCGGAATCCTTGATGCCGCCGAAGGGCGACATCTCGATCCGGTAGCCCGGCACCTCCCAGATGTTGACCGTGCCGACCTCGAGCTCGCTGATGAAGCGGTTGACGTAGTCGAGCCGATTTGTGCAGACGCCGGACGACAGCCCATAGGCGGTCGAATTGGAGATCCGGATGACTTCGCCGATGTCATTGGGGCAGCGGATGATCGGGATCACGGGTCCGAACGTCTCCTCGCGGACCAGCTCGCAATCGTAAGGGACCCGGTCGACGACGGTCGGCGGGAACAGGGCGCCCTCCCTGGCGGGTCCATGCAGCAGGTCGGCCCCTGCCTCGACGGCCGCCACAACGCGGGCCTCGAACAGCGCGGCCGAGCGCTCGTTGATCACCGTGCCGATGTCCGTCCCGGGATCCATCGGATCACCGGCCTTGAGCTTTTTCGCCTTCGCCAGCACGAGGCGGCTGAACTCATCGGCGATGCTCTCGACCGCCAGGATCCGCTTCACCGCCGTGCAGCGCTGGCCGGAGTTCTTCGTCGCGCCCTGGACCGCCAGCTCCGCGGCCTTGTCGAGATCGGCATCCTCCATGACGATCAGCGGGTCGTTGCCGCCGAGCTCGAGGACGATCCGCTTGTAGCCGGCGTTGGCCGCGATGTGCTTGCCGACCCCCACTGACCCCGTGAAGGTGACGAGATCGGCGTCGGGATCGGTGATCATCGCGTCGCCCATGGTAGACGGGTTGCCGGTGACGACCGACAGCATCTCGGGGGGCAGGCCGGCTTCGTAGAGCACGTCGGCCAGAGCCAGCGCGGTCAGCGGCGTCAGCTCGGTCGGCTTCAGCACCAGCCGGTTGTTGGTGGCGATCGCCGGGGCGAGCTTGTGGCTCACCATGTTGAGCGGGTGGTTGAACGGCGTGATGGCCGAGATGACGCCGAGCAGAGGCAGCCGCGTCGTAAAGATCTTGCGCGCC
Source organism: Lichenihabitans sp. (assembly GCA_036276175.1). Lineage (GTDB taxonomy): Bacteria > Pseudomonadota > Alphaproteobacteria > Rhizobiales > Beijerinckiaceae > Lichenihabitans. The sequence continues at coordinate 84,709 of DATBEH010000058.1, forward strand.
TTGCCGTTCGGCGAGATGTCGCAGGAGTAGATCTCGCCGTCGTCCTTAATGGTCAGTTGCGCCGCGAAGGACCAGACGTCGTAGGCGCGGCTCGCCTCGTAGAGCGAATCCTTCCAGCACAGCCCCGATTCGGCCGTGATCAGCCGGGCGAACTGCTCCTTGCGATCGCGCAGGAGCTCGGCCGTGCGCTGCAGGATCTGCTGGCGCTCGTAGCGCGTCAGCTTCGACCGGAACGCCTTGGCCTTGGCGAAGGCATCGCGCACGTGTTCGGGCCGCGCCGCCGGAACCGTGCCGACGACCGCATCGGTGTAGGGGTTCCTGACCTCGACGACGGTGTCGGTCTCGATCCGCCGGCCGGCGATGCGCATGGCCTCGCGCAGCATGGGGGGCATAGCGGGAGCGTTCACGTCGGTCTTCCTCCAGTGTCCGAGGAGCGCGATCCGACGGGTCGCCGGATCGCGCATATTTTGGCGATCAGTCGACGAGGTTCAGGGCGACGTCGAACACGTCGAAGTTGCGCAGCTCGTGGTCCGGCCGAGCTTTGAGCTTGCGGTTGGCGATCATCGGCACGGTCTCTTCGGTCAGGCCGCCGTGCGAGCGGAGCGGCTCGGTCAAGCCCGACAGGTCGTGCCTGGCCCGCGCGGTGCCGAGGACCTTGTGGCGGCCTGAGACGACGACGACGTCGCCGATCCGATCAGCCGGCAGGCCGAAGCGCGCGCAGGCCTCGGTTCCCGCGAGCGCCAGATCGACGCCGGCGAGACCGGCGAGACGGCGCACCAGCGCGTCCCGGTCGACGCCCTCGGACAGGTAGACTGTCGCGAACGAGCCCAGGGCGCCGTGATGCGCCACATAGGGATCGGTGATCGGCAGGATGACGCGCGCCTTGCCGGCCCCGAGCTCCGCGTCCAGCAACTCCTGCAGGTAGATGACGTCCGGCTCGCCGTTGGCGAGGTGCTTGTCGTTCATGCCGTGGTCGGCCGTCAGCACCAGCACGCAGCCGAGCGCATCGAGCTCGCCGACGTAGCGATCGAGCATGGCGTAGAAGCTGTTCGCCATCTCCGAGCCCGGCCCCGCCTTGTGCTGGACGTAGTCTGTGGTCGACAGATACATGAGATCGGGCCGCCGCTCCTTGACGAGCCTGACACCCGCCGCGAAGACGAACTCGGAGAGATCGGCCGAATAGACCTCTGGCAGCGGCTTGCCCACGAAGGCGAGGAGGTCACCGATGCCGTTCTGGGCCTCGGTCGCCTGGTCGGCCTTCTCCGAGGAGAACGCCACCGCCCGGCCGGTCGAGGGATCGAGGCCGCGTCCGAGCAGGGTGCGCAGCTTGTCCTTCGCGGTCACGACCGCGACGCTGGCGCCCGCATCCTGGAAGGCCTGCATGATCGTGTCGGCGCGCATGAACCGCACGTCGTTCATCATCACCTCCTCACCGGTCGCACGGTCGTAGAAGTAGTTGCCCGCGATACCGTGCACGGCCGGCGGCGCGCCGGTGATGATCGAGATGTTGTTGGGGTTGGTGAAGCTCGGGATGACCGACTTCGCCAGCAGGTTGGCGCCGTCCCGCATCAACCGCCGCAGGTTCGGCGCGAGCCCGGCCTCGATGGCCTTCTCGATATAGCCGGGCTCCGACCCGTCGATGCAGACCACCACGGTCGGCTGCCTGGGCCAGGCATAGGAGCGGCCGTTGACGGAAACCGTCTTGCCGATACGGGCATGCATGGTCATCGTCTCGCCCTCACGCGGCTTGTGCAGGAGACAGGTCGACGCCCATCTGGTGCAGGACGTCCGCCACCGCGCTCAATACGCCACGCATGTCCTTGGCATGGAGATCGCCGATGCAGCCGATCCGGAACGAGTCGGCGACCGTCAGCTTGCCGGGATAGATCACGTAGCCGCGGTCCTTCAGCGCGTCGTAGAAGCGGGCGAAGACGAACTTCGGGTCGCGCGGCATGTGGAACGTCACGATGATGGGGGCCTGAAGGCTCGGCTTGAGCAGGGTCTCGAAGCCGAGGGCGCGCATGCCCTCGATCAGGATGCGCGCGTTATCGGCATAGCGCTCGCCACGGCCGGCGACGCCGCCCTCCTGCTCGAATTCCTTCAGCGCCTGGTGGAACGCGACGATGACGTGGATCGGCGGGGTGAAACGGTATTGGCCCGTCTTCGCGAAGGCGGCGTGCTGGGCGTGGAGATCGAGCACGAGCGTGGTGGCATGGCCTTCGGTCTCGGCGAGGGCGGTCTTGCGACAGATCACGAAGCCGAGGCCGGGCACCCCCTGGATGCATTTGTTCGAGGAGGCCGCGATGGCATCGAAGGGCACGAGGCCGGCGTCGAGCGCCAGCGCCCCGAAGGCGCTCATAGCATCGATCAGGAGCCGCTTGCCGCAGCGCGCCGCAACCGCCGCGATCGCCTCGATGGGGTTGCGGATGCCGCTCGTCGTCTCGCAATGGACGGCGAAGACGTGCGTGATGCTCTTCTGCCGCTTCAGGATCCGTTCGATCGCAGCAAGGTCGGGCGGCGTATCCTCGGGGGTCTCATGCACCACGACGGCGCGGCGGGCGATCTCGAGGATGCGCTTGGCGCGCGCCCCGTAAGCCCCGTTGATCAGGACGAGCACCTTTCCCTTCGGCGGCACGAAGGTGGTGAGCATCGCCTCGACCGCGAAAGTGCCGGAGCCCTGCATCGGCACCGCGACGAAACGATCCTCGCCCCGCACGATCTTCGGCAGCGTGTCCAGGACCGCCTTGTTGATCGCGATGAAGGCGGCGTCGCGGGACCCCCAATCATGCACCATGGCAGCCTTGACGGCTTTCGACGTCGTCAGGGGGCCCGGCGTCAGCAAGAGCGGGTCGCCGGTCTGGGACATCGCGGGACGGAGATCGGGCATCCATGTCTCCATTGGAGGGTGAAGCGGATGTCGAGGAAACTAGAAGTCGCGCTTCCATAGGTCTAATATGAGATTTCGATACGTCTGATAGATTGGGTCTATATGTTTACCGGTGATCTGTCGGGCCTCAGGGCGTTCCATGCCGTCGCGCAGGCCGGCAGCTATACGCGCGCGGCCCGGGCCCGCAACGTCAGCCAGCCGACGCTCTCGGCGCAGGTGCGCGCCCTCGAAGAGGCGCACGGGGTCAGGCTCTTCGATCGCGTCGGCCGGACCATCCGCCTGACCGAGCTCGGCCAGAGCCTCTTGGTGATCACGACGCGCTTGGTTGCGGCCGAGGACGAGGCGGCGGATTTCCTGGCCGGCACGAAGGCGTTGACCCGTGGCCACCTGCGGATCGCGGCCGACAGCGCGCGCCATGTCATGACGGTGCTGGCCCGGTTCAAGGCCGCCCATCCCGGGCTGAGCTACAACCTGACCATCGGCAATTCGACGGCGGTCCTCGACCAGGTGCTCGCCTACGAGGCCGATGTCGCGATCACGGCCAAGCAGACGCCGGATCCGCGCGTCTATGCGGCCCGATTGCGAACCGACCGCCTGATCGGCTTCACGTCTGCCGACCATCCCCTGGCACGGCGGCGCTCGGTCCCGATCGAGGCTCTTACAGGACAGGATCTCGTGGTGCGCGAGCGCGGGTCGGTGACGCGCGAGGTCTTCGAGACCCGGCTCGCCGAAACCAATGTCCGGCCCGGCTTCCTTCTCGAGGTCCAGTCGCGCGAGGCCGTGCACGAGGCCGTCGTGGCGGGATTGGGGGTGGGGGTCGTGTTCGAGCGCGAGTTCCGGCCGGGCGAAGGCCTCCATCGCCTGACGATCACCGGCGCCGACATGGGCGTCGCCGAATACGCCGTGTGCCTCGAGGAGCGCCGACGCATTCCGCTGGTGCGCACCTTCCTGGCCGCGCTGATGGCCGAGTCGTCGTGAGCAGGCATGATGGCGCGGTGACGGTGCCGGCCGCGACCGCCGCCGCCTCCGCATCCGTCCGAGCCGTGATCAGCGTCGGCACGCCCATCACATCGGCCACGAGCCTCGGACGCCAATTGACCTTCGAAATGGCGGATGATCCGGTTGGCCGCGGGATGGCGGATCGGGGAAGGACAATCTCGATGCGGTCGTCGATTTCGAAGCCGCGTACGATCATGCGGACGATGGGCTGCAAGCCGCCCGATCGAGATCATCGACGCTCTTGGTGACCTTCGACGATAAGTCGTCGATCGTTCGATCGTCAGGACATGATCAGTCCGCCGTCGACGTTGACGGTCTGCCCCGTGATGTAGGCGGCATCGTCGCTGGCCAGAAAGGCGACGAGACCGGCCACGTCCTCCCCTGAGCCGGCGCGGGCCATCGGTATGTTGCGCACCCATTCCGCCATCAGTTCGCCGGGCTTGTAGTCGCCGAGCAACTTGCCCCAGGCGGTATCGTTGTAGGCCCACATTTCGGTTTCGATGATGCCCGGGCAGAAGGCGTTGACGGTGATGCCTTCCTTGGCGACCTCCTTGGCGAGGCTCTGCGTGATGCCCACGACGCCGAACTTCGAGGCGGCGTAGTGAGGCGTGTAGATGAACCCTTGCCGCGCCTGCCCCGAGGCGGTGTTGATCAGTCGGCCGCCCCGACCGTGCTTGCGCAGGCGCCGGATCGCCTCCTGGCAGCAGAGGAAGACGCCCTTGGTGTTGACGTCCATGACCTGGTCCCACTCGGATTCGGTCATCTCCTCCACCTTGGCGATGGTGATGATGCCGGCGTTCTGAATGGAGATGTCGACGCGGCCGAACTGGGCTTCCGCCGCGTCGTAAAGCGCGCCGACGCTCGCCTTGTCGGTCACGTCGCAGACGAAGCTCACCGCCTTTCCGCCCTCTCCCGCGATGGCGGCCGCGACCTCCTCGACACGGGCCTCGTTGGCACTGACCGTCACCGCCGCGCCCTCCCTGGCAAAGCGGCGTGCGATGGCCGCGCCGATGCCGCGGCTTGCGCCGGTGACGACGACGCTTTTTCCGGCGAAGCGGGTTGACTGGCTCATGAGGACATCCTCGCTGATGATTTCGAACGGGCGGGCCGACGGGGAGCGTCGCTCGCCATGAGTCGCTCGGCCGTCTGGTAATCCGTGATCAGGACATCGATGTAGCCGCCGGCCAGCGCGCCCTGGATCGCGGCCGTCTTGCGCGGGCCGCCGGCGACCGCCACCACGCGCCGGGCCGTCCTGACCTGATCGAGGGTGATGCCGATCACACGATCGTTCAGCGGCGTGACGACCGGCGCGCCTGCGTAGTCGAAGAAGCGCAGACCCATATCGCCCACGGCGCCCTGCGCGGCGAGTTCGTCGAGTTCCTCGCGCGTGAAGGCATTGCCGGAATTGGCCAGCATCTTCGAGGGTGTCATGCAGCCAATGCCGATGAACGCCATCGTGACGCTCGGGAAGCACTCGAGCGTCTCCTCGACGAAGGGGTCCTTGAGCAGGATCGCGCGGCTTTCCGGCGAGCCGGTGACCCCGGGCGCGGGCAGGAACTGCGCCTTGGCCCCGGTCAGCTGCGCCATGCGGGTGACGAGGTGCTGGGCATGCGACTGGACCGACGGGCTGCCGATGCCGCCCAGGATCTGCACCACCTTGGATGCCCGCACGCGCTTGACCGGTGCGATCGATTCCACCATCCGCAGGAGCGACGAACTCCACGACGACATGCCGATCACCTCGTCGTCTGCCACCGTGGTCTCGAAAAAATGCGCGGCCGCGGCGCCGATCGCCGCCATGACCGCGTCGTCCGTATCGCTGGCGCTCTCGGCGACGATGACGTTCTCGAGCTCGTATCGGAGGCGAATGGCGGTCTCGAGCTCGGTGAACACGCCCGGCGGCGGCGTGATCGTGATCCGCACGATATTCTCGGCGATCGCGCGATTGAGGAGCCGAGATATGCGAGCCTGAGGAATATGCAGGGCCCGCGAGATCTCCGACTGCTTGCGCGCCTCGAGATGATACATCTGGGCGATGCGCGTGATCAGGCGTAGATCGTCGGCCCTGGACATTGTGCTCTTGCTCGCTTGCTGATTATCGCCTCCCCGGTCACGGCGGGCAGCCGAACGAGCGTTGAGCCATTGCGGTCCGTCCTCAAGCAGCGGACAGCGTGGCAACCGATCAGCGACCACCTCTTCCCGGCGGCGAACGCGTCGCACGAGCTTCACCAGCATTCGAAGCCGCCGTCAACCAGCAGATCGACGCCCGTGACGAACGAAGCGGCGGGGCTCAGCAGGAACACCACGGGGCCGACCATCTCGTCGACGGCGGCCATGCGCCCCATCGGCGTCTCGCTCTCGAAGCGCTTGACCTGTTCGGCGACTTCGGGCCGCGAATTCATGGGGGTGGACGTGTAGCCCGGGCTGACCGTGTTGACCCGGAGGCCGCTCGCCACCCATTCCATGGCAAGCGACTTCGAGAGATGCAGGACGCCGGCCTTCGAGGTATTGTAATGTGCCTGCTGAATGCCGCGGTTGACGATCGAACCCGACATCGAGGCGATGTTGACGATCGCGCCGCGCTTGCGCGGCAGCATTACCCGCGCCTCGGCTTGGCAGGATAAGAAGACGCCCGTCAGGTTGGTGTCGATCATGCGCTGCCACTGGTGCTGCGGCATCGACTCTGCCGGGGCAGCATTGGCGATGCCGGCGCAGTTGACGGCCAGGTCGAGCGGCCCCAAATGTCGCTCCGCGGCCGCCACCGCCTGGGTGAGATCGTCCTCCCTCGTGACATCGCCGCCGAGCGGGATGGCGCGTCTGCCGAGCGCGGTGATCGCCTCGACCGTCTTCGCCGTGCCGGGCGAGGTCGCGAGGTCGAATACGGCGACGTCGGCGCCGGCCTCCGCAAGCCCGATGGCGAGACGCTGGCCGATTCCGCTGCCCGCGCCGGTCACGAATGCGATCTTGCCGTCCAGACTGAATATGTTCACGATATCCTCCCGTGGGGCTTAGTGCGTGGCCCGTTCCATCACCGAGACGCGGTTGGCTTGGGTGTGGTCGAGGATGCCGCGGTTCTCTCCGCGGCTGAGGACCATGATCCGGTGGGCCAGCCCCAAGACTTCGTCGAGGTCGGAGCTGACCACGATGACCGCGAGCCCCTCGTCCGCGAGCGCGGCGATGACGTCGTAGATCTGCGCGCGGGCCCCGACGTCGATGCCGCGCGTCGGCTCGTCGAGAATGACGATGCGAGGCTGGCGCGCGATGGCCTTGGCCAGCACGACCTTCTGCTGGTTGCCGCCGGATAGGTGATTGGCAGGCTGTCCGGCACGGCCCTTGATGCCGAAGCGACGGATATTGGTCTCGGCGAAGCGGCGCACCGCGCGGGGCGATACGAAGCCGCGGGGGGCGACCCGCGGGTAGTTGCCCAGCGCGATGTTGTCCCCGATCGTGTGTTCGAGCACCAGTCCCTGAGCCTTGCGGTCTTCCGGCACCAACACGATGCCGGCGTCGAGGCTGTCGGCCGGGCTCTTGGGAGCGAGCTGCTTGCCGTCCACCGTGATCGTGCCGGATGCAATCGGGTCGGCGCCTGCGATTGCGCGCATCAGTTCGGTCCGGCCCGCGCCGACGATGCCGGCGACGCCGAATATTTCGCCTGCCTTCACCGAGAACGACACGTTGGCGAAGGTCTTGTCCGGTGCGCTCAGTCCATCGACGCGAAGGATCTCTTGGCCCTCGCGCGGAGCGATGTCGGGAAACATGCGATCCATCGAGCGCCCGACCATGGCCTCGACGAGCGTCTTGACCGGCACTTGCGCGGTGGCGTAGCTGCCGACCATCTGACCGTCGCGAAGCACGATGACCCGGTCCGCGATGCGGGCGATCTCGTCGAGCCTGTGGCTGATATAGATGAAGCCCATGCGGTTTTTCTTCAGTCGGGCGATCTGTTCGAACAGGTGATCAGTCTCCTCGCCGCCGAGCGCCGCGGTCGGCTCGTCGAAGATGAGGAACTTGGCGTCGAGCGTCAGCGCCTTGGCGATCTCGACCTGCTGCTGCGCCGCGACGCGCAGGTCCCGCACCAGCGTGGCGGGCGAGACGTCGAGGCCCAGGCTGCGAAGGTTCTGAGCTGCGCGTCGTGCCATGCTGCTGCGGTCGACGCGGCCGCCGCGCGTCGGGAGGCGGCCGACGAACACGTTCTCGGCGATCGAGAGATCAGGAAGGAGACGCATCTCCTGGTGGATCAGCCCGATGCCCTGCCTTAAGGCGTCGGCCGGGCTTGTCGGCGCATAGGGCTGGCCGTTCCAGAACATGGCGCCCGCCGTCGGCTGCACGAGTCCGGCGATGACGGAGGAGACGGTGGATTTCCCGGCCCCATTTTCGCCCAGGAGCGCAACCACCTCGCCCGGGCGGACATCGAGATCCACGTCCCTGAGCACCGTGATCGGCCCGTAGCGCTTGGCGACGCCGCGGATCGAGAGTCCGTCCTGCACAATCGAATCGTTCGCCGTCGCCATGGCGCCCTCCTGATCTCCAGCGCTTCACCGATTTCGCCGCCCGCCCGGGGCAGCGGCAATGTTCTCGCTTCCGCGGCGCGCGGGATCGATGCCGCGCGCCGCAATGTCCCGATCAGGGATGATCGGCGATATACGTCGCGGCGTTCTCCTTGGTGGTCAGCGCGGCATCCTGGAGCTGCATCGCCGGCACCTTCTTGCCGGCGACCAGATCGAGCGCGGATTGCAGGGCGAGCTTGCCCATGAACTGCGTACGCTGCGTCATGGTGGCATCCAGCGTCCCGTTCTCGACGGCCTTGAGGCCCGCGAGGTCGCCGTCGAAGCCGAACACGTAGACCTTGTGGTCGAGGTTCGCCGCCTTGACGGCCTGCGCCGCCCCCAGCGCCAGGGCGTCGGCCCGGCCGAAGAAGATGTTGATGTCGGGATTGCGCTGCAGCATGTTCTGCGCGATGTTGAAGCCCTCGTCCTTCATCCACATCTTGGACGCCTCGCGGACGACTTCCTTGATGCCGGGGCAATTCGCCATGGCCTCCTTGAAGCCCTTGTCGCGATCCTGCTCGGGCGTGGTGCCGATCTGGCCCTGGATGATGGCGAGCACCCCCTTGCCGCCGGTCACCTTGCAGGCATAGTCCCCGAGCGTCTTGGCGGCGACGACCGAGTTGGTGGCGATGAACGTATCGCCCGGCGCGTCGGTCGGGTTCCGGTCGACCGCGACGACCGGGATGCCGGCGGCCTTGGCCGTCTTGACCGGGACCGCCGCCGCGGCGGCGCCGGCCGGAATGTAGATGAGCGCCTGGATCTTCTGGTTGACCAGATCCTGGATCTGGCTGACCTGAGTGGCCCCGTCGCCCTTGGCGTCGACCGTGATCACGGTAACGCCCATCTCCTTCGCCTGCTTCTCGACGGATTGCTTGATCTGGTTGAAGAAGTCGGCCTGGAGGTTGGCGACCGCGAGGCCGACCTTGACCGGATCGGCCGCGAAGGCAGTGCCCAATGCCAGGGGCGAGACCGCCATGGCGAGTGCCGCACCGAGAATCCATGATCGTCTACGCATTTGGTGTTTCCTCGTGTGATGTTGCTCGGGTTCTCTCTGGTCACCGGATCGGACGATGCTTTGGACGCCGACCCGATCTCGCTACCGGCGTCGCCGGATGAGGGTGTCGAAGGCGACGGCCGCGGCGATCATCACGCCGATGATCACGTCCTTGTCGTAGGTCTGGGCGCCGATCTGGCTGAGGCCGCTGTTGAGCACGCCGATGATGAGGACGCCGATCAGCGTGCCGCCCATGCTGCCGACGCCGCCCGAGAGGCTGGCGCCGCCGATCACCACCGCCGCGATGGCGGTCAGCTCGTAGCCGAGCCCATCGTAGGGCTGGGACGTCTGCAGGCGGGCCGCATTCGCCATTCCAGCGACCGCGGACAGGACGCCGGCCATGACGTAGACGCTGACGATGTACAGCCTGACCGGGATGCCCGCCAGACGCGCCACCTCCGGATTTCCGCCGATGGCATAGAGGTTGCGGCCGGCGGGGCGGAACTTGAGGAAGGCCCAGGTCGACAGCACCAGCAGCAGGAAGAACGCCGTCGTCGCGGTGAAGATACCGAAATACCGGTAGGTATTGAGCCTGTTCAGTGCATCCGGCCAGCCGGAGACGACGTTGCCGTCGGTGTATTTGTTCGCGAGGCCCCGGGCGATCGTCATCATCGCGAGCGTGGCGATGAATGGGGGCAGCCGCGCATAGGTAATGAGCAGTCCCGAGACGAGCCCCGCCGCGGCGCCTGTCGCGAGGCCACAGAGCAAGGCCAGGAAGAAGGGCATGCCTACGATCGAGAACAGCCAGCCCGTGGTCATGGCCGAGAAGGCCAACACCGAGCCGACCGACAGGTCGATGCCCCCTGTGATGATGACCAACGTCATCCCGATCGCCAGGATGCCGTAGACGGTTACCTGGTCAAAGATGATGATGGCGTTCTGAATCGTGAAGAAATGCTCCGCCTTGAAGGCGAAGAAGACGTAGAGCGCCAGCAATCCGATAAGCGGGCCCCAGACGCCGGCGGTCAGGTCGATCTTGAATCGCGGCGCGGCCCCAGCGGGTTCCTTGACCTGTGCGGACATTGTGCTTTCCTTCCCGATCTGTGAGGCCTCTGCGGTCTTCGCGCCGCGTTCAGGCTGCCGCGGTTGACTGGCTTCGTGGCGAACGCCGCAGGCGCGCCCGAGTGATCGCTTCCCGCCAGTGCTCGCGTGCCGCCCGGCGTTCCTCGGCTCCCATCTTCGGCGTGAAGACGTCGTGCTTGGATCGGCGCTCCGCGAGCTGCTGCTCGGTCCATGCGCCGGCATGAAGTCCAGCGAGATCGATGACCCCGAGCGCCGAGAGTTCCGCTGTCGCGCCACGGCGGACCGGTCGGCCGATCAGGTCGGCCTCCGCCTGCATCAGCTGATCGTTCTTGGTGGGACCGCCGTCGACGAAGAGATGGCTGACCGTCGTCGGGCTCCGGTCGATGGCATCGATCACGTCGGCGATCTGGTGCGCGATGCTGTCGAGTGCAGCCCGAGCGATCGCGGCGCGCGACGTGCCAAGCGTGAAATTCGAGAGAAGGCCCACCGCACGGTCATCCCACCACGGCGCCCCGAGCCCGTTGAAGCCGGGCACGAGGCATACGCCCTCGCTGTCCGCGTCCCGTGCAAGTGCGCTGAGATCGTCCACTGAGATCCCCAGCAGCCCCGCGACCCATCGCAACGTCGCGCCTGCCGCACGGATGTTGCCTTCGGCCGCGTAGGTCGCGCCTCCCAACGACCAGGCGATCGTCTTGCAGACGCCGGGATCGAGCCGGGTTCCAGCGTCGACGAGGCCCATCACGGACGACCCTGTTCCCTGGGTGGCCTTGACTTCGCCGGGCCGCTTGGCGCCGTGACCGAACAGTGCCGCATGGGAATCCGCCATCACCGCGAGCAGCGGAACGCCGTCGGGCAGCGGGGGGAGCCCGCGCACTGCGGGAAACGGGCCCGTCGAGGCGACGACCGTGGGCAGCGCCGCCTCGGGGACGGTGAAGAGATCGAGGAGCTCGGCGCTCCAGGCGACGGCGTCGACATCGAGCAACTGCGTGCGCGAGGCATTGCCGGCCTCAATGATGCGCTCGCCGCCGAAGCGGCTCAGGATGAAGCTGTCGACCGTCCCCAGGCAAAGGGCACCCGAGCGGGCTTTGCTGCGGTCCGCGTCGATGGCGTCCAGAATCCAGCGCGCCTTCAGCGCGGAAAACATGGGATCGAGCGGCAGGCCGCTGATCGAGCGGACGCGGGCGAGCGCCTCAGGCGTGCCGATCCGCTCCGCCAGCGCGGCGGTGCGCCGGTCCTGCCACGAGAGGACGGGAGACAGGGGACGGCCCGAGTCCCGATCCCACGCGACCACCGACTCGCGCTGCGTGCTGAGGCCGACCGCGACCACCGAGGTGGCCTGGTCCGGTCGCACACAATCACGGACCGCCGTGCGCACGCTGGCCCAGATCGCCTCGGCGTCCTGCTCGACCCAGCCGGGATGCGGATGGGTCTCGGCCACGGCGGCCTGTCCGCGAGAGACGACCGCGCCCGAGGCGTCGACCAGCAGGCACTTGGTCGAGCTCGTGCCCTGGTCGATCCCGAGAACGAGCGGGGCACCCATCACGACGCCCTCTTGCCGACGAGCTGGCGCGCAGCGTCGGCGACGCCGGCTGCGTTGAGCCCGAAATGATCGAGCAGGAACTGCGTGTCGCCGGTCGGGGCGAACCCCGGCACACCCAGGATGCGCATCGGCACCGGATGATGCTGGACCAGCAGTTCGGCCACCGCGCCGCCGAGACCGCCGCGCGAGACCGCCTCCTCGGCCGTTACGATGCGTTCCGTCTCCCGGGCCGCCTTGAGGATCGTGTCCTCATCGAGCGGCCGGAGCGTCGAGACGTTGAGCACGCGCGCCGCAATGCCTTCACGCCGCAGGAGATCGGCGGCCTCAAGGGCACGGGATACCATCGTGCCGATGGCCGCGATGGTGACGTCGTCGCCTTGGCGCAGCGTGGAGATCCGGCCCGGCTCGAAGCGATGATCCTCGTCGGTGACCGACGGGATCTTGAAGCGGCCGATGCGCATATAGACGGGCTTTCCGGCCTGCGCTGCCCATCGCACGGCTTGCCGCGTTTCGTTGGGATCGGCCGGAGCCACGATGGTCAGCTCGGCGATCGCGCGCATCCAGGCAAAGTCTTCGACCGAATGGTGCGTCGGCCCCAGCTCGCCGTAGGCCATGCCGGGCGACATACCGCATAGGACGACGGGGTATTGCGAATAGGCGCAGTCGGCCTTGATCTGCTCGGTCGCGCGACCCGTAAGAAAGGGCCCGGCGGCGCAGACGAAAGGAACGAGTCCTGCATTTGCGAGACCGGCGGCCACGCCGACCATGTTCTGCTCGGCGATGCCGACATTGATCAACCGATCGGGGAACTCCTTCTTGAACGCGCCAAGGTTGCTCGACCCCACCGAGTCGTTGCACACCGCGACGAGGCGCTCGTTGGAGCGCGCCAGCCTGATGAGCTCGTCCGCGAAGGCCAGCCGACAATCGAAGGTCTCGGGGGCGCCTGGCGCGTGCAAAGTGTCGGGGGCGCTCACTGGGCCAGCTCCTTCAGTGCGATCTCGAGCTGTTCGGTGTTCGGCACCTTGTGGTGCCAGTCGACCGTGTCCTCCATGAAGGAGACGCCGCGGCCCTTGTTGGTCTTCGCGATGATCGCCCGCGGTCTGTCGGTGCCCGGCGCGGCCAGGATCGCCCGCAGGGGCCCGAGGTCGTGGCCGTCGACGTCGATCGTCTCCCAGCCGAACGCGCGGAATTTGTCGGCGAGGGGCTCAAGGCGATTGGTCGCCTCGGTGCCGGCGCCCTGCTGAAAGCGGTTGCGGTCGATGATCGCCGTGAGATTGCCGACGCCGTAATGGGCCGCCGACATCGCGGCTTCCCAATTCGAGCCTTCCTGCAGCTCTCCATCCCCGAGCACGACATAGGTGCGCCATGCCTCGCCGGACACCTTGGCGCCGATCGCTGCTCCGAGGCCGATCGGCAGCCCGTGCCCGAGCGGGCCGGTGTTGGCTTCGACGCCCGGGATCTTGCGTCGATTCGGATGACCATTGAGCGGCGACAGCGGCTTCATGAAAGTGTCGACCGTCGCGGGATCGAAGAACCCGCGCAACGACAGCACGCTATAAAGGGCGGCGGCGCAGTGTCCCTTGGACAGGATGAAGCGGTCGCGATCCGCCTTTCCCGGGTTGGCGGGATCGACGTTCAGGACGCCAAAATACAGGGCGGTCAGAATGTCGGTCACCGATAGGTCGCCGCCGACGTGACCCAGCTTCGCCAGCGCGATGGTTCTTAGGATCTTAAGACGAACCGCGCGGGCGATGGTCTCGAGTTCGGCGGCATCGGTCGTCGGGCCGAACGTCGGCGTCACAGCCCTGAGCGTGGGTGGATCTGGCGCTCGTTGCGCTTGGGTCATCTCTGCCTCCCTTCGGTCATCTGAATATATATTCAGTTACGATATTTCATTCAAAATAGCTCGTCCGTGAAAGCTGTCAAGAAGAATCGTCGACGTTCAGCGAGGTCGCCCCTGCATGCCGGTTTGGGGCCTGGCGCGCCGGGTGCGGCGTGCGTCGCCCGAATGGCAGCCGGGAGCCGACGGTGCAGATGGGATGCGATCGTGTCCCCTGACGCGGTGTCGCTGAGCGAGGCCATCACGATCGCCGGACCGCGAGGCCCGGGCTGGCGAGCGGATTATCGAAGGCGATGCCTGTTTCCATGCAGCGGGCGCGCCGGACGAATCGCTGTCGTTCTGCTCGAGCAGGATGGCGCCGCTGATCCGGGCGATGGCGGCATCGATGGAAAAGATGCCAACGACTTCCGACCTGCGCTTGATCTCGCCCTCGATGCGGTCGAGCGGCTTTGCGACCGGCATGAGGATGACCAGCGTGGATGTTCGGCTTCAACCTGGAGGCCGAGAACCCGATCGAGCTCGGACACCGCCCGAGATGAAGCCGGACGGCGTTCCGATTTGGCGTCGGACGGCATTGCGAGATGGAGCCGGATACCTTGAGCCGGCGATAGCGCTCACTGCGGGTCAGCAACCGCGGCAGGTGCTGTCGCGGAGTGGTTGGAACATGAAGGCGGTGTAATCTCCAGGCTGTTCAACTACATGCACCGGCGCGCCCACGCGGCGGAGATTGCGCCGTGGAGCAGAATAGTCTGAAACCGGCCGTCGACGCGACGGCTGTGACCGGTGTTCAGCGAAACCGTGATTTTGCTCTGACCGACGATGCTGCAGAAGGGCAAAGGAATGCCGGGCCCGAAAATGATAGGCGCAGCCACGCAGGCGAAGGTAATCTCCGACCGGCCCTCTGTGGCCAGCGTGGACCACATTCGCCATCGATCAGGTGGATTTCACCAAAATATTGTTTTTGCTGATGTCAGCCAAGCTTTGGCTGGGGGACCTGGATTCGAACCAAGATTAACGGAGTCAGAGTCCGCTGTTCTACCATTGAACTATCCCCCACCAGAATCGCCGATATCTCAACGACTTGCGCGGGTATCTTCACGATCCGTCACCCCGAATTTCGCTGGGCGATCAGAGCGCGTGGCGTGCTTCTAGTCCGATCGACGCGGTATTGGCAAGAGACCCAAAATAGAATCCTGACCCTCGACAGGCCTTCAGAACAGCATCGCGCGATGGATCGGGTGGTCGGCCGCGAAGGTTCGTTCGAACAGCCGCCCGAGCTCGAGCGAGAATCTCGCGCCTTCGGCCTCGATCGCGCGGAACTCCGGCGCGTCATGGTCGTCCGGCGTGAGGCCTTCGAGGCGATGGCGCAAGCCGGCATCGGCGAGACGATCGAGGAAACCGTCGTAGCAACCGAGCAGGGATGCTGCCGCCGTTCGGCCGCAGATCTCCTCGAGCCGCGCCACCGGCGACAGGTCGAACAGCGCTTCGAGCCGGGCCGCCGCAGGCTGCCGGTCGAGGTCGCGTGCCGCCGCGACGCTGAAAAGCCCGCTGGCATAGAGCAGCTTGCGGGAGAACATCAGCTTGACCTTGCGCAGGCCCCAGGGCTTCGGCCGGTCGCCCTCGCGGGTCTTGAACTCGTAGTCGACCGCCATGGTCCGGTAATAGCGGATCACGTCGTTGAGCAGGAACGACGCCAGCCCCGCGTCGAGGCCTGCCCGGAGATAGCGCTCGATCAGCGCACCGCGCACCGCACGCGCCTCGGTCTCGGCGCTGAGCGGCGCGCCTTCGAGCAGGAACAGCATGCGGCGCGTCAGCTTCTGGTTGTCGTCGTGCTGGCCGCCGATGTTGCGCACCATGCGGTCGGCCCGCTCGACCTGCGCGAAAGCGCCGTCCTTGGCGGGTTCGACCCCGACGATGCCCGCGACGGCGCGTTTGAGCGCGCGCTCCCACACCCCCGATGCCGCTGCACCCGCGAGATTGGCGGGCAGGATGGTGAAATAGTCGAAATCCGAAGCGGCCGAAGCTTCGCGCCGCGCGTAGGAGCCGCAAGCGACGACCGAGGCGCCGGAGGGCACCAACACCGGGATGCGGGCGCGAAGCGCCGCGAGCCGCACCTCGGAGAAGGCGCGTGCCCGCTCAATCGCCGGCAATGTCATCGAACACGTTCTGGGTCGGGAGGGGAGGGTGGCCACCCGCCGCGGCGCCCGGCAGGACCAGGCTTTCGGTGCGGCTCTGGCGATAGCGGGTCGCGTCGTCGCGGGCGAAGAAATCGCCGCGGGGATCGACCTCGAACCGCCGCGCCCTGAAACGGATGGTCGTGTCGAGCACCGTTCCGACCTCGCGGGCGAAGCCCGGGCTTCGTAGCAAAGGTCGCAAGCCCGGCAGCTTGCGGAAGACCGCCTCCTCCGTCGACAGCACATCGGCGGCCGAGAAGGCGGCGAGATGGCGGCGCATGAAGGCCTGGCAGACCGCGTCGGCCAGGATGCCCGAAGGCGCATTGATGATGGAGCGGTAGACGAGGTCCTTGTAGGACCAGAATTCGTCGACCGCGATGCGGTCCGCTTCGCCCGCCCGCCGTGCCGCCGCCGTCATGACGGTCTCGGGGCTCGCCAGGCGCGGCGCCGGCCTCTCGTAGGTCTGCGTGCGCAGGATGCCTTCGATCGTGTCGAAATTGATCGGGCCGGCGAAGAAGCCGTCATGGCCCGGTTCGCAGCCGCCGATGACCGCGATGAGCCGCTCGACGTCGATCCCGCTCTCCTTCAGGATCGCATGGACCTCCCGGCCGAGCGGCACCCGGCCGGTGACCAGCGCCTCCGTGGCGCCGTGATGGTCAATGCCGAAGGCCGATTTGAAGACCGGCTCGAGCGAATGGGACAGCGGCGCATGGCCGATGTCGTGCAGCAAGGCCGCTACGGTGACGAGGCGGCGCTCCGGCCCCCGCACGTCCTTGAGGTCGCAATAGAGCAGGGCGAGGCGAGCGACGCCGAGCGAATGTTGGTAGCGCGTATAGCGACGGCTGCCGGGCCGGCCATTTGGCCTCGGCACGCGGAGATAGTCGATGCCGCCGAGGAACCGGATGCCGCTCAACCGGCGAAAGGCGCGCGTCACCACGAGCCTGTCGAGAACCGGCTCGCGCGCTTCGCCGAAGCCGGCCTCGATGGGGGCCGCGAAGTCGTAGGCGCGGCGACCGAGCGGAGCGCCGTCGATCATCGGAGCGTCGGAGGTTGGGCGCCGTGAGCCTGGCCGCATGGACCGGGTATAGGGGACGGCGTTCGGCGGCGCGATAGGCATTCGTGGCGCGGGCGGGGACGCAGCGACGCAAATGATCTAGACTGCAGGCCGTCGAGGAGGCCGCCTCTGTGGCGTGCCGTCTTCCGGAACCCGGCATGAGCGCGCAGTCGACGTCGATCCTGTCCCCCGTCCTGGCAGACGTCCCCGAGGACGGCCTTGAGGTCGACGGGCAGGGCGCCTTCCGGGGCGCGAGGGTGCATGGGCAGATCGTGCGGGCGCTCGCGGGGCTCATCCTCGGCGGGGGCCTCGCGCCCGGCGACCCGTTGCCCAACGAGGAGGAGCTTGCGGCGCGCTTCCGCGTCAGCCGATCCTCGGTCCGCGAGGCGGTCAAGACGCTCGCCGCCAAAGGCCTGATCGAGACCCGCCAGCGCGTCGGCGCCAGGGTCAGGACCAGGGCCGACTGGCGCCTGCTCGACCCGGCCGTGCTCGGCTGGCATCCCGACATCCGGAAGGACCGTGGGCTCGTCGACAGCATCGTCGAGGCCCGGCGCATCATCGAGCCGGCGGCGGCCGAGCTCGCGGCGCAACGGGCGGATGCCGGCGATATCGCGCGGATCGAGGCCGCCTATCTGGCGATGGAGGCCGCCGCGAAAGACGACGACCTCTTCGCCTCCTGCGAAGCGGATCTTGCGCTCCATAGCGGCGTCATCGAGGCGAGCCACAATCTCGTGCTGCAGGGGCTGATCGGCACCATCGAGGCGACGCTGCGCGCGTCCTTCCTCGCCACCAACCAGTGGATCGAGGGCCGCACCATCTCGCTCGCCGCGCACCGTCGCATCCTCGACGCCATCAGGGCGTGCGACCCTGCCGAAGCGCGCGAGGCGATGAGCACGGTGCTCGACCTCGCCGACGCGGAGCTGCATCGAGGTCGAGGCTGACCGCATATCTTCACGCGTGAAACGTGAAGTCCCGACGGTTCTGCAGAAGGTCCGCGACGCTCGCGCCTTCGACCGTGATCGCGTCATGCGGATTGACCTGCAGGATCGCATTGCCCGCTGCGTCGGTCGTCGCACCGGCCAGGATGGCGCCGAGCCGTGCGGCTGCGCCCTCCGGCAGGCTGATCGTGTCGTGCCCCGGCCCCGCCAGGTTGAAGGCGGTGATCGTGTCCTGGCCGAAGCCCCGGGTGAAAACGAAGCTGTTGCCTTTGCCGGTCGGCAGGAACGTGTCGTCGGCGATCGAGTCGAGGCTCTGGTGGCCGACGAGCCCCTGCTCGGTCTGGTGCCCATCCTTGTAGTAGACGTCCTCCTCGGTCGGCCGACCGGCCGCGCCGAAATCATCCTGGATCGCGAAGTAAGGCAGCTTGGCGAAGTAGCCGCCCCCACTCGTGAGCACGCTGGAGGATCCATCCGGATTCGTCGTCGTCGCGGTCTGCAGATAGATCGCGCCGCGTTGCCGGAAGAAGGTCTGGCCGACGAGATCGCCCTCGGCGTCGTAGCTGTCCTGCCGGGCCGTATAGGGCAGGCCGCGGATGCCGGTCGTCAGGTCGTAGTGGCTCGGTGCCGAGGCGGTGACGCCGTCGCCCGCGGTCGCCACCGCGATGAGGCCCGTCTTGGCGCCCAGGCCGTCCTCGAGGCGGAACGACCAGGTTCCGGCGGCCTGGTCGACGGTCGCGGCGCCGAGATCGGTGGACCCCTGAAAGATCTCGATGCCGGCGATGCCGCTCGGATCCGAGGCCGTGCCGGTCAAGGTCGCGGTGTTCGGGCCGGTGAAACGGACGGTCGGGTCGAAGGCGACGGGGGGCGACGGCAACTGGTTCGTCGGAGGCGAAGAGGGAGCGGAAGACGACGTCGGAGGAAGAGCAGGGGGCGGAGAGGATGAATCGGAGGAGGAGGAGGGCGGATTGGAAGCGGGGGGAGAAGCGGGCGGTGCGGACGAACCGGAGGACGGGGGTGGCGTTGGAGGGGAGGGCGCGGCAGCAGCCGTCACGGCGATGGTCGCGGAGGCCGAGGCGCCGAGCGCGCCGCCGCCCGTGTTGCCGTCATCGTCGATCGCGAGCGTGAGACCGACCGCCGGGTTGGCGGTCGCATCCTGAAAGTCCAGCGTGCCGGTGCCCCCTGCACCCAGCAGGGCATCGATCTGCGCAATTGTTCCGGCGAGCGAGACCGCCGACGTGCCGCTGCCGGTGACCGAGGCGCCACTGTCGCCTGCCGCGGCGGCGAGCGTGCCTTCGCTGACCGTCACGGTCGCCGTCTCGATGCCGCTGCCCCCGTCCGGGTCGGCGACGGTCAGGCCGGTGCCTTTCAGGCTCAGGGATTGGCCGGCCGTAGCGCCGTAGGCGGTTTGCGGCACCGCGGCCGAGGGCGGGTCATTGACCGGGGCGATGTCGACGACGGTGCCGGCGCTCGCGATGAAGTCCGCGCCGGCGGGGCCGGCATAGCGGTAGTCGAGCGCCACCGTGGCGGGCGGACTGTCGCTGCCGTTGGCATAAGTGACGGCGCGCAGCACCGCCCCGACGAGCGCGGCGGTGGCGGGTGTCGCCGCACTGGTGAGGGCGATCGTCAACGTGCCGTTCGCGTCCGCATAGGTGCCGAAGCCCTTCCCCGATGCGCTGAGCACGCCGCCGCCGGCGCTGAACACGGTGCCGTCGGTCGCAAAGCCGAACAGATCTTGGGCGCTCGAGCCGCCGTCGCGGGTGATGGTGATGGTCGCGCCGGCATAGTCGCCGTGGCCGCCGTTCTTCGCGTCGGCCTCCGCATCGGTCAGCGTGGCCCCGGGAGCGAGGACGAGCGGTGTCTGCTCCGTTCCGCTCATCGTGGCGGCGATGCCGGCAAGGGAGGGCGCCGGCGACAGCGTAAGATCGACGCCTCCGCCGGCATCCGCGGCGGCGCCGAAATCGCCGGTCAGGCCGGCGGAAAGGTCGATCGTATCGGTCGCCAGCGCGCCTTCCGCGAAGGAGAGCACGCCGAGCGTTGGATCGTAGCTGAAGGTGAAGCTCGCGAGCGCGGCATCGGTGATCCAGATGTCGTCGCTGGCACTGAAGTCGGTGATCGTGTCGCCGGCGAGCCCTGCCGCGGCGTCCTTGAACGTGTCGTGGCCGCCGTCGCCCGTCAGCGTATCGGTGCCGAGGCCGCCCGTGAGGACATTGTCGGCCGCATTGCCGACGATCGTGTCGTCGCCGGAGCCGCCGATCGCATTCTCGATCAGCGAGCGCGGATCGCCGTCGTAGAGCAGCGCGTTCGCGACATTGCCGACGGCGAGCGCCGTGCCGCCCGTGCGGGCGCGATGGTTGACGAGCTGCGCCGTGGAAAAGGTCGAGAACTGGCCGGGCTGCAGATCGATCGACAGATCGGTCGTATAGTTCGACAGGTCGTAAGTGTCGTTGCCGCCGCCGTCCCAGACGGTCATCGAGATCTTGTTGCCGGTCGGCGCGCCCTGGCCGACGCCGTTGATGAATTCCTCGCCCGTGGTTGGGCTCCAGCTGTAGACGGTGTCGCCGCTATTGGTGCCGAAATTGGCGCCGTAGAGATATTGCAACGCCGCGATGTCGTCCTGCATGTAGGTCTGCGGCTGGTCGATGCCGTCGCCCTCGAAGACCGAAGGACTGTTGCCAGGGTCGGATTGGTAGGTCATCAGCGACCAGTCCTGGCCATCGTGGGCGGCCGGCATCGGCGCGGATCCGTAGCGAGGCGCGCCGTTGCCGGGGCTGTCCAGATAGCCGCCGGCGTAAAGATCGAACGTCGTGTCGTCCGATTGGCCGTGCTTGAGCCCGAGTGCATGTCCGAGCTCGTGCATTTCGATGGCCTGGCCCCAGTTGCCCTTGGCCGGCGTCAGATAGAAGGGCTGGTTGGTCTCGCCGAGCCAGACGTCGCCGGCGTAGGCGTAGCTCGCCGGAAACTTCCCCTGCGCGGTGGGCACATCGGTGCTGTCCCGCGTGCGGCCGAACCGCAGGACGGCGTGGTTCGTCGCCGTTTCGGTGGTCGGTGCGAAGGTGAGGTCGGTGTAGGAGGCGATGAGGCCGAGCGCGTAGAGCATGCCGGCCTGCTGCTGCGCCGTGAACGGGTCGAACTGGCTCAGGCGAGTGGTGGAATAGGTCGTGCCATAGACCGCGCTGGTTGTCGGGAAGCTGTAGGTGAGCGTATCGAGCGTCCACTTGGAGCCGATGAGCACCCCATCGATGTCCTGGTTGCCGCTGAAGTGATACGTCCCGCCGGAATAATATTGGTCGATCAGCGTGCTCTTGCCGGCGCCGAAGCCGTCGTCGGCTGCCGGCAGAGAGCTGGATGCCGCCTCCGTGCTCCCGGCAGCATCGGGCAGTCCTGCTGCGGTCGACATCGGTAGATCGCCCCTCGCCGTACTTTAACCAGCCGTTAAGCTAACGTCAGAATGAGCAGCACCTAGGCAGATGACAGGACATGGTTAACGGGTAGAAATCTAGCCGGTTCACAACCGCTTGACCGGCTCCGGCCGTCCCTTGTGCGTCGACGGGCGCCCCGCTGGCACGGCGGACAGCCTTTCGGTAGCCACGCTTTCGGGTTTTGGCTATGAACGCCCTAGGATTGCCGCCTGACGAGGATGTTATGAAAACCCGTGCCGCCGTTGCCTGGGCCGCCAACAAGCCCCTCACCATCGAAACGATCGAGCTCGACGGACCCAAGGCCGGCGAAGTGCTGGTCGAGAACATGGCGACCGGGGTCTGCCATACCGACGCCTATACGCTCTCGGGCCTCGACAGCGAGGGCAAGTTCCCCGCCGTGCTCGGCCATGAGGGCGCCGGCATCGTGCGCGAGGTCGGCCCGGGCGTGACCTCGGTCAAGATCGGCGACCATGTGATCCCGCTCTACACACCGGAATGCCGGCAGTGCAAGACCTGCCTGTCGCGCCGCTCGAACCTCTGCACCGCGATCCGCTCGACGCAGGGGCAGGGCCTGATGCCCGACGGCACCAGCCGCTTCTCCTGCGATTCCGGCGAGGTGTTCCACTACATGGGGACTTCGACCTTCTCGAACTTCACCGTGCTGCCGGAGATCGCGGTCGCCAAGATCCGCGAGGACGCGCCCTTCGACAAGGTCTGCTACATCGGCTGCGGAGTGACGACGGGGATCGGCGCCGTGACCTACACCGCCAAAGTATGGCCGGGCGCCAACGTGGCGGTGTTCGGCCTCGGCGGCATCGGGCTCAAC
This sequence comes from Lichenihabitans sp., assembly GCA_036276175.1. GTDB lineage: Bacteria > Pseudomonadota > Alphaproteobacteria > Rhizobiales > Beijerinckiaceae > Lichenihabitans. The sequence goes on from DATBEH010000058.1 coordinate 107,010, forward strand.
GTCATCCAAGGCGCCCGCATGGTCGGTGCCGACAAGATCATCGGGATCGACCTCAACCCCGCCAAGGCCGAGATGGCCAAGAAATTCGGCATGACGCATTTCGTCAATCCGGACGAGGTTGGGCGCGACAAGGTCGTGCAGGCCATCGTCGACCTGACCGGCGGGGGTGCCGACTTCTCGTTCGAGTGCATCGGCAACGTTCACACGATGCGTCAGGCGCTCGAATGCTGCCATCGCGGCTGGGGCGAATCGATCATCATCGGCGTCGCGCCCTCGGGCACCGAGATCGCGACCCGGCCCTTCCAGCTGGTGACCGGTCGGGTGTGGCGCGGCTCGGCCTTCGGTGGCGCGCGCGGCCGCACCGACGTGCCGAAGATCGTCGACTGGTACATGGAGGGCAAGGTCGCCATCGACCCGCTCATCACCCACACCATGCCGCTCGACAAGATCAATGATGCGTTCGACTTGATGCATGAGGGCAAGTCGATCCGCAGCGTTGTGATTTACTGAAGTATCGAACGGCGGCATTTCGATATGGGCAAGCCGGGCCGGCGCTTTGTGCACAGGTT
>DATBEH010000059.1:0-1819 GCA_036276175.1 Lichenihabitans sp.
AGCAGATCGGCCGCGCGCTCCATCAATTCGTCGAGAAACTCGTCCGACAGCGTGGCGTCGTTCAGGCCGATTTCCGGCTCCGAAAGCCCGGCGATGATTCCGATCGGGATCAGCAACATCGCGGTCTCGTCGTCGAACAGCGCCGGCTCCCACGCTTCGGAACGCAGAGAGACGGCCTGCATGAAGCCGACCGCCCAATCTTCGGTGATGCTGTTGCCGGCCTGGTCCTGCCAGAACACCGGGGCGTAGTTCGACGGCTCGGCATCCAGGTTCTCGGCAATTTCATTGTAACGGCCGAGGATCGATCCGAGGACCGTCTCGGCCTCGGCGGCGTCGGCGAATTCCGGCGACGCGCCGCCCCAGACGACCGGCAGGAACTCGCTCGGAACGATCATCTCCGGGCCGATGATGACGCCCGCCAGGAAACCGTCGAGTTGCGACACGTCCATGCACTCGGGCGGTGACCGGTCCGACAGCAGGTATTCGTTCAGCGCATCGAGGTCGACCGGGCCAGGCTGCGAAAGGGGTGGCAGCATGCTGCGGTCCTCCTTGGCCGGTGTGCGGCGTACCGCCGCGACAATTTGCTACCACGCGGGCGCCGGCGCCGATAGGCACCCGGCCAATAGGTGCCCCCGCGCCGTGCCACACCCGGGCCTGGCACGGCACCCCCACCTTGTGTCGTGGCGGAGCGGCTGTCTAGAACGCCGCATGCCCACCGACTCCACCCGCCGCCTGACCATCGCCCCCAGTTTGCTCGCCGCGGATTTCTCGCGCCTGCGGGAGGAGGTGGCGGCGGTCGAGGCCGCCGGCGCCGACTGGCTGCATCTCGACGTGATGGACGGGCATTTCGTGCCGAACATCAGCTTCGGGCCGGTCGTCCTGAAGTCGTTGCGGCCACACACCAGGCTGCCGTTCGACGTGCACCTGATGATCGCACCGGTCGATCCCTATGTCGCCGCGTTCGCCGAGGCCGGCGCGGACCATCTGCTGCTGCATCCCGAGGCCGGACCGCACCTGCACCGATCGCTGCAGCTCATCCGGTCGCACGGACTGAAAGCAGGCGTGGTGCTGAACCCTGCCACGCCGCTGCCGGCCATTGCATGGGCGCTCGATCTGATTGACATCATTCTGGTGATGTCGGTGAACCCCGGATTCGGCGGCCAGGCCTTCCTGCCGTCGCAACTGCCGAAAATCGCGGCGCTGCGCCGGATGATCGACGCCGCGAACCATCCGATCGCGCTGTCGGTCGATGGCGGCATCAACCCGGCCACCGCGCCGCAGGCGATCGCCGCCGGCGCCGATACGCTGGTGGCCGGTACCGCGGTGTTCGGCACGGCCGATTACCGCGTGGCGATCGCTGCGTTGCGTACCGGGCCAGGAGGTGCCGAGCCCGAACACGCCGAACCGGGGCGCTCCAAGCCCGGGCGCGCGAAGCCGGGGCGTGCCGGGCCGGGCGGCGGCAGCGGATGAACGGGACGGCGCCCCGCCGATGGCTGCGCGACGCGCGACGCGCCCTTGCTCGGCTGCCGAGCCTACGCATCAGCCGGATCCCCGACGCCCCTGCCCTGCCCGTCCGCGACCCCTGGCCCGGCGATCCCGGCCGCGGCGCCCGGCTGCTGAAGGGCGAACTGGAGCAGGGGGGCGCCGTGCGGATCTTGAAGCCGGGCGCCTGGAACGACGGCTCCGGCTCGGCGGTGCTGCGAATCGCGGCGCATAACTTCTCGTGGCTGCGCGACCTGCGGGCGCTGGGCACCGATGCGGCCCGGCTGCGCGCCCGCGCCCTGGTCTCCGAATGGATCAACGCGCCGCCGCCCGATCC
>DATBEH010000060.1:0-58813 GCA_036276175.1 Lichenihabitans sp.
CAGCGCCGGCCCAAGCCCGGCGCCACCCCACGCCCCGTGAGCCTCAAGCGTCGCCGCAAAATGGCCGGATGGAACCCCGCCTACCTCACCACCATCATGGCGCCCAAACCCCGTTAACCCAGATTCGGAGCCCTGGCCCCATCGCAGGCCTCTCTTGACCGGCCCGGTCCGAATGCCCATTCTCTCACTCGTTCCACGGAGATCCCCGGCAAGGGGCTGAGACACCGCTGGGCGTGGTCCCGAGGGATCGTGCGGCGCGGAAATCCATTGAACCTGATCCGGTTCGCACCGGCGTAGGGACGGAATCCGGCGCTTCGATCACAGCCACGCCGGATCTCTCGACGCCGGGTGTCGGGAGGAGCTTGGGCTTGGTCGAGGTCCCCGTCTTGTTTCGATCCTTGCGGGCCGCGCCCGCCTTGCGGCCGGCAGCGGCGCCGCTGCCTCGAAAGCTCGACGTCGCGATCGTCGGTGCCGGCGTCATCGGCTTGTCGATCGCCTGGCGGCTTGCTGCGCGCGGGCTCGATGTCGGCCTTTTCGAGGCCGGAACGACGGGCGGCGGCACGTCGGCGGCGGCGACCGGCATGCTGGCCGCTTCGGCGGAGCATGAGCCCGGCGGCGACTCCCTGCTCGGGCTCGGCCTCGAAAGCCAGCGGCTCTGGCCGGCATTCCGAGATGACCTCGAAGCAGGAAGCGCGCAGAGCATCGACTATCGCGCCGAGGGGACGCTCGTCGTCGCGGTCGGCCGCGACGAGACCGAGCGGCTGCGCGCCCGCCACGACCTGCAGCGGCGGGCCGGCCTCGACACGCGCTGGCTGTCCGCGTCGCAGGCGCGCGAGCGCGAGCCGGGGCTGACGCCGGCGGTCACCGGCGGCATCCTCTGCCCCGAGGATCACCAGGTCGACCCGCTCGGGATGACGAGCGCGCTGCGGGCCGCGTTTCTGGCCGCCGGCGGCCAACTGTTCGAGGCGACGCAGATCGACGGGCTCGAGCGGAGCGGCGGGCGCGTCACCGGCGTTGCGGCCGACGGGCGCACCATCCAGGCCGGCACTACCTTGCTCGCGACCGGGGCCGCCGCCGGCGTCGCCCCCTGGCCGTCGTCCGCTCCCCGGTTGCCGATCCGGCCGCTCAAAGGACAATCGCTGACGCTGCGCGGCCGCACGGGACCTTTGCCGATGGACCATGTCGTGTGGACCGCCGAGATCCATCTCGCGCCGAAGAGCGACGGCCGGCTGATCCTCGGCGCCACGATGGAGGAGGCGGGATTCGACTGCGCGGTCACGGCCGGCGGCCTGCTGGCGCTGCTCGATGCGGCGCGGCGCGTGCTGCCGGGCCTCGAGGAGATGGCGATCGAGGAGATCAGGACCGGCTTCCGGCCGACGTCCGACGACGACGCGCCGATCCTGGGCGAACTCGCGCCGGGACTCCTGGTGGCGGCCGGCCATCACCGCAACGGCTATCTCCTGGCGCCGGTCACGGCGCGGGCCATCGAGGACTTGATCACCACCGGCCGGATGCAGGGGGCAGCCGCGACCTTCGGTCCCGGCCGCTTCGCCGAGGCCATACTTGCCAGAGGAGCCGCATGATGCGCATCGAGGTCAACGGGGAGCACCGCGACACGGGCGCGGCGACGCTCACGGCGCTCTGGCAGCAGGAGATCGATCCGCCGGATCCCACCGTCCGCCGCGGCTTCGCCATCGCGCTGAACGGCGCCGTTGTGCGTGCCCCGGCCTGGGACGAGACGCGCCTCGCCGACGGCGACCGGGTCGAGATCATCCGCGCCGTCGCGGGAGGCTAGAATGACCGACGCTCTGACCATCGCCGGCGAGACCTTCGGCTCGCGGCTCATCCTCGGCACGGCAGGCTATCCGACTCAAAGCATCATGACGCAGGCGGTGCAGGCGAGCGGCTGCGCCATGGTGACGGTGTCGGTCCGCCGTGTGTCGCTCGCCGGCCACGGCTCGGACACGGTGAGCCTGCTCAAGGGCCTGCGGTTCCTGCCCAACACGGCCGGCTGCGAGACGGCGCGGGATGCCATCCTGACGGCCGAGCTCGCCCGCGAGGCGCTCGGCACCAGCTGGATCAAGCTCGAGATCATCGGCGACCGCGAGACGCTTTATCCCGACGTGTCCGAGCTCCTCGCCGCCACCGAGGCGCTGGTCGAGCGCGGCTTCGTGGTGCTGCCCTATTGCACCAACGACCCGGTCGTCTGCCGGCGCTTGGCCGACCGTGGGGCCGCGGCCGTCATGCCGCTCGGCTCGCTGATCGGCTCCGGCATGGGAATCGCCGATCCGGCCGGGCTCGAACTGATCTGCCGGCGCTCGCCGGTCCCGGTGATCGTCGACGCCGGCATCGGCACCGCGTCCGACGCCGTGGTGGCCATGGAGCTCGGCGCCTCTGCCGTCCTGCTCAACACGGCGGTCTCGAAGGCCGACGATCCGGTCGGCATGGCCCGCGCCATGCGTCACGCAGTCGAGGCCGGGCGGCTCGCCCATCTGGCCGGCCGCATCCCGGCCCGGAAACGGGCGGAGCCGTCGAGCCCGCAGCTCGGCCTCGTCGGCTCTTGAGGGCCGGAGCGGTCGTGCGGGCCCCGCCGGCGCGGCTTCTCGTCGTCACCGACCGCCACCAGGCGCGGCGGCCCTTGCCCGAGCTGGTGGCGGACCTGCTCGACGCCGGCGTCCGCTGGGTGTGGCTGCGCGATCGCGATCTGCCGGGCGACGAGCGGCGCATCCTGGCGGCCAGCCTCGGCGCCGCGGTGCGCTCGTACCCCGGCGCGGCGCTCACGATCGGCGCCGACGCCGACCTGGCGGCCGAGACGGGCGCCGTGGGCGTGCACCTGCGCAGCGCCGACACGGTTGCCGACGCGCGGCGACGCCTCGGGGCGCGTGCGCTGATCGGCGTCTCAGCCCATACGCTCGACGACGCGCGGGCGGCAGCGCGCGCCGGCGCCGACTACGTGACCCTGAGTCCCATCTTCGCCTCCGCCAGCAAGCCCGGCTACGGGCCGGCGCTCGGCATCGCGGCGCTGCGTGAAGCGAGGCCGATCGGCCTTCCCGTCGTCGCGCTCGGCGGCGTGACGGCCGGGACTGCGCCGGCCTGTCTCGACGCCGGCGCGGCGGCGGTCGCCATCATGGGGGAAGCGATGCGCGAGGGCGCCGCCATCTTCCAGAACGAGGGCTGGTTGCCTTTCCGGGGGCCGGCCACGATGCCGGTTCAGCCGATCCGGTAGACCTGGTTGCTGCCGGCGTCACGATAGAGGTCGACCCGCGCGCCGTCCCAATGATAATCGAGGTGCCGCCCCTGGAAGGCATTGGCGGCGAGGTCGGGATGGAACAGCCCGGCGCAGGTTCCGTCCGCACATCTGACGCTGGGATAGACGATCCCGTCGGACCCGGCGCCGCGCAGCATCGCGCCGAGCGCCTGGCCGGACCCGTAGTCGTCCGGATCGAGCACATCCGCCCGCGACCGGTCGAGCCCGCGCAGGTCGTGCAGGTCGGCCGCGACGTCGAGCCCGATCTCGCGGAACTGCGAGGTCCAGCCGGCGGGCTCGCGGGTCCGCGCCATGAAGCGACCGTGATGATGGACCGTCTCGAGCAGGGCGACCTCGAACCGGTCGCCGACATAGAGGACACCGAAGGATCCATCGCTGAAGCGGCTCGGCCGGTCGCGGCTGACATGCGTGAACGGCGCCATCAGGTAGCTCGATCCGGGGCCGCCGATACGGCGGGCGGGAGGCACGAGATCGAGGCGGCCGATCGTCTCCATCAGGCGTGGGTTGGTCTTCTGCTCGGCCGCGAGCAGCAGCGGCCAGTCGGCCGGGTCGGCGATGTCTTCGTAGAGATCGATCGGCGGATGGATGCTCCGGATGATCCGCCGCGCCCCGGGCCAAAGCACCGGAGCCACGGGATACGCGGTGTCTTCAGTCACCACGCGCCCCGCTCCGCGTCGAGGTAGCGCCGAACGCGCATCAGGTCGGTCAACTCGCCGCCGAGCATGACGTCCAGCGCCGACCTGCCGCCGAACCCCTCGTTGGGCGCCCTGATCCAGCGATAGCCGCGCTGCGGCTCGCGGAAGATGATCCTGAGCGCCTTGTGGACGCCCATCAGGTTCGAAAGCCTCGCCTTGCCGTCCCGGCTCATGCGCCTCGGCTCGCCAGCCTTCCAGCGGCGATAGGAGCGCAGGGTGAGGTCGAGCAGGGTGGCCGCCTGCTCGTCCGTCAGTCCCCAGAGCCGGAAGAGCTTGACGACGGCCCGGAACATGGCGGCCGCCTCCTCATCGGTGATCGGGTCCGCCGCAAAGCTTCGCGGGTGCGTGTCGATCAGGGTCAGCGCGACCATCATCGTCTCCTATTTGGCAAAATATACATATAATGATGCCATTTGGCAATAAAACTCGGCGTTGCCCGCCGATCGTCGTGGTCGGGGAAAGGCCAAGTTGCGTCAGATCGAGCCTGATGACGAGCCGGCGTCGTGGCATCATGCCGGCTCACGGAGGGGTCTCTTGCATGGCGGTGGTGTTCGGGCTGGCTGCCGCGCTGCTGTGGGGTGGGACCGACTTTCTGATCCGCATCATCGGGCGCGGCATGGGCGTCCACAAGGCGATGCTCTATGCGCAAGGCGTGGGTGCGCTGGGGCTCGGCCTTTGGCTGGCGCTCGATCCGGCGGTCCGGGAGCCGTTGCGCCATCCCTCGCCCTTGGCGCTGCTCGCCGGCATCGGCGCGGCGCCGATCGGTTTGCTGGCGACCGTATCGCTCTACCGAGGCCTCCAGGTCGGCCGCGTCGGCCTCGTCTCCCCCATAACCGGCGCCTACGGCGCCGTGACGGCCGTCTTGTCGTTGGTCAGCGGCGAAACCATCGGGATGGTCGCGATCCTGGGACTCGCGCTGGTGATGGCCGGCAGCGTGCTGGTGTGCCTGCCGCCGAGGGCAACCGAGGCGGGACATGATCCGCACTCCGTCGGCGACCGGGCCGGACTCGCCTATGCGATCGTGGCCTGCGTCGGATTCGGCGTGCAGTTCTGGATCCAGGGACGCTTCGCGACGCCGGGCCTCGGAGCGGTCGTCCCGGTCTGGCTCTACTACGCGATCAGCACGGTGCTGCTCGCGGCGGCGGCCCTGGTCCTGCGGCCTTCCCTGGCTCTCTCACGCCCCGACGCCGGCGCGGTGCTCGGCACGGGCGCGATTGCGGTCTTCGGATATCTTGCGGTTTCGGCAGGGCTGGCGACGGGACAGGTGGCGATCGTCACCGTCCTGAGCTCCCTGCAAAGCGCCATCACGGTCGGCTTGGCTTGCCTGTTCCTGGGCGAAAGGCTTGCGGTCCATCAATGGCTCGGCGTTGCGATCGTCGCGGGAGGGCTCGCCCTCATCCGTGCGGGCTGAGCGTGAACGACGGCTATCTCGTGAAGCTGCGCGGCACGCGCCCCGCCAGACCGGCCGCATCGCGCATGAAGGATCGCTTGAGCCGAGGCAGGCGGTCGACGAGGCCGAGGCCGACATCGCGCAGCAGGCGTACCGGCAGGGTGTCGTTGGAGAACAGCCGGTTCAGCCCATCGGTCATGACCGCCATCGCCAGGGCGTCGAAGCGGCGGGCGCGCTGGTAGGCATCGAGCGTTTCGGCGTCGCCGGGATCGAGGCCGAGCGACAGGCGCTCCGCCGCGAGCTCGGCCAGGACGGCGGCATCGCGCAGGCCGAGGTTGAGCCCCTGGCCGGCCAGGGGATGGATGGTGCGGGCCGCATCGCCGAGGAGCGCCACGCGCTCGGCGACGAGGCGGCGCGGCAGCACGAGCCGCAGCGCATGGGCGCTCGGCACATCCTCGAGGGCAAGGGCTCCATAGTCGCGACCGATGCGGCCTTGCAGCGCCGCGACGAAAGCCTCCGGCGAGAGGGCGACGAGCCGCCTCGCCTCGGCGAGGCTCGTGGTCCAGACCAGCGAGACGCGGCGTGGCGAACCGTCCGCGGCGCGCAGAGGCAGGATGGCCAAGGGACCTTCGGGCAGGAAATGCTGCGTGGCGCGCCCTTCGTGGGAAATGTCGTGCGACAACGTCGCCACGATGCCGGCTTGCCCGTAATCGCGGGCGAGCGTGCCGATGCCGGCTGCCTCGCGCAGGCGGGAGCGGCCGCCGTCCGCCGCGACGAGGAGCCGCGCCCTGAGCACGCCCGTCGCGGCCTCGGCCAAGAGAGCGCCGCCGCCGAGACGAAAGCCCGTGACGCGGTCCCTCACGATGGTCACGCCCTGTGCGGTGCAGCGTTCCGCCAGAGCGGTCCTGAGATCGTCGTGGAACACCATATGGGCGAAGGGCTCGCCCGGCTCGGCCTCGCCGGCAAAATCGAGATAGACCGGACGAGGCGCATCCTCGGGGCGCGAATCGGTGATGGTCATGGCGGTGATCGGCTGGGCCTCGGCGGCCACCGCCTGCCAGGCATCGAGATCCCCGAGAAACCGTCGGGCGCCCGCCGCCACCGCCACCGCCCGCGGGCTTCGTGCGGGGTGCGCGGGGCGCGGATCGCACAGCGTGACCGTCGCGCCCGGACAGGCCCGCCGCACGGCCAGCGCCAGCGCCAGCCCGGCGATGCCGCCGCCCGCGACGACGATGTCCTGCGTCCTCGGCCGGGTCCGGATCGGCATGTCGCTGGTGGTTTCCAAGATGCCCCCCCCGATGTTCGCTGCGGCTGGTGCCGTGCTATGTAGCGGATGAGGGAACGCTTTCCCATCGGCGTCGGCCGCAACCCGGCCTTAAGCCGGACGGAGGAGGGTGATCCGATGAGCCTGCCGCAGCCCCTTCCCGCCGAACCCGTTCCCCTGCCGATCTTCGTGGCCGTGGCGGCCGAGGATGTCGTCGCGGAGGCGCGCCTGTGGCTGTCGCATCTCGGTGCCGAGCGGCGCATGTCGCCGAACACGATCGAGGCCTATCGGCGGGACCTGCGGCAGTTCCTCGCCTTCCTGGCCGAGCACAACGGCGAACCCGCCGATCTCGGGTCGCTGGCCGCTCTGGTGCCGACCGACCTCAGGGCCTTCATGGCGCGGCGCCGCGCCGAGGGCGTGGAGAGCCGTTCGCTGCTGCGCGGGCTCGCCGGCCTGCGCTCCTTCGCGCGCCACCTCGAACGCAACGGTCGCGGCAGGGCCGCCGTGTTCTCGACCGTGCGGACGCCCAAGGTCGCGCGCCGCCTGCCGAAGCCCATCCCTGCGGCGGCCGCCAGGGACATGACCGAGACCGCCACGCGGGCCGACGAAGCGCGGCCGCCCTGGGTGCTGGCTCGCGACGCGGCCGTCATCTGCCTGCTCTACGGTGCGGGCCTGCGCATCGGCGAAGCGCTGGGCCTGCGGCGCGACGAGGCGCCGACCGGGAACCGCGATCAGCTCACCGTCACCGGCAAGGGGCAGAAGACCCGGCAGGTGCCGGTGATCGCCCCGGTCGCCCGCGCGGTCGAGGCCTACCTCGCGCTCTGCCCGCATGCCCTGCCGTCGCAGGGGCCGCTCTTTATCGGCGTGCGCGGTGGTCCGCTGTCGCCGCGCATCATCCAGCTCGCCGTCGAGCGACTGCGCGGCGCGCTCGGCCTCCCGTCGAGCGCCACTCCGCATGCGTTGCGCCATTCCTTCGCGACCCATCTGCTCGGGCGCGGCGGCGATCTCAGGACCATCCAGGAACTGCTCGGCCATGCCTCGCTCTCGACCACCCAGCTCTATACGGCGGTCGACAGCACCCGTCTTCTCGACGCCTATCGTTCGGCCCATCCGCGTGCCCGGATCGCGCCCTGAGCACGTTCGGCTGTTGCCGATACGGCTCCGGCGGAGGAGCGACCCGCGAGGGTCAGAGCTCGCGCATCATGACGATCGACGTCTGCCCGAACCCCTGTCGCGCGAAGAAGCCATGGGCGTCGTGGTTCGCCACGCCGCTTTCGAGGAACAGGCGGCGACAGCCCAGGGCCCGGCACTCGTCGGCGATCCAGGCCAGCACCGCGCGGCCGACGCCCCGGCCGCGATGCTCGGGCGCGATCAGCAGGTCCTCGACGACACCGAATGGCGTCCCCGCGGAGGCTGGGAAGGAGACGAAAGCGAAGCCCACGAAGCGGCCATCGATCGTGGCCGAGGCGAGCCGCGTTCGCGATGACGCGCCATGCGCCGGCGCGTCGGCGATGGCCCGGGCCGCCTCGCCGCTGATTCTGTCACGGAGATCGTCGCTCCAGCGATCGCGCGCGGAGGCCCGGCCGAACATCAGTTCGGAATGCGAGATATAGGCGACATCCGCATGGGCGACGAAGAGACGCGCGACCTCCTGCGCCTTGGCGGGGTCGCGGCACCATTCCACCTCCGTCCGCGCCTCGCGGTTGCTTTCCGTGCCTGTCATTGCTGTGTCTGCGGTTGCTGTGCCTGTGACGATGCCGATAGGCTTGCCATGGCGTGCGCAGGGGAGAAAGACATGGATGCGATCGATGATGCGGCGGCCGCGCTCCGTCCGATGCCACGCTCCCTCTACGCCGAGACCGCGCGCGAGCGCGTGGCGACACCGCCGCTCAGCGGAAACAAGCGGGTCGCCGTGGCGATCGTCGGCGGCGGCTTCACCGGCCTCTCCGCGGCGCTGCATCTGGCGCAGCGCGGCACGGAGGTCGCGGTGATCGAGGCCGGGGAGCCCGGCTGGGGCGCCTCGGGCCGCAACGGCGGCCAAGTCAACCCAGGCCTCAAATCCGAGCCCGACGACATCGAGAAGGCCTTCGGCGCCGATCTCGGGAAGCGGATGGTCGCATTCTCGGGCAACGCCCCCCAGAAGGTGTTCGACCTCATCCGCGACCACCAGATCCAATGCGAGGCGACCCGCAACGGCACCATCCGTGCGGCTTTCTCGCGCGGCGCAGCGAGCTTCATCCGGCAGGCGACGGAGCGTGCCCGGGCGCGCGGACTGCCGGTCGAGGTCCTGGATCGCGACGCGGTCGCGGCGGCGACGGGAACCGACCGGTACCTGTGCGGCGCGCTCGACCGGCGCGGCGGATCGGTCAATCCGCTCGGGCTGGCCCGGGGGCTGGCCGATGCGGCGATCCGGGCCGGGGCGGCCATCCACGGACACACCCGTGCCATTTCCGTCGACCGGGTAGGCGGGGGCTGGCAGGTGACGACGCCGTGCGGCATCGTGACGGCGGACTGGCTGGTGCTCGCCACCAACGGCTACACCGATGGGCTCTGGCCCGGGCTCGCGCGCAGCGTGGTGCCGGTGTTCAGCGGCATCGCGGCGAGCGAGCCGCTTCCCGAGGCCGTCGCGAGGCGGATGTTGCCCGCGCGCCCGGTGCTTTACGAGCACGAGTCGATCACCGTCTACTACCGGCTCGATGCGACGAACCGGCTGCTGATGGGCGGCCGCAGCCGGCAGCGGCCGGTGGATGGGCCATCCGCCCTCGCCGACCTCAGGGCCTATGCGACGCGGCTCTGGCCCTTCCTCGGCGAGCCGCGCTGGTCGCATGGCTGGAACGGCCAGCTCGCCATCACCGCCGACCACTATCCGCATTTCCACGAACCTGCCTCCAACCTCATTGCCTGCCTCGGCTACAATGGTCGGGGAATCGCCATGGCGACCGCCATGGGCGGCGAGGTCGCGCGCCGCGTCGCGGGCACGCCCGCCCGCGAGCTCGACATGCCGGTCACGGAGATCAAGCCGCTTCCGCTGCACGGCCTATGGCGGGTGGGCGTGACGGCCCGCATCGCCTACGGACGGGTGCGTAACGCCCTGCGGATCTGACGGACCGGCTCCGACCGGGGCTGACGTAACGTCGCGGTGCCGGGCTCATGACAAATTGCGAGTCCTATGTCTCGCCCGACAGGTTTGGCATCCGCTGGCCTTGCGCCTGACGCAAAGGAACGCACCGCTCGACATGTGACGACCCGCATCGCGAGGCCTATCGCCAGCTCGAATGCGGTTCGGCCGACGACATGGTCAATCCGCTTTACGCGACTTCTCCACCTCGACGACACGAACTTTTAGGGGGACGTCCGCTAGGCTCGCAGAGCATGGAGGTGAGCCGCCTCCGCGACCTGATCGAACGCGATGATTGGCCTCAAATTCTGGCGCGCGAGACTATTCGTCGACAGGCGGGCGACCGCGTCGATCGAATTCGCCATCGTGGCGCTTCCCTTCCTGGCTTTGATCTTTGCCGCGCTGCAGCTCAGCGTGATCTATTTCTGCACGCAGGCTCTCGAAACGTTCACCGAGTCGAACAGCCGCCAGATTCTCGTCGGCCTCATCCAGCAGCAAAACCTCAATGCAACGCAATACAAGGCGCAGCTTTGTGCGAAATTACCAAATCTGTTCAATTGTAGTAAGTTTTTTGTCGATGTTGTATCCACCTCCGCTTTCGCCAACGCCAATACGGCGCTTCCTACACTGACCTTCGACGGCAACGGCAATGTCACCAATAGCTGGAACTTCAACCCCGGCACGCCGGGCGACATCGTCATCGTCCGGATGCTCTATCAGTGGTCGGTGTTCAACCTGCCGTTCGGCCTCAACTTGATCAACCAGACGAACGGGAGCCGTCTGCTGATGGCCACCTCGGTCTTCAAGAACGAGCCCTAGCCGATGCACGGCCGCCCGAGAGCAGCATCGGATCGGATGGAATCGCATGCCGATTTCATCCCGATGAAACTGCTCGCATTTTTAAATCTGGAGCAGTTCGGCGACGGCCGAACATGCTCTAGCCTGCGTGATCTGGTGCGCTGCGAGCGCGCCGTATCGGCGGTCGAATTCGCGCTCGTTCTGCCGCTCCTGATCGTCCTCGTCTTCGGCGGCTTCGAATTGAGCCGCATGTCGGCGATCTCCCGCAAGGTCACGCTGACGACGCGCGCCGTCGCCGACCTCGTCACGCGCAACGTATCAATGACGAGTTCCAGCATGAACCTCGTCCTCAACGCCTCGGCGCAGATCTTCGCCCCCTATTCCACCTCCGGCCTGACCATCATTGTGTCCGAACTCTCCGTCAACGCCAGCGGGGTGGCGACCGTCGCCTGGAGCCAGGCCCTCAACGGGATGGCTCTGCCGCAGGGCCAGGTCGAGACCGTCAAGGCAGGAATCACTCAGCCGGGCAGCTACATCATCTGGTGCACCGTCAGCTACAATTACGTGTCTCTCGTCAGTAGTCTCTTCGGCAGCAGCCGGACGATGTCCGACCAGATCTACATGAATCCGCGCATTTCAAACAGCATTGCCTTGAGTGGATGAGCGAGGCGCAACGTTCGACGAGGATTTGTCCGATGGCAGGCGCCACAATGAGGATCGTTTCGACGATGCTTGCGAGACTCCGTCGCGACCGGAGCGGCAATGTCGCGATCCTGTTTGCGCTGGCCGCGCTTCCCATGGTCCTCGGCGTCGCGGTCGGGCTGGATTACGTCTCGGCGGCGCGCAAGTGGACGAAGCTCAACGCGATCTCGGATGCCGCGGCGCTCGCGGCGGTCACGCCCGCCATGATGAGCCAGCCCGCGACCGTCGCCCAGACGGTGGCGACCAGCATGTTCCTGGCCCAGGCCTCCGGCATACCGGATGTCAATCTCGACCCGTCTGCCGTCAAGATCACCGTCACCGATGCTCCCGGCGCGACGGGCACGACACGCAACGTGAGCGTCAGCTATTCCGGGTCACGCACCGACACCTTCGCCAACCTGCTGAGCCGTCCGTCGATCGCGTTTTCGGGCAAGGCGGGCTCGAGCGCCTCCACCAATCCCAACATCGACTTCTATCTTCTGCTCGACTCCTCGCCGTCGATGGCCATCGCCGCGACGCAGGCCGGCATCGACCAGATGGTGAGCCTGACTCCAAGCCAAGGGGGATGCGCCTTTGCCTGCCACGAGACGAACCCCGCCGGCGACAACCTCGGCAATCCCAACGGGGAGGACAATTATGCCCTGGCCCGCAGCAAGGGGATCCAGCTGCGCATCGACCTCGTGGCCCAGGCGACACAAAACCTGACGTCGAGCGCACAGAGCACGGAGGCGTCGACTTCCGCCAAATACCGCATGGCCATCTATACGTTCGACGCCTATTTCAACAACGTCGCCGCCCTGACCTCCAACCTCGCGACCGTGCAGAGCCAAGCCGCCAACATCCAGGCGCTGATCACCTATCAGAACTCGTATTTGACTAAGACGAACTACAACAACGACCAGGACACGAACTACGATGCGGCGATGAACGACATCAATGCGGTGATGAATACGCCCGGAAAAGGCACGAACAATGCTGGAGACAGTCCTCAGGAATTCTTGTTCCTGGTGACGGACGGCGTCGTCGACGAGAATTCGGGCGGTCGCGTCATGAAGGCGATGGGCGGATCCTGGTGCACGACGATCAAGAACCGCGGGATCAAGATCGCGGTGCTCTATACGACCTACAATCCCCTGCCGACCAATCCATTCTATGTCAGCAACATCGCTCCGTTTCAGCCGAACATCGGCAGCACCCTGCAGGCATGCGCCTCGCCGGGCTTCTTCTTCCAGGTCGACACCGGGGGGGACATTTCGGCGGCGATGAACACATTGTTCCAGAACGCCGTCGGATCTGCCCGCCTGACGCAGTAGCGCGACACGGGTCCGGAATAACGATCCGCCGCTTCACGATGAAGGCAGGCGGGTCACGCGATGTGACGCGCCTCGCCCTCGATAGAGATTAGGCATGACGTCCGGCCTCCGTCCGGCCTGCCCGCCGCACCGACGACGTCGATGCGGCTCGCCGGTCCGGGTAGGACGGGTTCAGCCTTGGCCGCGGAAGAACCCGTTGGTGCCATCCGGGAAGAACAGGCCCTGCCTCGCGCCCGTCTGGCCGTAGACGATGTTGAGCACCTGCCGTGGCGTCCGGTAGAAGGCGAGCGAGTTCTGGTCCGTCGGCACGATGTTGGCCTGGGTGGCGGCGCCACCGCTGATCGTGCTCTGATCCGGCCCGACGCCCTGGTCGTCGTTGCCGAGCCCCGCCAGCGTGGCGCGCAGCGCGGAGATCGCCGCCGTCTGCTGGAAGGCGCCCTTCGCGAACAGCACGGTCCTGACCAGGCCCGCGTGATAAGCTTCGACCGCCAGAACGCCGGCGGCGGCCTGCAGGATATTCTTGTTGGTGATCAGGCTGACAGCGCCGCTATAGGCCGTAACGCCGACGTCCTCGAAGATATAAGCGCCGAGGACGAAGCTGACGTCGTCCGCGTAGGGATCGAACGTCTGTCCCTGGGAGATCAGCCCCGCGGCGATCGCCGCCGTCGTGAAGCTGTTCTGGATGTCGATGGTCGGACGGGCGACCCTGGCACCCTTGAGGGCCGAACGAAGATACTTGACGTGGTTCTCTTCGTCGGTGGCGATCTCGTTGGCATAGGCCGCGATGGTCGGGTCCTGGAACTGGACCTGACGGCCGCCGGTTACGCCGCCGAGGCGGCCGTTGCCGCCGATGTCGGTATCGGCCAAGCCACGGCCGAAGGCGGCATGGAGGTAGAATTCCGCTTCGAGATATTCGAGGTTCAGCGCGAAATTGAGGATCTGCTGATCGAGGTCGGCGCTCTGCGCCTCGGCCATGTTTGCACCCGTCGCGCCGAAAATCGCCGCGCCCGCCGCTGCCAGCCCGGAGGTTCGCATAAAGGCCCGCCGGCCGGCCGCCATGTCGATCGTGCGAGGCGCCGCGCCCTCTTCGGTATCGAAGCGTTTGTCGTTATCCATGAGTGAACCTCCCAGCATTACCAGGGTTTGTCAGCGAAAGCTGCACTATCCCGATGGAATCAGGTACGCGGACTGCTGTCGAAAGTTTCGCGCCGCAAAACCATTCGGGAAAAAAAGTAGCCGCTATGGTTCGCATGGCGATTGGCCGAAGACCGCGGACCCGCTTGGCGGCTTGTCAGTACATCCTGGATTACAGATGACGGCAATCGAACACTTAGTCCAATCTTAGCGGAAACCGAGAGCGACCTGGCATAGTCCTCGATCGCCGGCGGGAACCAACGGCAGTTCCGGAGCCTTTCGGCGAAGGATACGGAGAGCGGCAATGGCGGATTTCATCGCTCGCGTGGGCCATGCTCTGACCATGGCGCTCGGCATGGCCTGGCAGACGGGCTGGACGTTGGTGTTGGGTTTCACGATCTCCTCGATCCTCCAGGCGATCGTGCCGGCCGAGGCGATGCGCCGAACGCTCGGCCGCGGCGGTCCCAAGGAGATCGCCATCGCCACGCTGGCGGGCGCAGCGAGCTCGAGCTGCTCCTATGCCTCGGCCGCGATCATGCGGACGCTGTTCAAGAAGGGCGTCGCACTGGTGAACGCGCTGGCCTTCCTGTTCGCGTCGACCAACCTGGTGCTGGAGCTGGGGATCATACTCTTCCTCCTGATGGGATGGCCGTTCATGGCCGGGGAATGGATCGGCGGGATCGTCCTCGTCGTCGTGATGAGCCTGCTCGTCAGGCTGACCTATCCGAGGGCGCTGGCCGAGGCGGCCCGCACGCACGAAGAAGCCGGCGGCGGCCACCAGCACATGTCGATGACGGTCGAGGGGCCGACCTGGCGGGCTCGGCTGCTGAACCCCGCCACCCGCGTCCGCGTCGCCCAGAATTTCGCGATGGAATGGTCGATGCTCTGGAAGGACCTCGGCGTCGGCTTCCTGGTCGGCGGTTTTCTCGCGAGCTTCGTGCCCGACGCATTCTGGCAGGCGCTGTTCCTGACCCATGCGTCGCCCTGGGTGAGGATTCCTCTGAACGCATTGCTCGGGCCGATCGTGGCCTGCCTGACCTTCGTCTGCTCGATCGGCAACGTGCCGCTGGCGGCCGTGCTCTGGGCGGGCGGCGCCGGGTTCGGCGGCGTCCTCGCCTTCCTCTATGCCGACCTCATCGTCCTGCCGCTGCTCGACGCCTACCGGCGCTACTTCGGCTGGCGCATGGCGGCCTATATCGGCGCCGTCTTCTACGTGACCATGGTGGTCGCGGCACTGATCATGGACCTCGCCTTCACCGCGCTGGGCTGGATCCCGCCTCACGAGGCCGGCATCAGGGCGCGCCTCGCCACCTTCAGCCTGAACTATACCTTCTGGCTCGATCTCCTGTTCGGCGCTCTCGCGCTCTACCTGTTTTGGCTCGCCCGCCGCAACCCCATGCAGCACGGCCATCATCATGACCGAGGGACCCAAGCAACATCTCCTGCGCATGGGTCGCATTCCGACAGATCATAGACCTGCCTCGAAACATTCATCGTCCCTTTGCTTGGAAGATCCGACCTTGCCGGCGCTCCTGTTGTTCCCGAATGAGCGAAATTTAATATTGCGAAAATTTTGAAACGTTTGGAGTCGGCAGCCGTAACTTCGGGGCTCTCAGCAAATCAGGAGACAGAGACATGAGGCATGTTAAGACCCTGGCCCTTGCGGCCGTCATGGCCGTCGGCACGGCGGGCCTGGGACTCTCGGCCCTTGCAGCCGGCGAACCGATGGTCGGTGGCGCACCGATGTATCCGAGCAAGACGATCGTCGAGAACGCGTCGCAGGCGAAGACTCTGACGACGCTGGTCGCTGCGGTCAAGGCGGCCGGCCTTGTCGACACCTTGTCGGGGCCGGGCCCCTTCACCGTCTTCGCGCCGACCAATGCCGCCTTCGACAAGCTTCCCGCCGGCACGGTCGAGAAACTGACGCAGCCCGACATGAAGGCGACGTTGACCAAGATCCTGACCTACCACGTCGTGGCCGGCAAGATCACGGCCGAAGGTCTCAAGAAGGAGATCAAGTCGATGGGCGGGTCGGAGAACCTCAAGACGGTCGAGGGCGGCACGCTCACCGCCAAGATGGATGGCGACAAGATCGTGCTCATCGACGAGAAGGGCGGCGGCGCGACCATCGAGACGCCCGACGTCATGCAGTCGAACGGCGTCGTCCATGTGATCGACAGCGTGCTGATGCCCAAGTAACATTGCCGAGAGAACCGTTACAGCGGCTCAGGCGGCATGCCGCCTGAGCCCAGTCCAATTGAGCGGCGTCCTCCGCGGATGGCGGATCAGATCCGGCGTCGCGGCGGCGGAACTCCCGTCGTCCCGGCGCGTAGAGCGATGGGCGCCGGACTGCACCGCGCCATCGGATCGAGGCCGGACATGGACTCTTCGAACGCCCGGATCCGCTCCTGACAAGATGCTGTCGGCGATGCGACTCGTAGGACGGGCCGGCAGGGCGGGCATCGCCGCGCGCCCGGACATCCACGCGGCGGCGTCCTCGCCGCCGGATCCTTGGTTCGGGCTCAATCTCCTTGAGCGGTCGCCGGAAGACGGCGGCGCATGAAGGCCAGGTTCGGAGCGTGGCTCGAGAAGCTCGGCGATCAGTTCTGGTTGCGGCCGGCCGTCGTAGTGCTGATGTCCATCGCCCTTGCCCAGGCCGCCGTCGCGTTCGATCGGGTGAGCCTCTCGGCGTCCGATCCGGCCTCGTCCGCCTGGGGATATTCGGGAGGCGCGGAAGGCGCCCGAAGCCTGCTCGGCGCGGTCGCCTCCTCCACCATCGGCGTCGCCGGAACCATCTTCTCGATCACCATCGCGGCGCTCTCGCTCGCCTCGGGACAGATGGGGCCGAGGCTTCTGCGCAATTTCGTGCGTGACAGCCGCAACCAGATCGCCCTCGGCATCTTCCTGGGGACGTTCGCCTATGCGCTGATGGTGCTGCGCACGGTGCGGACCGCGCAGGAAACTCCCTTCGTTCCGCATCTTGCGGTGACGGGCGCGGTCGGCCTCGCCCTGGCCTGCCTCGGCACGCTCGTCTGGTTCGTCCATCACATCGCCGGCAGCATCAACGTCGAGAAAGTGATCGATGCCGTTCACCGGGATCTTTGCGACGCCATCGACCGTGGAACGCTCACGGACGCCGACCTTCAGCCGCCGGTCGAGCTGCTCGACGGCATGCCGGTCAGCGTCAAGGCTAGCAATTACCTGCTCGCGCTCGACCGCGATACTCTGGCCGATTGGGCGCATGAGCATGCGGTCGCCGTCAGGCTGAAGGTGCGCCCCGGCGACTACGTACCCCTCGGAGCGCCCGTGGCCGTGATCTCGGCCGACGTCGAGGGCGCCGCGGAGGTCTTCGAGCGCACCCTCACCTTCGGCCATCGGCCCGCCGCCCTGCAGGATCTCGAATATTCCATCCGCCAGCTCAGCGAGGTCGCCGTGCGGGCACTCTCGCCCGGGATCAACGATCCCTTCACCGCAGGCAGCGTGCTGGAGCGCTTCGGCGACGCGCTGTGCCGCATCGCGCCGCGATTCCTGCCGACCGGCGCCGTGGCACGCGACGGCCGCATCGTGCTGGTCCATCCGGTACCGACGTACCGCGGCCTTTGCGACGCGATGTTCCACATGATCCGCCAGAACGGCGCGGGGTCCGGCTACGTGCTGATCCGGCTTCTGGAGGTGATCGGCCGCGTCGCCGAGGTCGAGCGCTTCACCACGCGATGCGATGAGCTTCGGCGCCACGCCGATCTCGCGCTCGCCGTCGGCCGGGCGGGTGTGACCGATGCCGCAGCCCTGGTCGATCTCGAGGCGCGGCATCGCGCCGTGCTCGCCGGGCTCGGGGAGCATCTCCCGCCAGGCTGGCCCCGCCGCACTACCTGCGCTTGACGGCGAACGCCGGAGCGGGCTTGTCGGCTTCGGGATCCGGCGGACCACCATCGTGACAAGACACCCGTCCTCTGCCCGGCACCGCAATGAGAGCCGTTCATGCTGTCGATCTTCGACCTGGCCGCCGTCCTCCTAACTCTCTCGGCGCTGTTCGGCTGGCTCAACCACAAATTTCTCCTGCTGCCGCATTCGATCGGGCTGCTCGTCATGAGCGTCATGGCCTCGGTCGTCCTGGTGGTGATCGACGTGGTCTATCCGGGGCAGCACCTCTACGACGAGCTGACCGGCGCGCTGCAGCAGATCGATTTCTCGGCCGTCGTGATGAACGGCATGCTCGCCTTCCTGCTGTTCGCCGGCGCGCTCCATGTCGATCTCGACAAGCTGCGCAGCCGTGCCCTGTCGGTAGCGATCCTGGCCTGCTTCGGCACCGTCGTCTCGACGGCCGTGGTCGGTGTGGGCTTCTTCGCGGCGGCGCGCCTCGTCGGCCATCCGATGCCGTTGGTCTGGGCGCTCGTCTTCGGCGCGCTGATCAGCCCGACCGATCCGGTGGCCGTGCTGAGCACGCTCAGGACCGTCACCATCCCGGCGGAGCTCGAGGTCCAGCTCCAGGGGGAGTCGCTGTTCAACGACGGCGTCGGCGTTGTGCTGTTCACGGTTCTGCTGCGCCTTGCCACGGGCGGCAGCGAGGGCGCCGGTCCGGCGACGGCGGTCGAGCTCCTTCTCATAGAGGCGGGCGGCGGCCTGCTGCTTGGCGTGCTGACCGGCTACATCGCCTACCGGGGCATGAAAGCCATCGACGAATACGGGATCGAGGTCTTGATCTCGCTCGCCCTGGTCACCGGCACCTATGCGCTGGCCCAGCGGCTTCAGCTCAGCGGGCCGCTGGCGATGGTGGCCGCTGGCCTGCTGATCGGCGACCGCGGACCGCGCTTCGCCCTGAGCGATCGCTCCAAGACCTACATGTTCGGCCTGTGGACCCTCATCGACGAGGTGCTGAACTCGGTCCTCTTCCTGCTGATCGGTCTCGAGGTGCTGGTGCTGCGCTTCGAACGGCTCGCCCTCGTGCTCGCGCTGCTGACGGTTCCGATCGTGCTGCTCGGGCGGGTGTGCGGGGTCGTGGCACCGCTCGTCATGCTGGCCTGGAGCAAGACGGTGTCGCGTCGCGACATCCCGTTCCTGATCTGGGCCGGCGTGCGGGGCGGCATCTCGGTGGCGCTGGCGCTCGCGGTGCCCGACAGCCCGGCGAAGTCGGCGATCCTGGCCGCTACCTATGCGGTGGTGCTGTTCAGCATCGTCGTTCAGGGCTCGACGCTCGGAATCGTAGCGCGGCGGACGGTCCGGTCCGCGGCGAGCAGTTGATCCCCAGAGGGGCCGGCGGACGTTGTTAAGGCGCGGCAAGTCTGCGACAAGCCGCCGGCAGGGACGCGAGGGAACGATATCGTGACGGCAGAGACGACAATCACCGAATCCCTGGCCAAGGTGCCGACCGGCATCGCCGGTTTCGACGCCGTGACGCTCGGGGGCCTGCCGGCCGGGCGGCCGACACTGCTGTGCGGCGGGGCGGGATGCGGGAAGACCCTGTTCGCGGCGACCTTCCTGGTCAACGGGGCGACACGCTACGACGAACCGGGCGTCTTCATGAGCTTCGAGGAGCGGGCCAAGGATCTGGCGACGAACGTCGCCTCGCTCGGCTACGACCTCCAGGACCTCGTGGGGCGTCGCAAGCTGGCGATCGACTTCGTCAGGGTCGAGCGCAGCGAGATCGAGGAAAGCGGCGAATACGATCTCGAAGGCCTGTTCGTCCGTCTCGGCCACGCGGTCGACGTCGTCGGCGCCAAGCGGGTCGTCCTCGACACGATCGAGACGCTGTTCGCCGGCCTCTCCGACGCGGCGGTCCTGCGGGCGGAGATCAGGCGCCTGTTCGCCTGGATCCGGGAGCGTGGGCTGACCGCCGTGATCACGGGCGAGCGCGGCGAGGGGCAGCTGACCCGCCAGGGCCTCGAGGAATATGTCTCGGACTGCGTCGTGCTGCTCGACAACCGGGTCGAGGATCAGATCACGACGCGCCGCCTGCGGGTGGTGAAATATCGCGGCTCCGCCCATGGCACCAACGAATACCCGTTCCTGATCGATCATCGCGGCATCAGCGTCCTTCCGGTAACGTCGGCGGCGCTCGACTACGACGTCTCGAACGACATCGTGTCGACCGGCATCGGCGGGCTCGACGCGATGCTCGGACCCGGCGGCTTCTTCCGCGGATCGAGCATCCTCGTCTCGGGCGTGGCCGGAACGGGCAA
Organism: Lichenihabitans sp.; assembly: GCA_036276175.1. GTDB lineage: Bacteria > Pseudomonadota > Alphaproteobacteria > Rhizobiales > Beijerinckiaceae > Lichenihabitans. The sequence continues at coordinate 19,859 of DATBEH010000060.1, forward strand.
GACCACGGTCTGCTCCTACATGGTCGACGCCGCCTGCCGGCGCGGCGAGCGCGCCATGAGCTTCGTCTTCGAGGAGAGCGGGGCGCAGATCTGCCGCAACATGACCTCCGTCGGTCTCGACCTGCAACGCCACGTCGACGGCGGCCTGCTGCGCTTCGAGGCGGCGCGCCCGACGCTTTTCGGCCTCGAGATGCACCTGGCCCGGATGCATCGGGATATCGAGGAATTCCAGCCGAACCTGGTGGTGATCGACCCCGTATCGGCATTGCACGGTCCGCGCACGGAACTGCAGGGGACGCTCTTGCGTATGGTCGATATGCTGAAAAGCCGGGGGATCACGGCCCTGTTCACGAGCCTGCGCAACGAGGCCGCGCGCGACCAGACGGCCGATCTCGGCCTGTCGTCACTGATGGATTCCTGGGTCAAGTTGCTCGACGTCGAGGCGAGCGGCGAGCGCACCCGGACGCTCTACATGATCAAGTCGCGCGGCATGAGCCATTCCAACCAAATGCGGGAATTCCGCATCACCGCCGGCGGCATCGAGGTCGTCGAGGCCTATGTCGGGCCGGGCGGCGTGCTGACCGGGACGGCGCGCGTCATCCAGGAGGCGCATGAGCGGGCCGTGGCGCTGCGGCGGCGGCAGGACGGCGAGCGGCGTCGGCGCGAGCTCGTCAGGCAGCGCGGGGCGATCGAACGCCAGATCGCCGAGCTGCGCGCCAGCCTCGACGCGGCCGAAGACGAGGAGAGCCTGCTGTTTGCCGAAGACGATACGCGCGAGGCGGAATTGGAGCGCGAGCGGCTCGTCGTCTCGGCGCGGCGGGGTGCGGCGGAATGAGCGCGACGATGCCTGAATCGGACGAGGATCCCGCAGCCGAGGATGCCGATCCGGGCCAGTACCACCTGCGCCTCTACGTGGCCGGGCAGACCACCAAGTCGCTCCTGGCCATGGCCAACCTGCGGCGGGTCTGCGAGGAACATCTGGCCGGGCGATACGACATTGAGGTGATCGATCTGCTCAAGGATCCGAAGCTGGCCGCCGGCGACCAGATCCTGGCGATTCCGACGCTGGTGCGACGGCTGCCGCCCCCGCTGAAGCGGATCATCGGCGATCTCTCCGATACCGAGAAGGTTCTGGTCGGGCTGGATATCCGCCCGAAAGCCTCTTGAACGCCGCCGGGGAGGCAGCTCCGGGACGCTACCGGCTGAGGCTGTTCGTCGCCGGCATGACGCTGCGCTCCCGCCGCACCATCGAGGTCTTGCGTCGCATTTGCCTCGACCGGCTCGATGGGCGCTACGACCTCGAGATCGTCGATATCTACCAGCAGCAGGACCTGGCCGAGGCCAACCAGATCATTGCCGCCCCGACGCTGCTGAAGCTTTCGCCGCAACCTCAGCGCCGCATCATCGGCGATCTCTCGGACGAAGCCAGGCTGCTGCGCGGACTGGGCCTTCCCGCGGAGGCCCCAGGTCCACGATGATCGACGACGCTGCCCCGCCCCTGTCCGACGCCAAGCTCCAGCGCTACCGCGAGCGGATCACCGACCTCGAGGCGCGGCTGCGGGACAGCGAAGAGACGCTCGATGCCATAAGGCAGGGCGATTTCGACGCCGTCGTCGTGCACGGGCCCGACAATGAGCGACAGGTCTACACGCTCGAGAACGCCGACCGCCCCTACCGCGTGCTGATCGAGCAGATCCAGGAGGGCGCGCTCACGCTCGATGGAGAGGGCATCATCCTGTATGGGAACCGCCGCCTCGCCGAGATGATCGGGGCTCCGCAGGAAAAGCTGATCGGGCAGGCGCTCCAGCGCTTCGTCGGGCCGGCGGATCTGGCTGGACTGGCGAGACTGCGCCACGCCGCCGAGAACGGCACGGCGCGCGGCGAGCTGACGCTCCATGCCGAGGACGGGAACCGCCTTCCGGTCCATATCTCGCTGAGCCTGCTGCAGCGGGACGAGGCGACGCCGCTTCTCTGCGGCGTCCTGACCGACCTGAGCGACCAGAAGCGGCAGCTCGAGAGCCTGGCCGAGGCCAATGCCCGCCTCCAGGCGGAAGGCGAGGAGCGCGAGCGCGTCGAGGATGCCCTGCGCCAGTCGCAGAAGATGGAGGCCGTCGGCCAGCTCACCGGAGGCATAGCGCACGACTTCAACAACCTGCTCACGGTGATCAAGTCTTCGACCGATCTGCTGCGCCGGCCCGACCTCGCCGAAGAGCGCCGGCGCCGCTACGTCAATGCCATCGCCGATACGGTGGACCGCGCCTCGCGCCTCACCAGCCAGCTGCTGGCCTTCGCCCGCCGCCAGACGCTCGAACCCGAGGTGTTCGAGGTCAACGACCGCCTCCACCGGATCACCGAGATGCTCGGGACCGTCGTCGGCTCGCGCATCCGGGTCGACCGCTCGGGGTCGAGGGAGCCCTGTTTCGTCGAAGCGGACGCGAGCCAGTTCGAGACCGCCCTGGTCAACCTCGCGGTCAATGCCCGCGATGCGATGGAGGGGGAGGGGATCTTGACGCTTCGGGTCGAGGGCGATGCCACGCTGCCGGTCATCAGGGGTCACCCGACCGGCGCCGGTGCCTTCGTGTCGATCTCCATCGCCGATACCGGCTGCGGCATTCCGGCCGAGACGATCGCGCATATCTTCGAGCCGTTTTTCACCACGAAGGCGGTCGGCAAAGGCACGGGCCTCGGACTGAGCCAGGTGTTCGGCTTCGCCAAGCAGTCCGGCGGCAATATCGCGGTCGAAAGCGAGGTCGGACAAGGCACCGTCTTCACGCTCTACCTGCCGCAGGTCTCGCGCGGCGGGGCCGCGACGCACGACGATGCGCAGGCGATCCCGCGTGACAAGGGCGGCGGCCGGCGGGTGCTCGTCGTCGAGGACAATACCGAGGTCGGGACCTTCTCGACGCAATTGCTGCAGGACCTCGGCTACAACACCACATGGGCTGCCAACGGCGACGAGGCGCTGGCGCTCCTGCATCAGGATCCGGCAGGCTTCGACGTCGTCTTCTCCGATGTCGTGATGCCGGGGATGAACGGGGTCGACCTGGGCCGACGGATTCGCGCCGGCCATCCCGACCTGCCGGTGATCCTGACGAGCGGCTACAGCGACATCCTGGCCGGAGACGGGCGGCACGGATTCGAGCTTCTTCGCAAGCCCTACTCGGTCGAGGACCTGTCGCGCGTGCTCCGGCGCGCCTCGCGCGCCCGCTCGCTTCATCCGCCGGGCTCGGCGGGAGAATGATGTATGGAGGAATGGCGGGGTTCAGGCCCGCCTGTGCTCCTCATGCGCCAGCTTTCGCCGCGCCATCAGCTGCCAGATCATCGGCGTGAAGATCAGCTGCATGGCGAGATCCATCTTGCCGCCGGGGCAGACGATGGTGTTGGGCCGCGACATGAAGCTGTCCTTGAGCATCGACAGCAGATAGGGGAAGTCGATGCCCTTCGGGTTGCGGAAGCGGATGACGAGGATGCTCTCGTCCGGGCTCGGAATATGTCGCGCGATGAAGGGGTTCGAGGTGTCGACCGTGGGCGCGCGCTGGAAGTTGACGTCGGTGCGCGAGAACTGTGGGCAGATATAGTTCACGTAGTCGGGCATGCGCCGCAGGATCGTGTCGACGATGGCCTCGTGCGAATGGCCGCGGGTGTTCTTGTCGCGGTGCAGCTTCTGGATCCATTCGAGGTTGATGGTGGGCACGACGCCGATGAGCATGTCGGCGTGGCGCCCGACATCGACGTCGCCGTCGACCACGGCCCCGTGCAGGCCCTCGTAGAAGAGCACGTCCGAGCCGGGCTCGATCTTCTCCCATGGTGTGAACAGGCCCGGCGTCATGCCGTAGGGCGCGGCCTCCTCGGCGTCGTGGAGATATCTGCGGGTCCGCCCGGTGCCGTCGCGGCCGTAGTCGCGGAACAGTGCCTCGAGATCGGCGAAAAGATTGGCCTCCGGGCCAAAGTGCGAGAAGTCGTTGTGCCCGGCCTGTCGGTAGTCCTCGATTCTGGCCCGCATCTCGACGCGGTCGTAGCGGTGGAAGGCGTCGCCCTCGACCACCGCCGCCCGGATGCCCTCGCGACGGAAGATCTGGTCGAAGATGCCCTTGACGGTGGTGGTGCCCGCCCCCGAGGAGCCGGTGACCGAAATGACGGGGTGGAGGGCCGACATCGGCGTAATCCTCGGGTTCAGGCCATGCGGAACAGCGACCGGGTGTTGAACAGCGGCGCCTCGAAGACCGCCGGCTCGCCGCGATCGTGGGCGCCATGATAGTCGACGAGTCGCTCGACCTCGCGCCGCGACCCCATGATGAGGCCGATGCGCTGATGGACGTCGATCGGCACGACGTCGAGGATGCGTTCGCGCCCGGTCGAGGCGCCGCCGCCGGCCTGCTCGATCAGCATGGCGGCGGGCCCGGCCTCGTAGAGCAGGCGCAGGCGGCCAGCCTTGGCGGGGTCCTTGCTGTCGCGCGGATACATGTAGAGGCCGCCGCGCAGCAGCAGGCGGTGCAGGTCGGCGACCATCGCGCCGATCCAGCGCATGTTGAAGTCGATGCCGCGCGGCCCCGTCCTGCCGTCGATGCATTCGGCGACGTAGCGCTTGACGGGCGGCTCCCAGAAGCGCTCGTTCGACGCATTGACGGCGAATTCGGTGGTCGTCTCCGGCACCCGCATATCGCGATGGGTCAGGACATAGACGCCCAGGTCGCGGTCGAGCGTGAAGCCATGCACGCCGCGGCCCAGCGTCAGCACGAACATTGAGGCGGAGCCGTAGATCGCATAGCCTGCCGCGACTTGCCGCGTGCCGGGCTGGAGGAAGTCCTGAGCCGCGGCGTCGCGCCGCCCTTCGGGCGCCCTGAGCACCGAGAAGATGGTGCCGACCGCGATGTTGATGTCCACGTTCGACGATCCGTCGAGCGGATCGAAGGCGATGAGGTAGGGCCCGCGCGGGTAGGCCTCGGGCACCCGATAGGGCTCGGCGATCTCCTCCGATACGAGGCCGGCAAGCTGGCCGTCCCATTCGCAGGCGGAGACGAGGATGGAATTGGCCAGGACGTCGAGCGGCTTCTGCTCCTCGCCCTGGACGTTGACCGTGGTCGCGATCCCCCCCATCGCCTCGAGTCGCCCACGGCTCACCGCATTGCCGATCGCCTTGCAGGCGGTCTGGACATGGTTGATGAGCCCGATGAGATCCGCGTCGATCCCGCCCGACGCATCCTGCGCGCCGATGAGGAAGTCGGTCAGGGTCGTGTGGCCGTCCCGCATCGTCGTCCCCTCGCCGAACCGGCTTTGGCGTTCCCTCATCCGGCGCCGCGCGCCACCTTCTCCCGCAAGGGGAGAAGGGCGCCGCGAAAGCGGGGCGGATGAGGGGGTAATCTCGCGAGCCGTCCGCGCCTCACTGCGTGAAGACCCGACTGGCGCGGATATCCTCGGCGTTGATGGTGGCGAGCGCCGCCCGGCTCGTCGGCCCATCGCGCGCCGCGAACAGCCGGTTGGCCTGCCTGAGCCTGGCGCGATCGAGCGCGTTGCGGATCGAACGAGCATTGGAGAAGCGCGGCTGCGCCATGCGCAGGCCGATGTAATCCTTCAGCGTCGCTTTGGCCTCGTCGTCGAGGCGATAATGCATCTGCCCGACCATCAGTTCGGCGATGTCGAGCAATTCGTCCCGCGTATAGTCGGGGAAATCGATGTGGTGGGCGATGCGCGACGCCATGCCGGGATTGGACTTGAAGAACGTGTCCATCCGGTCCTTGTAGCCGGCCAGCACCACGACGAGGTCGTCGCGATGCTCCTCCATCACCTGCAGCAGGATCTCGATCGCCTCCTGCCCGTAGTCGCGCTCGTTCTCGGGCCTGTAGAGGTAATAGGCTTCGTCGATGAACAGTACGCCGCCCATGGCTTTCTTGAGGATCTCCTTGGTCTTGGGCGCGGTGTGGCCGATGTACTGGCCGACGAGGTCGTCGCGCGTGACGCTGACGACATGGTTGCGGCGGATATAGTCGAGCCCATGGAGGATTTCGGCGATGCGCTGCGCCACCGTCGTCTTGCCGGTGCCGGGATTGCCGGTGAAGCTCATGTGGAGCGAGGGAGGCTCGGCCTGGAGCCCGAGCGAGCGCCGCGCCCGCTCGACGAGCAGCAGTGCCGCGACCTCGCGGATGCGGGTCTTGACCGGCTTCAGGCCGATGAGATCGCGGTCTAGCCCATCCATTATGGCCCCGATGCTCGACTGCTCGTAGAGGGCGGCAAGGTCGACGGCGTCCTCGGCTGCGCCGGTCTCGGGCCGGGCTTCGTCCACGAGCGTCATGACGACCTCTGCGCCTCGGCCGGTCGCGCCATCGCATAGCTGCGGATCGTATAGTTGACGCAACGTCCCGGCCCCTCGGAGCGAATGAGCTCGAAGCCCGGCTCCTCCTTCGGCCGGTTGACCAGAAAGGACATGCGGATCGTCTCGAAGCCCTTGTTGGAATCGAAGGCGAGCACGCGCACATAGCTGTCCAGGTTTGCCTTGCGGCAGGCATTGACCTCCATCATGACCCCGGCGGGATCCTTGAGATCGAACATCGGGATGCCCCACATCGACCAATAGGTGTTGCGCGGGTGCGGATCGCCGGTGTGCTCGACCGCCACCGCCCAGCCCTGCTCGAGCGCATAGTCGATCTGCTTCTTGATCTCCGCGTCGGTGAGGTCGGGCAGGAAGGAGAACTGGCCTTGGGTGATGCGCATCTTAATCTCCAGATAGAACCATTCTCCCGTTGACGGGAGAAGGTGCCCGAACGCAGTGAGGGCGGATGACGGGAAACGGAGGCCTGGATTTACCCTCATCCGTCGCCGCTACGCGCCGACACCTTCTCCCACTGCGTGGGAGAAGGAATCAGGCGGCGGTCGGCGTCGGCACGAAATCGACGCTGTCGGTCGAGGCGTAGTCGAAGGTGACGTCCTTCCAGGTGTCGAGGGCGGCGCGCAGAGGCTGGCACCAGCGCGCCGCCTCCGAGAGGATCTGCGGACCCTCCTTCCACAGGTCACGGCCCTCGTTGCGGGCCTTCACGATCGTCTCGAGCGCCACCCGGTTGGCGATGGCGCCGGCCTGGATGCCCTGCGGATGACCGATGGTGCCGCCGCCGAACTGCAGCACCACGTCCTCGCCGAGATAGTGCAGGAGCTGGTGCATCTGCCCGGCATGGATGCCGCCCGAGGCGACCGGCATCAGCCGCTTGAGGCTGGCCCAGGGCTGATCGAAGAAGATGCCGTGCTGCAGGTTCTGCGGCACGTGGATTTCGCGACAGGTGTCGTAGATGCCGCGGATGACGTTGGGGTCACCCTCGAGCTTGCCGACGACCGTCCCGGCATGGATATGGTCGACGCCGGCCATGCGCATCCATTTGGCGATGACGCGGAACGAGATGCCGTGCGCCTTCTGGCGCGTGTAGGTGCCATGCCCGGCGCGGTGCAGATGCAGGATCATGTCGTTGCGCCGCGCCCATTTGGCCATGGACTGGATCGCCGTGTAGCCGATGACGAGGTCGATCATGACGATGACGCTGCCGAGCGCCTTGGCGAATTCGGCCCGCTCGTACATGTCCTCCATGGTGGCGGCGGTGACGTTGAGATAGGTTCCCTTGATCTCGCCGGTCTCGGCCATGGCCTTGCTGACGCCCTCCATGCAGTAGAGGTAGCGATCGCGCCAATGCATGAAGGGCTGCGAATTGATGTTCTCGTCGTCCTTGGTGAAGTCGAGCCCGCCCTTCAGCGCCTCGTAGACGACGCGGCCGTAGTTGCGGCCCGACAGGCCGAGCTTCGGCTTCATGGTGGCGCCGAGGAGCGGGCGGCCATAGCAGTTCAGCCGCTCGCGTTCGGATACGATGCCGGTCGCCGGCCCCTGGAAGGTCTTGAGGTAGTGCGGGGGGATCCGCATGTCCTCGAGCCGCAGCGCCTTCAGCGGTTTGAAGCCGAACACGTTGCCGATGATCGAGGCGGTGAGATTGGCGATCGAGCCTTCCTCGAACAGGTCGAGGTCGTAGGCGATGTAGGCGAAGTATTGCTCGGGATTTCCGGGCACCGGATCCACCCGATAGGCCTTGGCTCGGTAATATTCGCAATCGGTCAGCCGATCGGTCCATACCACGGTCCAGGTCGCCGTCGAGGATTCGCCCGCCACCGCGGCGGCGGCCTCCTCGGGATCGACGCCGTCCTGCGGCGTGATGCGGAACACCGCCAGGATGTCGCTGTCCTTGGGCTCGTAGTCGGGCTCCCAGTAGCCCATCTGCCGATATTTGAGGACGCCGGACCTGTAGCGCTCCTTCATGTCGGTGATCTTGGCATCGACCGGCTTGTTCATGACGGCAGCTCCCTGGCGGCCCCCCCAGGCCTCAAGCCAAGGTAACGGTCGACAGATCAACGGAAAGCAAAATATTCTGGCGCTGATCGCAAGGAGAAGCTTGAGGTCCCGATGCGGCACGTCACCGTTCGCCAGCTGCAGATCTTCGCCGAGGCGGCCGAAACCCTGTCCTTCGCCCGGGTGGCGGAGCGGCTCAACCTCTCTCCCGCCGGTGTCTCGTTCCAGATCAAGCAGATCGAGACGCAGGCGGGCTGCGCGCTGTTCGAGCGGATCGGCAAGGCGGCACGGCTGACCGAGGCTGGCGCGGCGCTTCTCGTCTATGCACGGCAGGTGCTCCAGGCTCTGGCCGACGCCGATCGGGCGATGAGCGCGCTCAAGAGCGAAGGCGGGCGCGTCACGCTCGGCCTGGTGACGACCGCGACCTATTTCGTGCCCCATGTGCTGGCGCGCTTCCAGGCGCGCCATCGCGCGATCGAGATCCGGCTCGTCGACGGCAATCGGGCGCAGATCATCGACATGCTGACGCAAGGCCGGGCCGACCTCGCGGTGATGGGCCAGCCGCCCGAGGAGGCGGACATCGTCGCCGAGCCTTTCGCCGACCATCCGTCGGTGGTCGTCGCGGCGCCCGGCCACGAGCTGGCGAAACGACGGCGTGTGACGCTGGCGGAGCTCGCTGGCGAGCCCTTCATCCTGCGCGAGGACGGCTCCGGCACGCGCGCCCTGATGGAGCGGTTCTTCCCCGGCCTTGGCCTTCGGCCGAGGGTCGGCATGGTGTCCTCGTCGAACGAGACCATCAAGCAGGCGGTAATGGCCGGCATGGGCCTGGCGCTGATCTCGCGCCACACGATCGGCCTCGAGCTCGGCCAGCGGCGGCTCGTCGTCCTGCCGGTCGAAGGCTTTCCGCTGATGCGCTCCTGGTTCATCGGCCACCGGCGCACGATGCAGCTTCTGCCGGCGCACCGGCGGCTGCGGGAGTTTCTCGTCGCCCAAGGCGCCGGCATCATCGACGCGCTGGAGGCCGATCACGGGGGCATCGAGGGATGATCTCCCCGCCGTTCCTGTTCAGGCCGCCGCAGATCGGCACCACGGCGAACCGTCGCGGCCGCCCGACGTTGTCTTCATAGAGCATGGCCACACCGGCCGACCGATGTAGGAGACACAATGCCGACCGACCTTCCTCCCGACTACAAGCCGCAGCCCGCGAACGATCCGAACAACCCGGCGGACCCGAGCGTTCCCGGCTCAGGTCCCGCCTATCCGCCCGCGCAGGGCGAGGATGCTCGCGACGAACCCGGCGCGGCGCCGCGTCCCGGCGAGGATGCGGTCGATCCCGACGGCTTGGGCGTCCCGCCATTGGCGCCCGGAGACGGCAAGGCCGGAACCCCGTCGCCAGCAGGCGTGCCGACCTTCTGACCGGTTTGCGAGCGGCCCGTCGACGACCCGCTCTTCGGACCGGAGAAGCCGACCGATTTCACCCGCGGCGGGGAACGCCGCTTGATGGGTGCCGCTTGTTGGTTCAGACCGTCATCGGGGTACGAAACGTCATGATCAGGCAGGCATCGTCGAAGAGCGCAGTCCTTCGCCGCACCCTGGCCGTTGCCGCGATCCTCGCGGCATTCGGCACAGCGTCCATCTCCTCGTCGATGGCAGCCTCCGGCGGAGGCGGCGGGGCAGGCGGGGGGAGCGCCGGCGGAGGCGGCGGCGGGTCCAAGGGCGGAGCCTCGAAGGGCCACGCCACGGCGGGCGGGAGCCTTAGGCGGCACGGTCATTCCGGGCACCGCAGGCCGCATCGGCGGCACGCGCATTAGTCCGGTCTGCCGGACGTCATCGGCCGATGATCGATGCCGGGTGTTCGCCCGGAGATCCGGGTCCGCCCGGTGATCGTCGCACCACGGCGGAAGGGGCGTGCCGGCTTGGTCGAGGACATAGCCCTCGAGCGATTTCCCTGTTTCCGCACCCTTGCGGGCGTGACGCGAAGGTGTATATAGAGCGTAGTCGATCACGGTCGACGACAAGGTTCGGCTGAAGATTGAGAGTGGGCTCCTGCCGGACCCGCTCTTTTTTATTGCCGCCCGAGCCGCGGCGGGACTAGCGCCGGGCCGACCGGCACCTTCGAGGACGATATTCGGACAGGATGACGACGCTTCAGGCACCGCTCTCCGGTGAGGGACCGCCCGACACCGCTGCGATCGACGAGCCGCGCGTGGCCCGCGAGACCGGCACGGCCGCGCGGGTGGCTGGGACGGCGACGCCGATCCTGGCCGAGCTCGGCTATCGCCTGGTCCGCGTCAAGCTGATGGCCGGACCGCCCGCGACGCTGCAGATCATGGCCGAGCGGCCGGACGGCTCGATGACGATCGAAGGTTGCGAGCTCGTCTCGAAGGTGCTCTCGCCCTTGCTCGATCTGAACGACCCCGTTTCCGGCGCCTACCGGCTCGAGGTCTCCTCGCCCGGCATCGATCGCCCGCTGGTGCGGCGCTCCGACTATGCCCGCGCCCTCGGCCACGAGGCCCGCATCGAGCTCGCCGTGCCGATGGACGGCCGGAAGCGCTTCAAGGGGCTTCTGCGCGGCGTCGAAGACGGCAACCTTACGCTCGAGCTAATGGATGCCAAGCCGGGCGCCGATAGTTCCGTGGTGCTGCCCCTGGCCGACATCGGCGAAGCGAAGCTGGTGCTGACCGACGCCCTGATCCGCGCCTCGCTCAGGGGAGAGCGCGATGTCGGCGAGGGCGAGGCCGGCACGTCGCCGGCGCCCGGCCGCTACGTCCACAAGCCGAAACGCGCGGTGCCGGCCGGCCCGCGCCAGAGCATTCCGCGCAAAAAGACCTCCTGAGGAGACATCGATGGCCGTCAGCGCCAACAGGCTCGAACTTCTGCAGATCGCCGACGCCGTCGCACGCGAGAAATCCATCGACCGGCAGATCGTGCTCTCGTCGATGGAGGAGGCGATCCAGAAGGCCGCCCGCTCGCGCTACGGCCAGGAGACCGAGGTCAGGGCCGAGATCAACCCCAAGACCGGCGAGCTGCGCTTCTCGCGCCTGCTGCTCGTCGTCGACCAGGTCGAGAACGACGCGACCCAGATCACCACGGCCGACGCCCGCCGCCGCAACCCCGCCGCCGAGGTCGGCGACTGGATCGCCGAGACCCTGCCGCCCTTCGATTTCGGCCGTATCGCGGCGCAATCGGCCAAGCAGGTCATCGTGCAGAAGGTGCGCGAGGCCGAGCGCGACAAGCAATACGACGACTACAAGGATCGGATCGGGGACATCATCAACGGCCTCGTCAAGCGGGTCGAATACGGCAACGTGGTGGTCGACCTCGCCGGCAAGGGCGAGGCCATCGTGCGGCGCGACGAACTGATCCCGCGCGAGACCTTCCGGCCGGGCGATCGCATCCGCGCCTATGTGTACGACGTGCGGCGCGAGCAGCGCGGGCCGCAGATCTTCCTGTCGCGCACCCATCCGCAGTTCATGACCAAGCTCTTTACCCAGGAGGTGCCGGAGATCTACGACGGGATCATCGAGATCAAGGCGGTGGCGCGCGACCCGGGCTCGCGGGCCAAGATCGGCGTCGTGTCGCGCGACAGCTCGATCGACCCCGTCGGCGCCTGCGTCGGCATGCGCGGCTCGCGCGTGCAGGCCGTCGTCAACGAGCTCCAGGGCGAGAAGATCGACATCATCCCCTGGTCGATCGATTCCGCCACCTTCATCGTCAACGCGCTGCAGCCGGCCGAGGTGGTGAAGGTGGTGCTCGACGAGGATTCGTCGCGTATTGAAGTCGTGGTCCCCGATGACCAACTCTCACTTGCGATCGGACGGCGCGGACAGAATGTGCGCCTGGCCTCGCAGCTCACCGGCTGGGACATCGATATCCTGACGGAAGCGGAAGAGTCGGAGCGACGGCAGAAGGAATTCGTCGAGCGCACGGACATCTTCATGGCGGCGCTCGACGTCGACGAGGTGGTCGGACAGCTCCTGGCCTCCGAGGGTTTCCGGTCGGTCGAGGAGCTCGCCTATGTGGACGTCTCGGAGCTGAGCGCCATCGAGGGGTTCGACGACGATACGGCCGCCGAGATCCAGACGCGGGCGCGCGACCGTCTCGCGGCGATCGAGGCGGAGCACGACGCCAGGCGGCGCGAGCTCGGCGTCGCCAACGATCTCAAGGAGATCGACGGCGTCACCACGGCCATGATGGTCAGCCTCGGCGAGAACGACGTCAAGACGGTGGAGGATCTGGCGGGGAGCGTTCCGGACGACCTCATCGGGTGGACGGAACGCAAGGACGGCGAGGCGACGCGCCACAGCGGCTTCCTCGAAAGCTTCGAGCTGTCGCGCGAGGATGCCGAGGCGATGATCATGGCGGCGCGGGTCCATGCCGGCTGGATCGAGGCCGTCGAGCCCGAGCCGGCGGCGGAAGAGGAACCGGCCGAGGGGCAGGCCTGATAAGGACGGCGAAGCGCGTGTCGGACCCCGGGACCCTGGTGGCGGATGACGAGGGCTCGGCACATCCGGAGCGGAGCTGCATCGTCACGCGGGCGAAAGCCGCACCGGAGGATCTCATCCGTTTCGTGCTCGCGCCGGACGGAACGGTGGTGCCCGACATCCGGGCGAAGCTGCCGGGCCGCGGCGCCTGGGTGACGGGGCGGGCCTCGACGGTCGCCGAGGCGGTGCGCCGGAAGGCCTTCGCGCGCGCCTTTAAGGCCGAGGCCAGGGCGAGCGCGGACCTGCCGGCGCTGGTCGATGCCTTGCTGGAGAAGGACGCGCTGCAGGCCCTGTCGCTGGCCAACAAGGCCGGGCTGGTGGTGGCCGGCATGACCAAGGTCGAGAGCCTTGCGGCGGAGCGGCCGCTGGCGGCCGTGATCCACGCGGGAGACGGCAGCCAGGATGGTCGCCGCAAGCTCGATGCCGCCATCAAGCGGCGCGTGGGGGAGGCGGCGGCGGAGATTCCGCGCGTTCAAATCTTCGCGTCCAGCCAATTGGATTTGGCATTGGGGCGGACAAATGTGATACACGCTGCCCTGGCTGTCGGATCGGCAAGTCAAGGCTTCGTGTCGCGTTCGCAGCGGTTGGACCGGTTCCGCTGCGCAGCCCCGACCGCGGACGCCGCGGCCGGGACGGCCCGGTCCATCGAGGAATAGACGAGACGCTTGCCTGGCTCGGTCGCATGACGGCGGCATGCTGCTGAGCTTGGCGGTTGGGCAACGGGCATGGCCCTTGGGACGAATGACTAATGAGTGAATCGAACAACGTTGGCGAAAAGACTTTGACCGTGAACCAGACGAAGACGCTGTCTTTGAAGCGCCCTGTCGAGCAGGGAACGGTGCGGCAGAGCTTTTCCCACGGCCGCACCAAGCAGGTGGTCGTCGAGAAGGTCAAGCGGCGCACGCTCGGCCCCGGCGATGCCGCGCCCGGTGCCCAGCATGCCCCTGCGGCCGCGCCGGCCGTCGTCGCCCGGCCACCGACGCCCCCGGTACCGGCTTCGGTGCCGGCCGCCGTCGCCCGACCCGCTCAGGCCGCGCCGGCGGCGCCCGCTCCGCGTCCGCCCGCTGCGCCGGCCACGCCTCGGCCCGACCGGGCGGTGGGCCAGGCTCCCGCCGCCATGCCGCAAGCCGCCGAGGCCTCCGCCGCAGCGGCTCCTGCGACGGCCAAGGTTGCACCGGCAAGTCCTGCCGTCGTCGAGATGCCCGCGCCGGCACCGGCCGGGCCCGCGGCAACGGTTGCTCCGACGGCGGCCGCCGCTCCTGCCTCTCCTTCCACAACGTCCCGCGCTGCCGCGGCGCCGACTGCGCCTCGTCCGGCCGCCCCGGCGGGACGCGCCGCCACAGCGTCGGCTGCGACGGGTCGCGCCCAGGCGAGCGCGCCGCGCAGCGCCGCGCCGCAGCCCCGGCCGACCCCCGCAACCCCGGGCCGCGCCGCGCCGCCCGCTCCCAAGAGCCCGACCGGCGGACGCCCGCAGACCGGCGTCGTACTGCGCACCTTGACCGAGGAGGAGCGCGAGGCTCGCACCCGCGCGCTCGTCGGCGCAAAGTCGCGCGAAGAGGAGGACCGCCGCAGGGCCGAGGCCGATGCCAAGCTGCGCGCCGAACGCGAGGAGCGCGATCGGCGCGAGCGTGAGGCCGCCGAGGCGCGCAAGCGCGAGGAAGATGCCCGCCGCGCGCAGGAGCTCGAATCCAAGCGCAAGGCCGAGGACGAGGCCAAGCGGCGGCTGCCGGCCGGCGAGGCCGGTTCGGCCGCACCGCGAAGCGCCGCCGCGGGTGAGGAGGCCCTCGGGCGGCCTGTGCGCCGCCTGGGGCTGCCGGTGCCACGCGTCATGCCGCCGCGCCCGACGCGAGGCGGGGAGAAGAGCCGCGGCCGGCTGACGGTGACGAGCGCTACCTCCGAGCAGGAGGACCGGACGCGGTCCGTCGCGGCCTTCCGCCGGCGGACGCAGCGCATGAAGGGGTTTGGGGCCAACGAGCCCAAGGAAAGGCTGTCGCGCGACGTGGTGCTGCCCGAGACGATCACCATCCAGGAATTGGCGAACCGCATGTCGGAGCGCGCCGTCGACGTGATCAAGCTGCTGATGAAGCAGGGCCATATGGCCAAGATCACCGATGTGATCGATGCCGATACGGCGCAGCTCGTGGCCGAGGAACTCGGCCATACGGTCAAGCGCGTGGCCGAGTCGGACGTCGAGGAAGGCCTCTTCGACGCGCCGGACGAGGCGGCCGAGCTCGAGCCGCGTCCGCCGGTCGTGACCATCATGGGCCATGTCGACCACGGCAAGACCTCGCTGCTCGACGCCATCCGCCAGGCCAATGTGGTCTCGGGGGAGGCCGGCGGCATCACGCAGCATATCGGCGCCTATCAGGTGCGCTCGCCCAACGGCGCGCCGATCACCTTCATCGACACGCCGGGCCATGCGGCCTTCACGGCCATGCGGGCGCGCGGCGCCAAGGTCACCGACGTGGTGGTGCTGGTGGTGGCGGCGGACGACGGCGTCATGCCGCAGACGATCGAGGCCATCAACCACGCCAAGGCCGCCAAGGTGCCGATGATCGTGGCGATCAACAAGATCGACAAGCCGGACGCCAAGCCCGAACGGGTTCGCTCGGAGCTGCTGCACTACGACGTGCAGGTCGAGAGCATGGGCGGCGACACGCTGGAAGTCGAGGTGTCGGCGTTGAAGCGCACGAACCTCGACAAGCTGCTCGAGATCATCGAGCTGCAGGCCGAGGTGCTCGACCTCAAGGCCAATGCGGAGCGCGACGCCGAAGGCACGGTGATCGAGGCGCGGCTCGACCGGGGTCGCGGGTCGGTGGCTACCGTCCTGGTACAGCGCGGCACCTTGCGGGTGGGCGACCTCGTCGTCGCCGGCTCGCAATGGGGGCGCGTGCGCGCGTTGCTCGACGACAAGGGCAATCACGTCGAGGATGCAGGGCCGTCCTTCCCGGTCGAGGTGCTGGGCTTTTCCGGCGCGCCGGATGCGGGCGACCGCGTCGCGGTGGTCGAGAACGAGGCGCGGGCGCGCGAGGTCACCGAATATCGCGAGCGGCAGAAGCGCGAGAAGCTGGCGGCGCGGGGCGGCACCGTGCGCGGCTCGCTGGCCGACATGATGAGCCAGATCAAGACCGTCGGTCGCAAGGACTTCCCGCTGATCATCAAGGGCGACGTGCAGGGCTCGGTCGAAGCCATCATGGCGACGCTCGAGAAGCTCGGCAACGACGAGGTCGGCGCGCGCGTCGTCCATTCCGGCGTCGGCGGCATCACCGAATCCGACGTGACCCTGGCCGAAGCGTCGGGCGCCGTGGTGCTGGGCTTCAACGTGCGCGCCCACAAGGAGGCTCGTACCGCCGCCGAGCAGGCCGGCGTCGAGGTGCGCTACTACAACATCATCTACAACCTGGTGGACGATGTTAAGGCGGCCATGTCGGGGCTCCTGGCGCCGACGCTGCGCGAGGAAATGCTCGGCAATGCGCAGATCCTCGAGGTGTTCAACATCTCCAAGGTCGGCAAGGTCGCCGGCTGCCGGGTCACCGACGGCACGGTGCAGCGCGGCGCCAACGTGCGGCTGATCCGCGACAACGTCGTGGTCCACGAGGGCAGGCTCTCGACCCTCAAGCGGTTCAAGGACGAGGTCAGGGACGTCGTGGCGGGCCAGGAATGCGGCATGGCCTTCGAGAGTTATCAGGACATGCGGCAAGGCGACGTGATCGAGTGCTATCGCGTGCACGAGGAGAAGCGGTCGCTCTGAGGCGACCGTTCGCGTCGAGGCGCCTGCGCCCTCGATAGTCTCCGATCCGTCGGCGCGAAGGCGCGCTCGACGCCGATCGGGGCGATCTGTCGCAGACTGCAATATCGGCGAACAGGCGCTGCGGCGCTGCCGTTCAACCATGACGCGGTCCGACGGCTGCCGCGCAGGCCCGGGCTTGGCTCGGGTCGTTGAGGAAGACGTTTTCGATCATGTCCAGAGCCCATCATTCCGGATCCCAGCCGTCGCAACGCATGCTGCGTGTCGCCGAACTCGTCCGTCACGTCATGGCGGATGCGCTCTCGCGCGGAGTCGTCGCCGATCCGGTTCTCGAAACCCACGTCGTGACCGTGCCGGAGGTCCGCATGTCGCCGGACCTCAAGCTCGCCACGGTCTTCGTCATGCCGCTCGGCGGACAGGACATCTCGGCGGTGATCGAGGCGCTCGACCGGCACAAGAAGGAATTGCGGGTCGAGCTCGCCCACAAGGTCAACCTGCGCTATGCGCCCGACATCAGGTTCCGCCTCGACGACAGTTTCGAGAAGTCCTCGCATATCGACCGGCTGCTCGACTCGCCGGAGGTTCGGCGCGATCTGACCGTGCTGGGCAATGACGAGGATGGCGATGCGGATCGCCCCGCCGGTCCGCGCGAAGGGGGTGATGGGGAATGACGATGGTCGAGGAGCCGGTGTCGCGACCCAGGGGTCCTGGCAAGAAGCAGCGCTTCGAGGTGAACGGCTGGTTGGTGCTCGACAAGCCGGTGGGGATGACCTCCACGCAAGCCGTGAGCCGCATCAAGCACCTGTTCAAGGCCAAGAAGGTCGGCCATGCCGGCACGCTCGACCCGCTGGCCTCGGGGATCCTGCCGATCGCCCTCGGCGAGGCGACCAAGACCGTGCCCTTCGTGCAGGATGGGCGGAAGAGCTACCGGTTCCGGGTGCGCTGGGGCACGCAGACCGACAGCGACGATTCGGAAGGGCAGGCGGTCGCGACCTCCGCCCTGCGTCCGAGCCGCGAGTCTATCGTGGCGGCGCTCCCGAGCTTCATGGGAACGCTGATGCAACGGCCGCCGTCCTATTCCGCCATCAAGGTCGCCGGGGAGCGCGCCTATGACCGGGCGCGCGACGGCGAGGTCTTCGAGCTCGATGCCCGCTCTGTGACCATTCACGCGCTCGATCTGCTGGACGTGACGCCGGACGAGGCGGTTTTCGAGGCGGAATGCGGCAAGGGGACCTATGTGCGCGCCATCGCCCGCGATCTCGGTGCGGTGCTGGGCTGCCTCGGTCACGTCAATGCGCTGCGGCGGACCCGGGTCGGCGCCTTCGATGAAGCGCAGGCGGTGGGCCTTCCCGAGGGCGACGGCGAGCCGCCGCCGCTGCTCGGCGTCGAAGCGGGCTTGCAGGAGGTCGCGGAAATCCCCATCCATCGCAACGACGCCGTTCGCCTGCGGCGCGGCCAGCCGCTCATCCTGCGCGGCCGCGACGCGCCGAGCGAAGGCATGGCCTATGCATCCTGCGGCGGCGTGGTGGTTGCGTTCGGACCGATCGAGACGGGGGCGTTGCAGCCCTACCGGGTGTTCAACCTGCCGTTCTGATCGCCGGTGGTCGGCACGGCAGGCGCGAGGGCACCCATGTCTTGCGCAGGACCTATGTCTTGCGCAGGACTCTGGTGCGCCGCAACAGCTGTTGTTGCGATGCAACAAATTTGCTAGAAGGGCTGACGGACGGAGAGGACGATGAGCGAAGTCTGGAAGACGAAATACGGCCCGAGGCGGGTCCGGCACGACCCGCCGGACGTCGTCGAGGCGATCGCCGCCGCGGCGGGTCTGACCGACGATGTCGACCATCAGGCCGAACTGGCCTCCGAATTGATCGGCATGCCGGTCGCCGACGTCAAGATCGAAATGAAGAAGCTGGCGTCCCGCCGCAAACCGATCACCTTGACCTCGACGGATCGCAAGGGCCTCGCCCGTGCCGTGGTGGTGGAGCGCCGGCCGAGCCGGGTGCTGATCGGCGCCAGAATGTCTCGGCCCTGACCGGGCCGGCCGGCGCGCTCGACCAGGCAACAAAACTCTGGCCCCGACGCGGTTTTCGTGTATAGAGGCCGCCTGCCCGTCATTTGCAACCTGCGCGGTTCGGCTGGACGACATCCCGGCATCTCGCGCCGATCGGGCGAAGCAAGGCTGATCTTTCGGCCTTTCCCAGGACAGAAAGGACCCCCGATGTCGATCACGGCGGAGCGCAAGACCGCGCTCATGAAGGACTATGCGACGAAGTCCGGCGATACCGGGTCGCCGGAGGTCCAGGTGGCCATCCTGACCGAACGGATCGCCAACCTCACCGAACACTTCAAGACCCATACCAAGGACAATCATTCCCGGCGCGGCCTGCTCAAGCTCGTGTCGAACCGGCGCTCGCTGCTCGACTACGTCAAGAAGCAGGACGAGGCGCGCTACCGCGCGCTGATCGAGCGCCTCGGCATCCGCCGCTGATGTTGGCGCCGTCGGCGCGACCGACGGCGTGAGCTACCCTTATCGACGACACCCGAAGGACGGCATGGGGCTGCCCTCGGGCCTATCGGCGGGCAGGGCCATGGCAGGATCGCCGGGGATTGAGGCGATGAGCGCCGCAATCCCTCGCCGTCTTGCGCATGGCCGAGCATCGAGCCCGCCATGAAAGACCAGACATCATGTTCGAGATTCATCGTGAAGAACTAGACTGGGCCGGGCGCAAGCTCGTGCTCGAAACCGGCCGGATCGCCCGGCAGGCGGATGGCGCGGTCCTCGCGACCTACGGCGAGACGACCGTGCTCGCGACCGTCGTCTCGGCCAAGGTGGCCAAGCCCGGCCAGGACTTCTTTCCCCTCACCGTCAACTACCAGGAGAAGGCCTTCGCGGCCGGACGCATCCCGGGCGGCTACTTCAAGCGCGAAGGGCGGCCGAGCGAGAAGGAGACCCTGGTCTCGCGCCTGATCGACCGACCGATCCGTCCGCTCTTTCCCGAGGGCTACCGCAACGACACGCAGGTCGTTGTGACGGTTCTCTCGCACGATCTCGAGAACGATCCCGACGTCCTGGCCATGGTGGCGGCTTCGGCGGCGTTGACGATTTCGGGCATTCCCTTCATGGGACCGGTCGGCGGCGCCAGGGTCGGCCTGATCAAGAACGAGCTCAAGCTCAATCCCACCATCGACGAGATGAAGGAAAGCACTCTCGATCTCGTCGTCGCCGGCACGGGCGAGGCCGTGCTGATGGTCGAATCGGAAGCCAAGGAACTCTCCGAAGACCTGATGCTCAAGGCGGTGATGACCGGCCACGCCGGCTTCCAGCCGGTCATCGAGGCGATCATCCGGCTGGCCGAGAAGGCCGCCAAGGAGCCGCGCGACTTCACCATCCCGGACATGTCGGCCGTCGAGCAGGTCGTGCTGTCGGTGATCGAGACAGACCTGCGCGCCGCCTACGCGATCACCGCCAAGGCCGAGCGCTACAAGGCGGTCGACGCGGCTCGGGCCAAGATGATGGCGGCCCTGGCGCCGGCCGACGGCGAAGCCAAGTTTGCCGCGAGCCTCCTGGCCGAAGCCTTCCACGCCGTCCAGGCCAAAGTGGTGCGCTGGAACATCCTCGACCAGGGCACGCGAATCGACGGACGCGACCTCAAGACCGTCCGGCCCATTCTGGCGCAGGTCGGCATGCTGCCGCGGACGCACGGCTCGGCGCTGTTCACGCGCGGCGAGACCCAGGCCCTGGTGGTGGCGACGCTCGGCACCGGCGAGGACGAGCAATATGTCGACAGCCTGGAGGGCTCCTACAAGGAGCGCTTCCTGCTCCACTACAACTTCCCGCCCTATTCGGTCGGCGAGACGGGCCGCATGGGCTCGCCGGGTCGCCGCGAGATCGGCCACGGCAAGCTCGCCTGGCGCGCCATCCGCCCGATGCTGCCGACGGCGGCCGAGTTCCCCTATACGATTCGCATCGTGTCCGAGATCACCGAGTCGAATGGCTCCTCGTCGATGGCGACCGTCTGCGGTTCCTCGCTCGCCCTCATGGATGCGGGCGTTCCCTTGAAGGCGCCGACGGCCGGGATCGCGATGGGCCTGATTCTCGAAGGCGAGCGTTTCGCCGTGCTCTCCGACATCCTGGGCGACGAGGACCATCTCGGCGACATGGACTTCAAGGTGGCCGGCACGGCCGAGGGCGTCACCTCGCTGCAGATGGACATCAAGATCTCCGGCATCACCGAGGAGATCATGCGTGTCGCGCTCGGCCAGGCGCGCGAGGGGCGGCTGCATATCCTCGGCGAGATGAGCAAGGCGCTCAGCGGCGCCCGCTCCGAGCTCGGCGAATTCGCGCCGCGCATCGAGACCCTGAAGATCCCGACCGACAAGATCCGCGAGGTGATCGGCACCGGCGGCAAGGTGATCCGCGAGATCGTCGAGAAGACCGGGGCCAAGGTCAACATCGAGGACGACGGCACGGTCAAGGTCGCGTCGAGCGACGCCGATTCGATCAGGGCGGCCATCAACTGGATCAAGTCGATCGCCAGCGACCCCGAGGTCGGCCAGATCTATGAGGGCACCGTCGTCAAGGTCGTCGATTTCGGCGCCTTCGTCAACTTCTTCGGCTCGAAGGACGGTCTCGTCCATATCTCGCAGATCACGCAGGGACGTGTGAACAAGACCTCGGACGTCCTCAAGGAAGGTGACAAGGTCAAGGTCAAGCTGCTCGGCTTCGACGACCGCGGCAAGGTCCGTCTGTCGATGCGCGTGGTCGACCAGAAGACCGGTGAGGACCTCGAGAAGCGGCAGGATGCGGTAGCGGCCGAGGCCCACTGATCCCTGTTTCGATATTGAAGGTAAGGCCGTCGCGGGACCCTGCGGCGGTCTTTTTCATGGGCGTTCGGCCGAGACCTCGAAGGCCCGGTAAGGCGTCGGACCGTCGAGCGTCATCGGCGTGAGCCAAGCCGGCGGGCGGCCGTCGAGCAGCGCAGCGGCGAGGCCGCCCCGCGCCTCCTTGCGGATGATGCGAAGCAGCGGATCGGCGCTGCAGTAGATCAGGAGCCTGGCGCCCGAGCTCGCGACGATATCCTGCGCGAGGTCCGGCGCCGCCAGGAGGGCATCGAGCACCATTCGCATGCCGTGCCGGTCGCGGTGATAAGGTCCGGCCGGAACGCTCATCGGCGTGTAGGCGAGGAGATGCGCGCCGGCATCGATCGGCGCGAAGACCGTGACGGCCGGAAAACCGGCGAGCGGCGCCAGCGCCGCACTGGCGCGGCAGGATTCGGGGTCGGCCCCCGACGCTCCGGGTTTGGCCGGCGCGCCGACCGGAACCATGGCCCAGGCCAGGCTCGAGAGCAGGGCCAGGCCGACAAAGGGCAACATCGTATAGACGAGCCGGTGTCTTGCTTGCGCCAGATCGAGCGTGGCGGCGACCGCCCATGCACCGCCGACGAGCGCCAGCGGCGAAAGCGAGGAGGCGACCCGGATCTGCCAGAAGGTGCCCGCGAATCCCACCCCGACCAGCGCGGCCAGGACGAGCCACGGGCCGGGTCGCGGCCGACGATGGCGCCACAAACCGACCAGCGTGGCGGCCGCCCCGCACAGGATAGGGCAGACCGTCGTGGTGAAGATATCGGGATGCAGCCGCGCGAGGCGAAAGATCGGCTGCGCCTCGACGACATTGTCGAGCCAGAGCCGCTTGATCAGCGGGTCCATGCCCGCGTAGGGATCGCCGAGGCAGGCCGGATCGATGGCGAGCATCGTCGCCAGGGCGACGCCCCCGGCGAGCGCCACGGCGATGCCGCGTGACGCAGGACTCGATAGGCTCGGCGAAAACGTCGCGAGCCCGGCGAGCCCCGCGACGCCGACCATGATCGCGGCGAGATGGGCGATCGAGAAAGCATCGGGAGCCGGAACGAAGTAGCGCGACGGCGAAACCGTGAGGACGAAGAGTGCCGGCGCCGCGGACCCGAGGCCGGCGGCGAAACCCACGAGCGTCCGCCGGTGGCGATCGCCTTGCACAAGCCAGGCCAGCGGCGGCGCAGCCAGCAGCACGGCGAAGAAGGGCAGGTTTTCCAGGCTGATGGCGAGCGAGACGGCGATGAGGCATCCGGTCAGCGCCGCCCATGCGGCGCGTCCCGGATCGAGGCTGCGCAGGGTCGTCCCGGTCGCCAGCATGAGCAGCAGGATCTGCGGTGCATGGTGGTCGATGCGGCCAGGCTGGAACTGATCGAATGAGATGCCGCTCAGCAGGATGAGGATGGCGGCCGGCAGCACGGCGCGCCCTCCCGCCAGGGCGCGGACGCTCCAGGCGGTCGCGGCGATCATCGCGCCCTGAAGCGCGAGCGGGAAGGCCAGACGGGCGAGGCGTTCCGCGTGGACGGCGTCCGCAAAGAGGCCGAACATTCGGATCAGCATCGCCAGCGGCACGTCGACGATGCGTGACCAGTGCATGAGCGTGCCGGCCGGCGGGTCGAGCCGATGGGCGACGAGGTCGAACCATCCCTGTCCGGCCATCCAGTCGCGCACCTGCACCATGCGCACGGCATCGTCGGTATCGTAGAAGATGCCCGTCTGCCAGACGGCGACGATCCGCGGCCAGGACAGGAGCAGCGCCAGCGGGAAGAGGATGAGCGTGACGGTGGCGATGCCGTCGAGCCGGAGGCCGCTGGCGCGGTGCCGCGCCCCAAGTCCGGAATCGGCGAGCGCGGTCATGGCCGCGTCTTTCGGAACTTCGGACAGATCGGACCGCCCGCCCGCACGAGGGCATAGGCCCGATAGGGGGTTCCGGCCAGCGGAAGCGGGACCAGCCAGTCCGGCACCCGGCCGTCGAGCAAGGCGGCCGCAAGGCCTTCAGGCGCGTGCTTTGCCGCGATGGCGAGCTGCGGGTCGCCGGGGCAGATCAGCACCACATTGGCGACGGAGTTCCGGATCATCGCCTTCGCGACCTCGGGATCGGCCATGAAGGCCTTGAGGACCAGGAGGTTGCCGGCCTGGTTGCGGTGGTAAGGGGCGCCGATCGCCGACATCCGGGTATCGGCCAGGATGTAGGAGCCGACATCGATCGGCGCGAAGGCGGTGATGGCGGGATAGAGTGCCAGCGGCGCGAAGGACGCTCCGTCGCGGCAGGCCGCGGCCGCGGCAATCTCCTCCGCGCCAGGCGCCGCGCTCTTCGGCACGGGCACCATCGCCCAGGCCACGGACGAGAAGAGCAGGATTGATCCGCACGGCAGCAGCAGGTAGAGCGGGCGCGACCGGCGGGCGAGGTCGATGGTTCTTGCCACGACGGCGGCGCCGCCCAGCAGGGCAAGCGGCGTGACGGAGCCGGTCACCCGAAACTCCCACGCCGCCCCCGCGCAGCCGGTGGCGATGAGGGCGACAACGACCAGCCAGCGGCCGCGCGCGGGACCGCGGCTTGACCAGGCCACGGCGGCGGTCGTCACGGCGCCGGCCAGCAGCGGCCCCAGGACGAGCGGAAGGAGGCCGGGCTGATCCCGCAGGACCCGCACGATCGGCTGCGCCTCCTGCACATGGCTGAGCCACATCCCCTCGATCAGCGGATCCATGGCCGCATAGGGACCGTGCAGAATGGACGGATAGGCAGCAGCGACCAGGACCAGGACGGCCGCGCCCATCAGCGACGTCGCGAACCAGCGCCATCGGGTGGCCGGGAGCCGTGGCGTCAGCCCCGCCAGGATGAGCAACGCGAGGACGCCGGCACCGAGCGCCGCCACGTGGGCGATCGACAAGGCGTCCGACGTGACGATCGTCCACCGGGCGGGAGCGACCGTCAGCATGAACGTCGGCGGCAGGACGAGGCCGAGGCCGAGCGCGAACCGAACGAGGACGCGCCGGTAGCGCTCACCGCCAACCGCCCAGGCGACCGGCGGAACCGCCAGCAGCACGGCGAAGAACGGCAGGTTCTCGAGGCTGATGGCGAGCGAGAGCGCGATCAGTGCGCCGGTCAGCGCCGCGAAACGCGCCCTAGACGGATCGAGGCTCAGGAGCGTCGTGCCGGTCGAGAGCATCAGCAGCAGGATCTGCGGGGCATGATGATCGACGCGGCCCGGCTGGAACTGGCCGAAGGCGATGCCGCTCAGCACGATCAGCAAGGCCGCCGGAAGGACCGCACCGGGCCCGGCCAGGAGGCGGGCGACCCAGGCGGTCGCCGCGATCATCGCGACCTGCAGCGCCAGCGGAAAGGCGAGGCGGGCGAGCCGCTCCGCGTGGATCGGATCCGCCACGAGGCCGAAGAGGCGGACGAGCAGGCCCAGCGGCACGTCGACGACGCGCGACCAGTGCATGAGCAGGCCTGCCGGCGGCACCAGCCTGTGAGCGACGAGATCGTACCAGCCTTGCCCCGCGAGCCAGGCCCGAACCTCGACCATGCGCATCGCATCGTCGGAGTCAAAATAGGCGCCGGTCTGCCAGACCGTCACGGCGCGCGGCCACGACATGAGCAGCGCCAGCGGCAGGACGATCATCAGCGCGGCCGGGACGGTATCGAACCGCGGCCGAAAGGCGGCACGCGACGGCGCCCCAGCCTGCGTGATGAATGCCGTCATGCCGCGCCTGCGAAATCACGGCCGCCACAGAGGGCGGCCGGCTCGACGCAGGATGAGCGGCAAAGTTTGCGGCGGGGTTAAGCCCGACGATGAATCCCGAGCGGTCGGTCCCTAAGCGCCGTGTCCGGACTGCCGTTCCGCGGCCTATTCGGCCGCCTGCATCGGGACGGCGCGGCCCTTCTTCCCCGGCTTGTCGGCCTCGACCTTGGCGATATCCTCCATCTTGGCCTGCACGGTGCGGGAGAAGACGAATTCGGCCGGCCGCTGATGGCTAAGCGAGATCTCCGGCGCCGTCGGCCCCTCGGTCCTGATGCCCTTGACCGCGAGGCCGAGCATTTTCCAAGGCTTCTGCAGCGCGTCTCGCACGGCGGTCGCCTCGAACCCGCAATGGACCATGCAGTCGGCGCATTTCTCGTAGTTGCCGGTGCCGTATTTGTCCCATTCGGTGGTGTCCATGAGCTCCTTGAAGCTCTTGGCATAGCCTTCGCCGAGCAGGTAGCAGGGCTTCTGCCAGCCGAAGACCGTATAGGTCGGGTTGCCCCAAGGCGTGCATGTATAGGTCTGATTGCCGGCCAGGAAGTCGAGGAACAGCGTCGACTGGAACCACGGCCAGGCCTTGCCGCCCTTGCCGCGGGCGAAGATGCCGCGGAACAGTTCCTTCGTCTTGGCGCGGTTGAGGAAATGCTGTTGGTCGGGCGCCCGCTCGTAGGCATAGCCCGGCGACACGGTGATGCCGTCGATGCCCATGTCGGTGACCGTGTCGAAAAACCGCGCCGCCTGCTCCGGATTGGTGTCGTTGAACAGGGTCGTGTTGATGTTGACGCGGAAGCCTTTGGCCTTGGCCGCCTTGATGGCCGCGACCGCCTTGTCGTAGACGCCCGCCTGGCACACCGACTTGTCGTGCATCTGCTCATCGCCGTCGAGATGAACCGACCAGGTGAAGAAGGGGCTCGGCTCGTATTGGTCGAGCTTCTTCTCCATCAGCAGCGCATTGGTGCAGAGCACCACATACTTACGCTTGGCGATGGCGCCCTTCACGATCTGCGGCATCTCCTTGTGCAGCAGCGGCTCGCCGCCCGCGACCGAGATGACGGGGGCGCCGCATTCGTCGATGGCGCGCATGGCTTCCTCGTAGGAGACGCGCTGGTTGAGGATCTTGTCCGGATAGTCGATCTTGCCGCAGCCCGCGCAGGCGAGGTTGCAGCGGAACAGCGGCTCGAGCATCAGCACGAGCGGATAGCGTTTGCGCCCCGTCAGGTGCTGCTTGAGCACGTAGGCGCCGATGCGCGCCGTCTGATGGAAGGGTATGCCCAAGGTCTTCTCCTTCAGGCCGCTGCAACCGGCCTCTGGATGGGGATTTAAGCGTCGACAAGTCCCGCCGGAAGGCGGAACGACACGGTTTCTTCTATTCCCGGCAAGGTCGAGAGCTCGACGGGTCCTGCCCGCCGCAGGGCGCCGATGACGTCCTCGACCAGCACTTCCGGCGCCGAGGCGCCGGCCGTCACGCCGACCACCCGGGCATCCTTCACCCAGCCGAGATCGAGCGCCTTGCCGTCCGCGACGAGGTAGCTCGGAATGTTGTGCTCGGCACCGATCTCCCGGAGCCGGTTCGAGTTGGAGCTGTTGTCCGCCCCGACGACGAGGATAACGTCGGCGATCTTGCTGAGTTCACGCACCGCCGTCTGCCGGTTCTGGGTCGCGTAGCAGATGTCACGGGTATCGGGGCCGATGATATCGGTGAAATGTGCCTTGAGCGCGGCGATGATGCCCCGCGTGTCGTCGACGCTGAGCGTCGTCTGCGTCACGTAGGCGACCGGAGCGTCGCGATCGAGCGCGAGGCCCGCCACGTCCGCGACGGTCTGGACGAGATGGACCGGCCCGTCGAGCTGGCCCATCGTGCCCTGGACCTCCGGATGGCCGGCATGGCCGATCAGGATCATCGTGCGGCCCTGCGCCAGATAGCGCCGCCCCTGGTTGTGCACCTTGGCGACGAGCGGGCAGGTCGCGTCGAGCACCGGCAGGCCGCGCCGGGCCGCCTCCCGCTCCACCTCGCGCGAGACGCCGTGGGCGCTGAAGACGGTCACGGCGCCGGGAGGAATCTCGGACACCTCCTTGACGAAGACCGCGCCCTTCGCCTTCAGGCTTTCCACAACATGCCGGTTATGGACAATCTCGTGCCGCACGTAGACCGGCGATCCGTGCTTGGCCAGGGCTCGTTCGACGATCTCGATGGCGCGGACGACGCCCGCGCAAAACCCGCGCGGCTGCGCCAAAACGACCTTCATGAAGACAGTCTCCCGCCCCGCCCATCGTGACCGCATCCCGAGGAATCTCGCCGGCGGAGGCCGCATTCTCATGCAAGTACAGCAGATCCCTAGGCAAATCGGCGGGAGTTCGCAAGCTTAGCCGGGCCTGAGGCGTGCGGCGGCGAACGATCCTGCCCGGCCTGTGGCCCTGCCGCATCAGAATGGACTCATCCGGAAGGGCAGGATCGGTCCGCATCAAGGTTAAGTCTTAGGGTTAAGGACCTTTTAAAGTTTACCTGGAATGGTTGCACGGTCCGCCAGACGCCGGGGTCAACGCCCTTGCGCGATTTTCAAGGGGAAACCGTGTCATGGGCAAGCTTCAGGCCCTTCTACTCGTGGGAACGGTGGCCTGCGCCGCCGCCGGTGCCGCCAAAGCCGCAGACCTGCCGCCGCCGCCGATTCTCGAACCGGTGCCGGTCGAGCCCGTGGCGTTCGGCGGCTGGTACCTGCGCGGCGACGTCGGTGTCGGCATGGCGTCCAAACCCGCCATCCGCTCGAGCTTCGACGCCAACTTTTCAGTGCCGAACCCGAGATTCGACCAGGAACGCCTCGGCGACGCCGCTTTCGTAGGGGCAGGCGTCGGCTACCAGTTCAACAACTGGTTCCGCGCGGACGTCACCGGCGAATACCGTACGTCGCAATCGATCAACGCCACGCAAAGCTACGACCTGCCGCCCGGGCTCGCCTCAGGCTTCACGACCCGAGGCTACGACCAGTATCTCGGCAACGTGCAGAGCTCCGTGTTCCTGGCGAACGGCTACTTCGACCTCGGCACCTGGTACGGCATCACGCCCTTCATCGGCGCCGGCGTGGGCGGATCCTACAATCGCATCACCGGTCTGACCGACTATGGCCAGGGCGGCGTCGCGGAGGGTGTGGGCTTTGCCCGTGACAGCGGCAAGTTCAACCTGGCCTATGCGGCCCATGCCGGCTTGGCCTATGCGGTCACGCCCAACCTCAAGCTGGAACTCGCCTACCGCTACCTCAACATGGGCGATGTGACGTCGAACGGCATCCAGTGCCAGAACGTCGGCCCCGGCGGCTGCCCGCACGAGATCCAGAAGTACAAGCTCGAGGCGCAGGACATCAAGCTCGGCATGCGCTGGATGTTCAACGATACGCTCGCCGCGGCCCCGATCATGCCGGCTTACTATCCGCCACCGCCACTGGTCCGCAAGGACTGAGCTGGCGCTACCCGTCCGCGGCGGCGCCGATCATGGGCGTCGCCCTCGACATCGCGGCCCTCGCAGGTCGGCAGGCGGCGTCCCCGACGCCGCTTTGCGCGTTTGCGCGCGCCCGGCGCCGCATTGCCCGCCGGCAGACGCCGCGTCCCCTCATGGTTAAACTATTCTTAAATCTTAGGATTTATGGTTTCGGAAGTGTTGATACCTGGTTCGGTGGCACGGCTGGCGAGGGGACGTTCATGCGGCTCATGGCAACGATCGGGGCTCTCGTCCTCGCCGCGGCAGGCATCGCCGGAGGCGGCCGCGAGGCTCGCGCCGCAGATCTCGGCGCCTTCTACGCGCCGAATGCCGGGGAGGCCGAGCCCCAACAGCCGCTCGACTTCGGCACCGGATGGTACCTGCGCGGCGATGCTGCCTATTCGGACGAGGACCACCCGAAGTTCGACGCGACGCTCGGCAGCTTCGACCGCAATGCCAAATCCGCCGGCTACGCCTTCGGCATCGGTGCGGGATACAAGCTCAATTCCTGGCTGCGGGCCGACATCACCGCCGACTACCTCGATCCTTTCGAGTACAAGGCCATCGAGAGCTGCGGCAGCCTCTGCGACTATTCGCTGCAGACCCGCGTATGGCGATGGGACGGCCTCGCCAACGGCTATATCGATCTCGGCAGCTGGTTCGGCATCACGCCCTATGTCGGCGCGGGCGCGGGCGTCGCCGGCACGCATCAGGACGGCACGGTCTCGCAGAACGGTAGCGCCTTGCCGACGCCAATCCTGACGCCGACCGGCACGCTCACTACCCAAAGCATCCCGAGCCGGACCGACTACCGCTTCGCCTGGGCCGCCATGGCGGGCTTCTCCTACGCGGTCTCGCCGCACTTGCTGCTCGACGTCGGCTATCGCTACCTCGACCTCGGCAAGACGACGATCCCGCTGTTTCCGCTGACCTCCGTTCAGAAGGATCTGACGGCGCATCAGGTGCGGGTAGGGGTGCGCTACATGATCGACTGAGCGCTTCGCGAGCGCAAAGGCGATCCTGCTCCGGGCCAAAAGCAGGTCGACTCAATTCAGCATAGTATTTTCACATGCATCCGGCCGTTTAGGCGAATGTTAATCGCGTGGCTTCAGTCTTCGGTTCATAGCCAACCCCGGCAGAGCCACGGCGGACGTAAGATGCCCAATACATCACCTCCCTCGGTCGCCTTCGACCCCACGGCGGCATTCGCGGGCTCGACCGAGGCGGTTCTGTCCGGTACGGCGTCCGACAATCTCGGGCCGGTGGCCGTCGAGATCTATGACGGATCGAAGGATCTCGGGGCAGCGACCCTCTACGCCCCTGGAGCCTGGACCTTCGACGCGCATCTCGGTCCCGGCACCCACGAGCTTACGGCGATCGCGACCAATGTGGTGGGCCAATCTTCGGTTGCGGACAGCTCCTATTCCCTGGTGACCGGGATCAACGATCAACCCTACGTCTATCAGGAAATCGATCACGACGGCAGCGGCGCGGTGGTTCGAATCAGCGACTACGCTGCCGATGGAACGCTCGCGAGCCAGCGGCGGAGCAACGGCAATCACACCAACATGATCGTCGGGAGCCAGCCCGGACAGATCCTTCGGAGCGTCGAGAACGATCTCATGACGGGCGGAGGAGCGAACACGACCTTCGTCTTCACCTCGCATTTCGGCCGTGACGAAATCACCAATTTCACCGCCTCCGGGTCGACTCACGACTTCATCAGCCTGCCGCGAGCGGAGTTCGCCAGCGTGGCGGCCGTCCTCCGCCATACGACGACCGCATTGGACGGGAGCGCCGTCATCCACGTCGATCCGCGCGATTCGATCAAGCTCGACGGCGTGACGAAGGCCCAGCTCCTGACCCACCCGAACGATTTTCGCCTCCATCCCTGAGCGTCGAGGTCTCCCGAAGATCGACAGGCACAGCGACAGACGCCGGGCGGATGCGCCCGGCAGGTCCGCTTGGGCAATCAAGATCCCCGGTCGGCACCGATGCCGTCGAGGAAGCCGCCGATCAGAAGCCGCGCCAGGCGCCGCGGATCGTCGTGCGTGACGACGGCGAGCTTGCCCGAACTCGCGAGCGACGCGAGCCCGTGCAGCGCCGCCCAGAGTGCCGCCACGGTCCGATGGCGCTCCGCCGGCGCCCCGATCAGCGGCACCAGCACCTCGTCGACGAGGCCCGTCGCCCGCGCCAGCGCGACGTCGTAATAGTCCGGATAGGCGGCTTCCGCCGGAAGTGTGTGGTCGAACAGCAGGCTCCAGAGCCGCGGCTCGGCCATGACGAAATCGAGATAGCCATCGCAGAGGCCCAGGACGTGGGCCCGCACGGAGCGCCTCTCTCCCGCGAGCGTCGCCATATGGGCATGGAGGCGATCGAGCGTGCGGGCGTTGAGCCGCAGGATGACCTCGTCGAGGTCGCCGATGGCGTTGTAGATCGAGTTCGGCGCATAGCCGATCGCGGCCGCGATGCGGCGCATGCCGAGGCCGCGCAATCCCTCGGTTCGCCCGATCGCCTCGGCGGCATCGATCACCAGCGCCACGAACTCTTCGCGGTTGTGCTCGCCGCGCGGGCCCGGCCGCGCCTCGCTTCGCCTCATCGGCGCATGTTGTCTGAACGCCGTGCAAAAACAAGTTTGAACATTGTGTAAAAGCTCTTGCGCCGTCCGCCGAAGCACGATAATTTGCACATCGTTCAAAATTGTGGATGCGCGATGCCTCCTGTCCGCCGACGGCAAGGCCATGGCAGCTGTCGTCAAACCGGTGTCGCGAAGCAATGAAACTTGCTAGATGCAGGCGGCTCGGACGCGCCGCACGGAGGACCAGATGATCCGGTCTTTGATGATGTCCCGGCGCTTCGCGCCTTTGTTCTGGTGCCAGTTCTTCTCGGCGTTCAACGACAATGTGCTCAAGAACGCGCTGATCTTCCTCATCCTGTTCAAGGTCGGCGGGGGCAGGGCGGATCTGCTGGTCACCATCGCCGGCGCGCTGTTCGTGGCGCCGCCGCTCCTGCTCTCGGGCATCGGCGGCGAGATCGCCGACAGGTTCGACAAGGCGCTCGTGGCGCGGCGGCTGAAACTGTTCGAAATCGCCGCGGCGGGCCTCTCGGTGCTCGGTTTCGCCCTGTCGTCGCTGCCGATCCTATTCGCGGCGCTGGTGCTGTTCAGCGCCATCGCGGCGCTGTTCGCGCCGATCAAATACGGCATCCTGCCGGACCATCTGGCCCCCGAGGCGCTGCCCTCCGGCAATGCGCTCGTCGAAGGCGGCACGTTCCTGGCGATCCTGTTCGGCACCATCGTCGGCGGCCAGGCGTCGGCCGGACTCGTCGACCTCGCGGTCTATGGCGGCATCGTCATCGGCTTCGCGGTCCTGTGCTGGGGCTCGGCGGCGCTGATCCCGCCCTCGGGCGAGGGCGCGCCCGAGCTTCGGATCGATCCGAACATCCTGCGCTCGACCGCGAGCCTGCTGCGCGATCTGCGGTCGGACGGCCGGCTGTGGCGCACCGGCCTCTACGTCTCGTGGTTCTGGCTCGTCGGCGCCGTGGTGCTGACGCTGCTGCCGGGCCTCGTCAAGAACGGGCTCGGCGGCGCCGAGAATGCCGTCACGATGCTCCTCGCCGTCTTCTCGGTCGGCATCGCGCTCGGGTCGGGGCTCGCATCGTGGCTCGCGGCGGGCCGCGTCATCCTGCTGCCGACGCCGCTCGCCGCCGTGCTGATGGGTGCCTTCGCGATCGACCTCGGCGTCACCGTCGCAGGCGCCCCGCCGGCCTCCACGGCCCTGGGCGTCGCCGCCTTCTTCGCCCGCGGCGCGGCCGTCCACGCGGCGATCGACATGTTCGGCCTCGCGGTCGCGGGCGGCCTTTTCGTGGTGCCGGTCTTCACCGCCATCCAGGTGTGGAGCGCCCCGTCGAAGCGGGCCCGCAATATCGGCGCCGTCAACGTGCTGTCGTCCGTCTTCATGGTGGCGGGCGCCGTCGCGGTCGCGGCTCTGCAGGCGGCCGGGCTCAAGGCGCCGATGCTGATGGGCCTCATCGGCCTCGCCAATCTCGCCGCCGCCATCCTCATCTGGGCGACCCTGCCGACGAGCGCCTTCCGCGACTTCCTGTCGATCGTCTTCCGGGCCTTCTACCGGCTCGAGATCAGGGGTCTCGACAATATCGCCAAGGCGGGGCCGAATCCGATCATCGCGCTGAACCACGTCTCCTTCCTCGACGCGGGCCTGGCGCTTTCGCTGCTCGACCGCGATCCCGTCTTCGCCATCGACCGCACCATCGCCCAACGCTGGTGGGTCAAGCCCTTCATGCGGATGACGCGCGCGCTGCCGATCGACCCCGCCGCCCCCATGGCGACGCGCACCCTGATCAATGCGGTTCGGGCCGGCGAGACGCTGGTGATCTTCCCCGAGGGGCGGCTCACCGTCACCGGCAGCCTGATGAAGGTCTACGACGGGGCCGGGCTCATCGCCGACAAGACCGGCGTCGAGGTCGTGCCGGTGCGCATCGAGGGGCTGGAGCGCAGCCCGTTCTCGCGCCTCACCGCGCACCAGACGCGCCTCGGCTGGTGGCCGAAGCTCGTGGTGACGATCCTCGAACCGGTGCGGCTCGCCGTCGACCCTGATCTCGTGGGCAAGCGACGCCGGCAGGCGGCCGGCGCGGCGCTCTACGACGTGATGTCGGACATGGTGTTCCGCACGACGCCGACCGACAGAACCGTTCTCGAAGCCGTGATCGAGGCGGCCGACCGCAACGGTTGGAGGCGCACGGCGGTCGAAGATCCCGTCACCGGCACCCTCACCTACAAGCGACTGGCGCTCGGCGCCCGCATCCTCGCGACGAAGCTCACGCCGCTGGCGGCCGAAGGCCGGGCGCTCGGCGTCATGCTGCCCAACGCCAACGGCGCCGCCGTCACCGTCCTGGCGCTGATGTCGGCGGGCCGCGTGCCGGCGATGATCAATTTCACGGCCGGCGCGGCCAATATTCTGGCCGCCTGCCGGGCCGCCCAGGTCGACACGATCCTGACGTCGCGGGCCTTCATCGAGAAAGGCAAGCTCGACAAGCTCGCCGAGGCCCTCTCGGCCAAGGTCAAGCTCGTCCATCTCGAGGATCTGCGTGCCGGCATCGGCCCGGCCGACAAGCTGAGGGGCCTTCTCAAGGCGAAGATGCCGCTCGTCGCGCGCCGGCCCGACGACCCGGCCGTCGTCCTCTTCACCTCGGGCAGCGAAGGCGCACCCAAGGGAGTCGTCCTGTCCCACCGCAACATGCTCGCCAACGTGGCGCAGGTCGCGGCGCGCATCGATTTCGGACTCAACGACAAGATCTTCAACGTGCTGCCTGTGTTCCACGCCTTCGGGCTGACGGCCGGCCTCGTGCTGCCGCTCGTCTCGGGCGTGCCGGTCTTCCTCTACCCGTCGCCGCTCCACTACCGGATCGTCCCGGAGCTGGTCTATGGCTCGAACGCCACCGCGCTGTTTGGCACCGACACGTTCCTGAACGGCTACGCGCGCATGGCCAATCCTTACGATTTCCGTTCGCTGCGCTTCGTCGTGGCCGGCGGCGAGCCGGTCAAGGAGGCGACGCGCGCCGCCTATATGGAGAAATTCGGCCTGCGCATCCTGGAGGGCTACGGCATCACCGAGACCGCTCCCGTGCTCGCGGTCAACACGCCGATGTTCAACCGCTTCGGCACCGTCGGCAAGCTCCTGCCCGGCATGGAGGCGCGGCTCGCCCCCGTTCCGGGGATCGAGGATGCGGGCCGGCTCGCGGTCCGCGGCCCCAACGTCATGCTGGGCTATCTCAAGGCCGACAGGCCGGGCGCGATCGAAGCGCCCGCCGGAGGCTGGCACGACACCGGCGACATCGTCGCGATCGACGCCGACGGATTCATCGCCATCCGGGGCCGCGCCAAGCGCTTCGCCAAGATCGGCGGCGAGATGGTGTCGCTCGCGACCCTCGAAACCCTGGCGGCCGAACTCTGGCCAGGGGCGGCCTCGGCCGCCACTGCGGTGCCCGACCCGCGCAAGGGCGAGCGCATCGTGCTCGTCACCGACCAGCGCGACGCGACGCGCCCGGCGTTCCAGAGCTTCGCCCGGGAGCGCGGCACGGCCGAGATCGCCGTGCCCTCCGAGGTGATCGTCGTCGAGGCGGTGCCGCTGCTCGGCTCCGGCAAGCTCGACCATCCGGCGGTGGCGCGCCTCGTGGCCGAGCGGCTGGCGCAGCGCTCGCCGCCCGAGGCGGCGTGAGCGGCTGGGCTTCGAGGCCTCTTGTCGGATCGGATCGGGACCTACCGCACCACTCGGCCCTTCGGCGACACCACAGCTTCGCCCGCTGAGCGACCGGTAGTTCTATTCCGCGATCCAGCCGAGCGAAGGGAAGAGTTTATCGAAGGTAAATCCTGGAAGATGATGCTGCGGGAAGCAACATGAGGTACTGCCTGGATGCAGGATATGCAAGCAAAGTCCGGTCGTGTCGTACAGTCCATCCGCACGAAAAGACTGTCTTGCCCTTCGAAAAAAATCTCCGTCTTCGTTCCAGTTTACATCTTTGAAATTATATTCCCTCCAAACGGCTTTTCTGAAAGCGTACGTGAAGCCGTAGCCGAATTCATTGTCCGTGAACGCGCCATTGTTGGCAGGAGTGAGCATTGTCACCGCTACGCCGTTCTGATCGCATCGATAATGCGCCCCTTCTTTTCGCGCCAGATCCCAATATCCAAAAAAACGAGATCGAATGTCATACAAAAACCAGCCACGCAGATTTAAAAGGTCGGCCTTGCGGTCCATCATTCCTGATACTATCGTCGAAACATAGTAAGGCGAGTAGTAATCGTCATCATCAAATTGAACAATTATTTCCCCTTTTGCTCGTTCTATAAGAATATTACGTTTTTCACCGACTGATAGTTTTCTGGAAACGTACTCATAAGAAACGGGAGGTAACGAAAAACCGTCGGACAATTGCGGTTTTTCATAACTATCATCCAGAATAAGCCATTCTATATTCCTGAATCTTTGATTCTTGAAGTAGGTAAAAGCACGTTCAAGAAATGACGCCCGGTTTCGCGTCGGCGTGATCACGCTCACCAGAGTCTGATCGCCATACGAGCGTGCAACACTCAGCCGGTTGGATGGTTCGCCAGCGGCGACCTCGCCGGGGCGCCAGACCGTGACGTAGCTCAAGCCGGCATGCGGCTGTCCCGCCAATTTATCGAGCGCAAAGCGCCCGTTGGCCGCAATGCGAGCGCGATAGCCGGCGGGGAGGGAATCGAGTGCCAGAAGTTTCAGGCAAGCCTGCTGGCACTCACGGTAGAAGCCGGCCCAGTAGGCGTTCACCGCATATTCGTCGAGCAGGCCGTAGTCGTAGATCCAGGGCTCGACGAAGAGGCCGCCCGACGGAACCGGCAGATCAATCGCCGACTTGGCGACGTCGTAGCCCTGCTTGTTGCGGCCTAGCCCGCGGCAGAAGCGGCTCGCCGCATGCGCCGCCTCCGCACGCGACGGGCAGGCTTCGCTGGCACGTTGATAAACGGCGATGACGTCGTCGGGATCGTGGCCCAGCGCCTCCATCAGCCGGCCGGCCTGGTAGAGGCTGACGAAGACCTCCTGGTCCCAAAATCCGAGAGACGCCCGCCGCAGATAGGCCTCGATCGCCGCCTCCCGCCTGGCGCTGTCGCGATAGCTCTGCGCCAGATAGAAGGTGTAGCGCGAGATCAGGAAGGGGTCCGTCTCGGTGGCTAGCGCCGTTTCGAGCACCGCCGCATCCTTGGCATAGGTTGCCGGATCGGTGCTGCGACGCCCCTCGTGGTTGATGCGCATCAGGATCGGCAGATGGCCGCTGGTCTTGGCCGCAGCGCATTCCAGAAATTCATGCAGCACGCCGCGATAGCGCCATTCGAGTGCGTTCCTGATCAATTGAGGACGCCGGTACGTCATCGCGCCAAAGACGATATCGATCGAATATGAATCGGCGTCGAGGTCGGGCAGTCGGTAGCCGGCGTTGAGAACCAGTTCGTCGTCGGCGTCGATGATCAGCGAATAGGTGCCGTGTGGCCGCGCCAGCGCCAGCGCCTCGCTGCGGTTGTGGGCGAAATCGACCCACCTCCGTTCGACGACCTCGCCCGGCAGGCCCGCCATGTCGTCGCGGATGACCCCCTGCGTGCCGTCGGTCGAGCCGGTATCGACGACGATCCAGTGGTCGACGATCCGCCGGACCGACGCGAGACAGCGCTTGATGACATGCGCCTCGTCCTTGACGATCATGCAGAGGCAGAGGGTCTGGCCGGAAGGCGTCATGCGCGTCGATCCGCAAAAGTGGAACAGCTGTTATCCACCCTGCACCACGTTTGTAAAACAGAAGGGCGATCCCTCGCACATGGCAAGAGCGCGACGATCGATGATGTGATTCGAACGCCGCGTCGTCGCGATCGAAGTCGCGAAGCAGGCAAATCGCATCGTGCGGCCAACGACTACGAAATCGAGACGAGGCGCGGCAGCGTCCGTCGACAGCCAAGTGGTTCAGTTCATAATGAGCCATTCGACCGTGTTGCGTGCCGAGCGGCTCGCAGGCTGCCGGTTCGGCCGGCGTCTGCTCGGCCCGAAGTGCCTCGATGGCCTGGTCACTCCGGCTCTGAAGCACGGCGTCGGAATGCCGAGGCCGGGCAGGACGCGGCAAAGAAGGAAGCTACGTTGTATCTTTTTTGCCACAATTTACCATATTTGTTAAAAGCTCTTTGACATTGATCTAATTTTTTGTCACCAATTTGATGTGTTTTATTGGCCTTTTTATTGACGGATGGCGAATTATGACGACGGCGTATGGCACCATTGTGGTGGACGGGTCTTTTACCAGTAACTCCTCTGGCGTCGTCTATCTCTACGATAGCGCCACGGTCTTCAACTCGACAACCTACCTCGGCTCCGCGTTTACATCGTCGCCACCCGGAACCGGGGGCGGCAATAACGACCTGTTCTCTTACACGGCATTTCTTCCCGCGGGCACATATACCATTACGGCTTTTGCCGAATCTCCCAGTAATATCTCAAGCTTTGCAGCAACGGCGGTTAATGCGCTTGGAACATCGGTCGGTGCGACAACCGTCAACACCAATTATAGTGACTCAAATAACGACTATTCACATGCAGAGGAATTTCAGTTCAGTGGCGTAGTTGTTTCCTCGGCGGCAGGACCGACAGGTGCAACCGGTGCGACGGGCGCCACGGGTGCGACCGGCACCAACGGCCTGAACGGCGCGACGGGTGCCCCGGGTGCGACCGGAACCAACGGGCTGAACGGCGCGACCGGCGCCACGGGTGCGAACGGCACCAGCGGGCTCAATGGCGCGACAGGCGCAATCGGTGCGACCGGCACCACCGGACTGAACGGCGCGACAGGCGCAACCGGCGCAACCGGAACCAGCGGGCTCAATGGCGCGACGGGCGCGACCGGCACCACCGGACTGAACGGCGCGACGGGTGCCACGGGAGATCCCGGAACCAACGGTGCCACTGGCGCGGCGGGTGCGACCGGCACCAACGGCGCGACCGGCGCGACCGGCGCAACCGGAACCAACGGGCTGAATGGCGCGACCGGCGCCACGGGTGCGACCGGAACCAGCGGGCTCAATGGCGCGACCGGTGCCACGGGCGATCCCGGAACCAACGGGCTGAATGGCGCGACGGGTGCCACGGGCGCGACCGGCACCAACGGCCTGAACGGCGCGACGGGTGCCACGGGCGATCCCGGAACCAACGGTGCCACTGGCGCGGCGGGTGCGACCGGCACCAACGGCCTGAACGGCGCCACGGGTGCGACCGGCATGAACGGCAATGACGGTGCGACAGGCGCCACGGGTGCGACCGGCGCCACGGGCGCCATGGGTTCGACCGGGGCCACCGGGGCGGATGGTGCGACCGGAGCCATGGGGGCGACGGGCGATATCGGCGCGACAGGAGCTACTGGCGCTATGGGTGCGTCGGGCGATACCGGCGCGACGGGAGCTACTGGCGCTATGGGCGCAACCGGCGATACGGGAGCGACTGGCTCCGCGGGTGCGGATGGTGCGACCGGAGCCATGGGTGCGACGGGTGATACCGGCGCGACAGGAGCTGCGGGCGCCACGGGTGCGGATGGTGCGACCGGAGCCATGGGCGCGACGGGCGATACCGGCGCGACCGGCATGAACGGCAACGACGGTGCGACTGGCGCCACGGGCGCGACCGGCATGAACGGCAACGATGGCGCGACGGGCGCCACGGGCGATCCCGGAACCAGCGGTGCGACCGGCGCGACCGGGGCCACGGGCGATCCCGGAACCAGCGGCGCCACCGGCGCGACCGGGGCCACGGGCG
>DATBEH010000061.1:0-7835 GCA_036276175.1 Lichenihabitans sp.
GACGTCCAGGCCGGCATCAACATCGTGCTGAAGGCGCTCGAATCGCCGATCCGCCAGATCGCCGCCAACGCCGGCGTGGAAGGCTCGATCGTGGTCGGCAAGGTGACCGAGAATTCGAGCGACACCTACGGCTACAACGCCCAGACCGAGCAGTATGTCGACATGATCAAGGCCGGCATCGTCGACCCGGCCAAGGTCGTGCGCACCGCGCTGCAGAATGCGGCCTCCGTCGCCGGCCTGTTGATCATGACCGAAAGCATGATCGCCGACGCGCCCCAGGATAAGCCTGCCATGCCGATAGGCGGTGGCGGCGGCGGAATGGGTGGCATGGGCGGCATGGGCGGCATGGACTTCTGATCGTCCGTCCCCAAGCTTCCCGTCATTGAACGGGGTTCGGACCGGCGAGCCCGGTTCGTCCAGGCCTCATGGACGTCCGATCGGACGTCCATGAGGCCTCCCCCAACAACCGGGCCGAACTCGGGCCAGTCCGGTTCGGACTGGCCGTCCAGCAGGAGGATCGCCATGGCAGCCCACCTTTACGAGATCGGCGATACGGTATCGGTCAACTTCCATCAGGGCGAGTTCTTCTCGAAATGGAACCCGTTCATCATCGAGGCGCAGTTGCCACCCTTGGGCGCTTTCCTGCAATATAGGGTCAAAAGCAAAGCCGAAGCCTGCCGCCGAGTGGTCACCGAGCATCAGTTGAGCCCATTTGGTGCTGAGCCCGAAACTCCGCCTGTCATCAGCCTCGACTCCGGTTTGCACGAGACCCGCTAAAATCCCGATGCGCTCGGGATCGCGGAGCGACTTCATCTCGACACCGTGTTCTCTATTTTAGATCTGGAAGACGTCCGGCAGTGGCCGACATGGTCCGGACGAGACCGGTTGTGTCGCACGGACTTCCACGGCAGAAGGATCAGGGTCATGACGCGATCGATGCGCTTCGGAAGCCGAATTCCAGTGCCCTCTACGCGACAGATCATCCACGAGCTGCGGGTGATGATGGTCGAGGACGCACGAAAGCTGGAAGAAACGGCGCTGAACGCGAACCGGACGGGAAATCCCTTGCCATCGCTTCACAAAGAGCCGTGATATCCGAACCGCGCATCGCGTGCCCACGCTCGGAAGGACTCCGTCATGTCTAAGAACGGCCAACGCAGCAATAAGGAAAAGAAGAAGCCGAAGCAGGTGAAGCCGAAAGAAGCCCCGGTTTCGCCGTTCGCGAAGGGAAAGGGCGTCGAAAAAGGAAAGGGCGGCGCCGGCGCCAAGGGCTGACCCGCGCACCGCGCGAACTCGTCAGCCCCGACCATAGCCGCCCGTCCTGGACGGCGGTCGGCAGCAATGAGCTCGCCAATCAATTCCCGGAGCGCTCGCGCCGCAGGCGCTCCCAGCTCGCCAGCCGTTCTCCGAGCTTCTGCTCGAAGCCGCGCTGCGTCGGCGCATAGATCTCCTGCCGGCCGATCGCCTCCGGCCAATAGTCTTGGCCCGAGAAGGCGTCCGGCTGGTCGTGGTCGTAGAGATAGCCGCGGCCGTAGTGTTCGCGCTTCATCACCTTGGTGGGCGCGTTGAGGATGGTCTTCGGCGGCACCAGCGACCCATGTTTCTTCGCGAGCGCCGTGGCGACCTTGAACGCGGTGTAGGTCGCGTTGGATTTCGGTGCGGTGGCGAGATAGATGACGCATTCCGCCAGGGCCAGCTCGCCCTCGGGGCTGCCGAGGAAGTCGTAGGCGTCCTTGGCGGCGGTAGCGACGAGGAGCGCCTGCGGATCGGCCAAGCCGATATCCTCGGAGGCCATGCGGACCAGCCGACGCGCCAGAAACAGCGGATCCTCGCCCGCGTCGAGCATGCGCGCCAGATAGTAGAGCGCCGCGTCGGGATCGGAGCCGCGCACCGTCTTGTGCAACGCCGAGATGAGGTTGTAGTGGCCGTCTTGCGCCTTGTCGTAGAGCGGCGCCCGGCGCTGCACGGTCTCGATGAGCTTGGCCTCGTCGAGCACCTCGCCGCCCTGCGCGGCGCGCCAGACATCCTCGGCGAGGTTGAGAAGCCCGCGACCATCGCCATCCGCCATCTCGACCAGCATGCGTCGCGCCTCGGGCGTGAGCGGCAGCGGCTTGCCCTCCGCCGCTTCGGCGCGGTCGAGCAGCGCCGCCAGGGCCTCCGCATCGAGCGGCCTGAACACCAGCACGCGGGCGCGCGACAGCAGCGCGCCGTTGAGCTCGAAGGACGGGTTCTCGGTCGTGGCCCCGACGAGCACGATCGTGCCGTCCTCCATCACCGGCAGGAAGCCGTCTTGCTGGGCGCGGTTGAAGCGATGGATCTCGTCGACGAAGAGCAGCGTGCCCCGGCCGACCAGGTGCCGGCCGCGCGCCTCCTCGAAGATCCGCTTCAGGTCGGCGACGCCGGTGAAGATGGCCGACATCTGCACGAAATCGAGGTTCGTCTGCCCGGCCAGCAGCCGCGCGACCGTCGTTTTGCCGGTGCCGGGCGGTCCCCAGAAGATCAGCGAGCCCGGCGCGCCCCCGCTCAAGAGCCGGGTCAGCGCACCCTCGGGGCCGATCAGGTGCCCCTGCCCCGCGACATCCTCGAGGCGTTCGGGGCGCAAGCGATCGGCGAGCGGGCGGTCGGCCGCCCTGTCGAGCCCGGCATGGGAGAAAAGATCCGTCATGCCGAGGCTCCCTAGATCACGATGATCTTGGATCCGGTCGATCCAAGATCATGAACGGGATCGATTCCAGTAACTTGGAGCATGATGTCGTCCGAAAACCCGTGCCGACTTTTCGGCATCATGCTTGAGGCTCAGCCGCCGATATCGGACGTGATCGTCTGCCCGGCACGCTCGATCGTGACGCGCCAGTAGTCGGTCCTGGCGGCGGCCGCGCGCTCGAGCGCCTTGGTCGAGGTGATCTTGGCATCGTTGACCTGCAAAAGCACGTCGCCCTTCTGCACGCCATAGGCGGCCGCCGCCGAACCGTCCTCGACGTCCGTCACGACGACGCCCTCACGTGTGCCGCTCAATGAGAAATCCTCGGCGACGGCGGGCGAATTGTTGACGATCGTCGCGCCCGCGAAAGGCGAGTTGCCCTTGAGCGTCACCGGATCGCGTGGCGGGATCTCGGGCGCGGCCATGAGCTTGAGCGACAATTGCAGATCGTGGCCGTCGCGGCGCACCGTGAGCATCGTGGCGCCGCCGAGGGGCTTGGTGGCAAGCCGATAGCCCAAGGCCTCCGGGTCGTCGACCGCCTGGCCCTCGACCGCCACTATGACGTCGCCCCGCTTGATGCCGGCGGCCGCCGCCGGCCCGCTGTCGAGAACGTCCGCGACGAGCGCTCCGCCGGGGCGGTCGAGCCCGAGCCCCTCGGCGATATCGCGCGTGATCGGTTGGAGCGAGGCTCCGAGCCAGGGCCGGCGGACCCGCGTCTCGCCGGCGCGCGCCGCCGCCACCACGCTCTTCACCATGTTGACGGGAATCGCGAAGCCGATGCCGATGCTGCCGCCCGACTGCGAATAGATCGCCGAGTTGATGCCGATCAGCCGGGCGTTCATGTCGACGAGCGCGCCGCCCGAATTGCCGGGATTGATGGCCGCGTCGGTCTGGATGAAGAACTGGTACCCCGACGAGCCGATCTGCGTGCGGGCAAGGCCCGAGATGATCCCCTGCGTCACGGTCTGGCCGACGCCGAAGGGGTCGCCCAGCGCCAGCACGATGTCGCCAACCTCGATCGCGTCGGAATCGCCGAGCTCCATCACCGGGAGGTTGGCGGTGCCCTTGAGCTTTAGGACCGCGAGGTCGGTCCGCTTGTCCGCCAGCAGGATCGAGGCGTCGAATTCCCGCTTGTCGGACAGTGCTACCCGGACGTCGGTCATTCCCTCGATGACATGGACGTTGGTGACGACGAGGCCAGACGGGTCGACGATGACGCCCGACCCCAGCGATTGCGCCGTGGGACCGCCAGCTCGCGGCCCTGGTCCGTCGCCGAAGAACCGGCGGAAGATCGGATCGTCGAACAGCGGATTGCGAGGCCGCTTGTCGGTGCGCGACGCATAGACGTTGACGACCGCCGGCTGCGCCCGCTTGGCCACCGGAGCGAAGGACAGCAGCACGTCCGCGCGGCTCCGCGGCACCTGCCGCTCCTCCGCGAACGACGGCGATTGGCCGGCCGCGACCGCGACGACGACAAGCAAGGCCTGAAGAGCGGAACGCAGGAACGGCATGGTCGCCTCTCGACACGATGTTCGGCAGGTCTCAAGCAAAAGGGGCCGACGGACTTGCGCCCGGGCCCCCCTGGTCGTCATGGCACCGCACACAGCAGGCCACGAGCCCCCCATAAGTCAGGCCGCTGCGGCCTGCTCGGCCAGCGGCTTGCCCTTGGCCTCGACGTCGCGGTCGACGAATTCGATCACCCCCATCGGGGCGTTGTCGCCGAAGCGGAAGCCCGCCTTGAGCACGCGCGTATAGCCGCCTTGGCGCTCCTTGTAGCGCGGGCCGATGACGGCAAAGAGCTTGCGCACGAGCTCGATCTGGCGGAGCTGGCTCAGCGCCTGCCGCCGGGCGTGCAGGTCGCCGCGCTTGCCGAGCGTCACGAGCTTCTCGACCACCGGCCGCAGGTCCTTGGCTTTGGGCAGGGTCGTGACGATCTGCTCGTGCTGGATCAGCGCCGCGCACATGTTCGAGAACATGGCCTTGCGGTGCTCGGCCGTCCGGTTGAAACGGCGCTTGGCGCGACCGTGATACATGGCTGATCTCCATTCTTATGCGGCCGCCGTGCCAAGGTACGGCCGCTCCATTGTTCCTTCTCCCGCTCGCGGGAGAGGGTGGCGCACGCAGCCAGCGTAAACGTGGCTGCGCCGCGACGGATGAGGGCAACCCTCGTCCCCTCACCCGGCCTCCTCGCGGAGTCCGCCCTCTCCGGCGAGCGGAGAGGGTTACTCAGTAATGCTCCTCGAAGCGCTTCGCCAGCTCGTCGATGTTCTCCGGCGGCCAGCCCGAGATCTCCATGCCGAGGTGCAGGCCCATCTGCGCCAGCACCTCCTTGATCTCGTTCAGCGACTTGCGGCCGAAGTTCGGGGTGCGCAGCATCTCGGCTTCCGACTTCTGGATGAGGTCGCCGATGTAGACGATATTGTCGTTCTTCAGGCAGTTGGCCGAGCGGACGCTGAGTTCGAGCTCGTCGACCTTCTTGAGCAGGGCCGGGTTGAAGGCGAGCTCTGGAATGGCGGCGGAGACCTCCTCGCGGCGCGGCTCCTCGAAATTGACGAAGACGTTGAGCTGGTCCTGCAGGATGCGCGCCGCATAGGCGACGGCGTCCTCGGGGCTGATGCCACCGTTGGTCTCGACCTGCATGGTGAGCTTGTCGTAGTCGAGGATCTGCCCGGCGCGGGTGTTCTCGACCCGGTAGGACACCTTCTTGACCGGCGAATAGAGGCTGTCGATCGGAATCAGGCCGATCGGCGCGTCCTCGGACCGGTTGCGGTCCGCCGGCACGTAACCCTTGCCAGTCGCGACCGTGAACTCCATGCGGATCTCGGCGCCGTCGTCGAGCGTGCAGAGCACGAGCTCGGGGTTGAGCACCTGGATGTCATTGACCGTGCCGATGTCGCCCGCCGTCACCGGGCCCGGCCCCTGCTTCTTCAGCACCATCCGCTTCGACGTCTCGCCCTGCATCTTGAGCGAAATGTCCTTCACGTTGAGCACGATGTCGGTCACGTCCTCGCGCACCCCGGGGATCGAGGAGAACTCGTGCAGCACCCCGTCGATATGGATCGAGGTGACCGCGGCACCCTGCAGTGACGACAGGAGGATGCGGCGGAGCGCGTTGCCCATGGTCAGGCCGAAACCGCGCTCGAGCGGCTCCGCCACCACGGTCGCCAT
Source organism: Lichenihabitans sp. (assembly GCA_036276175.1). GTDB lineage: Bacteria > Pseudomonadota > Alphaproteobacteria > Rhizobiales > Beijerinckiaceae > Lichenihabitans. Next base: position 5,870 of record DATBEH010000061.1, read on the forward strand.
GCGCTTCGGGTCTTCACCGAGTTGGACCTCGAGCTTGTTGGGCTTGATCAGGTCCTGCCAATTCTTGGAAATCACGAGGTTTTTCCTGTCAGTTCCGGACCGCCGGATGCGGCCCGCCGCGGCGAGCAACAACCGCGCTCACGAAGGAAGCGCGGCACGAGATCTCAGACGCGGCGGCGCTTGCGCGGGCGGCAGCCGTTATGTGGGATCGGCGTCACGTCGCGGATAGAGGTCACCGTGAACCCCGCCGCCTGGATCGCGCGAAGCGCCGATTCGCGACCCGACCCGGGGCCCGACACCTCGACTTCGAGCAGGCGCATGCCATGCTCGGCCGCCTTCCGGGACGCGTCCTCGGCCGCCATCTGCGCCGCATAGGGGGTCGACTTGCGCGACCCCTTGAAGCCCATTGTGCCGGCCGACGACCAGGAAATCGTATTCCCTTGCGCGTCGGTGATGGTGATCATCGTGTTGTTGAACGTCGAATTCACATGGGCGATGCCCGAGGCGATGTTCTTGCGTTCGCGGCGCTTAACGCGCGTCGCTTCCTTGGCCATGGTGCTGGTCCTTCAGGCGCGCCCGTGATTCCAGGCGCTCGGGATGAATGAGATGGGTTACTTCTTCTTGCCGGCGATGGGCTTGGCCTTGCCCTTGCGGGTGCGCGCGTTGGTGTGCGTGCGCTGGCCCCGCACCGGCAGCTGACGGCGGTGACGCAGGCCGCGATAGCAACCGAGGTCCATCAGGCGCTTGATGTTGATCGACGTCTCGCGGCGGAGGTCGCCTTCGACCATGTAGTCGCGGTCGATCGTCTCGCGGATCTGCAGCACCTCGGAATCGGAGAGCTGCGCGACGCGGCGCTCCGCCGGAATCGAGACCTTCTCGCAGATCTCCTCGGCCTTCCTGGCGCCGATGCCGTGGATATATTGCAACGCGATGACGACGCGCTTGTTGGTCGGGATGTTGACGCCAGCGATACGGGCCACGTTCAGGTCTCCACGCGCCGGCCTACCGCAAGGCCGCAGCCGACGCCTAACAACGGATTCAATGCGAACAGCCGAAACCGGGTCCCCGACAGAGGCCGCCCGGCAACGCACACTTAAGGATTGATCGGGTGGCCATAGAGCCTTCAGGACCAATCGTCAATCTTTTGTTTCACCGGCCCGCGGCCATCGCCCCGACCCCGAGGACCCGGTCGATCCGGCCGGAGACGGTCTCGACGGGCTGCATGCCGTCGATCTTGGTCAGCCGGCCGGACTGCTCGTAGTAGGCCGCGACGGGCGCGGTCTGCTCGCGATAGGCGTCGAGACGTCGCCGCAGCACGTCCGGCGTGTCGTCGAGGCGGACGGTGCCGCCGGCGGCGAGCGTCTCGGCGACGCGTTTCTCGATGCGGGTCAGCAGCGCGGCCTGATCCACTTCGAGCTCGATGACGCTGTCGAGCGACATCCGTTTCCGCTCGAGCGCCGCATCGAGCGCCTCCGCTTGCGCGACGGTGCGCGGGAAGCCGTCGAGGATGAAGCCGGGCTTCGCATCTGGCTCGCCGATGCGCTCGGCCACGATGCCGACCACGATGGCGTCCGGAACCAGCGCGCCTTCGTCCATCAGGGCCTTGGCCTGCAGACCGACCGGCGTCCCGGCCTTGACAGCCGCGCGCAACATGTCGCCGGTCGAGAGCTGCGGAATGCCATGGTTGCGCATAAGGCGCGCGGCCTGGGTGCCCTTGCCGGCGCCCGGCGGCCCCAGAAACACAATCCTCATCGCTTCCTCCCCTTCAGCCGCGATTTCTTGATCAGGCTTTCGTATTGGTGAGCCTGAAGGTGGCCGTGGATTTGCGCAACCGTATCCATGGTCACGCTGACGACGATCAGAAGCGACGTCCCGCCGAAATAGAAGGGCAGCGCCGCATAGGAGATCAGCAGTTCCGGCAACAGGCAGATGATGGCCAGATAGGCGGCGCCGAGCACGGTGATGC
>DATBEH010000062.1:0-46257 GCA_036276175.1 Lichenihabitans sp.
AAGGAGGGCAAGGTCTATCTGCCGGACAATGCCCGGCGCGCCGCCGACAATTTCTTCAAGCCCGGCAACCTGACGGCCCTGCGGGAGCTGGCGCTGCGCCGCACCGCCGACCGGGTCGACGACCAGATGGTCGCCTATCTCAGGCAGAACGCCATCGAGGGGGCCTGGCCGACGGCCGAGCGGCTGCTCGTCTGCGTCGGGCCGGACGGCTTCTCGGAAGCCGTGGTGCGAGCCGCGAGCCGCCTCGCCAACGGGCTCAATGCCGGGTGGGTGGCGGTGACGCTGGAGCGGGCCGGCGACGAGGTCGACGACGAGCGCGCCCTGCGCCGCATCGACGAGACGCTGCGCCTCGCCGAGCGGCTCGGCGCCGAGACGGCGCGCCTCGTCGGCCGCGACCTGCCCGATGAACTCCTGCGCTACGCGCGCCGCGAGAACATCACCCAGATCGTCATCGGCCGCTCCCGGGCGGGCGTCCTGGCGCGGCTGCGCGGCCGCTCGCTCTCCGAGGCTCTGGTGCAGCGGGCGACGGACATCGCCATCCATGTCGTGATCGGCGAGACGAAGGAGCGGACGCGCGGCCGGCTGCGCTGGCCGGCCATGGGCAAGATCGCCTGGGGTCTCGTCGTCGCGGGCTTCAGCGTCACCGCCGCAGTCGGGGCCGGGATGGTGCTGCGCCGGCATCTGCAATTGCCGAACCTGTCGATGGTCTTCCTCGCCGCGGTCCTGGTCTGCGCCGTCTCGCTCGGCGTCTGGGCCGCGGTCGCCGCCTCGATCCTCTCCTTCCTGGCCTATAATTTCTTCTTCATCCAGCCGCTCTACACCTTCACGGTGGCGGAGCCGCACGAACTCTTCGCGCTCCTGTTCTTCATGCTGGTGGCCATCCTGACGGGCGGTCTCGCCGGCCGCGTGCGCGACCAGTCGGATGCGGCACGCAAGCGCGTCTCGACCATCCGCTCGCTCTACGACGTCGCCCGCAAGCTGTCGGGCACGGTCAGTCTCGACGACGTGCTATGGGTGGTGGCTCGCCAGGGCGCGGCGGCCGTCAAGGGGCAGGTCGTGATCCTGCTGGCGCAGGAGGGCGAGCTCGGCATCCGCGCCGCCTTCCCACCGGAGGATACGCTTGGCACGGCGGAGGACGCGGCGGCGCACTGGGCCTTCCGCCATGGCGAGATCGCCGGCTGGCGCTCGGCGACCCTGCCCAACGCGCAGTTCCAGTTCCGGCCCCTGCGCACCTCGCGCGGCACGCTTGGCGTCGTCGGCTTCGCGCCCGTCGACCGCTCGGTGCCGCTCGGCGGCGAGGACGAGCGGGCCTTCGCGGCGCTGCTCGACCAGGCCGCCATCGCCATCGAGCGCACCCAGCTCGTGGCGGAAGCCCGCGACGCCGAGGCCGAGGCCGAGAAGGAACGCCTGCGGACGGCACTGCTGTCCTCGATCTCGCATGATCTGCGGACGCCGCTCGCCTCGATCTTGGGCTCGATCACCACGTTGCGCCGCTACGGCGACCACATGCCGGAGGCCGACCAGGCCGACCTCCTCGCCGCCATCGAGGAGGAGACGCGGCGCCTCGGCCGCTTCGTGGCCAACCTCCTCGACATGACGCGCCTGCAATCGGGCGCGCTCGACCTGCGCCGCGACTGGGCCGACCTCGGCGACATCGCCTCGGCGGCCGTCGAGCGGGCGCGACGCGCCTTTCCGCATCGGGTGATCGAGCTCAAGATCGAAACCAATCTCCCCCTGGTGCGCGGGGATTCCGCTCTGCTCGAACAGGTGATCTTCAACCTGCTCGACAATGCCGACAAGTTCACGCCCGGCGGGACGCCGACCCTGGCGCGCCTGTCGAAACTCGACGACGGAATCGAGATCGCCGTCGAGGACGAGGGTCCCGGCATCCCGGCGGAGGCGCGTGCCCGCGTCTTCGAGAAGTTCACCCGGCTCGGCGGGGGTGGCGACGGCCGCCCCGCCGGCACCGGCCTCGGCCTCGCCATCGCCAAAGGCGTCATCGAGGCCATGGGCGGCACCATCCGGGCAGAGAGCCCCACCCGGAAGGGTGGGGGCACGTGTATCGTCATTCGCATTCCGCTGCGCGAGGCGGATAGGATCAGCCTCGACGCAGACTGAGCGAGGTCCCATGCCCGCGAGCGAGACCATCCTCGTCGTCGACGACGAGCCGCAGATCCAGCGCTTCCTGCGCCCCGCCCTGACGGCGGCCGGCTTCGCCGTGGCGGCGGCGCTCGACGGGGCCGAGGCGCTGCGACGGTTCAAGGCGGTGCCGGTTCCGGCGCTCGTCCTGCTCGACCTCGGCCTGCCGGACCGCGACGGCAAGGATGTCATCCGGGCGATCCGGGCGACGTCGCGCGTGCCGATCGTGGTGCTCTCCGCCCGCGACCGCGAGGACGAGAAGGTCGAGGCGCTCGACCTCGGCGCCGACGATTACGTCAACAAGCCCTTCGGCATCGCCGAGCTCATGGCCCGCATCCGCACCGCGCTCCGCCACGGCATCGTGGCCGACGGCGGGGTGACGCGCTTCGAGGCCGATGGCCTCGTCGTCGACACGCTGGCCCACAAGGTGACGCTCCGTGGCGAGCCGCTCCGCCTCACGCCGAAGGAATTCGAGCTGCTGCAGTTCCTCGCCCGGCATGCCGGGCGCGTGATCACGCATCAGCAGATCCTGAAGAGCGTCTGGGGGCCGGCCCATGCGGAGGACGCGCAATATCTGCGCGTCTTCGTGCGCCGGCTGCGCCAGAAGATCGAGGCGGATCCGGCGCAGCCCAAGGTGCTGCGGACCGAACCCGGGGTCGGCTACCGGCTGGAGCGCGGCTGATCCCCGTGCGGCCCGACGGGCGGGAACCGTGGGCTCTCCACCGCACTTATTGCGAGAGCGCCCATGCGCCCGAACGTCGGGCAGGGTGTGCGGACGAGGGGCTTGCTCCTCGCTTGGCACGGCTTCGGGCCGGAGGCGAAGATGACGGGTCGCATCGGGATCAGGCGGGGCCTGGCGCTCGCATTGGCGCTGATGCTCGTGATGCCTCAGGCCATGGCCCAATCGCGCCGCGGCGATCGTGGAGCGGACAAAGATCCCGCCGACGTCGTCAAGGGTGACCCGATCCCCAAGGGCCTCATCGCGCCGGGCAACGGTGGCGTCGCCGGCACAGGGCTCGGCGGCACGACGGGTGGTCCCATCGGTGGTGCCTCGGGAACGGGCAACAGCGTTTCCGGGCCGCCGGGCCAGGGCGTCGACGACGGCGGGATGCGGAAAAAGCCGAAATCGCGATGAACCGCGTCAGGCGTGCCGGGCCCGCCACCGTTCGCGATAGAACACCGCGAGGCCGCTCGCGATGATCACGAGGCTGCCGAGGACGATGTTCGGCGTCGGCTTGTCGCCGAAGACGAGCCATCCGAGCACCACCGCCCAGACGATCGACACATATTGGAACGGCGCCAGCAGGCTCGCGGGCGCCAGCGCCAGCGCCTTGGTGATGCAGATGAAGCAGATGATCGAGACGATGCCGACCAGGAACATCAGCAACAGATCGAGGGGACCCGGCTCGGTCCAGCTGAAGGCGGAGGCGGCGCCCCCAAGGATGCCGGCGCCGACGAACTGCCACGTGACGAGGGTCAGCCAATGGGTGTCGCGCAGGCGGCGCGTCACCGTGATGGCGGTGGCGAACATCGACGAGCCGAAGAGCGCGATCAGCGCGGCGGTGGAGAAGGCGGCGCCCGTCGGCTTCAGCGCGATCACGACGCCGCCGAATCCGACCAGCACGGCGGCCCAGCGGAACGGCCCGACCTTCTCCTTGAGGAAGGGAACCGACAGCGCCGTGATGATGATCGGCGCCGCGAGGTAGAAGGTCATCACGTCGGCGAGCGGCAGCGACTTGGTGGCGAAATAGAACGAGAAGGTGTCGGCCGCCATGCACAGGATGCGTAGCAGGTGCCACGACCATTGATCGCGGATGCGCACGTCCGCCCGGCTGTTCCACAGCAGCGGACCGAGCACCGCCACCGCGCCGACGGTCCTCAGGAACAGGAGCTGTCCCACCGCGTAGTCGGCGACGAGCCATTTCCCCAGGGCATCGTTCAGCGCGAACATGAAGATGCCGAGCGAGAAGAGCCCCACTCCGGCACCGGCCCCCACCGGATTGGTCAAAACCTGGTCCTCTCCGCCGCACGCGCTAGTCCCGTGCGGTCTTACGGCATTCCGACGTTTGCGTGAATCGTCGCCTGGAGCGTCAGATCACCATTCGGACGCTCCCGACCCACGATCAAGGTGATCGATTCCAGTAAGATACTGTATGACGTAACCGAACAACGGTGCCGGCTTTGCGGCATCCTAGAGCATGTTCGGCTGGTGCCGAACTGTTCCAGCTTTGAACTGCTCTAGGCCGAAAGCCGCATGGGGACGCGTGCCGCCTCGGCGTCGAATTCGAAGCCCTCGATCAGCGTCGCGAGTTCCACGACCTCCTCGGTCAGCGTCCGGCCGACCGCCGACGTCTCCTCCACCATGGCCGCATTGTGCTGCGTCGCCTGGTCCATCTGGTTGACGGCGCTGTTGACCTGCTGGAGGCTCGACGCCTGTTCCTGCGCCGAATTCGCGATATCGGCCACGATGCCGCTGATTTCCGCCACCTGGGCGAGGATCCGGTCCAGCGCCTTGCCGGTCTCCCCGACAAGACCGACGCCGTTCGCGACCTCCCGCGCCGAGGTCGAGATCAGCACCTTGATCTCCTTGGCGGCGTCGGCGGAGCGCTGAGCCAGGCTGCGCACCTCGGAGGCCACGACCGCGAAGCCGCGGCCGGAATCGCCGGCCCGCGCCGCCTCGACGCCGGCATTGAGCGCCAGGAGGCTGGTCTGGAAGGCGATCTCGTCGATGACGCCGATGATCCGGCCGATCTGGCGCGACGATGTCTCGATGCCGCTCATCGCGTCGACCGCCCGGCGGACGACCGTGCCGGATTGCTCGGCGTCGGACCGCGCCAGCGACACCACCTGCCTGGCATGGCCGGCGTTCTCCGCCGTCTTCTTCACCGTGGCGGTGATCTCGTCGAGCGCGGCGGCGCTCTCCTCGAGGCTCGACGCCTGCTGCTCGGTGCGCCGCGACAGGTCCTCGGATGCCGTGCCGATATTGGCGGCCGCCGCGCTGACGCCCGCCGTGCTGTCGGCGATGTGACGCATGGTCTCGGCCATGCGCCCCATGGCGGCGTTGAAGTCGTCGCGCAGTGCCTGGTAGCGGCCGGTGAAGACCTCCTCGATGCGCCAGGTGAGCCTGCCCCGGGCCAGCTGATCGAGCCCGCGCGCCAGGATCGCGACGACCCGCTCCTGCTCGCGCGCGGCCCCGGCGCGCTCCGCCTCGTTATGCTCGCGCTCGGTGGCGGCGTTCGCCTCGAGGCGCTTCGTCTCCACGGCGGCGCGTTGCAGCGCGACGGCATTGTCCTTGAAGACCTGGACCGCCCGCGCCATCTCGCCGATCTCGTCGCGCCGCTTCAGGAACGGGATTGCGGCGCCGAGCCGGCCTTCGGCGAGGTCGAGCATGGCGGTGCGGAGCCGGCGCAAGGGTCCGGCGGTCGTCCGTCCCACGAAGACGGCGCTGGCAAGACCGCAGAGCAGCGCCGTCACGACGGTCGAGAGGATGAGCAGGCGTGTCCGCGTCTGGGCCGCATCGAGCGCGTCGGAGGCCAGGCGCGCCTTGGTCGCTACGGCGTCGTCGAGCGTCTGCAGCTTCGGGCCGATCAGGTCGAAATCGCCCGACAGGTGCTCGGCCGCGACCATGAAGGTCTTCTCGGCCGTGTTCCAGGGCTCGAAGACCTCGACATAGGCCTTGAGCGCGGCGGCATCCGCCGACCTGGTCTCGTCGGCGAGCTCCGCCTTCTTGAGCATCCGCTCGAGGCGGCCCTGCGCCACTTCCCAGGAGGCCGGCAGCGAATCGTCGAGGCTCGATCGATAGGCGGCCTCGATCTGCCGCATGTCCTTGACGGTGGCGAGGAGGCGCAGCGTGTCGGGCGTCTCGGTCTCCCCGACCGTCGCCGCGACGACGTCGTCGAGCGATGTCGAGGCCTTGTCGAGGCGGGCTTCGAGGCCGTCCGGCGCGCCGAGCGCCGTCGCCATCCCGGCGACCGTGACGAATTCGTTCCTGATGGCCGCCACCTCGGCCGCCACGGAGCGGATCTCGGCCGCGAAGGCCGACGCGCCGCGCTCGGCGGCGAGTGTGCCCAAGGCACTGGCCAGAGCCGCGGTCGCGGTCTTGAAGGCGCCGATATCGGCCTCGTTGCGGCGGAACCGGATGTCGCGGCTGATGGATTTCAAGGCCAGGCTGTCCGCCCGGATGGCGCGCGACCGGGTGGCGAGATCGGCATAGTCCTTGTGCAGCGCGAAGGCGGCCTTGAGGTCCTGCTCGCCGCTCCAATAGGTCAGGCCGATGACCAGGAGGCCGATGACGAAGGCGACGCTCACGAGCGCGATCCGGCTCTGCACCGTAAGCTTCGGTTTGATCGACAGCATGAGATCCGACCCGGCGCGCCATTCTCCGGATGCTCAAGCTAGACAGGATCCGTTAAGAATCTGATGAGACGTGCTCAGGCGGCGCGCGCGAAACGCAAGGTTCCCTCGAGAACGCTCCGCAGCGTCCCGGCCATGGGTGCTGCATAGGCCTCGTCGTAGGGCGGCGGCCAGTCGTCCTCGCCGACCGGCCCCGGACGCTCGGCGATATAGCCCCGGCAGGCGAGCTCCATCTGCACCGCATGCACGCCCGCGGCCGGATTGCCGTAGTGCCGCGTGATGTAGCCGCCCTTGAAGCGGCCGTTGGAGACGCGCGGCTGTCCCGAGGCGTCGCAGATCCGCTCGATCGCCGCCTGCAGCTCGGGATCGCAGGAGGCACCGCTGTTGGTGCCGATGTTGAACACCGGCAGCAGCCCGTCGAAGAGCCGCGGGATGCGCGAGCGAATCGAATGGCAATCGTAGAGCACGACGCGTCGACGGTCGCCGGCGAGCCGCGCGACCTCGGTCGCGAGCGCCGCGTGATAGGGCTCGAACCAGGCATGGCGGCGGGTCTCGATCTCGTCGGGGTCGGGCGCCAGGCCATCGCGATAGAGGTCCTCGCCGTCGAAGGTCGTGGTGGGACAGAGCTCGGTCGTCGCCTGCCCGGGGTAGAGCGAGACGCCGAAGGGATCGCGGTTGACGTCGATGACGCTGCGCGACATCGCGGTCCGCACGATCGTGGCATCGAGCTCGGCGGCAAAGCCGTAGAGCCGCTCGATCCACCAGTCGGCATCCTTCCGGGCCCGCCAGGGCGAGACGAAGCGGGCCTCCATGTCGGGCGGAATGGCGGTGCCGGTGTGGGGCAAGCTGACGATCAGCGCCGCCGTGCCGCGCCGCACCTCGAGCCAGGGGAGCCGCCCCGTCATCGCCCCCTCCTGACCCGCGTATGGAGCGGGTTGAAGCCGATGCGGTAGACGAGCTCCGCCGGCTCGTCGACATGCCAGATGGCGAGGTCGGCCCATTTGCCGCGGGTGAGCGTGCCGATCTCCTCGAGAAGGCCCAGCGCTCGCGCCGCCTCGCGGGTGATGCCGAGCAGGCATTCCTCGACCGTGAGCCTGAACAGCGTCGCCGCCATATTGGCGGCGAGCAGCAGCGAGGTCAGCGGCGAGGATCCCGGATTGCAATCGGTCGCCACCGCCATGGCGACGCCGTGCCGGCGGAAGGCTTCGACCGGCGGCGCCTGTGTCTCCCGCAGGAAGTAATAGGCGCCGGGCAGCACCACCGCGACGGTGCCGGCCTCGGCGAGGGCCAGCGCGCCCGCCTCGTCGGTGAATTCGAGATGGTCGGCCGAGAGCGCCCGATGCCGCGCCGCGAGCGCGCCGCCGCCGCCGTTCGAGAGCTGGTCGGCATGGAGCTTGACCCTGAGGCCGAGCCCGGCCGCCGCGCCGAACAGGCGGTCGCACTGGGCTGGCGAGAAGGCGATGGTCTCGCAGAAGGCGTCGACCGCGTCGACGAGGCCCTCGGCCGCGAGCGCCGGCAGCACCTCGTGGCAGATCCGCTCGATATAAGCATCCTTGTCGGCGGTTTCGGGCGGCAGCGCATGGGCGCCGAGATAGCTCGTGCGGATCGTGACGTCGCGCACCGTGGCGAGCCGGCGCGCTGCCGCCAGCATGCGGGTCTCCGTGTCGCGGTCGAGCCCGTAGCCCGACTTGACCTCGAGCGTGGTGACGCCCTCCGCCAGCAGGCGGTCGAGACGGGGCAGGGCCGAGGCCACGAGCTCCGCCTCGCTCGCGGCCCGCGTGGCTTTCACGGTCGACAGGATGCCGCCGCCGGCCTCCGCGATCTCCTTGTAGCTCGCGCCCTTGAGCCGCAGCTCGAACTCGTGGGCGCGATGGCCGCCGTGGACCAGGTGGGTATGGCAATCGACGAGGCCGGGCGTGATCAGCCGCCCGGCGCAATCGAGCTCGACATCGGCGTCGATCGTCGCGGGCAGGTCGCAATCCGGACCGACGAAGGCGATGCGCCCGTCGCGGCAGCCGATGGCGCCGTCGCGGATCAGCCCGAGCCCGCCCGCGCCCGGCTCCATCGTCGCAAGCCCCGCATGCCGCCACAAACGATCGAAACGGCTCTTGTCCGGCACGCACATCTCCGTATTGCTTGGTCGAGATCGTCCACGGCCGCGAGGCCACCTCTCCTTTTTCGTCCCGGAGCGCGCCCATGCACAAGCTCTATTTCGACGCCGCGCTGACGCCCGAGGGCTGGCTGAGCGATGTCGTGGTCGACCTCGACGCAGGGACGATCGTCAGCGTCGTCGCTGGTGCCGGGCCGGACCAGCGGCGGGAGGCGCAGTCCGTCGGCGGCATCGCCGTGCCGGGCATCGGCAACCTGCACAGCCATACGTTCCAGCGCGGCATCGCCGGCCTGACCGGACGGCGCGGCACCGGCGACGACCATTTCTGGACCTGGCGCGAGGCGATGTACCGCCTCTCGGCGGCGCTCGGCCCCGACGAGGTCGAGGCGCTCGCCGCGCTGAGCTTCGTCGAGATGCTGGAAGCCGGCTTCACCGGCGTCGCCGAGTTCCACTACCTGCACCATCAGCCGGACGGACGTGCCTATGCGGATCCGGCCGAGCTCGCGGGGCGCGTCGTGGCAGCGAGCTCGACGACCGGCATCGGTCTCACCCTGCTGCCGGTCTTCTACGCCCATGGCGGCTTCGGCGCCGCACAGCCAGCGGCCGGGCAGCGGCGCTTCATCGCCGACCTCGATCTCTACGGCCGTATTCACGAGGGGGCTGCGCAGGCCGTTGTACGGCTGCCGGGCGGAAAAATCGGCATGGCGCCGCATTCGCTGCGCGCCGCGACGGTCGAGGAGATCGCGGCCCTGATCGCGGCCTATCCGGACGGCCCGGTCCATATCCACATCGCCGAGCAGGTGCGCGAGGTCGAGGATTGCCTCGCCGCGACGGGGGCCCGCCCGGTGGACTGGCTGATGGAGCACCTGCCCGTCGACCCTCGCTGGTGCCTCGTCCACGCGACCCATATGACGGCGGCCGAGACCGAGGCGCTGGCGCGCTCCGGCGCGGTGGCCGGGCTCTGCCCGATCACCGAAAGCGACCTCGGCGACGGCATCTTTCCGGGGACGGCTTATGTCGACGCGGGCGGAGCTTTCGGCGTCGGCAGCGATTCCAACGTGCTGATCTCGCTCGCCACCGAGCTGCGGACGCTGGAATACAGCCAGCGGCTGCGCGATCGCGCCCGCAACCGCCTGGCACCGCCCGGCGGCTCGGTCGGCCGTTTCATATTTGATGGAGCCTGCACGGGCGGGGCGCGGGCGCTCGGAGCGGGAACGGCGGCGCTCGCCCCTGGCGGCCGGGCCGACATCGTGGTGCTCGATCCGAACCATCCGGCGCTCTACGGCCGTAGCGGCGACGCTCTCCTCGACAGCTGGATCTTCGGCGCCGCGACCTCGCCGGTGCGCGATGTCTTCGCGCTCGGCAAGCATGTTGTGCGCGACGGTCGGCACGTGGCGCGCCAAAACATCGAGGCCGCCTTCCGCCGCGCCATCGACCGAGTGGGGGAACTTTGATCGCCGCCACAGAGACGTCGAACTGAGACGCCACGAGTTGAAACGCCACCGATCTTTCCCGTCATTTTGCGCTTCCTCCAAATCGGCGTTATCATGCGCAGAGGTGGGGATTGCACAGGAGCATCGATCATGCGCTCGAAGATCATCGCCCTCGTCATCGGCTGCGGGATCGCGGCGGTCGCTGTCATTCCGGCTCTCGCCTGTCCGTTCAACACCCAGGCATCGTCCGGCTCGCAGGCGACGCAGCAGACCGCGCAGGCCCAGACGCCGCCGACGAACGCCCAATAGGGGCAGCGAACAGCATCGCACCTTTGAACACAGGGTGCTCCCGACTGAAAGGCTGGCCGGAAGGTGAGCCGGCCGTGATCTGTTGCGCGGCCATGACGAGGATCGGAGAAGCCCCGAGATGCCGGCCGATCCCTTCGATCTCGACCGTTTCGTCACCGCCCAGGCGCCCATCTATGACACGGCGCTCGTCGAGCTCGAAGCGGGCCGCAAGCGCAGCCACTGGATGTGGTTCGTCTTTCCGCAATTGCGCGGCCTCGGCCGCTCGCCGACGGCTCAATTCTACGGCCTCGGCTCGCTCGAGGAGGCGCGGGCCTATCTCGATCATCCCGTGCTCGGGCCGCGTCTGGAGCAATGCACGCGCGCGGTGACGGATGGTGCCGGCGCGTCCCTCGCCGCCATTTTCGGCAGCCCGGACGACATGAAGTTCCGCTCGTCGATGACGCTCTTCGATCGCGCCGCCGGCGCGGACGGAACACTCTACCGCCGTGCGCTCGACCGCTTCTGCGCCGGTCAGCCGGACGAGGCGACGCTGGCGCTGCTCGTCGCCGAAGATGGTGGCACCACCTGAAAGGCCCTGCATGGCCTTCGCCCGATCGCATTGCGCACGATACCCGATCGGCTAGTCTCGTCGCCGGTGCGACGGATGACGGATGGAAGACCGCACATGGTGAGCCCGTCGATGGAAATGCGGCGATCCGCCATGGTCCTCATGGCCGTCCTGTGGGGCGTTGCCTCTTTCGGCAGCGCCGACGCGAGGCCCGGAGGCCGCAGCGCCTGCCGTGCCGGTTCCGACGACACGGTCGAGCGCCCCGCGCCTGCCGACCTGCTTCCCGATCTCGCTCGCCTCTTCAAGATGCCTCCCGGCGCGCTGAAAGATGCGAGCTACATCCGCTGTTCGGGAGGGCGCCTGCTGGCTTGCGCCGTGGGCGCCAACCTCTCCTGCGGGAAGGCCGATGCCCGCCGGCGCTCCGTGGGCGCCGATGCCTTCTGCCGGGACAATCCCGGCGCCGCGGTCGTGCCCCTCGTCGCGACCGGTCACGACACGATCTACAGCTGGCATTGCGTCGGGGCGAGGGCGGTTGCCGGTCCGCCGGTCACGGCGACCGACCGGCACGGGTTCATCCGGGAAAACTGGAGCGCTGTCCCCTGACGATCGCCGGCCGGCCTCGCGGCAGCGTCGAGTATCTCCGCCAGCTAAAAGAATAGGCAAGTCGTCGAGCTGCGCGGACGGAATTCGCCGGCCGACGACCGTTTCAGCCAAGCCGACCGCGTCGACTTCGTGGTCGTTCAGCAGGCATTCGACGGGCGGCGCGAAACAATAGCGCCGGCCATCACGCGGTTCGACTGCGACCCAATGCCGCAAACCCTCGCTCGACCTGCCTCCGGCAGGCCGAACTCGCCTGCTCCCGCCACCGCGACTTGGAACCGGGTCCGACACTGGGTCGTTCGCTTGCCGACACGACGGCGACATGCGCCGCGCGTCCCGGATGGTCGATCCGGTCCGTTCGTTCTGGGCATACGCGGAGAGAGCCATGCCGGATTACGACGATCGCGAGGCTCGCGCCTTCGTGAGCCGACGCCGATTTATCGGCGTCACGGCGAGCACGGCGGCGCTGCCGCTCGTCGGCGGGCCCGCCAGGGCCGAGACCGCGGAGACAGCCGCCGCACCGGTCGATCCTTCCGCGCCCGTCGACATGACGCTCCGAATCAACGGCGAGCGGCATCGCCTCGGCCTCGACGTCCGCACCACCCTGCTCGACGCCTTGCGCGACCATGTCGGGCTGACCGGCTCGAAGAAGGGCTGCGATCACGGCCAATGCGGCGCCTGCACGGTTCATGTCGACGGAGAGCGCGTCCTGTCCTGCCTCACGCTCGCCGTCGCGGTCGGCGACCGCGAGGTCACGACGATCGAGGGCCTGGCGCGGGCCGATGCGCCGCTCCACCCGATGCAGCAGGCCTTCGTCGACAATGACGCCTTCCAGTGCGGCTATTGCACGCCGGGCCAGATCATGTCGGCGATCGGCTGCGTCAAGGAAGGCCACGCGGACAACGACGACGCGATCCGCGAATATATGAGCGGTAACCTGTGCCGCTGCGCCGCCTACCCGAACATCGTGGCCGCCGTCCGGCAGGCCAAAGCGCAGATGGGGGGCTGAGCCCATGCGTCCCTTCTCCTACGACCGCGCCACCTCGCCCGAGCGCGCCGCCGGCATGCTGGTGGGAACCGGTTCCGACGCGGGATCGGTGCAGGGCCGCACCCCGGCCGAATATCTCGCGGGCGGCACCACGCTTCTCGACCTGATGAAGCTCGACGTGATGCAGCCGGCGCGCCTCGTCGACATCGGCGGGCTCGTCGGACGCTACGGCGACATTGCCATCGACGATAGGGGCCTCCATCTCGGTGCGCTGGTGAAGATGTCGACGGCCGCCGACCATTCCGGCATCCGCGATCACTATCCCGTCATCGCGCAGAGCTTGACGCTGGCGGCCAGTGCGCAGCTGCGCAACATGGCGACGCTCGGCGGCAACGTGCTGCAGCGGACGCGCTGCAACTACTTCCGCGACACGTCGTGGAGCGCCTGCAACAAGCGCAACCCAGGTTCCGGCTGCGCGGCGCTCGACGGTGTCAACCGCCAGCACGCTGTCTTGGGAACAAGCACCGACTGCATCGCCACCTACCCGGGCGATTTCGCCCAGGCCCTGTTGGCGCTCGACGCCACGCTCGATGTCGCCGGCGCGGCAGGAGGGGCGAGGACGATGCGTTTCGCCGATCTCCACCGGCCGCCGGGCGCGACGCCCAACGTCGAGACGGCCTTGAAGCCCGGCGAGGTGATCACCGGCTTCCACGTGCCGGCGGCGCCCTGGACCCGACGGTCGCTCTATCTCAAGGTGCGCGACCGCCAGTCCTATGAATTCGCCCTCGCCTCGGCGGCGGTGGCGCTCGACATGGATGGCGAGGTCGTCCGGCAGGCCCGGATCGCGCTTGGCGGCGTCGCCGCCGTGCCGTGGCGCGCCCGGGAGGCCGAGGCCGCGCTCACCGGCAAGCGGCTCGACGAGGCTGCCGCGACCGCCGCCGCCCGCCTCGCCTTCGCCGGCGCCGTCGCGCGCCAGCACAACGGCTACAAGATCGCGCTGGGACAAAAGACGGTCGTGCGCGCGCTGCTGCAAGCCGCGACGCTGGAGATCTGACCATGGTCGATGCCGCCCCCGCCCCGAAAGCCAATATGGGCCAGCCAATCCCGCGCTACGACGCGCGCCAGAAGGTCACCGGCTCGGCCATGTATTCGTCCGATGTCGCGCTGCCCGATACGGCCTATGCCTATCTGGTCAGCAGCGGCATCGCCAAGGGCCGCATCAGGAGCTTCGACCTTCGCTCGGCGAAGAGCGTGCCGGGCGTCCTCGATGTCCTGACGCACGAGACCATGCACGATGCCGTGCGCCACCTGAAGTTCATGACCGAGGGCGGACCGGCCTCGAACACGGTCGTGCCGCTGGGGTCGGCCGACATCGCCTATGGCGGCCAGACGATCGCCGTCGTGCTCGCCAACACCTACGAGGCGGCGCGCGACGCGGCGCACCGGATCGTCGTCGACTACGAGATCGACACGCCGTCGGCGACGTTCGGCTCGCCGGGCGCCGTAGACCAGGAGCTCGCGACGCAGAACAAGAAGCACGAGGACCCGAAAGTCGGCGATTTCGCCTCGGCTTTCGCCAGCGCGCCGGTCAAGGTCGACGTATCCTACTCGACGCCGACCCAGCACCATAATCCGATCGAGCTGTTCTCGACCCAGTGCGTATGGAACGGCGCGCAATTGACCGTCTACGAGCCGAGCCAGAATGTCTTCGGCATCAAGAACGGTCTTGCGGCACAGCTCGGCATCAGTCCCGACCAGGTGCGGGTCATCAGCCGGTTCATCGGGGGCGCCTTCGGCTCGAAGGGCTCCCTGACGCAGCGCACCGCCATCGTGGCGGTCGCGGCGCGCAAGCTCGGCCGGCCCGTCAAGCTCGTGGCGACCCGCGACCAGGGCTTCACCATCGCGACCTATCGGGCCGAGACCCGGCAGACGGTGAAGCTCGGCGCCGGGCGCGACGGCAGGCTCCTCGCCTTGAGCCACGAGGGATCGGAAGTGACGTCGCGGCCGGACCCCTACGCGGTGGCGGGCACCGATGCCTCGATCCGCATGTACGCCTGCCCCAATATCGCGAGCAACGTCACGATCGTCAGGGCGGACCGGTCGACCCCGGGCTTCATGCGGGCGCCGGCCGAGACGCCCTATTTCTTCGCGCTCGAAAGCGCCATGGACGAGCTCGCGGTGGCGCTCGACATGGACCCGGTCGAACTGCGGCGCGTCAACGACACGATGCATGAGCCGATCAAGGGCCTGCCTTATACCAGCCGTTCGCTGATGACCTGTTTCGACCAAGCCGCCGCAGCCTTCGGCTGGTCGAAGCGCACCAAGGCGCCCGGGTCGATGCGCGACGGCGACTGGCTCGTCGGCTGGGGCTGCGCCACCTCGGCCTATCCGACCCAGATGGCGCCGGCGAGCGCCCGCGTCCGCCTGTTCCCGGACGGCACGGCGCGCGTCGAGACCGCCAGCCACGAGATCGGCAACGGCATCTACACGATCGCGGCCCAAACGGCCGCCGAGCGTCTCGGCCTACCCGTCGAGAAGATCACGGTGATGCTCGGCGACACTGTGCTTCCGCCCGCGCCGGTCTCGGGCGGCTCGATCACCGCGGCCAGCGTCTGCTCGGCCATCGCGCAAGCCTGCGACGCGATCCGGGCGAAGCTCAGCAACAACGGCACGCCCGCCGTCGACCTCGTCAAGCTGATGAGCGAGCGCGGGCTCGGCGCCGTCGAGGATTATGCCGAATGGACCCCACACGGTGCGCAGAAAGGGGCGCTGGGCATGCTCTACAAGGGTGCCGCGGCCCCGACCGGCGGCACGCGGCTCACCGACCGCATCCAGTTCGCCTTCGGGGCGCAGTTCGTCGAGGTGCGGGTGCATGCGCGCACACGTGAGATCCGTGTGCCCCGCATCGTGGGCGCCTTCGCGGCCGGCCGTATCCTCAACCCGCGCACCGCGCGGAGCCAGTTCATGGGCGGCATGATCTGGGGCATCGGCTCGGCGCTCCACGAGGAGACCGCGATCGACACCAATGCGGCGCGCTACGTCAACACCAATCTGGCCGACTACCTCGTGCCGGTGAATGCCGACGTCGTCGATGTCGACGTGATCATGGTGCCGGAGGAGGACCATCTGGTGAACCCGATCGGCGTCAAGGGCATCGGCGAGATCGGCATCGTCGGGACCTCGGCTGCGGTCGCCAACGCGGTCTATCACGCCACGGGCCAGCGGGTCCGCGACCTGCCGCTCAGGATCGACAGTCTCGTCGCGGGCTCATAGGACCAGGAATTTGACGCACATTGGCGAGCCGACCGGGATCTGGTGCACGGGATGCGCGAGCCGGCCGTCCTCGATCGCGAAGACCGACACTGTATCGCTGTCCTGGTTGGCGACGACGAGGTATCGGCCCTCCGGATCGATCGCGAGGTTGCGCGGCGTCGTCCCGCCGCAGGATCGATGGCCGATCGGTGCGAGGCGGCCGCTCGGCTCGTCGAGCGAGAAGACGGCGATGCTGTCGTGGCCCCGGTTGGCGCCGTAGACGAACTCGCCGCCCCGATGGATCTGGACGTCCGAGCAATAGTTTTCCGCCGTGGTCCCGTCGGGCAGGGTCGACACCGTCGAGACCGGCGTGAACGAGCCGGTGTCGGGCTCGAAGCGCAGGGACGAGATCGAGGAGTCGAGCTCGCGGATCACGACCGCCAGGCGGCCGTTCGGGTGGAAGGCGAAATGCCGGGGTCCCGAGCCCGGCGGCATCGGCGTCTTGGCGACGGGAGCCGTGGACAGCGTTCCGGCCGGGCCATACCGATAGGTGAACAGGGCGTCGAGACCGAGATCGGCGACGATCGCGAAGCGACCGTCGGGGCTCGCCAGGACGCAATGCGGATGGGCGCGCTCCTGCCGATCGGCCCGCGGCCCGCGACCGCCGTGCCTGAGGCTCGCGACCGGCGGCGCCAGGGCACCGTCGGGGTCGAGCGGATAGACCACGATGGCGCGGTCCGGCCCTTCCTCCTCCGGTCCCATACCGTAGTTGGCAACGAGCAGGTGCCGCGCCTCGGCATCGAGGCTGCTATGAGCCGCGACGCTGCCGAGGCTCGGCTGCTTGTTGAGATAGATCAGGCGCCGCGCCTCCGCATCATAGCGATAGGCACTGATGAGACCCTCGTGCCAGCCGTACACTTCCGAGGTCGCGTAGATGCAGCGCGAGCCCGATGCGACCGACAGGAACGTCGGGTTGTCGACGCTTCGGTCCTCGCAGACCAGATCCGCTTGCCCGGTCGCCGGGTCGAAGCGGAAGACCGAGAGGCCCAACCCATGCGCCGCCCGGAAGTAGGGTGCGTCGCGGTTCAGGCTGCCGACGATCATCAGGAGTTCGGGCATCGATTCATCCTCGTGGACCTTATCGCGGGCGGACGTCAGGCGGCGAGCCGATTGTAGAACTGACCCTCATGCTGAGGAGGTCCGCCAGGACCGTCTCGACGCACGGCCAGCATCGACCGTCTTCGACTCGACCGCTTCGCGATCGGCTCAGAATGAGGACATTGGAGTCATCGAACCAACCGCTACGATGCGACCCTTTGCAGGTAGGGCGGCACCACCGGCCGATGGTGCGCCTTGAGCTCGGCAAATCGGGCCCGCTGCTTCTGCACGGCGCTCCGCAGATGGGCCTCGAGCGCGGCCGCCGCCGCATCGGCGGTGCCGGCGATCAGGAGGTCGATCACGAGCCGGTGCTCGGCCAGGAAGGGCTCCGCCTCCGGCATGCCGAGGTAGACGTGAACCAGGCGGTTCGTGGCGAGCGTCATCGGCTGGTGCTGGCGCAGCGCGGCGAGCAGCGGCTTGTTGGGGCAGGGCTCGAGGCAGGTCTGATGCAGATCGTGCTCGAGGGAAGCGAGTTCGGCGCCCGAGACGTCCGGATAGCGTGCGGCGGCCTCGACGAGCGCGGTCCGCATGACATCGAGCCGGTCGCGGTCGAGATGCTCCGCCGCATGCAGGAGGGCGACCGGCTCGAGCAGCCGGCGAACTTCGTAGAGGTGGTGCATCAGCGTCGAGGTCAGTTCGGGCAGGAAGCATTGCGACCGCCCGCTGCGTTCGATCATGCCGCGGGCCTGGAGCCGCCCGAGGATGTCCCGGGTGATCGAGCGGCTGACGCCGTAATGTTCGGCCATGGTGAGCTCGACGATCTTGAACCGGGCGAAAGGCATGCAGGTCGCGAGATCGCCCTCCACCTGATCCCAAAGCCGCTCCCATCCGGCGCGCCCGCGAATGACGTCGATCATGTCGGCCGGCAGATCGAGACGCGGCGGCCCGGCACTGGCGACCGATGCCGTCCCCGCGATGCGAAAGCCGCGCCCTTCGTTGCGCAGGATCAGGCCTTCGCTCGCAAGCTGGTCGAGCGCACGGCCGGTTGGCGCACGACTGACGGACAGGTCCTGCGACAGGCTGTGCTCGTTCAGCACGGTGCCGGGCGGCAGGCGGCCCGACACGATGTTGTGGCGTAGCAGCCGGCACAGCGCCAGCTCGAGGGAGGGCGCGATGCCGGGGTCGGCCCGATCGATCGCGAGCTCGGCCAAGTCGGGCTCAGCGACAGTTCCCCGATGGTCTGATTCAGGAGGTGGCAAACTTGACATCGCGGGGCAAGCTTATGCTTTTTGTCGCTTGTCTGCAATAATACAGGGAACAAGCTCGATTCGGAGGCAATTTGCCCCAGACAGGGAGACATTGGTTCTTTGTTGCACGCAAATGGCAATCGTGTCATAGACGCACCGTGAGAGATTGCGGTACTCCTCGTCCTCATCCTGAGCCGGATGCGCAGCATCCGAGTCGAAGGACGGCAAGCATCGGCCGTGCTTCGAGACGGTCCTGACGGACCTCCTCAGCATGAGGATCGTGGGGTTTGAAACAGGTCTAAGCGGTTCGGCGGCATCGAGGTCGCGCGTCCACGCCAAGGCTGCGAGACGGGCAACGGGAGGGGCGTCGCGATGGACGGCGATGAGGATCGGCGCATCCGCAGCTTCACCAGCCGGTCCGGAGCGGCGTTGACGTTCACGACGCTCGGTTTCGGCACCGCGCCGCTCGGCAACCTCTACCGGCCGATCTCGGAAGCCGAGGCGAGGGCCACGCTCGAGGCGGCCTACGACACCGGTTGCCGCTATTTCGACACGGCGCCGTTTTACGGCCTCGGTCTCGCCGAGACGCGGCTGAACGGCTTCCTGCGGGAGACGCGCGATCCGTCCCTGCTTCTCTCGACGAAGGTGGGCCGCTGCCTCGAGCGCTGCCCGCCCGGCGAGCGCAGCGCCGCCGAGGCCTTTCCGGACGCGCCGGCGCGCCGCGTCGTCTACGACTATTCCTATGACGGCGTGATGCGGTCGATCGAGCACTCCTTCGAGCGGCTCGGCGTCGATGCCATCGACATCCTGCTGTGCCACGACGTGGACGTCACGACGCATGGCAGCCGCGAGGCCTCCGACGCCCGCATCCGCGAATTCATGGGCGGAGGCTACAAAGCCCTCGTCGATCTGCGCGACAGCGGCGAGATCAAGGCCATCGGGGCCGGGGTCAACGACTGGGAGGTGGCCGAGACCCTGGCCAGGGCCGGCGATTTCGATCTCTTCCTCATCGCCGGACGCTACACGCTGCTCGAGCAGGAGGCGCTCGCGACCTTCCTGCCGTTCTGCGCCGAGCGCGGCATCGGCATCGTTCTCGGCGGCCCCTATAATTCGGGCATCCTAGCGACCGGCCCGCGGGCCGGCGCCTATTACAATTACGCGCCGGCGCCGCCCGAGATCTTGCAGCGGGCCGGCCGCCTCGAGGCGGTCTGCGCAAGCCACGGCGTCGCGCTGGCCGAGGCGGCGCTGGCCTTCCCGCTCGCCCATCCGGCGGTGGTCAGCGTGATCCCCGGCGGCCGGACGCCCGACGAGGTGCGGCGCAACGCGGCCAATCTCGAGGCCCGCATTCCGCCGTCGCTCTGGTCCGACCTCAAGGCGCAGGGGCTGCTACATCCCGACGCCCCTGTCCCGTCCGGTTCCCAGGCTGAGGCAGCGGGAGGCCCGCGATGATCAGGATCGACGCCCACCAGCACTTCTGGGACCCGGCCCGGGGGGATTATTTCTGGATGACGCCGCAGGTCGGTGCGCTGAACCGCGTCTTCGGCCCCGACGATCTCGTTCCGTTGCTGGCGGCGGCCGGCATCGACGGGACGGTCCTGGTCCAGGCTGCCCCGACGGTCGCCGAGACCGATTACATGTTGCGACTGGCCGAGGGTTGCGATGCGGTGAAGGGCGTCGTCGGCTGGATCGACTTCGAGGATCGTGGACACGAGCGCGAGCTCGACCGCCTCGCCGCCCATCCGAAGATCCGCGGTTTCCGACCCATGATCCAGGACATCGCCGACCCGGACTGGATGCTGCGCGCGGATATCCAATGGGCCTTCGAGGCGCTGGTCGAACGCAACCTCACCTTCGACGCGCTGCTGCATCCGGTCCATCTCCCGCGGCTCGTCCGGCTCCTCGACCGCCATCCCGACCTGCGGGTCGTCGTCGACCATGGCGCCAAGCCCGTCATCCGCGAGGGACGCTTCGACGATTGGGCGCGCGACATCGCCAGGGTCGCGACGACGACCTCGGCGCTGTGCAAGCTGTCGGGGCTCGTGACCGAGGCGAAGCCCGACTGGAGCGACGACGATCTCGAACCTTACGTGAGCCATCTTCTGTCGACCTTCGGCCCCCGCCGGCTGATGTTCGGCTCCGACTGGCCGGTGGCGACGCTCGCCTCGACCTATGCGCGATGGGTCTCGACGGCCGAGCGGCTCACCTCGTCGTGCTCGCCCGAGGAGAGCGCCGCGATCTTCGGCGGCAATGCCGCAGTCTTCTATCGGCTCGGGCCGTCGTGAACGGACGTCGCGACGCCGCAGCCCCGGCCAGGAGAGCACAGCCATGACCAGGATCAACCGGGTGGAACTGTCGCGGTTCGGCTTCGAGGTGCCGGGCATCGCGCTGCCGCCGCACGGGGCCGCCGGGGTCGGCAACATGATCGCCGCGCCCGGCGGGCGGATGCCGGCCTCGCGCTGGGCGGTCCGCATCGAGACGGATGACGGCGCGCGGGGCGAATATGTGACCCACTGGGTCGGCACGCCCGCGGCCTTCGCCCAGGCCGCGATGCTGGCGCCGCACCTGCTCGGCCGCGATCCCGACACCCGCGAAGCCATCTGGCAGGATCTCAAGCGCGAGGTCCGCGCCTACGACCACATGGGACACGGGCCGCTCGACATCGCCCTTTGGGATCTCGTCGGGCGCATGCGCGACGTCTCCGTGGCGCGGCTTCTCGGCGCCTTCCGGACGCGTCTTCCCACCTATGCCAGCACCTACCACGGGCAGGAGGAGAAGGGGGGCCTCGATTCGCCGGAGGCCTTCGGCGACTATGCGGCGGCCTGCCGCGAGCATGGCTTCGCCGCCTTCAAGATCCACGGCTGGCATTCGGGCGAGGTGTCGCGCGAGATCGCGACCGTCGAGGCCGTGCGCCGCGCCGTCGGCGACGGCTATCCGCTGATGCTCGATCCCGGCTCCGAGCTGCGGACCTGGGCGGATGCGCTCGCGGTCGGCCGGGCCTGCGACGATGCCCGCTTCTTCTGGTTCGAGGATCCCTACCGGGACACCGGGCTTGCCGCCGAAGGTCACAAGCGGTTGCGCGAACGGCTGCGCACGCCGCTCATGGTCGGCGAGCACGTGCGCGGCGTCGAAAGCAAGGCCGCCTTCATGCTGGCGGGCGGCGGCGACATGATCCACGCCGATCCCGAATACGACATGGGCATCACCGGCGCGATGAAGATCATGGCCTTCTGCCAGGCGCTCGGCCTCGATCTCCAGTATCACGCCTGCGGGCCGGCCCACCGGGCCGTCATGGCCGCGACCCCGAACACGCATTTCTACGAGATGGCGCTGATCGGGCCGGACATGCCGAACACGGTGCCGCCGGTCTATGCCTGCGGCTATTCCGACCAGCCGGATGCGGTGGCCAAGGACGGCACGGTCGGCGTGCCCGACGGGCCGGGCCTCGGCGTGCGCTACGATTGGGGCTTCATCGAGAAGCACCGCCAGGAGCACCTCGTGTTCGACGCCAGGTGACGGGCGAGATCCGCCGGCGGACGGCGGTTCGCGACGATCGGGACGCAGGAATGGAAACGGGAATGCCGGCGGTGGCTCGGGAGCGACGAAGCGTCTTGCGGGCGCTGCGGTTCGACGAGATGGGCATCGCCCTCGCCGTGGTCCTGTTCATCGTCGTCGGCGCGCTCAGCAGCCCGTACTTCCTGACCGTCGCCAATCTCGCCGGCATCCTGCAGAACATCACCTTCCTGGGATTCCTGTCGGTCGGGGTCGGCCTGGCCCTGATGGCCGGCGAGATCGACATCTCGGTCGGCTCCGTGTTCGGCCTGGCGGCGGTCGTCACGGCGCTCGTGCTCAAGGACGGCCAGCCGGTGATCCTGGCCGTCGCGGCTGGGCTCGCGGTCGGTGTCGCCTGCGGCCTCGCCAACGGTCTCGTGGCGCATCTCATCAAGGTGCCGGTCGTGGTCATCACCCTGGCCACGCTCGGGATCTTCCGGGCCTTCGCGCTGGTGCTGGCCAACGGATCGCCGGTCGGCGGGCTGCCCCGCAACCCCGCGTTCTTCGACGGATTCGGCCAGGGCGGGCTCGGGCCGATCTCCTACATCACGCTGCTGTTCCTGGCGCTCGCCTGCGCCACCGAGATCGGGCTCCGCTTCACCTCCTCGGGCTTCCGGCTGCTGGCCATCGGCAGCAACCCCGAGGCCGCGCATCTCGTCGGCTATCACGTCGAGCGGACGCGCGTGCTGCTGCTCGCCTTCTCCGGCCTGACGGCAGGCCTGTCGGGTGTCTGCGCGGTGGCCTACCTGCACACCGCCGGGCCGACCGCCGGAACCGGATACGAGCTCTCGACGCTGGCCGCCACCATCATCGGCGGCGTCAAGCTTACAGGGGGGCGCGGTTCGGTCCTCGGCGTGCTGCTCGGTCTTTGCGTGATCGGGATCATCCAGAACCTGATCGTGCTCTGGGGCATCTCGCCCAATTGGACGCAGGGCGTGTCGGGCCTCGTGCTGATCGCGGCCATGTCCCTGACCTGGGCGACGCGCCGCAGACGCGAGTCGGCGGGCTGAGCCGCACAAATCGGCAAGAGGGCGGCCCGACCGGAGCCGCGCCATCGAGAGGGAGGACAGGACGATGTCGGATAGAGAGCAGGCGAGCCCCTTGAAGGGGAAAACCTTCGGCCGGCGCGACTTCGGCCGGCTGGCGGCCCTGGCGGGACTGGCGGCCGGCACCGCGACGCTGCCGGCCGGCACCGCCCGGGCCGAGGCGGCGCCCGGGTGGAAGGACTGGGTGCAGAAGTTCTACGGCAAGCCGATCAAGATCGCGGTCTCCTGCGCCGGGACCTCGAACCCCTATTTCGCGCCCACCAAGGCGGGCGCCGAGGATGCGGGGGCGCAGCTCGGCATCGACCTCCTCTGGACCGGCGTGCCCGACGGCAACACCGTCAACCAGATCTCGCAGTTCCAGCAGCTGGTGAACACGGGATACGAGGCGGTCGTGGTGATCGCCTTCGAGCCCGATGCCTGGATCGCGCCGATCAAGAAGGCGATGGCGGCGGGCGTGCTGGTGCTCACCTCCAACAACGACACGCCCGACAGCGGCCGCGAGCTCTATTTCGGGCAGGACCTCGTCGGCGCGGCGGTCGAGCAGGGCAAGCTCCTGGCCAAGCTCGCCGGCGGCAAGGGCACGGTCGCCATGACCAACTGCGTGCCGGGCTCGCTGGCCCTCGATCAGAGGATTCAGGGCGCCAAGCAGGGCGTGCAGGCCGGCGGCATGCAGCCGGTCGGCGTCTACAACACCAATCCGGCCGACATGGCGAGCGAGATCGGCACGATCGAGGACATCCTCAAGGCGCATCCCGACCTCACCGCGATGATGCCGCTCTGCGGCCCGGACACGGCCGCCGCCGGGCTGGTTCGCAAGAACCAGGGCCATAAGCTCCCCATCGTGGGCACCGACCTCCTCTACCAGACCCTCGAACTCATCAAGGAGGGCCATATCGACGCGACCGTCGGGCAGCAGCCCTATCTGCAGGGCTACCTGCCGGTCATGTATGCCTATCAGCGCGTCGTGCTGGGCGCGCCCAAGCTCGACCTGCCGGGCGGCAACTACTTCCTCGCCAACGAGATCGTGACCAAGGACAATGTCGATCGGTTCCTGGTCCGCGAGGAACGCTTCCGCGGATGATCCGCGCCGATGCTCCGGTCCTGCTGAGCGCGCAGGCGATCGGCAAGCGGTTCGGCAGCTTTCCGGCGCTCGACGACGTGACCCTCACGGTCGAGGCCGGGGAAGTGCATGGACTGCTCGGCGCCAACGGCGCCGGAAAGTCGACCCTGATCAAGGTCCTCTCCGGGGCCCTGCGGCCGGACGCCGGCATGGTGACGGTGGCCGGAGACGTCGTGCCGCCCGGTTCGCTCGCGGCCGCCCGCAAGGCGGGCTTGAGCGTCGTGCATCAGGAGCTGACGCTGTTCCCGGATCGCACGGTGGAGGAGAACATCTTCGCCAGCGCCCTGCCGGGGGCGCCGTTCGGCATCGTCGATCGGCGCCGGCGGCGGGACGTGGCGAGGGCGACGCTGCTCAGGCTCGGCGCGACCCTCGATCTAAGTGCCCGCGTGGCCGACCTGCCGCTCTCGCACCGGCAACTCGTCGAGATCGCCCGCGCCCTATGCGCCGGCGGTCGCGTGCTGGTCCTCGACGAGCCGACCTCCGCGCTGTCGCGACCCGAGGCGGAGGGGCTGTTCGACGCCATCCGCTCGATCGTGGCCCGCGAGGCCGCCGTCGTCTTCGTCTCGCACAGGCTCGACGAGGTCTTCGCCATCACCGACCGCGTCACGGTGCTGCGCGACGGACGCGTCGAGGGCCGCTGGCGCACCGCCGAGGTCGACATCCCGACCGTCACCCGCGCCATGGTCGGCGTGCTCGCGCAGGAGCGGCCGCGCCCGGCCGCCGAGCGCAAGCTCGGCGAGACCGTCGTGTCGCTCCGACGGGCGGGATCGAGCCGTCCCGACCTCGATCTGGCTCTGCGGTCGGGCGAGATCGTCGGCTTCGCCGGGCTCGAAGGGTCCGGCACGACGACGGTGCTGCAGATGCTGGGCGGGATCGTGCGCGCCGACGGAGACCTCAAGGTCGCCGGGCGGCCCGTCCGGTTCAAGCATCCGAGCCAGGCGATCGCCGCGGGCCTCGTCTACATGCCGGCGGATCGCAAGCTCGGCGGTCTTTGGCTCGACGACACGACCGAGGACAATATCGCGACGGCCGTGGTCGGCCGCCTGCCGGCGCTTCGGCTGCTGCGCCGCCGCGACGTCGAGCGCATCGCCGCGGAGCGCCTGCGCCAGGTCGGCGTGAGGGCCTCCGCGCTGGGCGAACCGGTCGGCCGTCTTTCGGGGGGCAACCAGCAGCGGGTGCTGCTCGGCCGCACCCTGGAATCCCGGCCGCGCGTCCTCCTGCTCAACGATTTCACCCGCGGCGTCGACGTCAAGGCCAAGGCGGCGATCCATCAGCTCGTCCGGGATCTCGCCGACGCCGGGACGGCGATCTGCGTCACCTCCTCGGATCTCGAAGAGCTGCTCGACGTGGCGGATCGCATCGTGTGCATGCGCGGCGGCCGGGTCGTCGGGGACATGGCGAGCACGAGCCTGGACAAGCTGAGCCTGCTGGCGCTCGCCTCTACCGGATGATGTCGCTGGCCGCGCATCGCGCCGGTCGGAGTAAGCCGGCATTAAGGGTCGCAGCCCTACATCCGCCGAGGGCGAAAACTGTCCGCGGAGCAGGCGATGGCCCTGACGGGGTTTACGAGACGGGCGACGCCGGGAGGGGCTGGGACGGAAGGCCGAGGCGGGCCGCTGCTCTCGGTCGCCGCACGCGTCTTTCTGCTGGCGGCGCTTCCGCTGGTCGGCCTCGGGATCGTCTTCGCGCTGTTTTGGATCAGCGCCGAGCGGCTCGGCACCGAGCTCGGCCATAGCCGCCAGGACCTGCAGACCTCGCTCCTGGCCAAGGCGTTCCGGGACGGCGTCATCGCGACGGATGTCGCCGTGACCGCCTTCGTGGACAAGCCGTCCGCGCAAAGCCGTGCGGCGGTATTTTCGGCGCGCAGCGCCGCAATGGACGCGCTCAAGCTCCTTCCGGACGGGCAGGACACGCTCGGGCTGGGTCTCGAGCGCCTGTCGCGTGCGATCGGCGCCATCGTCGCCGCGCAGAACGACGTCGGCAGCGACGAGAGCTCGGGCCAGACCGGCGCGATGACGGCGAGCGGCGATGCCTTCGACAAAGCGCTCGCCGATACCGTCGACTATAGCGACCCGCTCGGAGCCGCGACCGTCGAGGCCGCGAGCAAGCTGCGCTCCGCGCAATATCGCTTCATGGTGGCGCGGGACGCAGCCGCGCGCGACGAGGTCCTCGGTCGCGCCGGCACCGTGAAGAGGGACATCGACGCCTCGTTCCTGTCTCCCGACAGGAAAGCGGGCCTCTCCGCCGCGCTCGCCGCCTATACCGACCGTGTCTCGATCTGGGCCGCCAGCATCGAGGGGCTCGCCGCGGCGCGCGCCCGGGCGGAGGATGAGTTCAGGCAATTGACGGCGGCGGCCGACGCGGTGGTCCTCGATGCGTCCCGCTCGGCCGACGCCACCGAGGCGGCGCTGAGCGAGGCGCAGAGGCGTACGCTCTCCGTCGTGGCGGCCGCCATCGCGCTGGTCGTGGCCGTCTGCGGCCTGATCGGCCTTCTGGTCGGGCGCAGCATTGTCGACCCGATCGCGCGGCTCGCCGCGACCATGCGGCGATTGGCCGAGGGCGACCTCGACGTCCCGGTCGACAGCGGTCGGCGCGACGAGATCGGCAGCATGGCCGATGCCGTGAGGAGCTTCAGGCAGGCCGCGCTCGACAAGCGGCGGATCGAGGCGGAGGCCGACGAGGTCCGGCGCGAGGCGGAGATGCAGCGGGCGGCCCGGGAGGCGGAGCGCGCCGCGGAGGCGCGCGCCGATCAGGCGGTGGTCGCCGCCCTCGGGGAAGGCCTGCGGCGGCTGTCGACGGGCGATCTCGGTGTGCGGATCGCGACATCTTTCGGACCGAAGGCGGACCAGCTGCGCCTCGACTTCAACGCAGCCGTAGCGAAGCTCGAAGACGCCATGACGCTCGTCGGCGCGACGACCGGCACCATCCGGGCCCGCAGCGCGGAAATCTCGGCCGCCGCGACGGACCTCTCGCGCCGGACCGGCCAGCAGGCCGACAGCCTCGACCAGGCGGCGGCATCGCTGGCCGACATCACCGGGACGGTCGCCCAGGCGGCCGGCGACGCCGGGCGGGCGCGTGCCGTGGTCGAAGCCGCCGCGCGCCGGGCGGCGGAGAGCGGCGACGTCGTGCGCCAGGCCATCGCGGCGATGGGCGGCATCGAGACATCGTCGCGGCAGATCGGGCAGATCGTCGGCGTCATCGACGAGATCGCCTTCCAGACCAACCTTCTCGCCTTGAATGCGGGTGTCGAGGCGGCCCGGGCCGGCGATGCGGGCCGCGGCTTCGCGGTCGTCGCCTCCGAGGTGCGGGGGCTGGCGCAGCGCTCGGCCGAGGCGGCCCGCGAGATCAAGGCGCTGATCGCGACGTCGGCGGAGCATGTCGGCCGCGGCGTGGACCTCGTCGGGCGCACCGGCAAGGCGCTGGAGCGGATCGTCGCTGATGTGATGGAGCTGGCCTCCGCCGTCACGGCCATCGCGGCCTCGGCCGAGCAGCAGACGGACGACCTCGCCAAGGCCAATACCGCCTTATCGGAGATGGAAGAGATCACCCGGTGCAACGTCGCCATGGTCGAGGAGACGACATCGGCGACCCAGGCCCTGGCGGAGGATGCGGAAGGCTTGGCGACGGCGGTTGGGCATTTCTCGGCCGGCCGGACCGATGCGGGGCCGGAGTTGGGACACGCCCGCGACGATGCCCCGGGTGACAGGTTCGACGACCTGCGTCGGGCTCTGCGCGATGCGACGCCGGGTCGGATCAGGGCGGTGTGGCCGCCGCCGGTCCGCAACGCGGCGGGGCGGCCAGCCTTGAAGCTGGTGGATCCCGACACAAAGCCCGTCGCGCGACCCTCGAAGCCGGACCGGCAATAGGTCCGAGCGGCGTTAGCGTCGGCGTCCTTCATAAAATATCCAACGCGACCACGGTCCGGACCTGCGTTGTTCAGACCCGCGGTGCGACCGACCTTAAGTTTCGTGACGGCACGTCGTCCCGCTTTTCGTATCGGACCGGGATCTTGAGCTCCAAGAACCGTGGGGTCGACACCGTGCCACCGTGATTCGATCGATCACCGGCCAGATGCGGAGATACGCCTTTTGATTGAGATCCGGACAATCGGAAGCAGCGACGGCACGACATCAGCAAAGCTCTCCACCTATATCCCATGACGGAGCCTTGACGGCAATTTTCGATTGATGTGCTGAGTCGGCCAGCCGACGAAAATTACATCTAGGGTGCTCAAGAGCAGGTTTGCCGCTGGTCAAACCGCCGCGATCCGGTCCATAGTGCGGAACGGCTCGGGGAGGCTCTCATGCGACCATGGATACATGGGCTTTTCGCTCTGGTGCTGATCGCGGGCCTGCCGGCCGCAGTTCCTGCCGCCGACCTCGACGCCATGCAGCCCGCGGAGATCCAGGCGCTGCAGCACCGGCTCGCCGAGGCGGGGTGCTACCAGGGCGCGATCGACGGCCGGCCGAGCGCCGCCACCGCCGATGCCGTCAAGGCCTGCCCGGACCAGGATCCGACGCTGCGCATCGAGACCGGTATGCATACCGCGCAGATCAAGCGCATCGGTGTCGATGCCGCCTGCACGGTCGCGGTGACCGGCTCGGACGACAAGACGGCCCGGCTCTGGTCGATGCCGGACGGCCGGCTGCTGCGCACCGAGCGGCTGCCGGTCGGCACCGGCGATTTCGGCAAGGTCTATGCCGTGGCGATGTCGCCCGACGGATCGGTGGCCGCCGCGGGCGGGTGGGATGCGGCCGACGCGCATAGCCTCAGGCATGCCGCTTATGTGTTCGACGTGGCGACCGGCGACAACCTCCGGCGCATCGGCACCTTCGACGACGTGATCAACCACATGGCCTTCTCGCCGGACGGGCAGCGCCTGGCGGTGGGGCTCGGCTCGGGCGGCATCCGGGTGCTCGACGTCGCCTCCGGCAACGAGCTGATGTACGACAAGGACTACAAGGACGCGGCCTATGGCGTCGTCTTCGGCCGCGACGGCTCCCTCTATGCCGTCGCCGACGACGGGTTCATCCGCCGATACGGTCCCGATCTGAGGCGGACCGCCAAGATCCTTCCCAAGGCCGGCAAGGATCCGGAATCGGTGGCGCTCGATCCGACCGGCGAGCGCCTGGCCGTCGGCTTCTACGGCAAATCCGTCGTCGAGATCTACGCCGCCGCCACGATGAAGCGGATCGCCGCCGCCCAGACCGGCGACATCAAGGGAGACGATCTCTCGACCGTCGGCTGGTCGCGCGACGGGCGCCGCCTCTATGCGGCCGGAACCTATCAGGTCAAGATCGACGGATCGTGGCACGATATGGTGCGCAGCTTCACCCGCGACGGCCGGCACGACCGGCCCGACGTGCCGGTCGCCCATAATCTGGTCGCCGACATGGCGCCGTGCGGGGACGGGATGGTCATGGGCACCGCCGACCCGTTCATCGTGGCGCTGCCGCCGGACGGGCAGGCGACGACGCTGGCCGGCGGTCACACCGCCGATTTTCGCGACGCGGGGGCGAACCAGCTGACGGCGTCGCGCGACGCCACCAAGGTGCGCTTCGGCCTCGCCCAGCATGGCGTCAACCCGGTCGAGTTCGACCTGACGGTCGGATCGCTCGCCGATGCGCCGGACCCGATGCCGAACGCCGTCGCGCCCGTGACGACGGGGCTCGACGTCACCGACTGGCAGGACAACGTCAAGCCGCTCTTCAACGGCCAGAAGATCGTGATGAAGGATTTCGAGCGGTCGCGTTCGCTCGCCATCCGCCCCTCCACCGATGGCTTCGTGCTCGGCACCGAATGGTCGCTGCGCAGCTTCGACGCGCAAGGCAACCAGCGCTGGAACAAGCCCACCCCGAGCGTCACCTGGGAGGTGGATCTGACGCGGGGCGCCGAGGTGGTGGTCGCGGCCTATGGCGACGGCACCATCCGCTGGCATCGCTGGTCGGATGGACAGGAACTGCTCGCCCTCTTCGTCAACAAGGACACCCGAGGCTGGGTCGCCTGGACGCCTTCGGGCTACTACATGGCCTCGCCCGGCGCCGAGGACATGATCGGCTGGCACATCAACCGCGGCTGGCAGCAGCAGGCCGACTTCTTCCCCGCCTCCCGCTTCAGGGACAAGTTCAGCCGGCCCGACATCGTGCGCCTGGTGCTCCAGACGCTCGACGAGGGCGCGGCGGTCAAGCAGGCCAATGCAGCCGCCAAGCGACGCGACGACAGCCAGCCGCTGATCGAGCGGCTGCCGCCGGTCATCACCATCCTGTCGCCTTCCGACGGGACCAGCGCGGCCCCCGGCACGGTGGAGATCCGCTACAACACCCGCTCGCCCTCGGGCGGCCGGGTCGATCGCGTCGAGGCGCTGGTCGACGGTGCCAAGATCGCGACGCGCGGCCTGATGCGGGTCGAGCCCGCGGCGGCCCAGAGCGCCGACGGCAGCACCGGGACCATCGTGGTCCCCATGCCCGATCATGACGCGGTCATCAGCCTCGTCGCCTATGCGGGCGGCCAGGCGAGCGATGCGGTGCGCATCCAGCTCAAGGGAGCGGCGCCGGCCGGGCGTGGGGTCGCGGCCGAGGACGAGTCCATCAAGCCGACCCTCTATGCGCTGCTGATCGGCGTGGCGAACTACCAGAACAAGGCCTTCAACCTCGCCTATTCGGACAAGGACGCCTCCGGCCTCGCCGAGGCGCTGAAAGGCCAGAAGGGCAGGCTGTACAAGAACGTCGAGGTCAAGGTCCTGACCGACCAGGAGGCCACCGCCACGGCGATCAAGCGCGGTCTCTCCTGGCTGCGCAAGCAGACGACCGCCCATGACCTCGCCATCGTCTTCGCGGCCGGCCACGGCACGACCGACGCGCGCGGCAAGTTCTGGTTCCTGCCCTACGACACCGACCCCGACGACGTCGCCGCGACCGCCGTGTCGCGCGACGACATCTCCGACGTGCTGTTCGACCTGCCGGGCAAGAAGCTCCTGTTTCTCGACGCCTGCCATTCCGGCGCGGCGCTGAATTCCGGAGCGCGGGGCGGCACCGACATCGGCACGGCGGTCAACGACTTCGCCCAGGCCGAGGGCGGCGTCGTGGCCTATGCGGCGGCGACGGGGCGCGAATTCTCCTTCGAACGCCCGGATTGGGGCCATGGCGCTTTCACCAAGGCGCTGATCGAGGGGCTCGAAGGCAAGGCCGACCTGCTGCACAAGGGGACCATCACCACCGCCACGCTCGACCTCTTCATCGAGAACCGCGTCAAGGAACTGACCGGCGGCCAGCAGCACCCGGTCATGAGCCGGCCCAAGACCGTTCCCGATTTCCCCATCGCCGTCGTGCAGTGACGCGAGCGAAACTGGCGGCCTCGCCTCAGGGCGAGGCGGCCGGAGCGCCCAGGCAGGCCAGCACCTCGTCGGCCTGAGCCTTGGGCAGGATGGCGACGACGTCGCCCGGCCTCGCCCAATTCTGCAGGGTCGCCACGGCGCCTTCCGCCGTCGCCACGCAGCCGACCGTCCCGCTTTCCGGCCCGCGCCAGACATGGAGGAAGATGCACGATCCGCCGCGCCGGGCGGCGAGGATCGGAGTGTCGATCACGAAGCCGCGACGATAGAGCGAGACCCGCCCCATGTCCTCGCCATGCGCCGTGGGATCCCCGGTGCGCGGGATGATCTCGCCGTAATGCGGCGACGACGGATCGTCGACGCAGATGTCGCGATCGGGTTCGAGCCGCAGATAGCCCGGAAAGCTCGCGGGCGCGCGTCCGAAGGGACGGCCGAGCCTGAACAGGCCGGCGGGGGTTCGCTTGTCGCCCTCCTGCTTGCGCGGCTCGCCCGCCGGGGCGGCGGCCTCGCCCGCGGCCCAGCCGAGCCCGGTCAGACCCACCACCGCCGGGACGGCGCCCCCGACCTGCCGCCACGACCGGTCAGGTGCGCGTTCGAACCGGCGCAGGCTGGCCTCGACCGAGCGCATGTCCGGCGTCGCGACGACGAGGACGCGATGCGCATCCTTCAGCAAGGCCGGACACTCGGCCCGGGCGGCGGCTCCCGCGACGGTGACGGACAGGCTCGCGACGATCCAGAGCAAAGTGGCACGACGGTCGACTTGCACCCGTGGTCCTCCGCTTGCTAAGCCACGATAGCCGGTTTTCCCGGCCGAGATCCAGGACTCGCAGCATGACCGCCTCCTCGTCGGAGCGCCCGATCGGGCCGCCCGTGGATTCCCGTCCGGTGCCGCGCCCGGAGCGCGTCACGATGGAGGGTCGCTTCGTGCGGCTCGAGCCCCTCGATGCGGCGAAGCATGCCCCCGCGCTGTGGAGCGCCGTCAAGGGTGCCGACGACGTCTGGGACTATCTCTTCGATGCTCCCTATGCGGACGAGGCCGCCTTCGCGGCCAATCTCGCGCAGAAGGCCGCCTCGACCGATCCGCTGTTCTTCGCCATCGTCGACGAGGCCTCGGGCGCGGCGGTGGGCTATGCCACCTTCCTGCGCATCGAGCCGGCGCATCGGGTCATCGAGGTCGGCAACATCCTGTTCACCCCCGCGCTCCAGCGCACACCCGGCGCGACGGAGGCCATGTATCTGATGGCGAAGCGCGCCTTCGATCTCGGCTACCGGCGCTACGAATGGAAGTGCAACGCGCTGAACGCCCCATCGCGCCGCGCCGCCGAGCGTCTCGGCTACACGTTCGAGGGCGTCTTCCGTCAGCACATGATCGTCAAGGGCCGCAACCGCGACACGGCCTGGTTCGCGATGCTCGACACCGAATGGCCTGCGATCCGGGCCGGCTTCGAGGCTTGGCTGGCGCCGGAAAATTTCGGCGCCGACGGCCGGCAGAAGCGCCCGCTCGCGGAATTGCGGCGGGCCGCATCCGCCAGACCGGACTGACGGGGGCGCCATGCTGACGATCGTCTGCGAAATGCCCGGACATCTGGTCGCGCAGGACCGACCGAAGCCGCAACGCGGCCCCGACGAGATCCTCGTCGGACTGCGCCGGATCGGTGTCTGCGGCACCGACCTCCACATCTTCTCGGGGACGCAGCCCTATCTCTCATACCCGAGGGTGATGGGCCACGAATTGTCGGGTGTCATCGAAGAGGTGCCGGCCGGCTCTGCCATCGCGGTCGGCGATCCGGTGTATCTGATCCCCTATCTGTCCTGCGGCACGTGCAGGGCCTGCCGCGCGGGCAAGACCAACTGCTGTCGGACGCTCCAGGTGCTCGGCGTCCATCGCGATGGCGGGATGGCCGAATATATCAGCATTCCGCAGCGTTTCGTCCGCGCCGCCTCGGGCCTGACGCTCGACCAGGCCACGATGGTCGAGTTCCTGGCGATCGGCGCGCATGCGGCGCGGCGTGGCGGATGCCGCGAGGGCCAGCACGTGCTCGTCGTCGGAGCCGGGCCGATCGGCATGGCCGTCGCCATCTTCGCGGGCCTGCGCGGCGCCGCCGTCACCATGCTCGATTCGCGGCAGGATCGGCTTCGGTTCTGCGAGGAGCATCTCGCCGTCTCGTCGACGGTGCCGCTCGGGCCGGATGACGTCGAACGGCTCTCCGCCCTGACGGACGGCGAGTTCTTCGACATCGTCTTCGATGCGACGGGCAGCCCGGCCGCGATGGAGCGGGGGTTCCGGTTCGTCGGCCACGGCGGCGCCTATGTGCTCGTGTCGATCGTCAACAGTCCCATCACCTTCTCAGATCCGGAGTTCCACAAGCGCGAGACGACGCTGTTGGGCAGCCGCAATGCGACGCCCGAAGACTTCGAGACGGTGGTGGCTGCGCTGCGCGCCGGCCGCGTCCCGACGGAAGCGCTCAACACCCATCGCCTGCCGCTGGCGGAGGCGCCGGAGCGGTTCCCGACCCTGCTCGATCCTCGCCAAGGCGTCGTCAAGGCGATCCTGCATCTGTGATCGGCGCGCCCGAATGTCCGTCGTGACCCATCGCTGCGGCGCGCTTGGTCGGACGGGCCGGGACGTCGAGCGTCGGCCCGTAAGAGCCGGAGCGGGCAAGATCACGCGGGGACAGGGGGCTCCGGGCGCACCACGTTGACCGGGGCGCCACGCCAGAATGCCTCGATATTGTCGATCAACTGTTCGGCGAGACCCTGGACGGCTTCCTGGCTCGCCCAGGCGACATGGGGCGTGAGGATGAAATCGGGCCGGTCGAGCAGCCTCATCAGGGGGTGGCCGGCCGGCGGCGGCTCGGTCGTCAGGACGTCGAAGGCGGCGCCACCGATCCGGCCCGCTTCGAGCGCCGCGGCAAGGGCGGCCTCGTCGACGAGCCCCCCACGCGCCGTGTTGATCAGCAGTGGCCGACGCTCCATCATGGCGAATTCGGGTTCAGCGATCATGTTGCGGGTCGAGGGCATCAGCGGCGAGTGCAGGGTGATGACGTCGCTCCGGCGGAGCGTCTCCTCGAACGGCGTGTAGAGCGGACCCATGCCGCTCACACCTTTGTAGGCCGCAAATAGCACGCTCATGCCGAAGGCGCGTCCGAGATCGGCGACGGCGCGTCCCAGCACGCCGTCACCGATGATGCCGAGCGTCGCACCGGCGAGATCCCGGATGGGGTGGT
This sequence comes from Lichenihabitans sp., assembly GCA_036276175.1. Lineage (GTDB taxonomy): Bacteria > Pseudomonadota > Alphaproteobacteria > Rhizobiales > Beijerinckiaceae > Lichenihabitans. The sequence goes on from DATBEH010000062.1 coordinate 34,349, forward strand.
CGAAGTAGCAGAACTGGCCGGCCTCCGCCCAGCGGCCTCGGCGCACCGAGGCGTGGTAGGCGAGGATGCTGCGCCGCAGTGCGAGGATCAGCGCGAACGTGTGCTCGGGAACCGTGTGAACCGCGTAGTTGCGGATGTTCGAGACGACGATGTCGCGCTCCGCGCAGGCGCCGATGTCGATCACGTCCGTTCCGGTGGCCGCGACCGCGATCAGGCGGAGCCTTTTGGCCTCGGCGAGGGCGTCGCGCCGCACCGGCACCTTGTTGGTGACGACGATGTCGGCCTCGGCGATCCGCGCCGCGACCTGCTCGGGATCTGTGCGGTCGTGGCTGATCCAATCGTGCTCGAACGAGGGTGGGCGCAGGCGTGTCGAGGGCGAGAGGGTGTCGCGGTCGAGAACGACGATGCGCGGCTTGGTATCTGTCACGGTCATGCTCTCGCGATTGTCGCACGATAATGCGTCCACGTCCCGACGGCTTGCAACCCGGGCGTCGTCGAGAAGGCCGAGGCGCGGCAGCCCTTCGACCGCGGCGGTGCCGATGGTCAGAACTCGGTTCGCTTGAGCAGATAGTCGAGGCCGCCGGCTCGAAACCAGCGGTAGCCATAGGCTTCGATGACGAAGCGGTGCTTGCCGTCCGGGCCGACCGTACTGTGATCCTCCGAGAGCAGGTTCGAGAGCACACGGCCGGAATCGTCGTCGAGGCCGGTGTCGAAGACGACCTCGCGCGGCTTCGAATCGAAATTGTGCACGAAGACGGCCGAGTTGTTGCGCCAATCATAGCGCATCGCGAGCACGGCCGGCTGCTTCGTCGGCAGCACCGTGAAATCGCCCCAGCCGATCTCGGGTACCTCCTTTCGCATCCGGATGATGCGCTCGGTCCAGTTCAGCAGCGAATTGTCGTGGCGGCGCTGCGCGGCCGCATTCACCTGCCCGTATCCGTAGGGACCGCCGGCGATCACTGGAAGAACCGGCGTGTCGCTCCTGGTGAAGCCGCCCTGCGGCTCGGTCGACCATTGCATGGGCGTGCGCGCGCAGTTGCGTTCGGGGAGCGCCAGATCGTCCCCCATGCCGATCTCGTCGCCATAACGCAGGACGGGGGTGCCGGGCAGGGTGAACATGAGGCTGAAGGCGAGCTCGAGCCGCCGCCGGTCGCCGTCGAGCATGGGCGCGAGGCGACGGCGGATGCCACGATCGTAGAGCTGCATCGACGGCTGCGGGCCGAAGGCTTCGAAGACGCGCCGCCGCTCCTCGGGCCGCAGCCGTCCGAGATCGAGCTCGTCGTGGTTGCGCAGGAAGAGCGCCCATTGGGCTGTGGCCGGACGTGGCTTTGTCGTCTCGAGGGCGTTCACGAGAGGGCCGCAATCGGCGGCGGCGAGCGCATAGAACAGCGTCTGGTTGACCTGGAAGTTGAACATCATCTGCATGCGATCGCCGTCGTCGCCGAAATAATCCAGATCGGTATCGGGCAGGACATTGGCCTCGGCGAGGATGATGCTGTCGCCGCATCGCCACTGCAGGAACTCGCGGAACGAGCGCAGCATGTCGAAGTTCTCATGAGGCTTCGTCACGCCAGCGCCCTTGGATGCGATGACGAAGGGCACCGCATCCATGCGGAAGCCGCTCACGCCAAGCTCGATCCAGAAGCCCATGATCTTGAGAATTTCCGCCTGCACGGCGGGATTGGCGGTGTCGAGGTCGGGTTGGAAATCGTAGAAGCGGTGGAAGTAATAGGCCTTCGCGGCCTTGTCGTAGGTCCAGGTGGTCTTCTGCACTCCGGGAAAGACCATGCCCTCGTCGGCGTGCGGCGGCTTCTTCTTCGACCAGACGTACCAGTCGCGAAAGGGCGAATTCGGGTCCTGGCGCGCGGCCTTGAACCAGGGATGCTCGTTCGACGTGTGGTTCACGACGAGATCGATGAGCGCGCGGATTCCCCGCTGCTTGGCGCCATGGGTGAATTCGACGAAATCGCCGAGCGTGCCGTAGCGCGGATCGACGCTGTAGTAGTCGGAGACGTCGTAGCCGTCGTCCCGGCCGGGCGACGTCTGGAAGGGCATGAGCCAGATGGCGGTGATGCCGAGCCCCTGCAGATAGTCCAGTCGACGCATCAGGCCGGGAAAGTCTCCGATCCCGTCGCCGTTCGCGTCCATATAGGTGCCGACCGACAGGCAATAGATGATGGCGTTCTTGTACCAGAGATCGTTGATCATCAGCCCTCGTCCGTGCCGCCCCGGTCTTGAGAACGGGTGACCATCGCCCCCGTTCCATGCGAGCCGGCCGAGCCACCGCGAACCGGCAGCCGGCGGCGTATGCCTCGCGTCCGTCAGACCGGGTGCGTCCCGATCCGGTTCATTGGTCTGTCCGTTGACTGCGTCGATGCCGCCAGGCGAGCCAGATCACGCCGAGCACGACGGCGCCGACGATGACGGCGTCGAGGCTATGAAAGATCGCGCGAAGCCGCGGGTCCGAGTCCCAGTGGGTGCCGAGCTGGTAGCCCACATAGGCCAGCGCGTAGCACCATGGCCACGATCCCAGGAAGGTGTAGACCTGGAACCGTAGCCGGGGCATGCGGGCGATCCCGGCCGGAAGCGCGATGAAGGTGCGGATCACGGGCAGCAAGCGGCCGATCAGCACGGCCGGACCGCCGAACCGCAGGAAGAAGCGATCGGCGCGGTCGAGATCGCCCGGGCTGAGGAAAATGTAGCGGCCCCATCGCTCGACGAGCCGGCGCCCGCCTCGCGCTCCGATTTCGTAGGCGACGGTGGAGCCGATATTGCAGCCGATCGCTCCCGCCGTCGCGGCGAGCACGAGAGTGAAGCGTCCGGTCGAGGCGAGATAGCCGGCGAACGGCATGATGATCTCGGACGGCAGCGGCAGGCAGGCCGATTCGATCGCCATCAATCCGGCGACGCCCGCATAGCCGATCGCCGAGATGACGCCGACGATCCAGCTCGCGACCAGCGCGATCAGTCCGCTTACCATGGTTGTTCCGTCTCCGACCTCGTCGGGCCGTCGTAGCACCCTTCCGCCGGGGATTGCACATCGAGAGCAGCGATGGTCCGCCTCCTGAGCACGGTCGGTTCGGCGCCGAGAGGTCGGGCTGGGCACAAAGCCCAAATCGGCATGATGCGCCGTGACGCCGTCGAGAGTATTGCATGGGCCATCGTTCCTTGCCTCCCGGAGACCGCGATGGATGGCGTGCGACCAGGATGCCGCTCGTGAGCGTGGATGAACGGCTCGACGCCCTCGGCCTGTCGGCCGAACAGGCGGCGGCGGTCGCCGACCTCATCGGGGATGCCGAGACGCAGAACGAGATCCTGCGTACGCAACTGCGCGAAGCTCAGACCCTCAGTTCCCTGATCCTCGGCTCGAGCCGCGACTGCGTCGTGGTGCTCGACCTTGAGGGCAATACCCTTTTCGTCAGCCCGGGCGGCATCGAAAGCATGGAGGTGTCCGATGTCGGGGCGATCCTGGGGCTATCGTGGCTGCGCGTCTGGAAGGGTGCCGACCACGAGGCCGCACGGGCCGCGGTGGCCTCGGCGCGCGCGGGCGGGACGGGCCGCTTCGAGGGATTCTGCGCCACTCATCGCGGGACGCCGAAGTGGTGGGACGTCGTCATATCGCCGATGCTCGGCTCCGACGGCCAGCCCGAGCGGCTGGTCTCGATCGGCCGCGACATCACCGATCGCCGGCTGGCCGAGGCCACGAGGCTGGAGCAGCAGGCCGAGCTACGGCTCGTCGCCGATGCGCTTCCGGTGCTGGTGGCCTTCGTCGATCGGCACCTGACCTATCGTTTCGCCAACAGCACCTATAAGCAATGGTTCGGGCTGTCGCCCGAGCAGCTCGTCGGCCGAACGGTTCTTGACATTGTCGGCGAGGCCGGTTTCGGCCTGCGGTGGCCTTACATGGAACGGGCGCTGGCCGGCGAACCGGTCCGCTTCGACGCGGAATGGCCGTACAACGACGGCCGAACCCGGATGGTCGATATCCGTTACCTGCCGCGGCGCGACGCCGAGGGCGAGGTCGACGGCTTTCACGCCTTCGTCATCGACATCACCGAGAGGAAGCGGACCGAGCGGACCTTGAGCGAGGCCAATGCCGCTCTCGCGGCCAGCGAGGGGCGGCTCCGGGCCTTCATGAACGCCATGCCCAACCAGGTTTGGACAAGTGCAGCCGACGGCCAGCTCGACTGGTTCAACGACCAGGTCTACCGCTATGCCGGCGGTCTGCCGGGCGAGCTCGACGGCGCCGGCTGGACCCGCATGGTCCACCCCGACGATCTCGATCATGCGGCCGAGCGATGGCAAGGCGCGCTGCGGGACCAGACGGTCTATGAGACCGAGTTCCGGCTGCGCCGGAGCGATGGAAGCTTTCGATGGCACATCGCCCGAGCTGTGCCTATTCGAGACGCGGATGGCGTTCTGTCGCGCTGGATCGGGACCAACACCGACATCGAGGACCAGAAGGCGGCGGCCCAGCAACTGGCGCGACTGAACGAGACGTTGGAGCAGCAGGTCGCCGAGCGAACCGCCGATCGCGATCGAATGTGGCGCCTCTCGACCGACCTGATGCTCGTGGCGGCGTTCGATACGACCGTCGTGGCGGTCAATCCTGCGTGGACGACGACCCTCGGCTGGTCGGAGGCCGACGTGGTCGGCCGATCCTTCATGGGACTCGTGCATCCCGACGACCATGCGGCGACGCTCGCCGAGATGGGCAAGCTCGGCGGCGGTCTCACGACGTTCAGCTTCGAGAACCGTGCGCGGCGCAAGGACGGAACCTATTGCACCCTGGCCTGGACGGCCGTTCCGGACGAAGGCTTCATCCATGCCGTCGGGCGTGACGTGACGGCGGAGCGCGAGGCGGCGGACGCCTTGCGGTCGGCCGAAGAGCAGCTCCGCCAATCGCAGAAGATGGAGGCCGTGGGCCAGCTCACCGGTGGCCTCGCGCACGACTTCAACAACCTGCTGGCCGGTATCTCAGGGTCGCTGGAAATGATGCAGGCCCGATTGAGTCAGGGCCGGCTCAACGATCTGGAGCGCTATGTCGGCGCCGCGCAAGGCGCGGCCAAGCGCGCCGCGGCGCTGACGCACCGGCTGCTGGCCTTCTCGCGCCGGCAGACGCTGACGCCCAAGGCCACCGACGTCAACCGTCTGGCCAGCAGCATGGAGGACCTGATCCGGCGCACCGTCGGTCCGCATATCGACTTGGAGATCGTCGCAGCCGGCGGCCTCTGGAGCACGCTGGTCGATCCCAACCAGCTCGAGAACGCGCTTCTGAACCTTTGCATCAATGCCCGCGACGCCATGCCGGAGGGCGGCCGGCTCACGGTGGAGACAGCCAATCGGTGGCTCGACGACCGCGCCGCGCGCCAACGCGATGTCGTGCCGGGGCAATATGTGTCGCTGTGCGTCTCCGACACGGGAACCGGCATGGCGCCCGAGATCGTCGCGCGCGCCTTCGATCCTTTCTTCACGACGAAGCCGATCGGCATGGGCACGGGCCTCGGCCTGTCGATGATCTACGGCTTCGCCAAGCAATCCGGCGGTCAGGTCAAGATCTATTCCGAGGTCGGCCAGGGAACCATGGTGTGCATCTACCTGCCGCGGCATCGCAACGGAGAGGAGAGCGTCGCGCCGGCCGACGCCGTGGCCGAGGTCGGGCGGGCCGAGGCGGGCGAGACGGTGCTGGTAGTCGACGACGAGCCGACCGTCCGCATGCTGGTCGCCGACGTCCTCGATGATCTCGGCTATGTGGCGATCGAGGCGACCGATGGCGCGGCAGGGCTCAAGATCCTGCAGTCGAATGTCAGGATCGACCTGCTCATCTCCGACGTGGGCTTGCCGGGACCCATGAACGGCCGGCAGATGGCCGACGCCGCGCGCGTGATCCGGCCGGATCTGAAGGTGCTGTTCATCACCGGCTACGCCGAGAACGCCGTCCTCAGCCATGGTCATCTGGAGCCTGGCATGCAGGTGCTGACCAAGCCTTTCGCCATGGACTTGCTCGGGAACCGGATCAGGCTCCTGATCGAAGGTTCGTGATGCGCCGTCCGAGCGCGCGGCCCGCCGTTCAGAGCGGCGACAGAGCCACGTAGTTCGGGTCGAGGCCGTTGCTGGCGGTCGCCGGTTCCGGCTTGGCCGGCTTGGCCCTGTGATGCAGCTGCGCCTGCGGCTTCTCAGCCGGCGCCGGCCGGATGGCGCCCACCAGGTCGGCCGGCTTCGCGGCCGGGGCCGGATCCGATCGGCCGAAGCTGATCACTCGGTCGAAGAATGCGGCCGTGGCGCTTTTCGGCTCTTCCTTGGCATAGGCCGTGGGCGCGGCCGTGAATGCGGCGGCGACCGTGCCGGTCTGGTCCGCCGGCTTCGGCGAGGCGGCCACGATCGTGGTGGCGGGCGCGCCCTTGGCGACGGGGGGCTTCAGCTTCGCCGCGGCAAGCTGCACCGCGACGGGCTTCGCCTTGAGGCCGTCGTCGAGCGCAATGTCGGTCGGGCCGGCCGCGAGCGCGTCGGGGCGCGACACGTCGACGAAGCGGTTGGCGAAGACCGGATTCTGACCGCCGTCCTGGTAGACGGTACGGACCGGCTTGACGCCCTTGGCGACGAGGCTGGCGATCTCGGCGTCGTCATGGCTGGCCTTCTGGCTCAGCAGCGCCCTGATCTCCGGCGTCTCCTCGAGAGGCGGGCAGGCCGATTCGGCGTCGAACCGATCCCCGTCCTTCGGCGTGCCGAAGACATAATGCTTGGCGCAGACGCCGACGGGCGGCTGGGTCCTCGTCGCCTCGAAATAGTCCGAGCCGCGCTTCAGCTCGCGCCAGAAGGCGATATTGGGGTCGAGCCGGTACTTGGCCATGTTCTCGGCCGTCATCCGGAACGGAAAGCTCTCCATCTGGATGGCGCGCTGCCCGCCCGCGAAGGCCTCGCGCGCGATGGCGTAGATCTCCTCGATCTGCTTGTCGGTCATCGAGAAACAGCCGGCCGACGAGCAGATGCCATGCACCATGATCGAGCCGCCGGTATGGCCCCAGGCGCGATCGTAGGCGTTGGGATAGCCGACGTTGAACGAGAGATAATAGGCCGAGTTGGGGTTCATCGAGCCCGGCGTGATCGTGTAGAAGCCCTCCGGCACCTGGCGGTCGCCCTCGCGCACCTTGGGGCCGAGCTGGCCGGACCAGCGGCACATCGGAAAGGTCTTGATATAGACGAAGCGGCCGTTGGCGGCCCGCTTCCAGACCTCGAGCTCGGCTTCCTTCTTGAAGGCGCGGATGAGGATCGGCGCATTCTTGTCGGTGCCCTTGGCGGACATCACCGCCATCGTGTCGTCCGGGATCGGCGCATAGGCCCGATAGCCGTTCGTCCCGCTCAGCTCCTCGTTGCATCCCGCCAGCAGCATGGCGCCGAACACCACGAGCGTAAGGCGGGACAGCACCGTGAAACCTCGTCCTACCGGCATGTCGCTCGATCCATCATGGGCCCGGCGCCTTCGTCGAAAACGAAGCTCGGCCGGTGCTCTACTCGATTACACGAGGCAGCCCCGACGGTGAGGCGGCCCCAACGGACAGGGTTAGGGTTCTACCGTTAAGGCAAAGTTACGACAAGGCGCCGCAGCCACATGCGAAAAAGTTCCCGATGAAACATGGAAAATTTTCCGCACCGTGGCGCCAGGGAGACAGGGGCCCCGCCGTCTGTTTGGGGACCCGCCCTCAGCGGCGGCCGATGGCCAGGAACTTGTCCGCCCGCGCGGCACGGATCTGCTCGGGCGTGCGGCCCGCGAGACCGGCCAAGGCCTGCTCGACCGCGTCGCCGGTCGAAGCGATGGCGGCGTCGGGGTCGCGATGCGCGCCGCCGGCCGGCTCTCCCACGATGGTGTCGACGATGCCGAACCTGAGCAGGTCCTGCGCGGTGATCTTCATGCTGGTGGCCGCGTCCTGCGCCCGCCCGGCGTCGCGCCACAGGATCGAGGCCGCGCCTTCCGGCGAGATGACGCTGTAGATCGCGTGCTCCAGCATGATCACCCGGTTGGCAGCCGCGATGGCGATGGCGCCCCCGGAGCCGCCTTCGCCGATGATCACCGCCACGTTGGGGCTGCCGAGATCGAGGCAGGCCTGGGTCGAGCGCGCGATGGCCTCGGCCTGGCCGCGCTCCTCCGCCTCGATACCCGGAAAGGCCCCGGCGGTGTCGACGAGCGTGATCACCGGCAGATCGAACCGGCCGGCGAGCTCCATGAGCCGCGTCGCCTTGCGGTAGCCCTCGGGCTTGGCCATGCCGAAATTATGCTTGATGCGGCTGTCGGTGTCCGAGCCCTTCTCCTGGCCGATGACGCAGACCGAGCGGCCGCGGAACCGGCCGAGACCGCCGACGATGGCCTCGTCCTCGCCATAGGCGCGATCGCCCGCGAGAGGCGTGAAATCGGTGAAGAGCTTCCTGGCGAAGTCGGAGAAATGCGGGCGCTGCGGATGGCGGGCGACCATCGTCTTCTGCCAGGGCGTCAGGTTCACGTAGAGCTCGGCCAGGGCTTTGCTGGCCTTGATCTCGAGCCGCGTCAGCTCCTCGCCGATGGGGATGGCCTCGTCGCCGCTCGACACCGCCCGGAGCTCCTCGATCTTGGCCTCGATCTCCGCCACGGGCTTTTCGAAGTCGAGATAGGAGCGCATGGACTCGGGCGGGATGGCGCGCCGCGGCAGGCGCTCGGAAGGGGCCGCCGGGGCAGGGACCCCTCGGGCAGGGCGGCGAACCTGCCGGGTCGAGGGGGCGAAGTCAAGGAAGCGACGGGCCGGCGCGTCGCGGACCATGGCGGGCAAGCCGACCACCCGCAGGAGGACCGCCTGACGCTGGTTCCCGCACCATCGGCGTCGGACGCGCCGCTTGAAACCGGACCTCGGCTGGGATACCCGGTCGAAGAGACGACGTCGGAGGCGGCCGGCCTGCGTCCGCGGGCTGACGGCGACGGGTCGACCGGTGTCGCGGGAGGACCATCATGCCGACATTCGCGGCGGCCCGGCAGTTCCTCCTCGATCATCGGCTCGACTACGACAAGGCCGTGGCAGGCTTCGCCTGGCCCGAGCCGGTCCCGTTCAACTGGGCGCTCGACTGGTTCGATGCGCGCCTCGCCTCCGATCCCGAGAGCCGCGACCGGCCGGCCCTGCGCCTCGTCGGGACGGCCGAAGGCCACGACGAAAGCTGGAGCTTCGCCGATCTGGCCCAGCGCTCCAGCCGGACCGCCAATTTTCTGCGCGGTCTCGGTCTCGGGCGCGGCGACCATCTCCTGCTGCTTCTCGGCAACGTGCTGCCGATGTGGGAGACGATGCTCGCCGCCATGAAGCTCGGCGCCGTGGTGATCCCGGCCACCACCCTGCTGACCGCCGGCGAGCTCGAAGACCGCCTCAAGCGCGGCCGGGTGACGCTCGTCGTGGCCGAGGCGGACCAAGTGCGCAAGTTCGATGGCCTGCCGACGCAGGGTATCGTTCGCGTGGCGGTCGGGGCCGATCCGCCAGGCGGCTGGCACGATTACGCCGGCGTCGCCGCCTTCCCTGACGCCTTCGTGCTGGACGGGCCGACCGGGCCGGACGATCCGCTGCTGCTCTATTTCACCTCGGGCACGACCTCGAAGCCGAAGCTCGTGCGCCACTCTCATCGCTCCTATCCGGTCGGCGCGCTCTCGACCATGTACTGGCTGGGGGTCAGGCCCGGCGACCTGCATCTCAACGTATCCTCGCCCGGCTGGGCGAAGCATGCCTGGAGCTCGTTCTTCGCGCCCTGGAACGCCGGCGCCACCATCCTGGCGGTGCGCCAGCCGAAGTTCGACGCCAGGGTGCTGCTCGGCGAGATCGCGCGCTGCGGCGTGACTACGCTCTGCGCGCCGCCGACCGTCTGGCGGCTCCTGATCCAGGAGGATCTGTCCGCCCACACGATGGCGCTGCGCGAGCTTTGCGCCGCCGGCGAGCCGCTGAACCCCGAGGTGATCGGCCGGGTGCGCGACGCCTGGGGCCTGACCATCCGCGACGGCTACGGCCAGACCGAGACGACCGCGCTCGTCGCCAACACGCCTGGCCAGCCGGTCAAGGCGGGCGCCATGGGTCGGCCGCTGCCGGGCTATGCGGTCGAGGTCCTCGACGCCGACGGCCGTCCGGCGCGCGAGGGCGAGGTCTGCCTGGCGCGGACCGGCCCGGCCCGGCCGGCCGGGCTGATGCAGGGCTACGAGGGGCCGGCGGGCGAGCTGCTGCCGGCCGAGGGCGACCTCTACCGCACCGGCGACGTGGCGCTGCGCGACGCCGACGGCACCCTGACCTTCGTCGGGCGCACCGACGACGTGTTCAAATCCTCCGACTACCGCATCAGCCCGTTCGAGCTCGAAAGCGTGCTGATCGAGCATCCGGCGGTGGTCGAGGCCGCGGTGGTGCCGGCGCCCGATCCGATCCGCCTGTCGATCCCCAAGGCCTATGTGACGTTGGCGGCCGGCGTGGCGCCCACGGCCGAGACGGCGGCCTCGATCTTCGCCCATGTCAACGGCAAGCTGGCGCCGTTCAAGCGCATCCGCCGGATCGAGATGGTGGGCGAGCTGCCCAAGACCATCTCGGGCAAGATCCGCCGCGTCCAGCTCCGCCGTCTCGAGCTGGAGGACGACCGGTCGGACCCACTGCGCGGGGTGGAGTTTCTGGCGCCCGAGGAGGGGAGACGGGGGTGAGGGCGGCGTTGTCGAACGCTCCGATCAGGCTCTCCGGAGCGCGCCGCGATGCTCGCGCTCATAGCCGGATCGTGGATTTCAATCAGGAGCGTCCGATCGTCACCGCCCGCCAGCCGCTCTGCCGCTTCGAGACCCTACCCTGCTGACGCTCGGCCCCATCGTCGGCCACACGACCGACACGACGACGCGCATCTGGATCGCGGCGGGTGCCGGCTCCTATGGCCTGGAGCTCGAGAATGGTCCCACCGTGCCGTTCCGGCCGACGGAGCGGGGCGAGCCGGAATTCGGCACCGCCATTGCCGATGCGGCGGGCCTCGAGCCGGATACGAGCTACACCTATGCAGTGCGTGCGCCGGACGGGGTCGTGGTGGCGCGAGGCTTTGTGCGCACCTTTCCGCCTCCCGGAGATCGCGGCGATCTCGTCTTCGCGTCCGCGTCTTGCGACAGCCTGAATGTGGCGGGCGGGCAGCCGAATCCGGGCGCCTGGGAACTGCTCGCCGAGCGCGTGCGCCGGCGTGAGCCACGCTTCCTCGTGCTGCTCGGGGATCAGGTCTACATGGACGAGGTCGAGGCAATCTGGGCCTTGCCGCTCGACCTCGACCGGCGCGAGCGCCGCCGCCGGATGGCCGAGGTCTATCGCCGGTTCTGGTCGCGGGCGCCTGTGGCCGAGATCCTCGCCAACGTGCCTACCTACATGATGTGGGACGACCACGAGATCCGGAACGGGTGGGGATCGGACCCGGGGGACAGCCCGACCCTTGCCTGCCGCTATCCTCGGGGTCGCCAGATCAGCGCGCAATACGAAGCGTTCTTCGAGGACGCGCGGCAGGTCTATTGGCACTTCCAGCACGTCCGCAACCCGGCCACGCCCGGGCTCGACGGCGCCGCCTTCCTGGAACCGGGCACGCGTCACGCCATGCCGTTCGCTTTCGCGTGCGGCGCGACGCGCCTCCTGATCTTGGACAATCGGGGCGCGCGCGACGTGTGGCGCGATCGGCAGCCCGTGCTGGGCGAGGCGCAGTGGCGGACCCTGCGCGAGATGCTGCGACAGCTCGACACCCGAACCGACTCGCTCGTCGTCGTCGTTCCGCTGCCGGTCGTCTCCATGCCTGACCATGGACTCATCCAGGTCATGCTGGGCCGGCGGCGCGACGACGTGCGCCTGTTCCGGCAGGGCAAGGTCGCCGACCTGAAGACATTCCCCGAAAAGGGCGAGCCCGCCTCCGGC
>DATBEH010000063.1:0-70687 GCA_036276175.1 Lichenihabitans sp.
CCTCGGCGCCATCCTCAACCACGCCACGACGGACGCCGCCGGCGACACCACCCTCCACCTCAATGGCAAGGACTCGATCACCATCCAGGGCGTCAGCGTCGCGGAGCTCAAGCAGCACAGGGGAGACTTCACCTTCCACGCCTGACGTCCCGCACACCCGCTCGGCATTTCGATGTGGTTAGTCCACCAAGGGCGTGCGGGTCCTCGGCCGGATTAACCGAATAAGCGCCGCGTTAGGGAAGCGCTGACTCTGCCGCGAGGCCTGGCTTGCCAGCGCCGACCGGCTGATGATCTTAGAGGTCTCGTTCACCGGGGATAAACCATGCACGAATCGGTTGGTATCGCAGGCGATCGGATCCGGTCCTTCATCGAGCGCGTCGAGCAGATCGAGGAGGAGCTCAAGGCCCTCAACGAGGGCAAGAAGGAAATCTTCGCGGAAGCCAAGGGCGAAGGGTTCGACGCCAAGGTGCTCAAGGAGATCCTCCGCCTGCGCAAGCAGGACAAGGACGAGCGCGACGAGCAGGACAGCCTGCTCGACCTCTACATGGAGGCCATGGAGAGCGCGGACGCGCCCGTCGCCAAGGCGGCGTGAAGGCTTGAGCGCAAGCTGCTTCCGCGGACGTGGCCCACGGATCTGGACAACTCAATGCCTGACCCGACGCGGATCGACGCTCCCGCCTTGGCCGCGCGCCTGTCGCAGCGGTTGACGGAGGCGGGGGCCGCGGTGCCCTCGGCCGAGGCGGCGACGCAAGCCATGATGCATGCCTCGCGGCTCGGCGTCGACAGCCATGGCGCCCGCCTCGCCGAATTCTACTGCACCATGCTGCGCGACGGCCGCGTCAATCCGCGGCCGAGCGTGACGGTGAGGCGAACCGCTCTCGCTGCGGCCATCGTGGATGGCGACGACGGCCTCGGCCACCTGACCGCCTATCGGGCGATGGCCGAGGCGATCGGCATGGCGCGAGAGACGGGCATCGCCGCCGCCGGCGCGCTCCGCTCCTCGCATTTCGGCGCCGCCGGCGCCTATGCGCTGCACGCCGCCGAAGCAGGCCTCGTCGGCATTTCGACGACCAATGCCGACAGCCTGGTGACCCTGTTCGGCGGCTCCCGTCCCTTCCACGGAACCAACCCGATCGCGGTCGCAGCACCCGTGGCGGGAGCCAAGCCCTGGCTCCTCGACATGGCGACCTCCGCCATCCCGTTCAATCGCGTCCTGCTCTACCGCTCGCTCGGCGTCACGCTGCCGCCCGGCACGGCGGCCGACGCCGAAGGATCCGAGACGCGCCGCGCCGAGGATGCGACGATGCTGATGCCGCTCGGGGGCACCGATTTCGGCTTCAAGGGTGCGGCGCTTGCCGGCGTCGCGACGCTGCTGTCGGCGGTGCTGCTCGGCATGGCCCTCGACCATGATCTCGACTTCGAAGCCGCCGGGCCGGGATCCGGGAAGCCCCCGAACCTCGGCCATTTCTTCATCGCCATCGACCCGAAGCGGTTCGCCGGCGAGGCGGCTTTCGCCCGCGGCATGCGGCGTTATCTCGATGCCTTGCGAGCCGTCGCGCCGCGGATGGCCGACGAGGGCGCAGGCGTTATGGCACCGGGCGACCGGGAATGGCGCGTCGAAGCCGAGCGGATGTCCGCCGGGATCCCGATCGACCCGGATACGGCGCGCTTCCTCGGTTTCAGCGAATGAGCCGTCACGGGCCGGCGCGACGATCCAGAAGCTTGCCGTCCCGAACCACCACGCGGCCGCGCTTGATCATGGTGCGGGCCCTCGGTCGGTCGAGCACCGCCTCGGGCACCGAGGCCGACCCGAGAACGACGAGGTCGGCGGCAGCCCCTTCGCGCAGGCCGTAATCGGGCAGGTTCAGGACCCTGGCCGGGAGCATCGTCGCCATGGCGAAGGCGTGCGCCAAGTCTTCGTCGGTGTAGAACCCCTGCCGATAGCCGATCATCATGGCGCGATCGAGCATGTCGCCATCGCCGTAAGGCCACCAGGCGTCGCGGATGTTGTCGGACCCGGCGAAGACCGTGACGCCGGCTGCCTCCAGCCGCAGCACCGGCGGCATCGGGCCGGTGCCCGGCGCGTTGGTCATGATGGCCACACCGGCGCGCGCCAGGGCCTCGGCGGTGCGGCCGAACTCCGCATCGTCGATGTCGCCGAGCGCATAGGCGTGGCTGACGGCGACCCGCCCTTGGAGGCCCGCCGCCATCGTGCGCTCGGCGATGGTTCGGAGCTCGAAGGCCCCGAGCGGCCCCGGATCATGCAGATGAATGTCGATCCCGACGCCGTGGCGCTCGGCCAGGCCGAAGACGATATCGAGATGGCCCTCGACATCGCCGTCGATACCGGCGGGATCGAGGCCGCCGACGAGGTCGGCCCCCGCCCCGAGCGCCGCGTCGAGCCGCTCCGCGGTCCCCGGATCACGCAGGATGCCGCTCTGCGGGAAGGCGACGATCTGGATGTCGACGAGATCGCGATAGCGCGCCTTCAGGCCGAGCACCGCGTCGAGGCCGCTAAGACCGAGGTCGGTATCGATATCGACATGGCTGCGCAAAGCGCCCGTGCCGAAGGCGGCGACCTGCTCGATGAGGCGGCCACCCCGATGCTCGACCGAAAGATCGAGCCCACGGCGCAGCGTCTTCTCGTTGGCGATCCGGGCCGCGACCGTTGCGCCCGGACGGTGCGGGATCAGCGGCAGGCCGAGCAGGGTCTTGTCGAGATGGATGTGTCCCTCGACGAAGGACGGAGAGACCAGGCGTCCCGCGCAATCGATGAGATCGGCATCGGCCGGGCGGGCGCCGCCGGGTCGGATAGCGACGATCTTGCCGTCCACGATGTGAACGTCGGCCATGCCACCCTCCGCAAGGCGAGCGTCGGCGAGAACGAGCGGAGCGTGGCGTCGGTCCATGCCGCCATTAAAGCAGCAGCAGGAAGAGGGCCGCAAGCGGGTGCCGCGCCGGAGCGCCAAGCCCGCGCAACCCTCAGGAAAGCCAAGACCTTTAGCTTCAACCGGATCGCGGAGGGGAGCATGGCCAGGCTGATCATCGTAGATCGAGAGGATGGGCGCGCCGTGGCGGGCCTGCTGACCTCGGTTCTGGTCAACTGGGAGCGGATCCCGGTGAGCGTGCAGGCCGCCATCATCGGTCACGCGGCCGAGGCGGCCTTCGCAAGCGACGGCCGGGCCGATGGCAGCTACGCGGTGACCGCGTTCATCCTCAAGCACCGCACCGCCATGATGCGCGAGGCGCGCTGGCGGTCGTCCAGGCCCGCTCGGGCGGGCGGAGGGCTCGGCGATCGGGTTCGCGACACCATGGAGACGATCGCATCCCGACGCCGCCTCGCGCTGCAGACCGCAGCCCGGCTGATCCGGATCGATCTCGGCCGCGCGATGGCGTCGCAACGAGCCGGTTCGTTGTCGCGCTGGTGGACCGCGATGGCGCCAAGGCGCCCGGCGCGTCGGCGGACGGTGTGAAAATCCGGCCCCGGCAGGCCTGCCGATGCTAATCAGGTCACATCGAGGATTCACGATCGCAGGACCATAGACGGCATGCCGCCGACCGTTCGCCGGCCTCTCTACGACATCGTCTGGTCCATCCTGGCGGAGCGGATCGCCAGCGGCGCCTTGCCCCCGGGTCTCGTCATCCGTGAGAAGGCCGTCGGCCAGGCCTTCGGTCTCGGCCGCATGCCCGTGGCCCAGGCGCTGACGCGGCTCGAAGCCGACGGGCTGGTGCACCGCCGCCCGAAGATGCACGGCGTCGTCGTCGGCCACGACGTTCAGGCGGCCCTGCACGAGGCCGAGCCGCTGGCCGCCCGCCTCGACCTGCCGCGCGAGATGAAGGCGAAGCTCCAGGTCCGCAACTGGCGTCAGGTCATCTATCCTGGCGTCGAGCGCGATGTGGCGTCCTGCCTGATGTTCGGCCGCTTCCAGATCCGCTCCCAGGCGCTCGCCGAGCATTTCGGCGTCAGCCGCACCGTCGCCAACGAGCTGCTGCTGCGGCTCGAACGCGTCGGCCTCGTGCGCCAGGAAGCCAATGCGCGATGGTACGCCGGGCCGCTCACCCCGGAGCGGATGGCCGAGCTCTACGAGATGCGGATCCTGCTCGAACCCCCCGCCTTGCGTCAGAGCGCTTCGTTCTTGAGCGAGAAGCTGCTGCGTCCGAGGCTCAAGCACGTGATCGACGCCGTGGGGCCGGAAGCCTGGGACGACACCACCCTGCTCTACCGGTTGGAGGTCGAGCTGCACCAGGACATCATCCTGCGCTGCACCAACGCGGAGCTGCGCAACACGCTCTACCGGTGTCAGCTGCCGCTGGTGACGGCCCATCTGTCTTTCGATTCCTACGAGCACGGCATGGAGGTGCCCGAGATGATCGATGAGCACCGCGCCGTGTTCCAGTGCCTCGCAGCGCGCGATGTGGCGGGTGCCGCCGTCATGCTCGAGCGTCATCTGCAGCGCTCGCGGAGCAACAACCCCAAGCGCCTGTCGCACCTCCGACCGATCGACCCTGCCCGGCTCAGCCCCTATCTCGATCCGGCCTGAGGGCGGCATAAGGTTTGGCGGTACCGATGCGTCAGCAAGAGGCGGATGAGGGGCCGAAAAAGGGCGATCGAGCGGCGGAGCCGATTACCCCGTCACGACATGCTCCGATCCCTCGGCCCGCAGCCGCTCGATCGCCGAAAAATCCCAGGCGATACCGAGGCCGGGCATAGCGCTCGGGAGGGCGTGCCCATCGCGAATCGCCATGCCGCTGTCGGTCAGATCGTCGAGTTGCGGGATATATTCGACCCAGCGGGCGTTTGGCACGGCGCAGCAAAGCGCCACATGCAGCTCCATCAGGAAGTGCGGGCAGACCGCGACGTTGAAGCTCTCGGCCAGATGCGCCACCTTGAGCCAGGGTGTGATGCCGCCGATGCGCGCCACGTCGACCTGCACGACGGAGCAGGCGCGGCGCTGCAGATAGTCGCGGAAATGCGACAGGCCGTAGAGGCTTTCGCCGACCGCGATGGGGATCGAGGTCGAGGCCGCGAGCCGCACGTGGCCATCGACATCGTCGGCGGGCAACGGTTCTTCGAACCAGCCGATGTCGGCCGCCCGATAATGGTGAGCACGGCGGATCGCCTCGTCGACCGCGAAGGCCTGGTTGGCGTCGGTGAAGATCTCGAAGTCGGGGCCGACCGCCGCGCGCACCGCGGCGAGCCGCGCCGCATCCTCGTGGATGGGGCGACCGACCTTGACCTTGCAGCCGCCGAAGCCTTCGCTCTTGGCCTTGAGCGCATCCTCGACCAGCGCCGGCGCGTCGAGGTGCAGCCAGCCGCCCTCGGTCGTGTAGAGGCGCACCTTCTCCTGTGCGCCGCCGGCCATGACGTGCAGCGGCAGCCCCGCCTGGCGGCAGCGCAGATCCCACAGCGCCGTATCGACGGCCGCGAGCGCCAGCGAGGTGATGGCGCCGACCGAGGTCGCATGGGTGAGGAACAGGAGGTCGCGCCAGATCTTCTCGACCATGGCGGCGTCGCGCCCGATCAGGGCGGGGGCGAGGCTGCGGGCGATGAGCTCGACGATCGAGGGTCCGCCCGTGCCGATCGTGTAGCTGTAGCCCGTGCCGGTCGCCCCGTCGCTGTCGGTGATGCGCACTAAGGGCGTTTCCTGGGCCACGAAGCTCTGGATGGCGTCGACACGCTTCACCTTGGGCTCCAGCACCACCATCGAGATCTCGACGCGCTCGATCCTGGCCATGCCACTCTCCTTTGCCGTCCGCGCGTCAGGCCGCCTCGGCCCTGTGGATCAGATCCATGATGGCGTGGCTCATCGCGTCGTAGTCGCGCGTGTTGGGCAGGTCTCCCTGGATCCGGTAAGCGTTCATCACGACGACCCGGTCGGCGAGCGTGATCATCTCCGGCATATCGCTGGTGATGAGCAGCACGGCCGTTCCGGCGGCCGAGAGGTCGCGGAGCAACTCATGCAGATAGGCCTTGGTCTTGATGTCGATGCCGACCGTCGGCTCGTCGACGATGAGGATATCGACGCCCTCGGCGAGCCATTTGGCGACGCTGATCTTCTGCTGGTTGCCGCCCGAGAGGTTGCCGACGGTCTGATGGAGCGAAGGCGTGCGGACCTCGAGCTTGCGGATGAACGGCTCGGTCCGGGACCGCACGGCCGCATCGGTGAGAAGGCCGAGACGGCTTGTCAGCCGGCGCCACAGCGTCATGCCGGCATTCTCGAGCACGGAATGCATGAGCACGAGGCCCTCGCCCTTGCGATCCTCGCTGACATAGCCGATGCGATGCGTCCGGATCGCCTCGCTGACGTTGCCGATGGTGACCGGAACGCGGTTGACCTCGATGGTGCCTCCCGTCGCGGGATAGAGCCCGATGATGCTTTTCGCGAGCTCCGTGCGGCCGGCGCCGACGAGCCCGTAGAGCCCCAGGATCTCGCCTTTGCGCAAAGTGAGGTCGATGCCGCGATGCCCGAGCGACGTCGAGACATCCTTGAGCTCCAGCGCCACCGGCGCCGCCGAGACATCGCGCGCCTGCCAGTCGGGAATCTGCTCGGCGCGGCCGATCATCAGCCGCACGAGGTCCTGCCGTCCGAGGCCCGCCATGGCGCGACTCTCGCAGGCGTTGCGCCCGTCGCGCAGCACGGTGACGGCATCGCAGATCTCCTGCACCTCCTCGAGCTTGTGGCTGACGAAGAGCATGCTCACACCCTCGTCCTTGAGCTTGCGCAGCAGCCTGAACAGGGCCACCGTCTCGTGCGGGGTCAGGGAGGCCGTCGGCTCGTCGAGCAGCAGCACGCGCGAGCGCAGCGCCAGGGCCTTGGCGATCTCGACCATCTGCATCTGCGCCACGCTGAGGCGCGACACCGGCATATCGAGGTCGAGGTCGAGATCGAGCGAGGCGAGCCAGCGCTTCGCCTCCGTGTTGACCCGGCCGTAGTCGATCGGCCGCAACGCCCGGCTCCCGAGCTGCTCGAGCATGATATTCTCGCCGACCGAGAAGCGCGGGATGAGGTTGCGCTCCTGGTGGACGGTGCCGATGCGAGCCGCGATGGCGTCGCGTGGCGAGGCGAAGCCGACGGGGGCGCCGTCGAGCAGCAGCTCACCCGAATCGGGCCGATGCACGCCGGTGACGATCTTGATCAGCGTCGACTTGCCGGCGCCGTTCTCACCGAGCAGCGCGTGGATCGAGCCCTTGGCGAGCCCGAGCGACACGTCCTTCAGCGCTTGCACGCCCGGGAAGCCCTTGGAGACGCCGCGCGCCTCCAGCGCCGCACCGGTCATGACATCGCTCCCTTCGGCGTACCCGCGAGGCGCGTGTCCTTCCAGCGGTTGAGCCCCACGGCCCAGAGGATCAGCACGCCGAGCACCACCTGGACGAAGAATGGATCGATGCGGAACAGCACCAGCGCCTGAGTGATGATGGCGACGATGACGGTGCCGAGCACCGTGGCGGCGACGCTGACGTGGCCGCCGGAGAGCACCGCCCCGCCGATCACCGGAGCCGCGAAAGAGAGGATCAGCCAGTCGTCGCCGATCGTCGGCTGGCCGATCTGCAGACGCGCCACGAGCATGAGTCCGGCCAAGGCCGCGAGGCCGCCCGAGATGGCATGGGCCGCGATCGTGGTGCGCGAGACCGAGATGCCGGAGAGCTCGGCCGCATGGGCGTTGCCCCCGAGGGCCAGGATGAAGCGCCCGAGCGGCAGGCGGCTCAGCAGAAACCAGAGCAGCACGGCGACGACGAGAGCCGGCACGGCGATCCAGGGGATCGGCCCGAGGACGGTCGTGGCGCCGAAAGCCTTGACGCTCTGCGGCACGCCATAGAACGGCTCGGCCTTGGTGATGCCGAGATTTATCCCCTTGAAAATCGACAGGCTCGCCAGCGTGATGACGAAGGCCGAGATCCCGGTCCAGGCGATGAAGAGGCCGTTCAGCGCTCCGGCGAGGAGGCCGATGCCGAGCCCCATTATGGCGGCGAGGAGCGGCGGCAGCCCCCAGACCTGCATGGCGCCGGCGAAGCTGATGGCCGCCAGTCCCCCGATGGCGCCGACCGCGAGATTCATCTGGCCGATGGCGATGATGATCATCTGGGAGAAGGCGATCAGCGCGTTGACCGCCACCGCCAAGAGCAGCACCTGGATGTTGAACGGCGCCAGGAAGGACGGATCGAAGGCGCTGACCAGGATCACGGCGAGAATGGTGACGAGGAGCGGACCGAACCAGTCGGTGCGCAGCGCGCGGGCGAACGGGCTCATCCGGCGATCTTTCGGCTGGCGAGGAACGAGCGCCTGCCTTTGTCGAGCAGCACGGCGGCGAGCAGCAGCAGGCCGAGGCAGCTCTGCACCCAGAATTCGCCGATCTTGAGCAGCAGCAGCCCGTTGGCCAGCATGGTCACCAGCACCGAGCCGAGGAAGGTGCCGATGACGGAGACGCGTCCGCCGCTGAGCAGCGTGCCGCCGAGCACCGGGCCGAGGAAGGCCGGCAGGAGCCAGTCCTGCCCAAGCTGCCCGGCCATGGAGGGGATCGCCGCGCCCGTCCGGGCGACCACGAGCAAAGCCGTGACCGCCGCGATGGCGCCCGAGAGCATGTGACAGAGGACGAAGACGCGCCCCACCTGGATGCCCGAGAGCGTGGCGGCCTCGGGCCGCGCGCCGGCGGCCAGCATCTCGCGGCCGAGCGCGGTGAAACGATAGAGCAGGATCAGGCCGAGCGCGGCCGCGACCGCCACGAGAAGCAGCGGTGACACCCAGCCCAGCAGCTTCATGCGGCCGAACTCAGCGAAGACGGGCGGCAGGCCGCGGAACGATTGCGCCCGCGTCAGGAAGACCATGACGCCGAAAAATATGCTCATCGTGGCAAGCGTGATGATGAAGCTGTGCAGGCCCGAGCGCACCACCATCCAGCCATTGACGAGCCCGAGCGCGGCGCCGAGCCCGACCCCCCCGAGGATGGCGACGGGCCAGGGCAGGCCGAGGCCCTGGATGAGCCACCCCATCGCCATGGCGGAGCAGACGCCGATGGCGCCGACCGCGAGGTTCAGGCCCCCGGTGACGATCACCGTCATCATCGAGAAGCCGATCATGGCGTTGATCGCCGCCGTCCGCCCCAGGTTGAACTGGTTGAAGGCCGACAGGAAGCCCGGCGTCGCGAGGCCGAAGATCGCGCCGAAGCCGAGGATCAGCACCAGAAGGCCGAACTCGTTGGTCAGGTAGAAGCGCGGCGCGCCGGAGCGGCCGACCAGCGCGGAGCGCCCCTGCGGACGCGCCGCGTCGGTGGCCGGCAAGGACGTCGCCCGCGCACCGGGAGGCATGGCGGTCAACGCCTCGACGCCATCAGGACTTGCAGTCCAGATAGGTCTTCTCGAAACTGCCAAACAGCGTCTTGGTGATGCCCTGCATGGCGGCAACGTAGTTGTCGACGCCGCTCGCATCGACGAAGACCGTGCCGGAATCGATGAACTTGCTGGTCAGCGCGTTCGACTTCCACGGCGCATCGGCCTTGACGGTGCAGCCGGTGCGCAGCTTGTCGGCCGCGAAGGCCCCGATATAGCCCTGGCCATAGGGGTTCTGCAGCATGGTGCCGGCGACGAACCCGTCCTTGATCGCCTTGAGCACGACCGGGTCATGATCGATGCCGACCATCTTGATGCGTTTGTCGCCGAGACGGCGCAGGGCGTTCGAGGCGACGACCGCCGGGATCCAGGCGGTGGTGACGATGCCGTCGACGTCGTTGGCATGGGCCGCCAGATAGGCGTTGATCTTCTCCTCGGCCGGCTCGGGCGCGTCGATGTCGGCGATGACCTGTACGACCTCGGCGCCGGCCTCCTTGGCGGCCTTGTTCACGGCATCGATGCGCAGTTGCGTGTTCGGATCGACCAGGAAGCCGGTGAAATGCGCGATGCGCTTCTTGCCGCCCATCGCTTTCAGCAGTTCCTTGGTGCCCAGATAGGCCGAGTTGCCGGTATCGGTGCCGAGGCAGAAGGCCGCCTTAGAGGGATCCTTGAAGCAGCCGGCGAGCGCGATCACCGGCGCGCCGGTATCGGCGAGCTCGGCCACGGTCGAGACCGAGCCGACAGGGTCGCCAGGGAAGACCAGGAAGGCATTGTAGCCCTGCGTCACGAGGCTTTCGAGCAGGTCGTTCTGCGCGCTGAGCTCCCACTTCTGCGGCACCTTGTAGTCGGCCGCGCCAAGATGGAAGTCGCGTACCGCATCCTTGCCGGCTTGTTCCCAGGCCGCGAAATAGGGGTGCGGGCCGCCCGGCACGAGGGCGACGCGCGTTGCATCGGCGGCCTGTCCGGAGGTTGCAGTCACCAGACCGAAAAGGCCCGCTGCGACAATGCTTAATCCGCCTATTCTCATGTCCCGTCTCCTCCTGGCAGCCGATGTTTCTCGATGTCGCGATCGACTCGATTTTTAGCATAAGGCATGCACAATGCAATAAAACTTCACCGTCTCGCCTCCGAGGCCGCGGCTTCGACATGGCGCGACACCGCGGCGCGCTCGCCCACGAGGCCGCGCGGACGCCACAGCAATATGGCACAGAGCGCCACGCCGATGGCGACGATCTGCAAGGCCGCCGCGCGCGCCTGCCATTCCGGCGGCACGAAGGCGCCGACCGTGGCGCCCGAGGCGCTCCACAGGCCCCACACCAGGACGGCGCCGAGCACCGCGCCGCGGTTGTTGCCGGAGCCGCCGAGGATCAGCATGGTCCACACTTGGAAGGTGAGGCTCGGCAGGTAGTTCTCCGGCGCGATGAAGCCGACCCAATGCGCCTGCAGGGCGCCGCCGAGGCCCATGACGGCGCCGCCGAGGCCAAAGGCCTGGACCTTGAAGCGCAGCGGGTTCTTCCCCGCGGCCGCCGCCGCCGTCTCGTCCTCGCGCAGCGCTCGCAGGACGCGGCCCCAGGGACCTCGCGTCAGCCGCTCGAGCGCCAGGAAGACCACGGCGAGCACCGCGCCGACGAGCGCGAGATTGAGCGACGCGAAGGCAAGCGGACGGTCGGCGAGGCTCGCGAAGGGCCGCGGGATGAAGCCGACGCCGAAAGGGCCGCCCGTCAGCCCCTGCGCGTTCAGGCAGACGAGGTGGACCACGACCGCCACGCCGAAGCTGGTGATGGCGAGGTAATCGGCCTTGAGCCGGATCGTCAGCAGCGCCACGAGCGCGGCGGCTCCGCCGGCGATCAGCGCCCCGGCGAGCCAGCCGACCGGATAAGGCAGGCCGAAGCCGCCCCAATGGGCGGCGCTCGCCGGCGTCGTCAGGAGCGCCGACGCATAGGCGCCGATGGCGACGAAGCCGGCGACCCCGACATTGAACAGGCCCGTCTGGCCCCATTGCAGGTTGAGGCCGAGCACGATCACCGCATAAGTCAGGGCGGTGACGAGGAAATAGGCGCCGTAGCTGACGAGATCGATCATTCGGACCGTCCGAAAAGGCCGGTCGGGCGCAGCAGCAGCACCAGGATCAGCACCACGAAGGAGACGGCGGCGCGCCATTCCGCCCCGACGAGCGGCACGGCCGCGGCTTCCGTCAGGCCGACGATGAGCCCGCCCGCGACCGCGCCGGGCACGCTGCCGATGCCGCCCAGGATCGCCGCCGCGAAGATCGGCAGCAGCAGGTCGAATCCCATGACCGGGCGGATCTGCACGACCAATCCGAGAGCGACGCCGGCGGCGCAGGAGAGCGCTCCGCCGACCATCCAGGTCAGGCGGATGATACGGGCGACGTCGACGCCCGCGAGCCGTGCGAGGCCGGGGTTCTCGCTTACCGCCCGCATGGCGCGCCCGGCGCGGGTACGCGTCAAGCCGAGGTGAAGCAGCAGGACGAGCACGGCGGCCGTCGCGAGGACCGCGAGAGCATTCGGCGTGATCTTGAGACCGAAGCCGACCGGCATGGCGATCTGCAAGTCGCGGCTGAAATAGGCGGGACGCGAGGTGAACAGGAACTCGAGCGCGCTGCGCAAGGCGAGCGAGGCCCCGAAGCTCGCCATGACGGAGACGAGCGCCGTGCCCTGCCGCCGCAACGGCCCGAAGAGGATCAGCTCGAGCAGGAGAGCTAGTCCCGCCGTGAGCAGCGCCGCGACCAGCATGGCGAGCGGCAATGTCCAGCCGAAGGAGAGTGCGCCGAGCGCCGGCACATGGCCGCCGACGAGGGCGCCGAGCGCCGCATCGAGGACCAGCGTTCCATAAGCGCCCCAGGAGATGTAGTCGCCCTGGGCGAAGTTGGCGAAGCGCAGGATCGAATAGGTCAGCGTCACACCGGCGGCGCCGAGGCCGATGACGACGCCGCTGACGAGCCCGTCGACCACAAACTGGCTGGTCATGCTCGCGTCATCTCTGTCCTCTCTCCGCTCGTTCCCGCGAAAGCGGAGATCCAGGATGAGAGCTTCACCGGCGGCGTCGGGCTCGTCGTCGAAGCCGGCCAGGCCTCTCTCGAGCCCCTCCTGCCAGGAGTAAATGACGCACAGGAGCCTGCAACGATCCTGGATTCCCGCTTTCGCGGGGATGAGCGGACGGGCGCGTGGCGAGCTGATGTCATGCCGGGAGGGGAACCGAACGCCTGGCGCCGAGATAGAGCGCGCCGAGGTCGGGATCCGCGGCCAGCTCAGCCGCCGGACCCTCGTGGGCGTTGCGGCCCTCGACCAGGACCAGCGCCCGGTCGGCGATGGCGAGCGCGGCGCGGGTATTCTGTTCGACGAGGATCAGCGCCACGCCGGTGCGCCGCAGCTCCGCGATCCGCGCGAACACCGTCGCGACGAGCTTCGGCGACAGGCCGGCCGAGGGTTCGTCCAGCATGACGACCTTGGGCGATGTCATCAGGGCCCGGGCCACGGCCAGCATCTGGCGCTGGCCGCCCGAGAGGCGTCCGGCCGCAAGGTGCCACGCCCGGCCGAGATCGGGAAAGAACGCGCAGATCTCTTCGGTCCGTGCGGCCGCCTCGCGTCTCGGCAGGATGTCGCCGGCGAGGCGCAGGTTGTCGGAGACGCTCATCAGCGTGAACACGTTCTCGGTCTGCGGCACGAAGGCGAGACCATGCCGCACCCGCTCGTGCGCCGGCACCGCGGTTGCGTCCCGCCCGTCGAGCAACACCCTGCCCCGCTCGACCGGCACGAGGCCGGCGATCGCCTTGACCAGCGTCGATTTCCCCGCGCCGTTGGGGCCGAGCACGGCCACGATCTCGCCGGACGCCACCGCGAGGCTCGCGCCGCGCACGATCGGTGCGCCCGGCTCGTAGCCGGCAAACAGGTCCTCGACCCGCAGCGACGAGGCGTCCCTCACGCGGCGACGCCGCCGAGATAGCTCTCGATCACGCGGCTGTCGCGCGTCACGACATCCGGCCTGCCCTCGGCGAGAAGCGTCCCGGCCGCCATCGCGATGAGGCGCGGACAGAGCCGTGCCACGAGTTCCATGTTGTGCTCGATGATGAGCAAGGTGATGCCGCGCGCGTTGATCGCGGCAATTCGCTCGATGATGACCTCGAGCAGGCTCGGGTTGACGCCCGCCGCTGGCTCGTCGAGCAGCATCAGGCGTGGCCGGCCCATCAGCACGCGGGCGAGCTCGAGGAGCTTGCGCTGGCCGCCAGAGAGCGTGCGGGCCGGCGCATGAGCGAGCCGTGTGAGGGTCACGAAATCGACGAGGTCCATCGCCTGCGCGTAGGTCTCGCGCTCGGTCTCGGCAAGATGGCCAAGTCGCAGGAAGTTGGCCAGCACGCTCTCGCCCGGCTGCCCCTGCCGGCCGAGCATGACGTTTTCCACCACCGTCATGTCCGGGAACGGCCGCGGGATCTGGAAGGTGCGGCCGAGCCCGAGGGCGGCGCGCCGATGCGGCGGCAGGCGTCCGATGTCGCGACCGTCGAGCAGGATGCGACCGCCGTCCGGCCTGAGGCGACCGGCCATGAGGTCGAACATCGTGGTCTTGCCGGCCCCGTTCGGGCCGATCAGGCCGAGGATCTCGCCACGCCGCACCGCGAAAGACAGGCCGTCGACCGCCGCGACGCCGCCGAAACGCTTCACGACCGTCTCGGCGAGGAGGATCGGCGCGGCATCGTCGCCTCGCGCGGCATCTGTCATGCAAAAGCCCTTTGCCCTTTCGCCCGAGCTTATGCCATCGTCCGGCGGAGGCCGAAAGGGACGCCGCCGCCGCATGCCCGACGATACATTCGAGCTCTACGACCTTCGGGTCGAAGCCGTGATCCCGCCGGGCGGCGCCGTCTACTGCGGCGCCAAGCCAGGCGATCATTTCGAGCTGCGCGGCGAGATGCTGCATCTGCCCGAAGGCCAGGGCATCTCCATCTATTCGTTGGCCTCCGTGCTGCCGCTCCTCGCGGCCAAGCAGCGGCCCACCCATCCCAACGACTGGATGGCGACCGACGCCGAAATCGCCTGCCCGGATCCGAACTGCGCGAGCCGGCTGCGCATCACGCGGCTCGGGCTCCGGCGCTTCAGCCATGCCGCCGTTACTGCGGTGCCGCTCGGGGCCGACCAATGAAGGGCACGGACAGGATCGAACTGCGGCCCGGCTACACGATCTCGCGCGTCATTCGCGGCGGCTGGCAGCTCGCCGGCGGCCACGGTCCCGTCGAACCCGTGGCGGCGGCCGACGACCTCCTGGCGAGTTTCGACGCTGGCATCACGACCTTCGATTGCGCCGACATCTATACCGGCGTCGAGGCGCTGATCGGCGCCTTCCGGGTCAAGTTGCGCGACGCACGCGGCGCCGAGGCGCTCGGCCGCCTCCGGATTCATACCAAGCTCGTGCCCGATCTCTCCCGGCTGGCGAGCCTCAAGCCCACCGACCTCGACGCCATCGTGGATCGCTCGCTGCAACGGCTCGGCATGGAGCGGCTCGATCTCGTGCAGTTCCACTGGTGGGACTATGCCGTGCCGGGTTGCCTCGGCGCGCTGCACCGCCTCGCCGACCTCAGAAGAGCCGGCAAGATCGCCGAGATCGGCGGCACCAATTTCGACGGGCCGCATGTACGCGAGATCGTCGACGCCGGCATCCCGTTGCTCTCCATGCAGACGCAGTATTCCGTGCTCGACCCGCGCGCGGGTGGCGATTTCGCCGCCCTTTGCCAGGCGAAGGGCGTGGCACTGCTCTGCTACGGCACCGTGGCGGGCGGGTTTCTCAGCGAGCGCTGGCTCGGCCAGCCGGAGCCCGAGCGCGCCGAGAACCGCTCGCTCGTCAAATACAGGCTCATCATCGACGAGTTCGGCGGCTGGGAGCTGTTCCAGGAGGTGCTGCGTGCGCTCAAGCGGGTCGCCGACCGGCACGGCATCGACATCGCCAGCGTGGCGACGCGCTGGACGCTCGACCGGCCCGGTGTCGCCGCGGCCATCGTCGGTGCCCGCCACGGGCGGCACACGGCGGCCAACGCGAACATCGGCGCGCTGAGGCTCGATGCAACCGACCTCGCCGCCGTCGATGCCGTGCTGGCGCAGCGCAAGGGACCGCACGGGGAACCCTATGGGCTCGAGCGCGACCGCTCCGGGCCGCATGGTACGATCATGAAATACGATCTCAACGCCGCGTGAGCGGCCCAAATGCCGCATAGGCTTCGACACTTCGGGGAAACGACGATGAGGCAGGCATTTCTGGCGGCATGCGCGACCGCCGCCCTGATCGCGGGAGCAGCGGCGGCGGCGCGGGCGGCGGATTGCACCATCACGGTCGGCGTGGTGATGGAGCTCACCGGGCCGGCTGGCGAATACGGCCAGGCCGGCGCCAAATCGGTCGAGATGGCCTTTCGCGATCTCAACGAGGCCGGCGGCCCGCGCGGCTGCAAGCTCGTGACCGACACGCGCGATTCGCAGAGCCAGGGCAATGTGGCCGTCGATGCCGCAACCCAGCTCGTCCAGGTGAAGCACGTGCCGGTGCTGATCGGCGGCATCATCTCCTCGGTGACGATCCCGATCCTCACCTCGGTGACGGCGCCGGCGAAAGTGGTTCAGATCTCGCCCGCCGCCTCCTCGCCGACGCTGACCACCCTCGGCGAGGAAGGCAAGACCAACGGCATCTTCTTCCGCACCATCACGTCGGATGCGCTGCAAGGCACGGCAGCGGCCAAATATGCGCTCGACCAGGGGTTCAAGAAAATCGCCATCATCCACGTCAACAACGACTTCGGCGTGAACCTCGCCAAGGAGTTCGCCTTGGCCTACAAGGCGCTCGGCGGGGTCGTCACCAGCGACACGCCCTATAACGAGCGCCAGTCGAGCTACGAGTCCGAGGCCACGGCCGGCATGGCGGGCGGCCCGGACGGGCTCTACCTCATCTCGACGCCGGTCGACGGGGCGACGATCGCCCGCGCCTGGATCAGCCAGGGCGGCCCGGCGAAGTTCCTGCTCAACGACGGCATGAATAGCCCGGACTTTATCGACGGGGTCGGGGCCAAATATCTCGACCAGGCCTACGGCACCTCGTCGGGCACGACGCCGACCGAGTCGACCAAGTATTTCAACGCCGACTACAAGGCGTTCTCGGGCGGGATCGACCCCTCCAACCCGGCCGCCGACCGAGCCTACGACGCCGGGGCCATCGCCGGCCTCGCCATCGCGCAAGCCGTCTCGACCGAGCCGCTCGCCATCCGCGACGCGATCTTCAAGGTCGTCGATCCGAAGGGCGAGGTGGTCTATGCCGGCAAGGCCGGCTTCACCAAGGCGCTGGCGCTGATCAAGGCCGGCAAGCCGATCCGCTACGAGGGGGTGATCGGCCCGGTCGCGTTCGACAAATATGGCGATATCACCGGTCCCTTCCGCCTGTGGAAGATCACCGACGGCAAGGTCGCGACGGTCGGTCAGATGAGCACCGACGAGGTCAATGCCATCAAGGCCAAGCTGAAGACCCCATGAGCCCGCCTCCGGACCGGGCGGAGCTCGCGCCGGGCTTCGAGATCAGCCGCATGGTCACGGGCCTGTGGCAGGTGGCCGACCAGGAGCGAGGCGGCACGCCGCTCGATCCCGACCGCGGCGCCGACGCGCTCGCAGCCTATGCGGAGGCGGGTTTCGACACCTTCGACATGGCCGACCACTACGGCAGCGCGGAACTCGTCGCCGGCCGGCTGCTGGCGCGCAAGACCTCAGGGCGGCGCCCGCTCGCCTTCACCAAATGGTGCCCGGAGCCGGGTCGGATGACGCGCGACGTGGTGCGCGCCGGCGTCGAGCGCGCCTGCTCCCGACTCGGGGTCGAGCGCATCGACCTCCTGCAGCTACATTGGTGGACCTTCGAGCACCTCGCCTATCTGGATGCGCTGATCGAGCTCGACCGGCTGCGGCAAGAGGGGCTCGTCGCCCATCTCGGCGTCACCAATTTCGACGCCGCTCACCTGCGGCTCGTGGTGAAACACGGCATCCCGCTCGTCTCGAACCAGGTGTCCTTCTCGGTGCTGGATCGACGGGCGGCGGACGAGATGAGCGCCGTCTGCGCCGAGACGGGGGTGAGGCTCCTGGCTTATGGGACGCTGGCGGGCGGCCTGGTGTCGGAGCGCTGGCTCGGCGCGCCGGAGCCGGGCGCGTTCGGCGACTGGAGCAAGATGAAATATGCCCGCTTCGTCGCGGCGGTCGGCGGCTGGGCGGTGTTCCAGGCAGTCCTCTCTGCCCTCGACGAGGTCGCGCGAAAGCATGGCGTCGGCCTCGCCAATGTGGCGACCCGCTGGGTGCTCGACCAGCCGGCGGTCGCGGCCGTCATCGTCGGGGCGCGGCTGGGCGAGCGGGAGCACCGCGCCGCGAACGCCCGCACCTTCGGCTTCGCGCTCGACGCCGAAGACAGGGCCCGTCTCGCGGTGGCCTTCGCCGATGCGCGACCGCTTCCCGGCGATTGCGGTGACGAATACCGCCGTCCGCCCTTCCTCACGGCGTCGGGGGACCTCAGCCATCACCTCGATGCCGTGCCACCTTATTTCGAGGCGCAGCCGGTGCCGGGGAGACCTGACCGTCGGCGCGTCGATTCGGGCAGCCTCTGGGAGCCGATCGCCGGCTACAGCCGCGCCGTGCGGACTGGCGACCGCATCCTCGTCAGCGGCACGACGGCGACCCATGGCAGCGGCCTCGCCGTCTGTCCGGACGATCCGGCCGGCCAGGCCACCTATATCCTCGACAAGATCGCGGCCAGCCTGGCGGCTCTCGGCGGTTCGATCGAGGATGTGGTCCGCACGCGCATCTATCTCGCCGATGCCGACGACTGGGAGCCCGTGTCGCGCGCCCACGGGCGGTATTTCGGCGCGATCCGGCCGGCCAACACGCTGCTCGAGGTCGGCCGGCTCGTCGGCGGCTACCGGGTCGAGATCGAGGCCGAGGCGGTGGTGGAGTGAGACAACCCTGCTGCCGCTACCTCCTCGCCGTGGATCAAAAATCGTACCGTATCATTTACATTCCGTAGCTACACGTGGTATATGGGCTTTCAGCGGGATGCCAAGAAGGACGCGCTTAACCGGACCAAGCATCTTGTTGGCTTTCGGCAAGCAGTGGAAATCTTTCGGGGATTTCGGCTCATCCGAGAGGACGTTCACCGCGACTACGGCGAGCGCCGCCTGATCGCTTTGGGCGAGTATGACAACGAGATACTGCAAGTGGTCTACACCCTGCGCGACGGCGACATCCGCATCATTTCAGCGTGGAAGGCAGGCAGACGTGATCGACAAGTCTACGCGACGGCCCGAAGCGGTCGTAAGGTTCAACAGCCTTGACGAGATGTCGGCCGCTGAGCCGCTGAGCCGTGAGTTTCGGGAACTGACGGACGGAGAAGTCGAGCAGCGAGCCGCAGGCGATCCTGACGCGGGCATTATACCGGCTGGGTTCTGGGACACCGCACAGCCTTCGGAAGCCGAAAACAAGGAGCAGATCACGCTGCGGCTCGACAGGGATGTGTTGCGCCACTTCCGGGGCACCGGAAAGGGCTACCATTCGCGCATAAACGCCGTGCTCAAAAGCTACGTGCGAGCAAAAGAGCAAATGCGCTGACCCGGGACCTATCTCGTTTCCAGATTGGTCTCAATGCATGCAGAAGGTCACCGTATCGAGATCGAAGCCGCCGTCCGGCCCGATGGCGAAATGCGCCTTGACAGCGTCCGGCGCACCGACCTGCAACGAGCGGATCGCCGCGGCATGGATCTCCGACGTTCGGGTCCGGGCGATCCAGACGGGGAAATCCATGCGCAGCTTGCGCGGCGTGAGGCCGTCCACGGCGAAGCCCGAACGGCCGAGCGCGGCCATCCATTCCGCTACTGAGTAATTGCGCACATGCGAGATGTCGCGCAGCACTTCGACGGCCTGGAGGTGGGTGTCGAGGAGCGGCTCGCCTGGAGCGACACAATCCGCGAAGACGGCCCGTCCGCCGGATTTCAGCACGCGCCTCGCCTCGCGCAGGCCGGCCTCCATGTCCCGCCAGTGATGCGCCGTGAAGCGGCACAGGACGGCGTCGAAACTGGCATCCACGAAAGGCAGGCGCTCGGCCGCCGCCTGCTCGGTCCTGATGTTGCGCAAGCCGCGCTCGGCCGCCGTGCGCGCCACCGCCTCCAGCATCGCGGGCGTCAGGTCGCAGGCGACGACCTCGCCGACATGCGCCGCCGCCCGATAGCTCACATGCCCGCCGCCGCAGCCGAGGTCGAGAACCCGCCCGAACCCGCGTCCGCGGACCTCGGCCTCGATCTGGTCGAGATCCTCGCCGGTCGCATGGTTGATGCTAGTGACGTAGTCCTGCGCGCGGGGCGCGTAATGCTCGGCCGTGAAGGCCTGCTGGGATGTCTGCATGATCGGCACTCCTGATGGCGGGACGAGACTGCCACCGATGCGAACCGGGTATAAGTTGGCTGGTTATCCTGGTACAGGACCCACCATGTTGGAGACTGGATCGGCCCGACGACGGCAGCTTGGCGCATTCCTGCGGGCACGGCGCGAATCCCTGGCGCTGCCGGAAAGCCGTCAGCCGGGCGAGCGTCGCCGCACGCCGGGCCTGCGCCGCGAGGAGGTGGCGCAGCGCTGCGGCATCTCGACGACCTGGTACACCTGGATCGAGCAGGGTCGCGACATCGCGGTCTCGGCGATGGCACTCGACCGGCTGGCGCGGGCGCTGCGGCTGACGGCCGCGGAGCGCGCCTATCTGTTCGCCCTGGCGCAGCGGCGCGACCCGGTGTCGGCCACTGCCGAAGGGCCCGGCGGTCGTGCCTCCGCGGACCTCCTCGCGATGCTTCGGGCCATCACGGCACCGGCCTATCTGCTCGACCGGCTGTGGACCGTCCTCGGGTGGAACGACGCGGCCGGCCACCTCTTCGCCCCCTGGTTCGACAGCCCCGAGCCTTGCCTGCTGCGCTATGTGTTCCTCGACCCCTCGGCCCGAGACTTCATCGAGGATTGGGACGATCGCGCCCGGCGGCTGGTCGCGGAATTCCGCGCCGATACCGCGCGCTTTCGCGACGATGCCGCCGTGGCCGATCTCGTCGACGACCTCATGCGGCGCAGCGCGGTCTTTGCCCGGATCTGGAGCGATCAGGCCGTGCTGGCGCGCGAGGGCGGCGCCCGCACCTTCAACCATCCCCAGGACGGCCTGATCCGCTACGAGCAGGTGACGCTGCTTCCGGCCACCCACCCGGGGATCAAGCTCGTCGTGCTGCTGCCACCCGGACCCTGACATCGGCGCCATCGGACTCCCAAGCGCCGCTTCTACGCGACCGGCACTTGTGGTTTGCTGGCAGACAGAACTCGAGGCACTTCATGGCCGACCAAAGCATCACCCATATGGCGGCCGAGATCGGCGAAATTCCGAGCGTCGTGGCGCGGCTGCTCGACCGGGAACATGCAGCGCTTCAGGCCCTCGGACAGCGGCTCCGCACGCTCGATCCGCAGGTGATCGTGACCTGCGCGCGCGGCTCCTCCGACAATGCGGCGGCCTATCTCAAATATCTGAGCGAGATCCTCGGCGGGGTGCCGGTGGCCTCGATCGGCCCCTCCGTCGCCTCGCTTTACAATGCGCCACTGAAGCTCAGGGGTGCCGTCGTGGTTTCCGTCTCGCAATCGGGGCAGAGCCCCGACATCGTGGCCCTCCAGTCGGCGGCGCGGGCGGCGGGGGCGTTCTCGATCGCTGTGGTCAACGCCGCAGAATCGCCTCTCGCGATCGATGCCGACGCCGTCATTCCGCTTCACGCCGGCACCGAGACGAGCGTCGCAGCGACCAAGAGCTGCATCGCCTCGGCGGTGGCACTGGCCTCTATCGTCGCCGAATGGCAGGAGAACGAGACGCTGCGCCGCGCCGTCGCCGGCCTGCCGGAGATCCTCCACGCCGCCCTCGGCCTCGATTGGGGCGAAGCGCTGCCGGCCTTCGTGGCCGGGCGGTCGGCCTACGTGATCGGGCGCGGCCCCGCCCTGCCGGTGGCGGCCGAAGCCGCGCTCAAGCTCAAGGAGACGGCGATGCTCCACGCCGAGGCCTTCTCGGGCGCGGAGGTCATGCACGGTCCGCTGCAGCTCGTGCACGACGATTTTCCGGTCGTCGCCTTCTGCCAGGAGGACGCCTCGCGCGACGCCATGCTGGCCAGCATCGCCCGCCTGAGGGCTGCGCAAGGCCGCATCTTCGCAGTCGCGACCCAGCCCCTCGCCGGCGCCGCCCACCTGCCGATGCAGGCGACCGGCTATGCCATGCTCGATCCGCTCGCCATGCTCACGAGCTTCTATGCCTTCGCCGAGCGGCTCGCGCGGGGGCGCGGCCATGACCCGGATCGACCGAGCCGGCTCAGCAAGGTGACGGAAACGATCTGATGGCCATGCACGCTCTCCAGGGACCTCGCCTCTTCACCGGCGAGGCTTTCCTCGACGGTCACGCCCTGCTCGTCGATGGCGATCGCATCGTCGAGATCCTGCCCGTCGCGGCCTTGCCCGAGGGCCTGCCTCGGGTGGATCTCGGCGGCGGCGTCCTCGCACCGGGGTTCCTCGACCTCCAGGTGAACGGCGGCGGCGGCGTCCTGTTCAACGCGACGCGGACCGTCGCAGGGGCCGCGGCGATCGCGGCGGCGCATGCGCCTTACGGCACGACCGGCCTGCTGCCGACCTTCATCACCGACCGGCCCGACGCGATGGTCGAGGCCATCGCGTCGGCGCGCGAGGCGATCGCGGCGCGAAGCCCCGGCATCCTCGGGCTTCATCTCGAAGGTCCGTTCCTCGCCACGGCTCGCAAGGGAGCGCATGACCCGGCGCTGATCCGCCCGATGACCGACGCGGACGTCGAGCTCCTGCTCCAGGCGGGGATCGACAACATGCTGCTGACGGTCGCGGCGGACAATGTTTCGCCGCGCCAGATCCGCCGCCTCGCCGATGCCGGCGTCACCGTCAGCATCGGCCACAGCGATGCATCCTACGAGGCGGCGATGGCGGCCGCCGACGCCGGGGCGCGCGTCGTCACGCATCTCTACAATGCCATGTCGCAGCTTGGCCATCGGGCGCCGGGCGTCGTCGGCGCGGCGCTCGACCATGGCGGCCTGTGGGCCGGACTCATCGCCGACGGTCATCACGTCCATCCCGCCGCCTTGCGCATCGCCCTGCGGGCGAAACGCGGGCCGGGGCGCCTGTTCCTGGTCAGCGACGCCATGCCGCCGGCCGGGGCGCCCGGGGACACCTTCGAGCTCAACGGCCGCATCACCACCCGGCAGGCCGGCCGGCTGACGCTCGAGGACGGCACGCTCGCGGGTGCCGCCATCACCATGGACGAGGCGGTCCGCTTCGCGGTGGCGCAGCTCGACCTGCCCCTGGGGGAGGCCCTGCGCATGGCGAGCCTCTATCCGGCCGAGGTGATGTGCCTCGACGGCGAGCGAGGCCGCCTGGCGCCGCGCTACATTGCCGACCTGGTGCTGCTCGGCGACGACCTCGCGGTGCGCGACGTATGGATCGGTGGAGAGTGCCGGCCCGACGCCCCGATGTCGCCGCTTCGCTTGATGTAGCATAGCCCCCCATCCTATATGAGAGGCATGAGTCATACGGTTCGCGAAAAGCGGAAGCTGCTGGCCCGGGTCCGCCGGATCAAGGGACAGGCCGAGGCGATCGAACGCGCGCTCGAGAGCGAAGCCGATTGCGACGAGGTGATGCATCTCATCGCCGGCATGCGCGGCGCCATCTCCGGCCTGATGGGAGAGGTGATGGAGGACCACATCCGCACCCATCTCGCGAACCGCGACGACAGTCGTGGGGGCGACGCGGCGGGGCTGCTGGTCGACACGATCCGCACCTACCTCAAGTGAAGGCATGGTCCATGACGAACCTGCAGAGCGCCGCTCCGGCCGAGGGACATAGTCACGTGTTCCTCGGGGCGGGACACGACCGGAACGAGCGCCGCACCTGGGCCGTCATCTGGCTCTGCGCCGTCATGATGGTGGCCGAGATCGTCGGCGGCGGCCTGTTCGGTTCGCTGGCCCTCGTCGCCGACGGGCTGCATATGTCCACCCATGCCGGGGCGCTGCTGCTCGCGGCCCTGGCCTACACCTATGCCCGCAGGCATGCGAATGATCCTCGCTTCGCCTTCGGAACCGGAAAGGTCGGGGATCTGGCGGGGTTCAGCAGCGCCATCATCCTCGCTATGATCGCCCTGTTGATCGGCTACGAGGGCATCGACCGGCTGCTGCACCCGGTGCCGATCAGCTTTGCCGAAGCCATTCCGATCGCCGGCCTCGGACTGCTGGTCAATGCCGGTAGCGCCTGGCTGCTGGGCGGGGGCCATCATCGGCATGGACATGGCCACGCGCACGCCGACCACGATCACGATCACGCAAGCGAGGCGCATCGCATCGACACCGGCCGGGGTGTTCTGGAGCTGGAGATCGTCGAGAATGGCGTGCCGCCGCGCTTTCGGCTTCGCTCCGAAGGCGGCTGCGTCCTCGCGGCCGATCAGGTCAGCATCGAGACGGTTCGGGCGGATGGGTCGCGCCAGGCTTTCGCCTTCGCGGAACGTGGCGGCGTTCTGGACTCAGTCGAGGCCATCCCCGAGCCGCACGCGTTCACGGCGTTGGTCCGGCTGCGCGCCGACGACGGCCATGTCGAGGACCATTCTGTCGTATTCGACGAGCACGATCACGGCGGCCACGCGGGCGGCCATGAGCACGACAACAATATGCGGGCGGCCTTCATTCACGTCCTGGCCGATGCGGCGGTCTCCGTCCTGGTGATCGTGGGACTGCTGTTCGCCCGCTATTTCGGCTGGCTGTGGATGGATCCGCTCGCGGGCATCGTCGGCGCGATCGTCATCGCGAGCTGGTCTTATGGTCTTCTGCGCGATACGGGCGGCATCCTGCTTGATCGAACCCCGGACCCGGCCTTGGCCGAGACTCTGCGCCGCACGATCGAGGCGGACGGGGATCGCCTGACAGACCTGCACCTGTGGCGGCTCGGCCCCGGCCACCTCGGGGCCATCGTCGCCCTCGTCACCAGCAAGCCGCGGGGGCCGGACTATTATCGCAGGCGCCTCGCGGGCTTTCCCGCGCTGTCCCATCTCACGGTGGAGGTGCGCGGAGACGGGGTGTGAGGCGATCGCCGCGATCGCCGGCGTCTGGCGAGGCTCGAACGGAAGCCTTGTCATGCGCCCGTCACGGTCGCAAGCTTCGGTCCACCTGATGAAGGTGGAGGGATGATGCAGAAATTCGATCTCGCCGTCGTCGGCGCCGGCATCCTGGGTCTCGCCCATGCGCTGGCGGCCGTGCGCCTGGGAAGGCGCGTCGTCGTCGTCGACCGTGACCCGCGGGCGAACGGCGCCTCGATCCGCAACTTCGGTTTCGTGACCGTGGCCGGACAGGAACGCGGCGCCACATGGCGACGGGCCATGCGCTCGCGCGACGTGTGGGATGAGGTCGCGCCGCAGGCCGGCATCCGCATCGATCAGCAAGGTTGTCTGCTGCTCGGGCGCCGCCCGGAGACGCGCGGCTTGGTCGAGGCCTTCCTCCGGACCGAAATGGGAGAGGGCTGCCGCGCGCTCGAGCCTGCCGATGTCGCTCGCGCCTATCCCATGCTCAAGCCCGAAGCCTGCTCGATCGGGCTCTACAGCCCGCACGAGCGGCGGGTGGAATCGCGCGACGCCATCCCCCGCCTCGCCGCCTGGCTCGGCGAGCGCCACGGCGTGACGTACCTGCGCGGCACGGCCGTCACCGCCATCGAAGCGCCGTATCTCCAGACGTCAAGGGGACCGATCGAGGCTGAAGCCATCGTGGCCTGCCCCGGCGACGATCTCGCGACCCTTTTCCCGGAGCGGATCGCGGCGCGGAAGGTCACGCGCTGCAAATTGCAGATGTTGCGCATCGCACCGCCCGAGCCCGGATGGCGCCTGCCCTGCCCGGTCCTGACCGACCTCAGCCTCGCGCGCTACCTCGGCTTTGCCGCCCTGCCCGAGGCGGTGACGCTCAAGGCGCGGCTCGAAGCCGAGCAGGCGGAGCATCTCGCCAACGGCATCCACCTCATCGTCGTGCAGAGCGCCGACGGCTCGCTCGTCATCGGCGACAGCCATCACTATGCACCGGCGCCCGATCCGTTCGGGTCGGAGGCGGTCGACAACCTCATCCTCGAGGAATATGCCCATACCGTCGCGCCGGAACGGCCCGAGGTGCTGGAACGCTGGATCGGCACCTATGCGTCCGCGCCCAGCCCCATGTTCATCGACCGGCCGGCGGAGCGGGTCCGGCTCGTGATGGTCACGAGCGGCACCGGCGCCTCGACCGGCTTCGCCGTCGCCGAAGGGACCATCGCCGAACTCTATGCCTGAGGAACCGCCATGGCCGAACTCCAAGCGGTGATCTTCGACCGGGCCGATCTCGAAGCCGGCGAGCGGCCGGAGACGAGGCCCTGAACCGCTCCCGCACGCCGGCCGGGGAGCCGCGATCGAGCGAAGGCGACAGCAATCTGTCGCCGGGCCGGGCGGCATGGCGCGACGGCCTCTCGGACGCGACGCGCGCGCGCCTCGACGAGGATGCGCGCTATTTCCTGCATCAGTCGCTGTCGACCCCCTGTCTCGACATCATCGAGAGCGCGGCGGGCGCGACCCTGACCGACCTCGAAGGTCGGCACTTCCTCGATTTCCACGGCAACAGCGTCCATCAACTGGGTTACGGCCATCCGCGGGTCGTCGACGCGATCAAGACCGAGCTGGACCGCCTGCCTTTCTCGCCGCGGCGCTTCACCAACGACACCGCGATCGCGCTGGCACGGCGCCTCGTCGAGGTCTCGCCTGCGCCACTCGGAAAGGTGCTCTTCGCGCCGAGCGGGGCGGTGGCGATCGGCATGGCGCTGAAGCTCGCACGTATCGCGACGGGCCGTCACAAGACCCTGTCCATGTGGGACTCGTTCCACGGCGCGACGCTCGACGCCATCTCGGTCGGCGGCGAGGCCCTGTTCCGGCGCGACGTCGGCCCGCTCATGCCCGGCACCGAGCACGTGCCGCCGCTGCATCTGGCGCGGCGCTTCTTCGGCGACGACGGCCGTGCGCACGAGCGATTGGCCGACTACATCGACTATTGCCTGGAGGTGCAGGGCGACGTCGCGGCCGTGCTGGCCGAGCCGATGCGCTGGACGACGGTCGAGCCGGCGCCACCCGATTTCTGGCCGCGCATCCGCCAAAGCTGCGACCGCCATGGCGCGCTTCTGATCTTCGACGAGATCCCGAGCGGCCTCGGACGCACGGGGACCATGTTCCTCTGCGAGCAGGTCGGCGCCTGCCCGGACATTCTCGTGCTCGGCAAGGGGCTCGGCGGTGGCATCTTTCCGATGGCGGCGATCCTGGCCCGGCCGGAGCTCGACGTGGCGGGTCATGTGGCGCTCGGCCATTTCACCCACGAGAAGAGCCCGCTCGGCAGCGCCGCCGCACTGGCGGCACTCGACGTCATCCGCGACGAGAACCTCTGCGGCCGGGCGCGGCGGCTCGGCGCGCACGGGCTGGCACGCCTCGAGGCCATGGCGGCGCGATGGCCCGGTGGCTTTGTGGCGGCACGCGGGGCGGGCATGTTCTGGGGCCTCGAGCTCGGCGGCGCCGAGGCGGAGGCCAGGGCCGATGCGGTGCTCTACGCTTCGCTGAGGCGCGGCCTGAGCTTCAAGGTCGGTGGCGGCACCGTGATCACGCTCTGCCCGCCTCTGACGATCGCGGAGGACGAGTTGGATAAAGCCTTCGATATCCTGGAGGATGCGATCGGCGAGGTCTGCGTCGGTTGAGCCTGCTGTCTCCGGCAGCGTCATCCGCCCGTCATACGGCTCCGCTACGGCCCGGCACGCAACATGCTTCAGGCGATCGGCGCCGGCTCCGGAGGATAGTCATGCCCTTGAAATCAGTGACGGCAGCGGCCCTCGCCGCCATGGTGATCGCCGGCAGCGCCCATGCGGCCTCCGACGTCGTGACGATCTACAGCGCCGATGGCCTGCATGACGGCAACCCGAGCTGGTACGGCAACGAGTTCGCCGCTTTCACCAAGGCCACCGGCATCAGGGTGCAATATATCGAGGCGGGCTCCGGCGGCGTCGTCGAGCGTGTCGCCAAGGAGACGTCGAACCCGCAGGCCGACGTGCTCGTCACCCTGCCGCCCTTCATCCAGCGCGCCGAAGCCGAGGGCCTGCTCACGCCCTACGCGCCCAAGGGGGTCGACATGATCGCCGACAAGACGGCCTCCTATCTGCCGCTCGTCAACAACTACATGAACTTCATCTACAACGGCGCGACCCTTAAGGAAGCGCCGAAGAGCTTCGAGGACCTGCTCGACCCGAAGTTCAAGGGCAAGATCCAGTATTCGACGCCAGGCCAGGCCGGCGACGGCACCGCGGTGATGATCGAGGTCATCCATGCCTTCGGCAGCAAGGACAAGGCCTTCGATTATTTCAAGAAGCTGCAGACGAACAATGTCGGCCCCTCGGCCTCGACCGGCAAGCTGACGGCGCTCGTCAACAAGGGCGAGCTCTATGTCGCCAATGGCGACATCCAGATGAACATGTCGCAGATGGCCGATGATCCGAACATCCGGATCTTCTGGCCGGCGGCACCCGACGGCACCCGCTCGACCTTCGCCCTGCCCTATTACGTCGGCCTGGTGAAGGGCGGCCCGAACAGCGAGAACGGCAAGAAGCTCATCGATTTCCTGCTGTCGAAGGAGGCTCAGGAGACGGTAAGCTCGGTCGCGATCGGTGCGCCGGTGCGCAGCGACGTCAAGCCGACCGACGCCAATTACACGAAGATGCAGGACGCCATGAAGGGCGTGACGGTCTGGACGCCGGACTGGACCCAGGTGCTGAAGGACCTGCCCGAGGACGCCAAGCGCTGGCGCGCCTCGACGGGCAGCTGAGCCTCGGCCTATGAGCGGATGATGACCTCGATCGCCTCGGGATCGATCGATCGCAGCGCCCTGGCGGCTACCGCCGCCGAGGCGCGGAGCGGCGGCGGCAACAGCATCGCCTTCGAGGGCGTCACGGTCCGTTATCGCTCGACCGTGGTGCTCGACAGGCTCGACCTCGACGTCGCGCCCGGCGAGATCGTCGCCCTGATCGGCCCCTCGGGCTCGGGCAAGACGACGGCCCTGCGGGCGGTGGCTGGCTTCGTTCGGCCGGTGGCCGGGCGGGTGAAGATCGGCGGAACCGACGTCACCGACCTGCCGCCCTATGCCCGCGACATAGGCATGGTGGTGCAGAATTATGCCCTGTTCCCGCACATGCGGGTCGTGGACAACGTGGCCTTCGGCCTCGCGGCCCGGAAGACCTCGAAGGCCGTGATCGCGCAGCGGGTGGAGGACTGCCTGCGCGTCGTCGGCATGACGAGCTACAAGGCCCGGTTCCCGCGCGAGCTTTCGGGCGGCCAGCAGCAGCGCGTCGCCATCGCGCGTGCGCTCGCGATCCAGCCCCGCGTGCTGCTGCTCGACGAGCCGCTCTCCGCTCTCGATGCGCAGATCCGCCGCTCGATGGTCGAGGAACTGGCGAAGCTGCATCGCGCCCTGCCGACCCTGACCATCCTCTACGTGACCCATGACCAGAGCGAGGCCCTCACTCTCGCCGACCGCATCGCCATAATGCGCGACGGCAAGCTGACGGCCTTCGGGCTCTCCCGCGAGCTCTATCGGCGGCCACCGAACCGCTTCACGGCCGAATTCCTCGGCCGCGCCAACCTGCTGCCGGTCACGATCGAGAGCGTCGACCGCCCGGCCGGCCGCGCCAGGGTGCGCTTCGGCTCGGCGACGCTCGAGACCGAGGCCCACCCCGGTCTCGATGCCGGAGACACCTGCGCGCTCTGCATCCGGCCGCACGACCTTCGCATCGATCCGGCGGCGACGGTCAACGCCATCGAGGCGACCGTCGATTTCGCCCAATGGCAGGGCGATACGCATAATGTCGCGCTGCGCGCCGAGACCGTCGAACTGCGCCTTTCGGCGGTGCCGATGGCGCAGCCGCCCGAGGCCGGCACGAGCGTCCGGGTCTCTTTCTCGCCGGAGCGAGCCTCGCTGATACCCGAAGACGCCCAAGCCGACTGAAGCCCTGGAGGCGGACCTCGCTCGGCGCGATCTCAACGCAGCCGCACGGGCTCGGACTCGTCGTCGGCCGGTGCGGTCGGCGCCGCGCGTGTCCTCGGCCGCCAGCGTCTCGGCGCCGGCGACCAGGGCCGGTCCTCGTCGGGCGTGCGGGCCGGCTCGCTCACCCAGGCGCCGTTGCGGCGCACGAGGCCGATCGCACCCGTCACCTCGAGCGTGCCGCGATCGATGATCACCTCGGCGGCGCAGCTCGCCGGGGCGAACAGCGGCGTCACGATCAAGGCGGCGCGCCGGCAATCGTCCTCGAAAGCCTCCGCCTGGCTCACCACCGACAGCATCTGGCCACCCCCGACCGGGACGACGCAGCCGAGCCGGTCGCATCGGCTATTGGTCGCGGCGAGCGGAGTCGAGCCATCGGCGGCACGCGCATCGCCGTCCGCCCTGAGCCACTGCTCGGTCATGAAGGCATTGGACTTGCCGACGATCCCAAGCGCCCCGTTCGTGCCCCTTACGGCGACCGCGTCGCCCGTGGGTGCTACCACGAGGTCGTAGCGCGGTCCGCTCGTCGCGCCGAGGAGACCGACGAGAAGCCAGGGGAGTGCCATCGCCCGCAGAATTGCTGTGCGCCAGATGACGATGCTGAGTAGAGCCATGGCGAGGCAAGGCAATGCCCAGGGCGCGAAGCCCGTCACATGCACGGTCGAGGCTGGCGCCGCGGCCAGGAATCTTGCGACCCAGAAGATGAAGCGAATGCCGAGGCCGACCCAGCTCCAGACCCAGCCGTCGAGCCCGAGCGG
Organism: Lichenihabitans sp.; assembly: GCA_036276175.1. GTDB lineage: Bacteria > Pseudomonadota > Alphaproteobacteria > Rhizobiales > Beijerinckiaceae > Lichenihabitans. Next base: position 30,236 of record DATBEH010000063.1, read on the forward strand.
ATAGAGAACGGTCCCGATCAGCGCGCCCGGCACGGCGAAAAACTCGATGACGGCAAGCGTCAGCGGATTGCCGACGAACACGTAAGGACTGAGCTCGTGAAACTCCGCCGCCATGAACGAGGCCGTGGCGCAGGTGGCGAAAACAGTCGCCACGAAAAGCGCCGCGACCGTTCGCAGGACATGGCCGAGACGGCCGTTCCATCCGGCGGCGTGGTGCGACATGCGCCGCTCGGGCACCGCGAAGGGATCGTCCATCACCGGGTGGCGGTGCCGCGCCTCCTGCACGGCGATGAGCGCCGCCACCGCCGCGAAAGAGAGCTGGAAGCTCGCTCCGGCAATGGCTTCCGGCTCGACCGCAATGATGGCCAGCGCGGCCAGCGCGAGATTGCGCATGGTCAGCGCCCGCCGGCCGCAGAGCACGGCGCCGAGCATGATCAGGGTCATGAACAGGGCGCGCTGCGTGCCGATGCGCGCGCCCGTGCCGATATCGTAGGCGAGGGCGCCGGCCATGGCGAAGAGCGCCGCCCAGATCTTGGTCGGATAGCGCAGCGCGAGCGACGGGCTCAAGGCCAGCAGGCGCCGCATGCCGCCGAACAGCAGTGCCGCGACCAGCGTCATCTGCACGCCCGCAATCGTGATGATGTGGAAGACGCCGGCCTCGCGGATGATCTCGCGGCCGGCGGCCGAGACGCGGTCGCGCTTGCCCGTCACCATCGCGGCCGCGACCGCGCCCGCGTCGCCCCCTCCCGCCGCGACCTCGACGCGCGCGGCGAGATCGTTGCGGGTCCGGTCGATCCTGGCGCGCCAGCCCTCGAACCAGCCGGCGGGGCGGGGTTCGGGCAGGACTGTGACCCGGCCGAGCGCCGAGCCGACCGCGCCGATCCCGGAAAAGTAGGCGTCCCGGGCGAAATCGTAGCCGCCCGGCAAGGCGGCGCGCGACGGAGGCAGCAGGCGCGCCATGACGGCGACGTTGTCGCCGGCCGCCAGCGGATCGGCGCGCCGGGTGGTCAATCTCACCAGGACCGGGCGATGCGCCGGGTCGAGATCGCCGGCATCCTCGATCCGCAGGACGAAGCGCGCACCGACCGGGCGCTGATCCACCTGCTCGATCGTCCCGGTGAGCCTGACGATCCGGATCCGGTCGAGCATCGGGGTCGCAACCCTGGCGCTGCGCCATTCGGCCGAGAGGAAGCCGAGACAGAGCGCCAGCCCGGCCATGACGACGCAGAGCGGCAGCGGGCGGGCGCGAACCACGACGGCGGCAGCGAAACAGAGGCTTGCGAGGAGGAGCGGCAGCCAAACGACAGGTTCGCGATCGGCGGCGAGATAGAGCAGCACACCGGTGCCGGCCGAGACCGGCAACCAGAGGAACAGGCGCCGCGCCTCCCACTCGGCCGCGACGGCGAGGCGGAGCGACGACCAGGGGTGCAGCGCCCTGATACGGGCGACCCAGCTGGCCCGGCCAGTGGCCGACGCTCCGGCAAGGCTGCCCTTGCGGGCCGCAGCCACCATGGCGCCCGCCCCTCCGTGAACCAACCTCGGTCCGGGGCATCATTTCATGGCGCGCGCCCTCGACTCCACTGAAAAATGAAGACCGGACGGTGTTCGATCCCCGAAAGATATCGGACACGGCGTCGAGCGACCGACGCTCCGGCGGGCGTTACCGGACGATGATCTCGTATTCCATCAGATCGGCCGAGGCGTCGGGATAGAGGTAGAGCACGGTCGCCTTGTCCTCGCCGACGAACTGGTCGTTCGACTTGTAGTAGATCGACAGCCCATGCACCTTGCCCACGTTGCAACGCGAGCGCACGTTCGCCTCCTTGAAATTGGGGAAGCTGTCGTCGGGAACGAAGCTGATCTCGCCGTGCTCCGGCTTGGTCAGGACCCGGAAGGACAGATTGCCCATGGTCGAGCAATCGGGGTTGAGGATCGTCAGGAAGTCGAACCGCACTCTCGTGTCCGTGGCGGCATATTCGACCGCGGTGCTGGGCTTGGGGAGCTTGGCGAACGGATCGCCGGCGGTCACGTCTTGCGCCGGAACCGCGTCTTGCGCCGGAGCGGTATCCTGCGCGGCAGGCGCGTCCTGCGCGGCGGCGGTACTGATCAAAGCAAAAAATAAAATAGCTGTATAATGAAAGCGCATCGAACCCACCGTAGGTTTGTGCAAGTCAATATTGCCCTCATAGTAGGTCGGCACGAACGCGGCAAGCGAGCCGCGATACGCCGCTCGACCGGCCGGGGTCCGCTTGACGCCCGGGCCGCGCCCGATGAAAAGGCGGCGGTCGATCGACACCGAAAGTCATGAGGCCGATGCCCGAACCCGTAGTCACGCGTTTCGCCCCCTCGCCGACGGGCTACCTGCACATCGGCGGGGCGCGCACGGCGCTGTTCAACTGGCTTTACGCCCGGGCGACCGGCGGCACGATGCGCCTGCGGATCGAGGATACCGACCGCGAGCGCTCGACCGAGCCGGCGATCGCGGCGATTCTCGACGGTCTCGCCTGGCTCGGCCTCGCCTGGGACGGGGAGGTGGTCTATCAGGCGCAGCGCGTCGAGCGCCACAAGGAGGTGGCGACGCTGCTGCTCGAGTCCGGCCGGGCCTACCGGTGCTATGCGACGCCCGCGGAGCTCGAGGAGATGCGCGAGGCGGCACGGCGCGAGAAGCGACCGCCGCGCTACGACGGTCGTTGGCGCGACCGCGACCCGGCCGAGGCGCCTCCCGGCGTCAAGCCGGTGATCCGGCTCAAGGCGCCGCTCGACGGCCAGACCGTGCTCCACGACCAGGTGCAGGGTCGTGTCGCATGGGCCAACAAGGATCTCGACGACCGCATCCTGGTTCGCTCCGACGGGACGCCGATGTACATGCTCGCCGTGGTGGTCGACGACCATGACATGGGCGTCACGCAGATCATCCGCGGCGACGACCACCTGACGAATGCGGCGAGCCAGATGCAGATCTACCAGGCGCTGGAATGGACCGTGCCCGCCATGGCCCATATCCCGATGATCCATGGGGCCGACGGCGCGAAGCTCTCCAAGCGCCATGGCGCCCTGGGGGTCGAGGCCTACCGGGCCATGGGCTATTTGCCGGCGGCGCTCCGCAACTATCTCCTGCGGCTCGGCTGGAGCCAGGGCGATCGGGAGATCTTCTCGACCGACGAAATGGTCGCGGCCTTCGACCTCGGCGGCATCGGGCGCTCGCCGTCGCGCTTCGATCTCGCCAAGCTCGAGAACCTCGACGGGCTCTATCTTCGCAACATGCCCGATCACGAGCTTCTTGAAACGCTCGTCGCCACCCTGCCCCATCTGGAGCAGGGTCCGGCGGTCCTGGCCAAGCTCGACGACGCCATGCGGCACAAGCTGCTCGCCGCCCTGCCCGGCCTCAAGGACCGAGCCAAGACGCTGGTCGAGCTCCTCGACGGCTCGATGTTCCTGTTCGCCGAGCGTCCGCTGCGGATGGACGCCAAAGCCGCTGAAATCCTCGAGCGCGGCGGCCGGAGCCATGTGGCGGCGCTCCTGCCGCGGCTGGCCGCCCTGCCCTCCTGGACCGCCGAGGAGACCGAGGCCGTCGTGCGGATCTATGCGGAGGAGGCCGGAGCCAAGCTCGGCCAGGTGGCCCAGCCGCTGCGCGCCGCGCTCACCGGCCGCACGACCTCGCCCGGCATCTTCGATGTGCTGGCGGTGCTCGGACGGGAGGAAAGCCTGGGGAGGCTCGAGGATCAGGCGGCAGCGTCTTCACAGCGCTCCCCGCCGCCATGACCCTCCGGTCAGAGCCGGCGCGCCCACGACTGGAGAGGATCTCGCTCAAGGGATTCAAGACGATCCGAGACCTCTCCGGGTTCGAGCCCGGCGACCTCACCCTTCTCATCGGCCCGAACGGCGCGGGCAAGAGCAACTTCATCTCCTTCTTCCGCATGCTGTCCTGGTCGCTCGTGCCGCCGGGGCAGTTGCAGCTCTTCGTGGCCGAGCAGGGCGGCGCCGGCGCGCTTCTATTCAAGGGGCCGCGCGTCAGCCGCGAGATCGAGGCGGAGCTCGTGCTGACGACCGGCAAGGGTCGCAACGTCTACGACTTCCGCCTGGTCGCCGCCGCCGGCGACACCCTCGTCTTCGCCGAAGAGAACTTCCGCTTCCGCGCTCACGGCATCAAGGACCGTCCCGCCCCTGGCACGGGAGCCGGCCATCGCGAGTCGCAGCTCATCCGAATGGCCGAGGATGGCAATGCCACGGCCAGGCGTATCCTGAGCATGCTGCGCCGCATCATCGTGCATCAGTTCCACGACACATCCGCGACCGCGCGCATCCGCGGCAAGTGGAGCCGGCAAGACAATCGCTATCTCAAGGAAGACGGTGCCAATCTGGCGCCTTTCCTCCTTCGCCTGCAGACCAGGGCGCCGGGACATTACCGCAGGATCGTCGAGACGATCCGGCTGATCCTGCCGCATTTCGCGACGTTCGAGCTCGACCCCGACGACGACTACCTGCTGCTGCGGTGGCTCGAGAGCGCCAACGATCAAGTCTTCAGCGCCGCCCAGGCCTCCGACGGCATGCTGCGCGCCATGGCGCTCGTCGCCCTGCTCCAGCAGCCGGACGAGGACCTGCCGGACGTGCTCATTCTCGACGAACCGGAGCTCGGGCTGCACCCTTACGCGATCGAAGTCCTCGCCAGCCTGATCCGCAGCGCGTCACGCCGCGTTCAGGTCATCGTCGCAACGCAGTCGGTGTCGCTGATCGACCGCTTCGAGCCCCACGACGTCGTCGTGGTCTCTCGCTCGGACGACGGCACCACCCTCGCGCGGCTCGACGACGCCACCCTCGAGGAATGGCTTCAGTCCTACACGTTGTCCGAGCTGTGGGAGAAGAACATTCTCGGCGGGCGGCCGTGACTTGCGTTCGTCTTCATGTCCTGGTCGAGGGTCAGACGGAAGAAGGCTTCGTCAACCGGATCCTCGGCCCGGAACTTGCGGGGAGCGGAGTCTTCGCGGATGCCCACCGCATCACGACGGGACGTCGCCGCGGCGAGATCCAGCGCGGCGGATTCGTGCAATATGATCACCTCGCAAGAGACCTATCGCTGTGGATGAAGCAGGATCAGGGGCCGGAGTCCTGGTTCACGACCATGGTCGATTTCTATCGGCTCCCGACGGATTTCCCGGGGCTCGCGCGACTGTCCCGACAGCTGCCCGCCGCCGATCGGATCAAGCGGCTCGAAGCCGCGCTGGCCGACGACATGACGCTGAGGCTCAACACGCTTCCCGTCTGCAACCGGTTCATTCCCTACATCCAATTGCACGAATTCGAAGCGTTGCTGTTTTCCGCACCGGCGGCCTTCGTGGAAGCCTTCCCCGGCGACGAGGCTCTGGTCACGGGGGTGGCCGCCATTCGGAGCCAGTTCAAGACGCCGGAGGACATCGACGAGAGTCCCAAGACCGCGCCCTCGAAGCGCATCCTGAGCCTGGCGCGCGACTATCAAAAGCCGGTTGCCGGACTGCTGATCGCCGAGCGCATCGGTCTCGCCACGATGCGGAGCGCCTGCCCGCACTTCGATGAGTGGCTCACGCGGCTTTCTTCTTTGGCCGGTTCATGATGCCGCGTGGCCGAAATGCCCGCCGACGCTTGACGCGCCCGGTGGATCAACTAGCCTTATTGCAACGCAAAAGAACCGGGAAAATTCCCCTCGGTCCGCCTTCGGGACCGCCCTTCCGCACGATAAAAGGCAGAGCCATGCAGGCCAATGCTGGGACCATCATCATCGACAACAAGACGACCGAGCTGCCGGTCAAGGCGGGTACGATCGGCCCGGCCGTCGTCGATATCGGCAAGCTCTATGCGCAGACCGGCGTCTTCACCTACGACCCCGGCTTCACCTCTACGGCGAGCTGCGAATCCAAGATCACCTATATCGACGGCGACGAAGGGGTGCTGCTCTATCGCGGCTACCCGATCGAGCAACTGGCCGAGCACGGCGACTTCCTCGAAACATGCTACCTGCTGCTGTACGGCGAATTGCCCACGAAGGCGCAGAAGGCGGAGTTCGACTATCTGGTGACGCGCCACACGATGGTGCATGAGCAGATGGCGCGCTTCTTCCAGGGCTTCCGCCGCGACGCCCACCCGATGGCGGTCATGGTCGGCTGTGTCGGCGCGCTCTCGGCCTTCTATCACGATTCCACCGACATCTCCGATCCCAGCCAGCGGATGATCGCCTCGATCCGCATGATCTCCAAGATGCCAACCCTGGCCGCCATGGCCTATAAGTACAATATCGGCCAGCCGTTCGTTTATCCAAAGAACGATCTCGACTATACGTCGAACTTCCTGCGCATGTGCTTTGCCGTGCCGTGCGAGGAGTATCAGGTCAACCCGATCCTGTCGCGCGCGCTCGACCGCATCTTCACCCTGCACGCGGACCACGAGCAGAACGCCTCGACCTCGACGGTCCGGCTCGCCGGTTCCTCCGGCGCCAACCCCTTCGCCTGCATCGCCGCCGGCATCGCCTGTCTGTGGGGACCGGCACATGGCGGCGCCAACGAGGCGGCGCTCAAGATGCTGGCCGAGATCGGCACCGTCGAGCGCATTCCCGAATTCATCGCTCGTGCCAAGGACCGCGACGACCCCTTCCGCCTGATGGGCTTCGGCCACCGCGTCTACAAGAACTACGATCCGCGCGCCAAGATCATGCAGAAGACCTGCCACGAGGTGTTGAGCGAGATCGGCGTCAAGGATGATCCGCTGCTAGACATCGCCGTCGAGCTCGAACGGATCGCGCTCCACGACGACTATTTCGTCGAGAAGCGGCTCTATCCGAACGTCGATTTCTACTCCGGCATCACGTTGAAGGCGCTCGGCTTCCCGGTCGCGATGTTCACCGTGCTGTTCGCTCTGGCGCGCACCGTCGGCTGGATCGCGCAGTGGAAGGAGATGATCGAGGATCCCGGGCAGAAGATCGGCCGGCCGCGCCAGCTCTACACGGGTGCCGTGCAGCGCGACTACCTGCCCATCAGCGACCGCTGAGCGCCATGCCCGCCTACGATCGCGACAACATCTTCGCCAAGATCCTGCGCGGCGAGGTGCCTTGCCAGAAGGTCTATGAGGACGAGGTGGTGCTCGCCTTCATGGATGTCATGCCGCGGGTGCCGGGCCATCTCCTGGTCGTCCCCAAGGTGCCGGCGCGAAACCTTCTGGACGTCCCGCCCGAGGCTTTGGCGGCCGTCATGCCGCGCGTCCAGAAGGTTGCCGCCGCAGCCGTGAGGGCGCTCGAGGCCGACGGGCTGATGCTCCAGCAGTTCAACGAGGAGGCTGGCGGCCAGACGGTCTTCCATCTCCATTTCCATATCTTGCCGCTGCATCACGGCGCCGCGCTCAAGCCGCCGGGAGGACCGATGGAGAAGCCGGAGGTGCTGGCCGAGATGGCCGGCCGCATCCGCGCCGCGCTGGCCGGCTGAGCCGCCCTTAGAACAGACGGAACAGTCGATGGCACGCGTCGCTTTCATCGGTCTCGGCGTCATGGGATTCCCCATGGCGGGGCATCTGGCCCGCAAGGCCGGCCACGAGGTGGTGGTCTACAACCGCACCCCCGCCAAGGCCGCGGCTTGGGTGGAAAAGTTCGGCGGGGCTTCGGCGCCGACGCCGCGCCAGGCGGCGGCCGACCGGGACGTCGTCTTCGCCTGCGTCGGCAACGACGACGACCTACGCGCCGTCGCACGCGGGGAGGATGGCGCCTTTTCCGGCATGGCCGAAGGCACGGTCTTCGTCGACCACACGACCGCCTCGGCCAGCGTGGCGCGCGAACTGCATGAGACCGCGAGAGCGCGTGGCATCGGCTTCATTGATGCACCCGTCTCGGGTGGCCAGGCCGGCGCCGAGAACGGCGCCCTGACCGTCATGTGCGGCGGTGGCGAGGACGCTTATGCGCGGGCGGAGCCGATCATCGCGGTCTACGCCAAGAGCTGCCGCCTGCTGGGTCCCTCCGGCAGCGGGCAATTGACCAAGATGGTCAACCAGATCTGCATCGCCGGCCTGGTCCAGGCGCTTGCCGAAGGCATCGGTTTCGCCAAGAAGGCCGGGCTCGACGTCGAGGCCGTGCTGTCGGTCATCTCCAAGGGCGCAGCGCAATCTTGGCAGATGGACAACCGCGGCAGGACCATGGCCGAGGGCAAGTTCGATTTCGGCTTCGCGGTCGACTGGATGCGCAAGGACCTGTCGATCTGCCTCGACCAGGCCCGCCGGGACGGCGCCGAGCTCCCGGTCACGGCGCTCGTCGACCAGTTCTACGCCAAGGTCCAGGCCGTAGGCGGCCGGCGCTGGGACACGTCGAGCCTGATCGCGCTGATCGATTCTCGCGGCGATCCGCCGTCCGACTGACGATCTTGCGCGGCGCCGGCCTCACCCTAGATAGCCCATCGCGGCACGGAACCGGGCGGGAAGGCCCGGATCGGGGGCCGCGATCATCGGAGAGGCATCATGGGGTTCATCTTCGCATTGCTGCTCATCGGGCTGCCGCTGGCCGCCGCCTATATCGACATGATGCAGGCGCAAGGGGCCACGAAGCTTTGGGGATTCGACCTTCCCAAGACGGGCGGCTATACGCCGAGATGGGACAGGACGTCGCCGGCCGCACCCGCCGGCCCGACATTCTCGCGGAATGTTCCGAAACCCACCGCCATGGCCGAGGCGCGGCCTTCGCCATCATCGATGCCTGCGACCCGACAGCCCGCCAGCATCCCGGCAATGCCGCCGGGATCGACCGCCTCGACGGCGCCGGCGGCCGATGCTCCGGCCAAGCCGCCCGAGCCCGGACCTGTCGCGCGCAAGCCGACCGAAGAGCCGCCGGTCCCCTGACGGCGTGCCGATCGTGGCGGTTCGTGCCCGGTTTCCGCACCTATAACGGGGCCTTTGCAATTTTACCTTATCGTGCTCGCTCGGCAATCCGATGCGAGGGTGCGGGGATGAGGATCCGGAGTGAATGGGTGACGCTCGTGACCGTCACCGGCCTTGCGGTCTGCGCGCTGATGCCGCCGAAGCATGCCGCGCCGACCGCGGCTGCCCCGATCGCAACCCACGACAATATCGCCGCGGCCGGAATCGACTACACGCCCGTCGGATCCGCCCACCTGCCGGACAAGAAGAAGAGCTTGCACCGCAGGCATTGATCGGCCGCCGCGGTCGGGCGGACCGGTCCGCCTCGATCATCCGCGGAGCACGTTCTGCCCGAAGCCGGACAGGTCGGCGCCGATGGCGAGGGCCACGCCAATCGCGACGAAAGCCAATCCGATCATGAAGATCCCGACGGCCCGGTTGTAGCGTCGGAGCGCCAGCGAGCCGACTGCCAGCATGAGCGCCACCGCGACGACCTGGAATACGATGCCGGCGCTGATCGCCACCACGGCGACGAGATCGCTGAAGGTCCACGCACCCGGGAGACCGGCCCATCGATTGAGGAAGCTGAGCGAGAAGCCGAGCACGACGCTGATGGCGGTCAACGAACCGTTGCGGAACGTCGCGTCGATCGAGGCTTTGGATGGATCGGGGCCAGGCGAAGACTTGTCGACCATGCTCACCGCGGGGCAATCAGGTGAGGTTTCCTCACCTGCGCAGCGGGGGCGGGAAACCGCGCGAAGCGTGGTGGAGGGGGTTTAAGATGACGGCCGGCCATGGCCGTGTCTCTCGCGAGCTTGCTCGATCAGCCCCACCACCATGCTGCGCATGGTTCCCTCCCCATTTCATGCTAGGGGTGCACAGAACTCAGGGGTTTCCCTTCTCCCCTTGCGGGAGAAGGTGCCCGAACACAGTGAGGGCGGATGAGGGGTGCCTCCGGGGGGAGCAACCCCCTCATCCGACTTTCGCGTTCCGCGAAACCCACCTTCTCCCGCAAGGGGAGAAGGAAACACGATGCCATTCGCCGGATGTGTGAATCGCCTAGCCATAAATGGGGCAGGACACGCCTGCTCTCCGCCTCACCCGATTGCCTGGGCGACATCTCAGTTCACGGCTCCGCTCGCCTCGAACCGGTGTACGCTCCCTTCCGTCGAACGACCTTGGTCCGGTCCGGTCCACACTGGCGATGAAATGCCGGGCATTCAGCGCTCGATGTTTTGGAACTCGCCTCCGGGTCGCGCCGCCATCGTGCTCAGCGCGATCGAGTGCTCACCGAGCTTACGGCAGTCCCCGCCGGCAGGCGGCCCTGCCAGTACATCCGTGGCTCGGGCCGCCAGTATATCCACAGGATATCAAACAAAACCAGCTTGGCAATCCTGCGAATATGCCGCCGAATCGGTATCGACGTTCCACCGTGGGCGAGCGTCGCACTTTCGATCGACAAATCCTGGAATTTTGAGGTCGCTCGACTCGACCGGATCACGACCGATGGCGAAGGAGCGGGGTTGCGCGGCGTGGCAGGTCTCTCGGTGAGCGGGGCAGTCCGACCGGTGTGGCCGAGGGGCAGCCCTCCGATGTCGGATCGACGAGGCAGGGCGATTGCAGAATGGTGTGGTCCCCGCCGCCGTTTCCACCCTCTCTTGCGAGAGCGGTGGCCGACCACACGATCCCCATGACCAGAATGGCAGCGCGCATTGCGTCTAGACCTCTCCCGGAGTCAGAGGCGTCCGCCGTTATCCTCTGCGCTGCTCGAGACGCGAAAAACGCTGAGGCGCGGCTTTTAACTCGTTGTTTTTTTAAGGCAATTTGGTGAGCGCGCAGGGACTCGAACCCTGGACCCCCTGATTAAAAGTCAGATGCTCTACCGGCTGAGCTACGCGCTCCCCTCGCAGGGTGCCCTGCAGTACCGGGTCGCGGTGCAGGGGTCAAGCGCGCCAATTCCTGGACGCCAAGCCTCCTGGCGCGATGTCGGTATTCGCTCGAGCCCGCTCTTCCCAAGTCCAGGTACGACGATAATTAGAATGTTTTAGCCTTGGGAGATAAAGATGGCGCGCTTTTGTGCATCCCTGACCGCGATGGCGGTCCTTGCCGGCGTCCTGCCCGCGATCGCCCAGGACAAGGCGGACGGCGCAGCGTTCCAGACCGTGATCACGGCGCAACTCGACGCCATCGCGCACGACGATGCGGCGACGGCGCAAAGCTTCGCCTCACCCGGCATCAAGCAGAAGTTTCCCGACCCTGCCGGCTTCCTCGCTATGGTCAAGCAATCCTATGCGCCGCTGGTCAAGCCCAGGAGCACGCATTTCGACATGGCCGGAGACACGGGCCTCGGTCCGATGGAACGGGTCACCATCATCGACAGCTCAGGCGTCGTCTGGACCGCCGTCTACACGTTCGAGCAGGTCGACGGACAATGGCGGATCACCGGCTGCTCGCTGCTGAAGGCGCCCGACACGACCGCCTGAACCCTCAATCCAGGTAGATGAACATCAACAGGATGATGCCGAAGACGATCGCCGAGATCAGCGTCGTCCACAAAAGCTTGGGCAGCATTCTCGGCGCGACCGGTGCGCCGCGCTCGGTGCCGGGACTGACCTCGCCTGCCTCCTCCTGCGACCGCACGCCGAAGGGAAGCACGGCGAAAAGCACGATCCACCACGTCGTGAAATAGATCACCACGGCCATCGCGATCGGAATCGGCATCCTTCGGCCCTCCGTGCAGCTGGTATGCGGACCTCGCCCGGACGCCTACACCTCGACCACCAGCACGTGGACGAGGGGCTTCTTGCCCCAGGCCGCCCCGACCGCGCCGCGCACCGCCCGCTCCACCACGGTCGCGGCCGAGTCCGGATCGCGCCGTTTGCCACGACCCATCTGGTCGATGGCCGAGAAGATCGCCTCGTCGACGATGAGGTCCATGGCCTTGCCATCCTGACCCCGGGCGGGCAGTCCGCTCAACAGCACGTCCGGATCGCCGGCGAGGTCGCCCCGGCCGCTCAACGCGAAGGCAATCGATACGACGCCCGCGAAGGCGAGCTTGTTGCGCGCCAGGACGGCGTCGTCGGAGGTGGCCAGCAGGACGTTGCCATCCTTGCAGAGACGCCCATGCGCGACCTCGTCGACGATTCCGGGCTCGCCGGGCCACAGCGCCACGAGATCGCCGTTGCGGGCCTTGATCGTGTAAGGCACGCCGAGCGATCGCGCGAAAGCGGCATGTTCGGCCAGGTGCAGCGGCTCGCCATGGGCCGGAATCGCGATCCTCGGCCTGACCCAGTCGTAGAATTTGGCAACTTCCGCGCGCCGCGGATGGCCGGAGACGTGAACGAGCGCGTTGCGGTCGGTGATGATCGTCACCCCCTGCAGCGCGAGGCCGTTCACCACCTTGGCCACCTCGCGCTCGTTGCCGGGGATCGTCCGCGAGGAGAAGATCACCTGGTCGCCCGGCGCGAGGTGGACATCGCCGTAATCCTCCTGTGCGATGCGAGCCAGGGCGGCGCGCGGCTCCCCCTGGCTGCCGGTCGCCAGGATCACGGTGCGGTCGCGCGGCAGGCTGCCGAAACGCTCGGCCGAAAAGAAGGCAGGAATGCCATCGAGATAGCCGCGCTCGCGGGCGAGGGAGATGACCCTGTCCATGGCGCGCCCGAGCACGATCACCTGCCGCCCCGCCGCCAATGCGGCTTCGGCGACGGCTCGCAGCCGGGCGACGTTGGACGCGAAGGTGGTGACGGCGACCCGCCCCGGCGCCTCGGCGATGAGCCGCTTCAAGGTCGCGGCGACCTCGGCCTCGGACGGGCTTTCGCCGTCGCGCAGGATGTTGGTCGAATCGCAGATCAGGGCCAGCACGCCCTCGTCGCCGAGCGCCCTGAAGCGCGCCGCATCGGTCGGCACGCCGATCAACGGCGTCGCGTCGATCTTCCAGTCGCCCGTATGGACGACCGTCCCGGCGGGCGTGCGGATCGCGAGGGCAGCGCTCTCGGGAATCGAATGGGCCACGGGAATGAATTCGATGTCGAACGGCGCGAGCGACAATCTCTGACCGAGCTCGATCGGCTCCACCCGCAGCCGCAGCAAGTTCATGTCGTTCGCGTGCTTGGCCCCGAGCAGCCCTGCCGCGAAAGGTGTCGCGAAGACACGGCACTGGAGTTTCGGCCAGAGATCGGCCACCGCGCCGATGTGGTCCTCATGGGCATGGGTAATCACCAGCCCGAGGAGATCGCGCTTCACCGATTCGACGAAGGAGAGGTCGGGCAGCAGAAGGTCGATGCCCGGCAGATCCGGCCCCGCGAAAGCGAGGCCGCAATCGACCATGATCCATTTGCGCCGATTCGGCGGACCGAATCCGTAGAGCGCCGCGTTCATCCCGATCTCGCCGAGACCGCCCAGCGCGCAAAAGACGAGTTCCTCGCCACCGTCAGTCATTGTTCTCACCATGCGGCGCCCGAAGCGGGATCGCCCGTTGTGTCAGGAATACGTCGGCCGCATCGACGATCAAGGGGCCGGATCCCGTCTGGAGGACGAGCCGGCCGCGATCGTCGATCGTGTCGAAAATGCCCTCCTTGATGGAGGATGCCGTGCGGGCCGCAAGACGCGACCCCTTCGGCAGCGCATGGTCAAGCCACCCGTCGCGGATCGCCGCAAAGTTCCGGCCGCGATCCCACAGCTCCAGGGCGACGCCCATCTCACGCGACAGATGACGAAACAGCGCATCGGCCGACAGATCCTGGCCGACCAAGGCCGACAGGTCCGTCGCCGGATAGTCGAGACCGATCGGATGGGAGCGGCAGTTGACGCCGAAGCCTATGGCCGCCGCGAAGCAGCCATCGGGTCTCTGCGTCCCCTCGACCAGGATGCCGGCGAATTTGGCGCCGTCGTGCAGCAGATCGTTCGGCCATTTGATCGCCACCCCGGCCGGAGTGCCCGGCAATCGCCGCACGGCCCGGACGAGGGCCAACCCGGCCACGAAGCCGAGTTCCGGAGCATGACGCGGCTCGGCCGGGTCGACGAGCAACAGCGTCGCGTAGAGATTGCCGGTCGGCGACGACCAAGCGCGGCCGCTGCGCCCCCGTCCCGTGGATTGCACCCGCGCCTGGATCCACACTTTGCCGGCATCACCGCCACGCGCCAGCGCCAGCGCGTCGTCGTTGGTGGAGCCGACGCGCTCGACCACGATATGGCGGTAGCCGGCTCTCTCCGCCGCGATGTCGAGCACCTCGTCAGAACAGCGAGTGGGCGGCAGCGGACGCGGCGCTCACGACGGGTGCCGGGAACACCCAGAACAGCAGCATCGCCAGGCCCGCCGCTGCCAGGATGATGCGCAAGGCGGGATTGGCCTTGTCGAAGGCCTCCGCCGGATCGTCGAAATACATCATCTTGACGATGCGCAGGTAGTAGAAGGCGGCGACCACGCTCGCCAGCACGCCGATGACCGCCAGTGGATAGAGGTTGGCCTGGATGGCGGCCTGGAAAACGTAGAACTTGGCGAAGAAGCCCGCGAGCGGCGGCACGCCGGCCAGCGAGAACATCAGCATGGCGAGGAAGAAGGCCATGGCCGGGCTCGTCTTGCTCAAGCCGGCGAGGTCGCCGACCGTCTCGATCGCCCGGCCCTTGCGCTGCATCGACAGGATGGCTGCGAAAGTGCCGAGCGTCATGACCAGATAGGTGGCCATATAGATCAGCACGCCGTAGACGCCGGCTTCCGTGCCGGCGGCGAGGCCGGTCAGCGCGAAGCCCATGTTGCCGATGGCGGAATAGGCCATCAGCCGCTTGAAGTTCGTCTGGCCGATGGCGGCGAAGGAGCCGAGCAGCATCGAGGCGATCGAGATGAAGATGATGATCTGCTGCCAGTCGGCCGTGATGCCCGGAAAGGCGGTGATGATCACCCGCACCGTGATGGCGACCGCGGCCATCTTGGGCGCCGTGGCGAAGAAGGCCGTCACCGGCGTCGGCGCGCCCTCGTAGACATCGGGCGTCCACATGTGGAACGGCACGGTCGACATCTTGAAGGCGAGACCGGCCGACAGGAAAACGAGGCCGAAGACGACGCCGATGGCCTGGTGGCCCTGCAGCGCCGCGGCGATGCCCGGAAAGGAGACGGTCCCGGCGAAACCGTAGATGAGGGACGCGCCGTAGAGCAGCATGCCGGAGGACAGCGCGCCGAGCACGAAATATTTCAGGCCAGCTTCGCTCGACCTGTCATCGTCGCGATGGAAGGCGGCGATGACGTAGAGCGCCAGGCTCATCAGCTCGAAGCCGAGATAGAGCGCGATGAGGTTGCCGGCCGAGATCAGCACCATCATGCCGAGCGTCGAGAGCAGCAGCAGAACCGGGAACTCGAACTTGGCGATACCCTGCTGGCGCAGATAGGGGATTGCCATGACGAGCGTCGTGAACGAGCCGATGAGCGCCAGGGCCTTCATGAAGCGCCCGAACTCGTCGTCGACGAAGGCGCCGTCGAAACCGATGTTCGACGTCGATTTGGCGAAGCACACCGCGATGAAAGCGATGCCGATGAGGACGATGGAGATCTCGTAGACGAGCTTGGTCGAGCGCTCGCCCCTGATGGCGCCGAAGAGCAGCATGGCCAGGGCACCGACGGCGAGCGTCAGTTCGGGGAAGAGCTGCGAGAGCGAGTAGCCGACGGGCATCGTCATTCCTGTCCGGTTGCGAGCGCGGCGGTGTTCGCCCCGAGCGCGGCGGTCCTGGCGCCTGGAGCCGAAGCCGCAACCGTCTTGACGATGCCGGCGACGGCGGCGTCCGAGGCATTGAGCACCGGCGAGGGATGGATGCCGTAATAGAGGGTCAGCAGCACGAGCGGAGCCATGATGGCGATCTCGCGCGGCGAGAGGTCGAGGATGCCCTTGAGCGAGACCTTCTCCAGCGTGCCGAAGATCACCCGCCGATAGAGGTAGAGCGCGTAGGCGGCCGACAGGATGGTGCCGAGCGTCGCCAACAACGCCACCCAGGTGTTCACCTGAAAGGCGGCCAGCATGGTGAGGAATTCGCCGACGAAGCCCGATGTCCCCGGCAGGCCGATATTGGCCATGGTGAAGACCATGAAGACGACCGCATAGTTCGGCATGCGGTGGACGAGCCCGCCATAGGCGGCGATCTCGCGCGTATGCATCCGGTCGTAGATGACGCCGACGCACAGGAACAGCGCGCCCGACACGATGCCGTGCGAGATCATCAGGAAGACGGCGCCCTGGATGCCTTGCGGCGTTAGGGTGAAGAGGCCCATCGTCACGAAGCCCATATGGGCGACGGACGAATAGGCGATCAGCTTCTTCATGTCCTCCTGCACCAGCGCCACGAGCGAGGTGTAGATGATGGCGATGACCGAGAGCGCGAAGATCAGCGGCGCGAAATAGTGCGACGCATCCGGGAACATCGGCAGCGAGAACCGCAGGAAGCCGTAGCCCCCGAGCTTCAAGAGGATGCCGGCCAGCACCACCGAGCCCGCGGTCGGCGCCTCGACATGCGCGTCGGGCAACCAGGTGTGGACCGGCCACATCGGCATCTTGACCGCGAAGGAGGCCAGGAAGGCCAGGAACAGCCATTTCTGCAGCGAGGGCGCGAAGGGCGTCTTGAGCAGGACGGTGATGTCGGTCGTCCCCGCGATGCCGTACATCTTCATGATGGCGAGCAGCATCAGGAGCGAGCCGAGCAGCGTGTAGAGGAAGAACTTCATCGACGCATAGATGCGCCGCTTGCCGCCCCAGATGCCGATGATGAGGAACATCGGGATGAGGCCGCCCTCGAAGAACAGGTAGAACAGCACGATGTCGAGCGCGGTGAAGACCCCGATCAGGGCGGCTTCCAGCACCAGGAAGCAGATCATGAACTCCTTCACCCGGAAGCGGATCGCCTCCCAGGCGGAGGCGATGCAGAAGGGGATCAGGAAGGTGGTGAGCAGCACGAAGGGCATCGAGATGCCGTCGACGCCGAGCTTGTAGCCGAGGCCGCCGCCGAGCCATTGCTTGGTCTCGACGAGCTGGAAGCCCGGGTCCGACGTCTGGAAGCGTCCCCAGGCGACCAGCGACAGGATGAAGACCGCGATCGACGTCGCCAGCGCCGCCCATTTGGCGTTGCGCAGCGTCGCCTCGTCCTCGCCACGCAGCACCAGGATGAAGGCGATCCCGACGATCGGCAGGAAGATCAGGCCCGAGAGGATGCCGAAGCCGAACATCAGCGAATCCCTCCGACCAGGTACCAGGTGATGAAGGCCGCGACGCCGAGCATCATGGCGAAGGCATAGTGGTAGACGTAGCCGGTCTGCAGCTTCACCACGCGGCCGGTGGTGTTGAGCACCGCCTGGGCGACGCCGTCCGGCCCGAAACCATCGATGATGCGACCGTCGCCGCCCTTCCAGAACAGCCGCCCGAGCCAGAAGGCCGGCCGCACGAAGACGAGGTCGTAGAGCTCGTCGAAATACCACTTGTTGAGCAGGAAATTGTAGAGCGGCCGGTTGGTCCGCGCCCAGCGTTCGGCCGTGCCCGGGCGCATGATGTAGAGGTAGTAGGCGACGACGAGACCGACGACGAACATCAGCGTCGGCAGCAGACCGATCAGGAACGGCGTCTTCTCCATGTCCTCGAACAGGTGGCTGGTCGACGCGTAGAACAGGCTCTGCCCCCAGAAGAAGTCCCGGCCCTGGCCGATGAAGAGGTGCTTGAAGAGCAGGCCGGCGAAGAGCGCGCCCGCCGCCAGCACGTAGAGCGGGTAGAGCATGACGGGCGGCGATTCGTGAGGGTCGCCGCCATGGCCATGCGCGTCGTGACCATGCTCATCATGATCGTGCGCCTGGGTCGCCACGCTCGCGTGGCTATCGGTCGCCACATGCGCCTGCTCGGCCTCCGGCGATGCCTGGCCGGCTGCGTGCGAACCCGCCGGCTCATGGTGGGCGTTATGGTCCGTCGCTTCATGGCCGTCCGACGCCGCGACCCGCCGCTCGCCCCAGAAGGTCAGGAAGATCAGCCGCCAGGAGTAGAAGGAGGTGAGGCCGGCCGCGACCGTCGTGGTCAGCCAGCCATAGGCGGAGCCGCCGCGGTTCGCCGCGAAGGCCGCCTCGATGATCGCATCCTTCGAGAAATATCCGGCCGTCAGCGGGAATCCGGTCAGCGCCAGCGTACCGATGACCATCAGCCAATAGGTCTTCGGAATGTATCGCTTGAGGCCGCCCATGTGGCGCATGTCCTGCTCGCCGCCGACGGCATGAATGACGGAACCGGCGCCGAGGAACAGCAGCGCCTTGAAGAAGGCATGGGTGAACAGGTGGAAGATGCCGATGCCGTAGCCGCCGACGCCAAGCGCCACGAACATGTAGCCGAGCTGCGAGCAGGTCGAATAGGCGATGACCCGCTTGATGTCGTTCTGCACGAGGCCGATCGTCGCCGCGAAGAAGGCCGTGGTGCCGCCGATGACGGTGACGAAGGTCAGCGCCGAAGGCGCCAACTCGAACAGCGGCGACAGTCGCGCCACCATGAACACGCCCGCCGTCACCATGGTGGCGGCGTGGATCAGCGCCGAGACCGGCGTCGGGCCCTCCATCGCATCGGGAAGCCAGGTGTGGAGCAGGAACTGCGCCGACTTGCCCATGGCGCCCATGAACAGCAGCAGGCAGGTGATGGTGAGGGCATCCACATCCATGCCGAAGGCATGGATCGACTTGCCGACGAGGCCCGGCGCCGCGGCGAAGACCGTGTCGAAACTCACCGAACGCGTCAGATAGAAGACGGCGAAGATGCCGAGCGAGAAGCCGAAGTCGCCGACGCGGTTGACGACGAACGCCTTGATGGCGGCCGCATTGGCGCTCGGCCGATCGTACCAGAAACCGATCAGCAGATAGGAGGCGAGGCCGACGCCCTCCCAGCCGAAGAACATCTGCACGAGATTGTCGGCCGTCACCAGCATCAGCATGGCGAAGGTGAAGAGCGACAGATAGGCGAAGAAGCGCGGCCGGCTCGGGTCGTCGTGCATGTAGCCGATCGAATAGACGTGCACGATCGTCGACACGGTGGTGACGACGACCAGCATGACGGCGGTCAGCGTATCGATGCGCAAGGCCCAGTCGACCCGAAGGTCGCCGACCGTGAACCAGTTGGCGACCGGCACGTGGTCGGTATGATGGTCGAAGCCGACGAGGAAGAAGGCGATCCAGGCCAGGAGCGCGGCAAGGCCGAGGAGTCCGCTCGTCACGAGCTCCGCGTTGCGTGCGCCGATACGGCGTCCGAAGAGCCCCGCGACGAGGCTGCCGACGAGCGGCAGGAAGACGATGGCGTCATACATGGCGCTGAGTCCTCAGCCTTTCATCATGTTGATGTCCTCGACCGCGATCGTGCCCCGGTTGCGGTAGAACACGACGAGGATCGCGAGACCGATGGCCGATTCCGCCGCCGCCACGGTCAGCACCAAGAGTGCGAAGACCTGGCCGGTGAGGTCGCCAAGAAAGGCCGAGAAGGCCACGAGGTTGAGATTGACGGCGAGCAGGATGAGCTCGACCGACATCAGGATGACGATGATGTTCTTGCGGTTGAGGATGATGCCCGCGATGCCGAGCGTGAACAGGATCGCCGCGACGATGAGATAGTTGGTGAGGCCGACCGCCATGACGATGCTCCTAGAGGCCGGCTCGCGAGGGGATCTTCTGCAGCGTCACCGAGGCATGTCGGTCACGCATGTTCTGCACATCGACGTCCTGGCGCTTGACGCCGCGGCGATGGCGCAGGGTCAGCACGATCGAGCCGATCATGGCGGTCAGCAGCACGAAGCCGGCGGCCTGGAAGAAATAGAGATATTGGGTGTAGAGGATGCGCCCGAGCGCCGCCGTGTTCGACACGCCGGGCGTCATCGGCGCCTGCACGATGGCGCCGGGAGCCGGTGACAGCGTCCAGCCGCCGACGACGAGCACGAGCTCGATCAGCACGATGGCACCGATCAGCGATCCGAGCGGCAGATATTGCAGGAAGCCCTGTTTCAGCACGGCGAAATCGACGTCGAGCATCATCACGACGAACAGGAACAGCACCGCCACGGCACCCACGTACACGACGATCAGGATCATCGCCAGGAACTCGGCACCGAGCAGCATGAAGAGCCCGGCCGCATTGACGAAGGCGAGGATCAGGAACAGCACCGAATGGACGGGGTTCTTCGCCGCGATGACCATGAAGGCCGAGGCGACGGCGATGACGGAAAACACGTAGAAGAGAAAGACGCTGGCCGCCATGCTCGAAAAACCCCTGCCCGGCCCGGCTGGCGCCGAACCTCAATCCCGATGTCGAGCCGAATGCGCCGATCCTGCGGCGCCCCTCGAGGCCTGTGAAACCGGATCTCTGCGCTGCGTCAGCGGTAGGGCGCATCCATCGCCAGGTTGCGGGCGATCTCGCGCTCCCACCGGTCGCCGTTGGCGAGCAGCTTGTTCTTGTCATACAGAAGTTCCTCGCGGGTCTCCACCGCGAACTCGTCGTTCGGCCCCTCGACGATGGCATCGACGGGGCAGGCCTCCTGGCACAAGCCGCAATAGATGCATTTCACCATGTCGATGTCATAGCGCGTGGTGCGCCGCGTGCCGTCGTTGCGCCGCGGCCCGGCCTCGATGGTGATGGCCTGGGCCGGGCAGATGGCCTCGCAGAGCTTGCAGGCGATGCAGCGCTCCTCGCCATTCGGATAGCGGCGCAGCGCGTGCTCCCCGCGGAAGCGCGGGCTCTTGGGGTTCTTCTCGTGCGGATAGTTCAGCGTATATTTCGGCTTGAAGAAATATCGCATCGACAGGAAGAAAGCTGAAACGAACTCGCTCAGGAAGAGCGACTTCGCGGCTTGGTCGAGCCTCATGGCCATGACGGAACCCTTTACGAACTTGGTGACGGCGCTCCGCCTCAGTGCGGCATGCCGCCCCAGCCGGTGACCTGCAGGACACCGGCCACGATGACCACATAGGCGAGCGAGAGCGGCAGGAACACCTTCCAGCCGAGGCGCATCAGCTGGTCGTAGCGGTAGCGCGGCACGAAGGCCTTCACCATGGCGATCATGAAGAACATCAGCGATGTCTTCAGCACGAACCAGATCACCCCCGGCACCCAGGTGAAGGGTGGGAACGGAAGCGGCGACAGCCATCCGCCGAGGAACAGGATCGACATGACGGCGCACATGGAGACGATCGCCACATATTCGCCGAGCATGAACAGCACGTAAGGCGTCGCCGAATATTCGACCATGAAGCCCGCGACGAGCTCGGATTCCGCTTCGACGAGGTCGAAGGGCGAGCGGTTCGTCTCGGCCAGCGCCGAGATGAAGAAGATCACGAACATCGGCAAGAGCGGCAGCCAGTACCAGCCGAGGATGCCGAAGGCCGTATTCTGCTTCATCACGATGTCGGTGAGGTTGAGCGAGCCGGCGCAGAGCAGCACCGTGACCAGCACGAAACCGATCGAGACCTCGTAGGAGACCATCTGCGCCGCCGAGCGCAGCGCCGCCAGGAACGGATATTTCGAGTTCGAGGCCCAGCCGGCCATGATCACGCCATAGACGCTGAGCGACGAGATGGCGAAGAGATAGAGCACGCCGACGTTGAGGTTTGAGACCGCCCAGCCCCAGTCGAGCGGAATCACCGCGAAGGCCGAGAGGGCCAACGTGCCGGTGACGAGAGGCGCCAGGAGGAAGACGCCCTTGTTGGCGCCCGACGGGATGATCGGCTCCTTGAAGACGAACTTCAGGAGGTCGGCGAAGCTCTGCAGCAGACCCCACGGGCCGACCACGTTGGGGCCGCGCCGCAGCTGCACCGCCGCCCAGACCTTGCGATCCGCGTAAAGGATATAGGCCACATAGATCAGGAGCAGGACGATGAACACGAGGCTCTCGACGAGCTTCAGGATGAGGGAGAGCACGGATCCGTCGGTCATGGGTCTATTCCGCGGCTTGCCGCAGGCGGCCGGAGGCGAGCGCCGAGCATTCGGCCATCACGGCCGAGGCGCGGCAGATCGGGTTGGTGAGGTAGAAATCGCCGACGGCCGAGACGAAGGCAGCCTTGGTCGGCGTGCCGCCGGCCGCCACGAGGCTGTCGAGCGACGCACCGCCCGGTACGGCCGGAATGCGGTCGACCGCCGCGAAGAGCGGAAACTCCTTGCGCAGCGCCGCACGCAACGCCGCGAAGCTGTCGAACGGCAGCCGGGCGCCGAGAACATCCGACAGGGCGCGCAGAATGGCCCAGTCCTCGCGCGCCTCGCCAGGCGGGAAGGCGGCGCGATCGGAGTGCTGCACGCGGCCTTCCGTGTTGACGTAAAGGCCCGGCTTTTCCGTATAGGTCGCCGCCGGCAGGATGACATCGGCGCGATGCGCGCCGCGGTCGCCGTGCGAGCCCTGGTAGACCACGAAGGCACCGGGAGCCACGTCGATCTCGTCGGCCCCGAGCAGGAAGAGCACATCGAGCGCGCCACCCTTTGCAATGGCGGGCGCATCGAGGCCGCCCTCGCCCGGCACCAGGCCAAGGTCGAGGCCGCCGACACGGGAGGCGGCCGTGTGCAGGACGGAAAAGCCGGCCCAGCCGTCCTTGGTGCCCAGCGCCGCGGCGGTTTTGGCAGCGAGCGCCGCGATGGCGAGGCCGTCCTCGCGGGCCAAGGCGCCCTGCCCTAGGATCACCAGCGGCTTGTCGCCGCGCGGCTCGGCACGCCCGGCGTAATCGCCCAGCGTCTCGGGGCCGGCCCCGAGATACTTGTAGTCGTAGGTCAGGTCGGCCTGCTCGCCGATCACCTCGATGGGGAAATTGCCGGCCCGCCAGCGCTTGCGGATGCGGGCATTGAGGACCGGGCTCTCGCGGCGTGGGTTCGAGCCGACGATCAGCAGCGAATCCGCCGCCTCGATCCCGGCCACAGTGGCATTGAACAGGTAGGAGGCGCGGCCGAACCTCGGATGGAGCTTGGATCCATCCTGGCGGCAATCGATGTTCGGCGTGCCGAGCGTCCCCATGAGGAGCTTCAGCGCATACATGTCCTCGACGCTGCAGAGATCGCCCGCGATGGCGCCGATCCGCTCCGGCACGCTGGCCTTGACCCTTTTCGCGATGGCCGCGAAGGCCTGCGCCCAGGTGGCGGGAACGAGCCGGCCAGCCTCGCGGACATAGGGGCGGTCGAGCCGCTGGGTCTTGAGCCCGTCGGCGACGTGGCGGGTCTTGTCCGAGATCCATTCCTCGTTCACGTCGTCGTTGACGCGCGGCAGGATGCGCAGCACCTCGCGGCCGCGCGAATCGACCCGGATGTTCGAGCCCAACGCGTCCATGACGTCGATGACCTCGGTCTTGGTCAGCTCCCAGGGGCGCGCCTTGAACGAATAGGGCCGCTGCAGCAGCGCGCCGACCGGGCAGAGGTCGGCGATGTTCGACTGCAGCTCGGAGCCCATCGCGGTTTCGAGATAGGTCGTGATCTCCATGTCCTCGCCGCGGCCGATGGCGCCCATGTCGCCGGTGCCCGCGACCTCGGCCGTGAACCTGATGCAGCGCGTGCAATGGATGCAGCGGTTCATCGAGGTGCGGACCAGCGGCCCGATATATTTGTCCTCGACGGCGCGCTTGTTCTCGTGGAAACGCGACCCCGCCACTCCGAAGGCCATGGCCTGATCCTGCAGGTCGCATTCGCCGCCCTGGTCGCAGATCGGGCAGTCGAGCGGATGGTTGATCAGCAGGAATTCCATCACGCCGTGGCGCGCCTTGCGCACGAGGTCCGATTTCGTCGAGACCTGCGGCGGTTCGCCGTTCGGCCCCGGGCGGCAGTCGCGCACGCCCCAGGCGCAGGAGGCGATCGGCTTCGGCGCGCCCTTGAGCTCGACGAGGCACATGCGGCAATTGCCGGCGATCGACAGCCGCTCGTGGAAGCAGAAGCGCGGGATCTCGGCGCCTGCGGCTTCGCAGGCCTGCAGCAGCGTGAAATCCTGCGGGACATCCACCTCGCGGCCGTCGACGATGAGCTTGGTCATCCGGAAATCCTTTTGGTCACGCCTCCCTTCTCCCGCGCTGCGGGAGAAGGGAACGCGTCGCCAGTTGAGTCTTGGCCATCGCTCTACTCCGCCGCGATCCGGATCGGTTCGGGATGCGGATTGGCCATATAGCTGTCGATGCGCCGCTCGATCTCGGGCCGGAAATGGCGGATGAGGCCCTGCACCGGCCAGGCCGCCGCGTCGCCGAGCGCGCAGATCGTGTGACCTTCGATCTGCGTCGAGACCTCGAGCAGGGCGTCGATCTCGCGCTTCTGGGCGCGGCCTTCGGCCATGCGGCTCACGACGCGCCACATCCAGCCGGTGCCCTCGCGGCACGGCGTACACTGGCCGCAGCTCTCGTGCTTGTAGAAATAGCTGATGCGCGCGATGGCCCGCACGATGTCGGTCGACTTGTCCATCACGATGACGGCCGCCGTACCGAGGCCGGATTTCAGGTTGCGCAACGTGTCGAAATCCATCGGCGCATCGATGATCTCGTGCGCCGGCACGCAGGGCACGGACGACCCACCGGGAATCACGGCGAGCAGGTTGTCCCACCCGCCGCGGATGCCACCGCAATGCCGCTCGATCAATTCGCGGAACGGGATCGACATGGCCTCCTCGACATTGCAGGGCCTCTCGACATGGCCCGAGACGCAGAAGAGCTTGGTGCCGGTGTTGTTCTTGGCGCCGAAGCCGGCGAACCAGGCGGCGCCGCGCCGCAGGATGGTCGGTGCCACCGCGATCGACTCGACGTTGTTGACCGTCGTGGGCAAACCGTAAAGGCCCATATTGGCCGGGAACGGCGGCTTCAGCCGCGGCATGCCCTTCTTGCCTTCGAGCGATTCGAGCAGCGCCGTCTCTTCGCCGCAGATATAGGCACCGGCGCCGCGATGCAGGTAGATGTCGAACGGATAGCCGTGGACGTTGTCCTTGCCGACGAGGTTCGCCTCGTAGGCCTCGTCGATGGCGGCGTCGAGCCGGTCGGCCTCCTGCACGTATTCGCCACGGATATAGATGTAGCAGGCATTGGCATGCATGGCGAAGGAGGCGATCAGGCATCCTTCGATCAGCATGTGCGGATCATTGCGCATGATCTCGCGGTCCTTGCAGGTGCCGGGCTCCGACTCGTCCGCATTGACCACCAGATAGGCCGGCCGGGCCGGATCGGGCTTGGGCATAAAGGACCACTTGAGGCCTGTCGGGAAGCCGGCGCCGCCGCGCCCGCGCAGGCCCGAGGCCTTCATTTCGTTGATGATCCAGTCCTTGCCCTTCTCGAGCAGGCCCTTGGTGCCGTCCCAGGTGCCGCGCCTGCGCGCCCCTTCGAGCCGCCAGTCGCCGAAGCCGTAGAGATTCGTGAAGATCCGGTCCTTGTCGTCGAGCATCGGGTCCTCGCTCAGCCTTCGGGCTTTTCGGATGGGGCCGATTTTGGCCGGCGCCTCTTCGCGCCTGCTGGCGACGGCGGCGGATCACCCTGCCTCTCGCTTGCTCCTTGGGCATCCGGATTGTGCACCGCGGACGATTCCGCCTGATCCGTGCCGACCGGATCGTCGGTCCGGGTGCCGGTATCGTCGATCGAGCCCGCGGGACGAGCCGTGCCGAGGTCGCGCTGGCCCTTCGAGCCGCCAGGGCCGAGATCCCCGCCGGCCTGGTCCTGCGTGGCGCGCTCGCCCGCCGCGTCGCCCGAGGACGGGCGCAGGCCCTCCGCCGCATCGGCGGCCGGATCGTCGTTGGCTGCGGCGAGCACCGCCGCGCCGTCCGGACGGCGGTTCGTCTCGAACGTGTCGGTGCGGCCGTCGGTGCCGTAATAGGTCGTGAGCGAGGTCAGGCCGCCGACCGGCTCGGAGGTCAGCCGGCCTGTCTGCGAGCCCTTGCGTACCTCGCGGCCCGCCGCGAGGTCATCGAGGAGCGTCGTGAAGTTCTCGGGCGTCAGGTCCTCGTAATAATCGTCGTTGATCTGCACCATCGGCGCGTTGCAGCAGGCACCGAGGCATTCGACCTCGAGCCAAGAAAAATTACCGTCCGCCGTCACGTGGTTCTGCGGGCCGACGCGCTCCTCAAGCACCTTGCGGATGCCGTCGGCACCGCGCAGCACGCAGGGCGTCGTGCCGCAGAACTGGATGAAGAACTTTCCCACGGGGGCGAGGTTGTACATCGTGTAGAAGGTGGCGATCTCGAGCACCCGGATCGGCGGCAGGTCGAGGATCTCGGCCACGCGGTCGATGGCGGGCTTGGGCAGCCAGCCGCCATGTTGCACTTGCGCGCGCCGCAGCAGCGCCATCACGGCCGAGGCCTGCCGGCCGGGCGGATATTTCTTGATCTGCTTGTCGACCCATTGGCGGTTCTGGGGCGTGAAGTCGAAATGGTCCGGCTGGACCTCGGCTAGGCGGCGAACAGCCATGGACGATCCGTTAGTTCAATTTTTCGCAGATCTGCGAGGGGTTGGAGTGGCACATATAGGCCGACGTGCCCCGCTGCAGGATGATATAGGCCCCTCCGCCATTGTCGTAGAAGGCGGTCTTGATCTCGTAGCCGTCCTTGAGCAATTGCGCCACCGACATGGAGGCCTGCGCCCTCGCCTGGCTGCCCACGGCCAGCGAGACGGTCGCCACCAGGACCGTGACCAGCGCCTTCATCGGTCGACCTCGCCGAAAACGATGTCGAGCGAGCCGAGGATGGCCGAGACATCGGCCAGCATATGCTCGCGGCACATGAAGTCCATGGCTTGGAGATGGGCGAAGCCCGGCGCACGGATTTTGCAGCGGTAGGGCTTGTCGCCGCCGTCCGACACCAGATAGACGCCGAACTCGCCCTTGGGGGCCTCGACCGCCGCATAGACCTCGCCGGCCGGCACATGGAAGCCCTCGGTCATCAGCTTGAAGTGGTGGATCAGCGCCTCCATAGAGCGCTTCATCTCGGCCCGCGGCGGCGGCACGAGCTTGCCTTCGAGCGTGTGGATCGGTCCCTGCCCGCCCGGCGCCAGCAGCTTCTCGACGCATTGCTCCATGATGCGGGTCGACTGCCGCATCTCCTCCATGCGGATCACCTGGCGATCGTAATTGTCGCCGTTCCGGCCGACCGGGATCTCGAACTCCATCTCGTCATAGCATTCGTAGGGCTGGTTGCGGCGCAGGTCCCAGGCCGCTCCCGAGCCGCGCACCATCACGCCCGAGAATCCCCAGGCCCAGCATTCGTCGAGCGTGACGATGCCGATGTCGACGTTGCGCTGCTTGAAGATGCGGTTGTCGATGAAAAGCGTCGTGAGATCGTCGACCGTCTTCAGGAAGGGCGCGCAGAAGGCGCCGATATCCTCGACGAGCCGCGTCGGCAGATCCTCGTGGACGCCGCCCGGGCGGAAATAATTGGCGTGGAGCCGCGCTCCCGAAGCGCGCTCGTAGAAGGCCATCAGCTTCTCGCGCTCCTCGAAGCCCCAGAGCGGCGGGGTCAGCGCACCGACGTCCATGGCCTGGGTCGTGGTGTTGAGAAGGTGCGACAGGAGCCGCCCGATCTCGCAGAACAGCACGCGGATGAGCTGGGCGCGGCGCGGCACCGCGACGCCGAGCAGCTTCTCGATGGCGAGGCAGAAGGCATGCTCCTGGTTCATCGGCGCGACATAGTCGAGCCGATCGAAATAGGGCACATTCTGCAGGTAGGTGCGCGCCTCCATCAGCTTCTCGGTGCCGCGATGGAGGAGACCGATATGCGGATCGACGCGCTCGACGATCTCGCCGTCGAGCTCCAACACTAGGCGCAAAACTCCATGCGCCGCAGGATGTTGCGGGCCGAAGTTGATGGAGAAGTTGCGGGTGTTCTGGTCGTTCATTGCGCCTTGGCCTTCTCGTCGCCCGGCAGCGCCGCCGTATCCATGCCCTCCCAGGGGGAGAGGAAATCCCAAGAGCGGAAATCCTGCGTCAGTTGCACCGGCTGGTTGACGACGCGTTTCTCGAGGTCGTTCCACCAGACTTCGACGAAGCCCGACATCGGGAAATCCTTGCGCAGCGGGTGACCTTCGAACCCATAGTCCGTCAGGATGCGCCGCAGATCCGGATGGCCGGAGAACAGGATGCCGAAGAAGTCGTAGGCCTCGCGCTCGAACCAGTTGGCGGCGGGGAAGACCGGGGTGAGCGAGGGTACGGGCGTCGTCTCGTCGGCTTCGACCTTGATCCGGATGCGCCGGTTTAGGGTCGGCGAGAGCAGATGCGTCACCACGTCGAAGCGCTTGGCGCGCTGCGGGTAGTCGACGCCGCACAGATCGATGAAACAGACGAACCGGCAGCGCGGGTCGTCGCGCAGGAAGGTCGTCACCTCGACGATCCGCACCGCGTCGGCCTTGAGCACCAGCTCGTCGAAGGCGACCTCGAAGCCAAGCGCCGCACCCGGCAGCGCCTCGACGATCGCCTGGCCGAGGTCCTGGTGCGACAGCGTCGTCGGTTCGCTCATGAGACTCCGCTTCCCTTCTCGCCTTACCGCTCGATGGTGCCCGTACGGCGGATCTTCCGCTGCAGCAGGAGCACGCCGTAGAGCAGCGCCTCGGCGGTCGGCGGACAGCCCGGCACATAGATGTCGACCGGCACGATCCGGTCGCAGCCGCGCACCACCGAATAGGAGAAGTGATAATAGCCGCCGCCGTTGGCGCAGGATCCCATCGAGATCACGTAGCGCGGCTCGGGCATCTGATCGTAGACCTTGCGCAGCGCCGGGGCCATCTTGTTGGTCAGCGTGCCGGCGACGATCATCACGTCCGACTGGCGCGGGCTGGCGCGCGGCGCGAAGCCGAAGCGCTCCGAATCGTAGCGCGGCATCGAGAACTGCATCATCTCGACCGCGCAGCAGGCGAGCCCGAACGTCATCCACATCAGCGAGCCCTGGCGGGCCCAGTTGATGAGGTCGTCGGTCGCCGTGATCAGGAACCCCTTGTCGGCGAGCTGGCCGTTGACGTCCGTGTAGAAGGCGTCGTCCGCCAGGATGGGGCGGCCGGTGCGCGGGTCGACGACACCTCTGGCGGCCGGCGCCATCAGCGTCCCGACGGGTGCGGCGGACCGGCCCTTGGGATCGGCGATCAGTCCCATTCCAGGGCTCCCTTCTTCCATTCGTAGACGAAGCCGATCGTCAGCACGCCGAGGAAGACCATCATCGACCAGAAGCCGAAGAGCCCGACGTCGTGGAAGGCGACGGCCCAGGGGAACAGGAAGGCGACCTCCAGGTCGAAGATGATGAACAGCAGCGAGACGAGATAGAAGCGCACGTCGAACTTCATGCGCGCGTCGTCGAAGGCGTTGAAGCCGCACTCGTAGGCCGAGAGCTTCTCGGGATCGGGCGACTTGTAGGCGACAAGGAAGGGCGCCAGAAGCAGCGCACCGGCGATGAAGGCCGCGACGGCGATGAAGATCACCAGCGGAAGAGATTGACCAAGAAGCCCGGGCATCGCCATCTCCGAGGAGCCGCGAGACGGCTCCACTCCGTTGGGATTTCGAAGCCTTCCAAAGCTCCGAACGGCTGACGAAGACCTAGTGTACCGCACCGCGGCATGCAAGGCGAAAGCTCGTCGCAGTGGGTGTCGCACGCCGTCCCGATCGGGCGCGCTGCCGGCTCACCCGCCCTGCAGCGGCTGACGCGTCAGAAGCCTGTCGAGGAGTTCGACGCCGCGGCCGAGGCGGTCGAGCGTGCTCGTCGGCGGCGCCTCCGGCCGCCGACCGAGCCCGGAGCGACGCTCGGCGAGGCCCGCCAGCGCTGCCGGCAGCCACCGGCGCCAGGCCTGCCACGTCTCCTCGCCGACGTCGGTGCGCGCCGCAGGGTCGAAATGGAGGGCGAGGACGCCGCCGCCGAGCCGCCGCAGCGCGGCATCGGCCGCGAGCAGCGTCTCGAGACGGCGCGAGCGGCGCCGGCGCGGCTCCTGCAGGGCGCGCGACAGCGAGGCTTCGAGATTGTTGCTGGCGAGCCCGGCCTGTCGCCGCGCCTCGTCGAGACGGCGGGGCGGGGCGTCGCCGGAGAGGACATCGAATACCGCCCGGGCATAATCCGAATGAGCCTTGAGGGCGCGCGCGAGCTCTCCCTCCGTTCGGTCGGGCTCCCAGCTCGGCCAGAGCACCATGCAGGCCAGCACCGCGAGGCCGCCGCCGCCGATCGTATAGAAGGTGCGCCAGGCGGCGACGGTCCATTCCGAATGCCCCGGCTCCGCGACCTCGAACAGCAGCACCGTCAAAGGCGTCAGGCAGGCGATATAGGCCCCATAGCTGACCTGGCGGACCGAGAAGCCGAGGATGCAGAGCGGGATGAGCAGCGCGGCATGATTGAGCGGCGTGGGCGGCACGAAGGCAAGCCCACCCCCGATCGCCGCGCCGAGCACCGTGCCGCCGATCCGCTCCAGCGCCCGCTGCCAGGTCGCGGCGAAATAGGGCTGCATGGTCAGCGCCACGGTGATGGTCAGCCAATGCGCGTAAGGCGTCCACCAGGCGAGCGTCACCGCCACGGCCGCCATGATCAGCACCGCGGCACGAATCGCGTGACGCAGGATCGCCGAGTCCCAGCTCAGCGTCCCCCGAAGCTGCTGCAGGCGCTGCTTCAGCGCCGCGGACCGCGACCGGCGCTCGGGCGGGTCCGGGCGCCCCTGCTCCCGCTTCAGGCCGAAGGCGAGGCGGAGGCGATCGACCAGGACCTTGACGATCCGCTCCAGCGCCGGCGCCTCCTCGCCGTCGGCCTGCATGCGGACGAGCGAAGGCTCGACCCGGTCCGACACATGGCCGAGGTCCTGGCCGAGCAGCACCAGGCTCGGACGAAGCCGGCGCAGGACGCGCAGGCCCGCGCCGCGCAGCACCGGGTCGCGGGTACTTTCGAGCCGGTCCGACAGCGCGATCAGCGCGCCAAAGACCTGCTCGGCGGCTTCGAGCCCGAGCAGCGCTCGCGCGCTTTCCGGCGACACGGGACCCGGCGAACGCACCGAGGCCATGATAACGGCGCGGGCATCTTCGAGCCCGTCGCGGACGGTGCGGCGATGGCCGCGCGCATGCGCCTCCCAGCGGCTTGCATCGACCCCGTCGGCCGCGGTCAGATCGATGAGGTCGCGCGCCAGCGCCGCCAGCCGGCGCCAGTTCTCCGCCACGGCGCGGGTCGCCGGACGGTTGGGGTAGATCCGCCAGATGCCGATCGTCAGAACCGTGGCCCATGCCCCTCCGACCAGAAAGGCCGCGAACAGGGCCAAGGCTGCGCTCGGGCTCAGGGGCCGGTCGACGGCGAGAGCCAACACGACGGTGAGCACGTTGCCGACGGCCTGGGCCCGCATGCCCCCAGACGCGCACGATGCTGTTGGCGAAGACCAGGAGGCCCGCGAGCGGCACCAGCAGCAGCCAGCCGAGGTCGTGAAGCAGGCCGACGAGGCCCCAGATGGCGCCGCCAATCAGCGTGAACGTCAGCAGCGCCGGGATGCGATGCGCCACCGGGCCGCCGGTGTCGCAGAAACATGTCAGGAGGGCCGCGAAGGCCGCGATGGTGAGGGCCGGCGAGCCGACCCAGATATTGACCAACAGGACCAGGCCGGTGCCGACGGCGGCGCGCAGGCCCTCGGTAGCGCTGACGCCGGCGAGGTCGAAGCCGATCGGCAGGCGTTCGAGATGCGGCCCCGGCGCCCGCATCGTGCCGTGACGAGCCCACCTTTGCCGCGTGCGCTCGACGAAAGACGGACCGGGGCCGGACACGCGGGAGGCGCCGTCAGTCCGCGGGCCCGGACATCAGCCCGATCGCCGCCGCCGTTCCGGTGCGGATCCCTCCCGCCCCGCCTCCTCGTCGCGGTCGCTCCAACCGGCATGGAGCGCCGCGAGCATGCCGAGGCCGCAGGCGATGCCGACATAGACTCCCGCGATCATGTCGCCGACGAAATGATAATCCGCGCCATAGAGGCCGACGGCGACGAGCAGCACCAGGAGCGCCGAGAGCCAGCGCAGCCGCGGCATCCGGCGCCAGATCACGCACATCGGCGCGGTGATCGCGACCATGTGCCCGGACGGAAAGGAGCCCCATCCGGCGCCGCCGTGGAACGGCGAAAATCCGTAGGCGCCATTGCCGATCCAGGACGGGTTGCCGTTGACCCAGGTCTCCGGCCAAAGGCGACCGAAGCCGAACTTCAGCTGATCCTTGATCGCATAGGCCATCAGCGCCGCCATGCAGCAGGCGATCAGGGTCCGGCCGAGGCGGCCGGGGCGCCACCCGCTCATCACCGCGACCGCCGCGACGATGAGCCCCAGAGCGGAGCCGGGCAGAACCGGATCGACGACATGGGTCAGGGCGACGAACGCGAAGGCGCCATGGAAAACGTGGTGCGAGAAGGTCGCCGCCGGCCTGTCGAGGAAGGCGATGCTCAGACCGACCAGGACCACGCATGACAGTGCAGCCGCCAGCGACCGCATGCCGGGGTTCGGGTCGATATGCATGGCGTGCCGGGCCTCCTCGCGTGATCGGGCGCGAGGATAGCCAAGCCGGACCGGTCAGGCGAGGACCATCGACACTTGGATGGCACCGCGGTTGCGCAGCACTCTCAGCGACACATGATCGTCGATGCGCCGCAAGGTGACGTCCAC
Source organism: Lichenihabitans sp. (assembly GCA_036276175.1). Taxonomy (GTDB): domain Bacteria; phylum Pseudomonadota; class Alphaproteobacteria; order Rhizobiales; family Beijerinckiaceae; genus Lichenihabitans. The sequence goes on from DATBEH010000063.1 coordinate 62,644, forward strand.
GCCCGCCTCGGCGAAGCCTAGGTCGCGCAGCGTGACCTCCTCGATCGACTTCGGCAGGCGGGGATTCCTGAACCTTATGCTGCGCGCCGCGGGATCGAGCTCCATCCCGAGGACCGCCTGCAGCAGCATGAAGGGCGCCGCCGCCGCCCAGGCCTGGGGCGCGCAAGCCACCGGATAGAGCGTCGGCGCGGCGCCCCGCCTGCGCCGGAAGCCGCAGAACAGCTCCGGCAGGCGGCGCAGATCCATATAGGCGGCAGCCGCGAACAGGCCGTCGAAGATCTTCTCGGCACTAGCGATGCGCCCGTAGCGCGCGCAGCCAAGCGCGATCAGCGCGTTGTCGTGCGGCCAGACCGAGCCGTCGTGATAGGACATGGGATTGTAGCGCGGCTGGCCCTTGGCGACGGTGCGGACACCCCAGCCGGAGAAGAAATCGGCGCCGACCATGTCGTCGGCGACCCGATGGGCCCGCTCCGGCCGGGCGATCCCGGTCCAGAGCACGTGCCCGGCGTTGGAGGTCCTGACCCGACAGGGATTTTTCTTTCCGTCGAGGGCGATCGCATAGGTTCCGACGTCCTCGCACCAGAAGGCGCGGTCGAAAGCCTCGGCGAGGCGCTCCGCCTTCGCCGCGAGGTCGCGTGCCCGGTCCGCATGGCCGAGCCTGCGGGCGCAGACGGCGCCGAGCGTCATCGCCGCATAGGCATAGCCCTGCACCTCGACGAGCGCGATCGGACCGCTCGCCAATGTGCCGTCGGCGTGGAACACGGAATCGTAGGAATCCTTCCAGCCCTGGTTCTGGAGGCCCTGGTCGTCGGCCCGCGCATATTCGAGGAAACCGTCGCCGTCGCGGTCGCCGTAACGCTCCATCCACGCGAAGCCGGCCTCGATGGCGGTCCAAAGATGGGCGATCGTATCGAGATCGCCGGTCCGCTCGAGATAGAGCCCGGCGAGGACGATGAAGAGCGGCGTCGAATCGACCGATCCGTAGTAGAGCCCGAACGGCACCTCGCGCAGCGCCGCCATCTCGCCGCCACGCATCTCGTGCAGGATCTTGCCCGGCTCCGCGTCGGCCAACGGATCCTCGGTCCGGGCCTGGTAATGCGCCAGCCGCTTGAGCACGCCCTTGGCGACGGCGGGATGGCTCCACAGCAGCTGGATCGCCGTGATGATGCCGTCGCGGCCGAAGGTGGTCGAATACCAGGGGATGCCCGCATAGGGATAAGGACCCTGCGGCGTATCGGTCAGCAACATGTCGATATCGGCGGCCGAACGGCACATCACCTCGTTGAAGATGTCGTTCGAGGTCTCGACCGTCGCGGCCTTGCGGTGGCCGGCGTGCTGGTGCCGGTTGGCCGCGACGAAACCCTTCACGAAAGTCTCGATCCGCGGCGTCGCGTCGCCATAGCATTCGGCCGAAAAGAGGATCGTGGTGCCTTTGCCGCCGTCGAGCGCCAGGCTGTAGGTCGCCGCACCATTCACCAGGCGCTGTGGTGCCGGCTCGAAGCGCAGCCGGGTCCGCCGCTCCTTGTCGTCGAGGCCGAGATAGGCAAACTCCACCGTGTCCGGCGGCTGCAACGATTCGCGCATGGTTCCGCGATGGGCGCGTCGCGTGCCGCGCACCTCGAAGAGGTCGGAGAAGTCGCAACCGAAGATGAACGAGAGCGTGAAGGTGACGGGCGCATCGCCGTGATTGGCGACATGGATGCGCTGATGCGCGACCCCACCCCACAGATAGGTCGTGCGCACGATGTGGACCGTGTCCTTCGCGAGCGCGATCTTGCCGTCGCGATAGACGTCCGGATTGGTCAGGTCGGCCGCAAGCGCGACATTGTCGTCGCGCATGCGCGAGCCGAGCAGCAGGGGTTGCATGCCATGGATCAGCAGCTCGAATCGCGACAGGAAGCGGGTGTCGTGATTGAACAGCCCGTCGGATCCGCCGGGCGACGCCCCGATATCGCCGAAACTATCGAAGACGGCGAAGGTGTCGCCGTGCTTCATCGTATGCCGCGGCCGCGAGGAAGGTACGGTGGCGGAGATGTAGAAGGGACTGGGTTCGGAGCCCGGGTCGCTGGCGTCGCGCGGCTCGCCGGCCGCTTCATGTGTCATCGCATGTCCTCGCTCGCTCGGCCCGGCGCGCCCGCTCGCGCCTATTGCGGCAAGGCTGATCCGAGATCCCGAACCTGCGTAGACTTAGACCCTGGCAGAAGTCTGTCGATGGTCCGCTGGCGGCGCAGGCTCGCGTCGAGCGCCGAGGTCTCGAGACCCTCGAGGGCGATCTGCCGCTCGTAGAGCGCCACATAGTCGCGCGCCATGCGCGCCGCCGAAAATCGCTCCTCGAACCGACGGCGGACGCCTCGGCGATCGAGCGCCAGCAGCTCCGGCATGGCGGCGATGGCCTGCGGCATCGTGTCGACGATCTTGCCGGTGAGCCCGTCCTCGATGACCTCGGGGACCGAGCCGTGCCGGAACGCCAGGACCGGCGTGCCGCAGGCCATGGCTTCGATCATGACGAGGCCGAAAGGCTCCGGCCAATCGATCGGAAAGAGAAGGGCGCGCGCCTCGCCGAGGAATCGGCTCTTGTCCCGCTCGTCGACCTCGCCCACGAACTCCACCCCTGGGCCGTCGAGCAGCGGGCGGATCGTCTCGCGGAAATATTTCTCGTCGGCCTTGTCGATCTTGGCGGCGATCTTGAGGGGGATGCCGAGGGCGCGGGCGATCTCGATCGCGCGGTCAGGTCCTTTCTCGGGCGAGATTCGACCCAGAAATGCCAGGTAGCCGCCGCGCGGATCGTAGTTGGCCCGATGAAGGTCGGTGGGCAGACCATGCAGGACGGTGCCGGCGAAGTTGGCGTCGGCGATCGGCGCACGCTGGGCGTCCGAGATCGACACGAGGGGCATGTCAGGGAAGGCGCGGTAGAACGGCCAGAGATCCGGCAGGTCCTGCCGGCCGTGCAGCGTCGTGACGGTGCGCGCCTCGAGCCCTCGGAACAATGGGAAATGGAACATATCGATGTGGAAGTGCAGGATGTCGAAGGACTGCCGCAGGCGGTGCACGCGGTCGGCCATCATCGTATAATGAGGAATGTAATCGGTGATGGCGTCCGACAGGCGGATAGCCTCGGTCGTGCAGGGAATGAGATTGGCCGCCGTGATCGAATCGCCGCTGGCGAACAGGGACACGTCGTGCCCTTGGCGGACGAGTTCCTCGGTGAGCCAGGATACGATCCGCTCGGTTCCGCCATAAAGCCGCGGCGGAACACTTTCCATCAACGGAGCGATCTGGGCGATTCGCATCTTGGGAGACTCACATTGGAGAGGCGTGGAGGGTTCGGAGCCTGAACGCTGCCGTTGACTCTTTGTTCCGCTCGTATCGCGCTGCAACATGGCGCAGCCCCGTGATCGGCCGCCAGCTTCAGCCTAGCCGCGGAACTTTGCGTCCTGCCTCACGTTCCGGTCGAATCGGCGCGGCAGCGGTGGTAAGGCTCCGCCCGCGACCCCAGGACCGTGCCAGGACGACCGATATGACGACCACCCGCACGGGCCCGAGGCTGGATCCGGATGGATTCTCTGCCGATTTCGGTCTGTTCCTCGATGTCGACGGCACGTTGATCGACATCGCGCCCAGTCCCGATGCCGTCGTGGTGCCGGCCTCGCTGCTGCACGATCTGGCGCTGGCCGAGGAGCGGCTCGAGGGAGCCCTGGCGCTGATCAGCGGCCGCACCATCGAGGATCTCGACCGGCTGTTCAGCCCGCTCCGTCTCAAGGCCAGCGGCGTCCATGGAGCGGAGTTCCGCTTCCATGCCGCGGACGCGTCCCCGCTGGTGCTGGCAGCCGCCCTGCCGGCCGCGACCTGGACCGATCTCCTCGATCTCCTGGCGCAGTTTCCGGGAACGTTTGCCGAGAACAAGTCTTTCTCCTTCGCGATCCATTACCGGGCGGCGCCGGGCAGCGGACAGGCCCTGAAGCGGCGGCTCGAGGCCTTCCTGGCTGCTCATCCGGATCACGGGCTCACGCTGATGCCCGGACATTACGTGTTCGAGATGAAGCGGCCCGACGTCAACAAGGGCGCCGCCATTGCCCGGTTCATGGAAGAGGCAGCCTTCCGCGGTCGCCGCCCTATCTTCGTGGGAGACGACGTGACCGATCGCCCCGGCTTCGAAACCGTAATGTCGCGCAACGGCCTCGCCTATTCGGTAAGCCACGCGGCTCCGGGCGTCGCCGGGACCTTTCCGAACCCCGCCGCCGTTCGCCAATGGCTGGCGGCCTTTATCGACCCGGAGACAATCCGCGCATGACGAGCTCCCGCAACCTCGATTACGCCCTCATCGGGAACTGCCGTGTCGCCGCGCTGGTCGACACCAACGCGCGCATCGTGTGGTGGTGCAATCCGCGGTTCGATTCGGACCCGGTCTTCTCCCGGTTGCTGGCCGGCGATGTGGAAAAGGGGTTTTGCGACGTCGTGCTCGCCGATCAGGTCGAGAGTCGGGCGAGCTACCTGCGCAATACCGCCATCGTCGAGACCATCCTGAAGGATGCACAGGGCGGGATGGTCCGGATCACCGACTTCATGCCGCGCTTCAAGCAATACGAGCGCATCTTCCGCCCGTCTCAGCTCGTCCGCCGCATCGAGCCGATCGCCGGTCTGCCGCGCATCACCATCAGGGTCCGGCCGACATACGACTACGGCAAGAAGGTCACCGACGTCGCGATCGGCTCGAACCACATCCGCTATTCGGGCGGCGAGCAGGTGCTGCGCCTCAACACCGACGCGCCGCTCTCCTATATCGAGCATGAAACCAGCTTTGCCCTGACGCGGGTCGTCACCATGGTCTTTGGACCGGACGAGCCGTTCCGCTCATCGCTAGAAACCACGGCGCGCGAGTTCCAGGACCGGACCCGCGAATATTGGTACGACTGGACGCGCTACCTGGCGCTGCCTTTCGAATGGCAGGCCGACGTGGCGCGGGCGGCGATCACGCTCAAGCTCTGCTCCTTCGAGGAGACGGGCGCCATCGTGGCCGCCCACACCACCTCGCTGCCGGAGGCGCCGGGCTCCACCCGCAACTGGGACTATCGCTTCTGCTGGCTGCGCGACGCCTTCTTCGTCGTCGACGCGCTGAACCGGCTCGGCGCCACGCAGACGATGGAATCCTACATCAACTACTTCACCAACATCGCCTTCGACCAGGACACCTATCTGGCACCGGTGCACGGCATCATTCCCGGCACCTCGCTCGACGAATGGATCGCCCCCGATCTCGACGGTTTCCAGAACAATAAGCCGGTGCGCGTGGGCAATGCCGCCGTCTCGCAGGTCCAGCACGACGTCTACGGCAGCGTGGTCCTCGGCGCCGCGCAGATGTTCGTCGACGAGCGTCTGCCGCGGATGGGCGACGAGGCGCTCTTCCGGCGCCTCGAGATGCTCGGCCGCCAGGCGGCGAAATTCGCCTTCGAGCCCGATGCCGGGATCTGGGAATATCGCGGCAAGAAGCGCGTCCACACCTATTCGGCGGCGCTGTGCTGGGCCGCCTGCGACCGACTCGCCCGCATCGCGGCCCACCTCGGCCTGCGCACCGAAGCCGGCATCTGGAAGAGCGACGCCGACCGGGTGAAGCGCCGCATCCTGCAAGAATCCTGGAGCGAGGAGCGCCAGGCGCTCGTCGGTGCCTGGGGGCTGCCCGACCTCGACGCCAGCGTGCTGCTGCTGCCCGAATTCGGCCTGATCGATTCGCGCGACGAGCGCTTCGTCAAGACCTGCGACCTCATCGGCCGCGAGCTCATGCGCGACGGCAGGATCATGCGCTATACGGCCGAGGACGACTTCGGCCTGCCCGAGACGGCCTTCCTGGTCTGCAACTTCTGGTACGTGGATGCGCTGGTCCAGATCGGCCGCAAGGAGGAGGCCCGCGAGCGTTTCCTCGACATCCTGTCGCATCGCAACGCCTTCGGCATCCTGTCCGAAGACCTCGACGCGGTGACCGGCCAACTCTGGGGCAACTTCCCGCAGACCTATTCGATGGCCGGCATCATCAACACGGCGATGCGCCTGTCCGTGAGCTGGGAGGACGCCTGGTGTCGCGACTTGTAATCGTCTCCAATCGGGTCACCGTTCCGGAGCCGGGGCAACCGCCGCCGCCCGGCGGCCTCGCGGTGGCGGTTCACGCGGCGCTGAAGAACCGACCCGGCGTCTGGTTCGGCTGGAGCGGCAAGGTCGACGAAAACACCAACGTCGAGCCGGCGGTGGTTCAGCGCGACCAGGTGACCTAGGTGGTGATCGATCTGCTGGCGGCCGATTACCAGGAATATTACAACGGCTTCGCCAACCGGGTGCTGTGGCCCATCCTGCACTACCGGGTGGATCTCGCCGAGTTCAACCGCTCTGACCTGACCGGCTATCTGCGTGTCAACGGCCTCTTCGCCGACCACCTGTCGAAGCTGCTGCAGCCCGACGATGTCATCTGGGTGCATGACTACCACCTGATCCCGCTGGCGCGGGAGCTGCGCTCGCGCGGCTGCAACAACCCGATCGGCTTCTTCCTGCACATCCCCTGCCCGCCGCCGGACCTGCTGATGACGATCCCGCGTCAGGAGCAGAGCATCGGCGCCTTGAGCTACTACGACCTCGTCGGCTTCCAGACGGAGAACGACAAGACCAATTATGGGCGCTACCTGACCATGACCGGTGGCAGCGTCGGCCGCGACGGCTCGGCCTACGCGCTCGAAGGGCGGGTCGTGCGCATCGGCGCCTTCCCGGTCGGCATCGAGACGCGCGAATATGCCCAGATCGCGGTGGAGGCCGAAGCCTCGAGCTTCACCCGCGAGATGCGCGACAGCCTCCTGGGCCGCAAGCTCCTGATCGGCGTCGACCGCCTGGACTACTCGAAGGGGATCATCCACCGGATCGAGGCCTACAGCCACTTCCTCGACAAGGAGACGGCGTGGCGCAACCGCGTCATCCTGTTGCAGGTGACCCCCAAGAGCCGCGAGAACATTCCCGAATATGGCGACATGGTGAAGACGGTGAACGAGCTCGCCGGGGAGGTGAACGGCACGTTCGGCGAAGCCGCCTGGACGCCGCTGCGCTATATCAACCGGTCCTATTCCCGCCCGGAACTGGCCGGCATCTTCCGGCATTCTGCGGTGGCCCTCGTCACCCCCCTGCGCGACGGCATGAACCTCGTCGCCAAGGAATATGTGGCGGCGCAGAGCCCGGACGACCCCGGCGTTCTCGTCCTCTCGCAATTCGCCGGCGCCGCGGCGGAGCTCGACAGCGCGCTGATCGTCAATCCGCACGAGACCGAGGGCATGGCCCAGGCCATCAGGATCGCGCTCGAGATGCCGCTCGACGAGCGGCAGTCACGCCACCGGTCGATGTATGCGACGATCGAGAAGAACGACATCGATCGCTGGGCCGAAACATTCCTGGCCAAGCTTTCCGAGACGCGGCGCTCGTTCCTGATCGGCCAGCTCCGGTCGCTGTTCACATAAATGCCGGATCACGACGGCTTTGGACCCGATCGGATGCAGATCCTGACGGGAATGGCGTTCGGCAATCCACGCTTCGGCACCGAGCTTCAGCCGCCGTCCGACGGTCGTTGTCCCGCAGATGGACAAAGCGCGCGATGATCACGAGGTCCGTCCGAATCGCTCCCAAGCCGTGCATGCACGGCGATTCGGACGCGATGCGCCCCGTCACCCGGCCCGGATCATGTTGAAAAGCTTCATTTTTCAAAGATTGGTAATGAAAACGGTGGATAGTTTTCACCGTGAGCGCGACCCGCGCATCGGTTAACGCGCAGAATCAAAGCCTTATCGGCTAAGCATCGAATTGCCCCTCCGAACGAGGCCATTGACGGGACCGAATCCAGTCGATTCGGAGCGCGGAGGCCGGCGCGATTTGCATTTTGATGACGTCGAATCGCGACGCGATTCCGTCGCAGATTCAACGCATCACACGGACGGTTCGCGACCCGCGATGCGGCGGCGCGGACAGAATCTGACTCTTTGATGACGCCTGGATGTTGCGCCCACCCTCCCCGCTGTGTAGG
>DATBEH010000064.1:0-5079 GCA_036276175.1 Lichenihabitans sp.
GAGCGAGCACCAGACGCTGCGTTGAAGCCCACGCCGACACCAGGTGGACCGGCCCCAGACCGCGGCTTTCGTCACCGCTCCGGCGCACCGTTTTGCCGTCAAGCGCGATCAGGTCAGGCGCATCGGACCGCAGGCTCATGGCCCAGGCCGTGAAGCAGGCCTCGAACAGGGCCGGGTCGATCCGGTTGAGAACGACGCGCAGCCAGTCCTCTTTCGGGGTGCCGAAGAAGAACTCGCCGTAGCCTCTCAGAAAATCCCGGTGGTCGGCCCCCCAATCGGCAATCTCGTCATAGTCGTCGCAACCCGCGATGGTGGCGCAGGTCACCAGAAACAGGACCTCGCCCCAGGGGAATCGCATTTGGAATTTTGCGATTGGATTGCGGTTGTGGATTGAAAGGATTCTACCCGGTTTCGAGTTGCGACCGCGCCGGGAGAGAGGGATTTGGAAGAGTTTGCCACCTGCTGGAAGGGGCTGGACGACCCCCGGTCCGGGAATGCCCGGCTTCCTGATTTCCACGAACTGTTGATGATGGCGCTTTGCGCGGTGCTGAGCGGCGGGCAAGGGGCGGCTGACATGGCGTTGTTTGCGAAGTCGAAGGAGCCGTTTCTGCGAGGCTTTCTGAAGCTGGAGAACGGCGTGCCGAGCCACGATACGTTCAGCCGGCTGTTTCGTCAGCTCGATCCCGAGCAGTTCGGATCGGCCTTCCAGCGGTTCATGGCGGCATTTTCTCAGTCTTGCGAGGGTGTCGTGGCGATCGACGGGAAGGTGTTGCGTCGTTCCTTCGATCGGGCCAGCGGCCAATCTGCCTTGCATATGGTGAGTGCCTGGGGGATGCGAACAGCGGATGGTGCTGGCGCAGGTCGCCACCGAGGCCAAATCCAACGAAATCACCGCCGTACCGGCTTTGCTGAAGATGCTGTCGCTCAAGGGCACCATCGTCACCGCCGACGCGCTCAACTGCCAGAGGACGATCGCCCAACAGGTCATCGATCAGGGCGGCGACTATTGTCTGGCGCTCAAAGGCAATCAGGGCGGAGCCTGCCAGAGGCTCCGCTCAGCGAAGCTGAGTGGAGTGGCAGGCGGAGGGACACTGCATGACGACGTCAGACGCTACCTCGACGATCCGGCAAGTTCGGTCATCACGTCTGAGCCGACCGTCGATGGCGATCACGGTCGCATCGAGACCCGCACGGCGACGATCGCCACCGCGATCGGCTGGTTGCAGGACGATCATCACTGGCCCGGTCTCAAAGCCATCGGCAAGATCGTCCGCCGTCGCGAAATCGCGGAGAAAACCACAACCGAAACTGCCTATTACGTGCTCTCCAGCGCCCTCTCGCCCGATCATTTGATCATTTGAACGCAATCGCCCGCCTCCGCTGGGGTATCGAAAACAGCCTCCACTGGCGGCTCGACGTCGTCATGAACGAGGATCAGGACAGAACGCGTTTGGGCAACCGCCCCAACAACCTGGCCGTCCTGCGCCATATGGCGATCAACCTCATGCAAAGGGATAAGGCCAAAGGCTCCCTGCGCGGAAAATTCAAACGCGCCGGATGGGACCACGCCTATCTGTCAAGCCTCATCGCCCGAATCTGAAATGCGATCGCCCTGGGACATAAGAGAACCTCCGTTGTCGTGGCGGCCGCGCCCTGCTAAGAGGCGCGTGCGGCGCGCAGGGCGTCGCGACCCGGCCTCGGGCGCCCGGCCCAGGCTTGCGGCAGTGTCACAGGTTCGGGCTCGGTCTCGGATGCCCGCATGCGCCTGCCGGCGCGACCGAGATGTCGGGCCGGCGCGCAAGGTCGCGTCCCCGTCGAGCGGAACCGTCACGCGAGGAGCGGCCATGGCTGGAACGATCAAGATCCTGGCCGGGAATTCCAACGAGCCGCTGACCAGAGCCATCGCGGCCCATCTCGGCGTGGCGCTGACCAAATGCAACGTCAAGCGCTTCGCCGACATGGAGATCTTCGTCGAGATCCTCGAGAACGTGCGCGGCGAGGATACGTTCATCATCCAGTCGACGGCCTATCCGGCCAACGACCACCTGATGGAACTCCTGATCATGACGGATGCGCTGCGCCGCGCCTCGGCGCGCCGCATCACAGCCGTGCTGCCCTATTTCGGCTATGCCCGGCAGGACCGCAAGGCGGGGCCACGCACCCCGATCTCGGCCAAGCTCGTCGCCAACCTCATCACCCATGCGGGCGCCGACCGGGTGCTGACCGTCGACCTCCACGCCGCCCAGATCCAGGGCTTCTTCGACATCCCCACCGACAACCTCTTCGCCGCGCCGGTGATGGTGCGCGACATCGCCGAGCGCGTCGACCTCAAGAACGCCATGGTGATCTCGCCCGATGTCGGGGGCGTCGTGCGGGCGCGGGCGCTCGCCAAGCGCATCGACGCGCCGCTCGCCATCGTGGACAAGCGCCGTGAGAGGGCCGGCGAATCGGAGGTGATGAACATCATCGGCGACGTGCGCGGCAAGACCTGCATCCTGCTCGACGACATCGCCGATTCGGGGGGCACGCTCTGCAACGCCGCCGATGCGCTGCTCGACCAGGGCGCGCGCGAAGTCTATGCCTATTGCACGCACGGGGTCCTGTCGGGCGGCGCGGTGGCGCGCATCGCAGGGTCACGCCTCACGGAACTCGTCGTCACCGACACGATCCGGCCGACCGAGGCGGTGCTGAACGCCCGCAACATCAGGGTCATCCCGATCGCGCCGCTGATCGGTGAGGCGATCGGCCGCATCTCGCAGGAGGCGAGCGTGTCGAGCCTGTTCGAGAGCCCGCCGCTCTCGACCCCGTCCCCGCTCGACCACGCTCCCATGCAGACGCAGCGGCCCCACCCGGTGGCGCCGCCGCGCGTGGTCCGCTCGGGAACCTGAAGGATCCGGCGCCCGCCTCGGTCGCCCTGGCGGAGCCCCATTCAGGCCGGCATTACCGGCTCTGCGCCAGATCGATGTAGAGGGCCCGCAGCCGCGTCGCGAGCGGCCCGGGACGCCCGCTCCCGATCGTCTGGCCGTCGATCGAGACGACCGGCATGACGAAGGCCGAGGCGGCGGTGTAGAAGACCTCCGCGGCGGCGCGGGCCTCCTCGACCGTGAAGGCGCGTTCGTCGAGGGAGAGGCCCTGCTCGTCGACGAGACGCAGCACGGCTTGGCGCGTGATCCCGGGGAGCACGCTCGTCGACAGCGGCCGCGTCACCACCGCATTCGCTTTCGTGACGATAAAGGCCGTGGAGGAGGCGCCCTCGGTGACGAGGCCGTCCTCGACCATGAAGGCTTCGTTGGCGCCCGCCTCGGCGGCCTCCTGCTTGGCCAGTACCTGGGCCAAGAGCCCGGTCGACTTGATGTCGCGGCGTCGCCAGCGCAGGTCCGGCACGGTGATGACCGCCGCCCCCGAGACGGCCAGCGGCGCATCGACGATCCGCCGGGCCTGGGTGAACATGAAGACGGTCGGGCGCGCGGCTGCCGGGAAGGTGAAGTCGCGCTCGGCTGTGCCGCGGGTCACCTGGATGTAGACGAGGCCTTCGTCGAGCCGATTGCGGCGCACCAGCTCCGTCTGATGCTGCGCCCATTCGGCGGGCGCGTAGGGGTTGACGATCCGAATCGCGGCGAGCGACCGGCCGAGCCGGTCGAGGTGCGCCTCGTTGTCGACGAGCCCGCCGCCGAGCACCGCGCTGACCTCGTAGATGCCGTCGGCAAACAAGAGGCCGCGATCCATGATGGGCACGCGCGCTTCGTCGAGCCTCACAGTGTCGCCGTTCAGGAAGGCAATCCGGTCCATCGTTTCGGTCTCGCGTGGCGTCGAGCGTGGCTTTAGCGTCTTATGACGCGTTGTTCCAACCCTCGACGACGGTGCCGGCATGAACGACGAAACCCACTGCGCGGGCGAACCCTGGCAATGGCAGGAGCCGGTCTGGCGCGAGATCGTCGGGCGGGCGCGAGCCGGCCGCAGCCTCAAGCCGGCCGCCTGGCCGGGCGGCGCGCGCTGCGCCGTGGCGCTCTCCTTCGACGCCGACCATGAGACGATTCCCTTGCGTGACGCCGACGAGAGCCCGATGCGGATCAGCCAGGGCCAGTACGGCAACCGGCAGGGCGTGCCGCGGCTGAGGCGGCTCCTCGACGAGCACGGCCTGCGCGCGACCTTCTTCTACCCCGCCGTCTCGGCCTTGCTGCATCCCGACGAAGTGCGCGGCCTCGCCGCGGCGGGCCACGAGATCGGCATCCATTCCTGGATCCACGAGAAGAACACCGACCTTCCGTACGAGGCGGAACGTGACCTCACGCTGCGGGCCGCGGATGTGCTCGAGCGGATCGCCGGGATGCGGCCGGTCGGCATCCGCACCGCGAGCTGGGATTTCTCGGTTCATACGCTTCGGATCATCCGCGAGATGGGGCTTCTCTACGACAGCAGCCTGATGGCCGACGACGATCCTTACGAGCTCCTCGCCGCAGGCGAGCCCACCGGCATCGTCGAGCTGCCGCCCGAATGGATCCGCGATGATGCGGTCTATTTCAACATGCTGCGCTTCTCCGGCCTGCGGCCCTATACGCCGCCCTCGGCGGTCGAGGAGATCTTTCGGGCCGAGTTCGACGGCGCCTGGGAGGAGGGCGGCCTGTTCCTGCTGACCATGCACCCGCATGTCATCGGCCACCGCAGCCGCGTGCCGCTGCTCCGCCGTCTCATCGAGCATATGACGCAGGGTGGCGGGTGCTGGTTCGCCACCCATGCCGAGGTGGCGACCTGGTGCCGGGAGCAGGCGGCGCGGCATGATGCATCGCGTTGACACCCGGCGCCCCGACGTTATCGTGCCTCGACGATGATGAGGACGCGATCGCTTGGGGTCGGCCTCGCCCAGCAAGGAGCATCCGATGCGATCGAAGCTGTTGGTCTGGGCGGCGGCCCTCGCGCTTTTGGGCGTCCCCGCGGCGGCATCGGCCGACACCACGCTCGTCATCGGCATCGCCTCGGACCCGTCCTGGCTCGATCCCGAATCGGTCGAGAACAACACGTCGGGCTTCGTCATGTCGACGGTCTACGACAGCCTCTTGCGCTACAAGCCGGGCACGACCG